>NZ_CP045403.1:37500-664000 GCF_009363695.1 Bacillus sp. THAF10 | reverse complement strand
TCGATTCTTTAAGAATACGAGTTTTATAGTGCTCCACAAGCTCATTAATATATGGATTTTCGTATAAAGTTCTTTCATGCGATTGTCTGTCAGAACTTTTCCCTTTTCGATTAAAAATTGACATCCATATTCATTCCTTCATCATCCATTTTTCTTACTCAATCATCCCACTGACCCATTTTCGAATATCCTTTGCAAACGGGATGATCTTTTTCTCATCTGCTTCTTTTCGTAGTGGCTCACTTTTATTTACAAAAGATTGGACGCCTTTAATATCACGTTTCAGCTCGACAGCTGTTGGATATTCGAGCATTTCTTTTACATCCTTTGGGCTAATCTCATTTTCTCTGCCTACCTCATTAAACACGAGCTGCACTCGCTCCTTCATGTCGAGACCAAGTCTAGCAAAAAGCAATTCCACCTGTTTTAGCATGCTGATTGATGGGGTATCAAGATTTAATATATAAAAGATTTTGTCCGACTCCTCTAGAGCCGTGTAGGTCTGTTCATTCATGGAAACCGGAAGATCAATCAAGACAAAATCATAGCTTCTTCGGCATGTTCGAATTAATTTTGAGACAAATAGATCTGTTAAGCTTTCGGCCACTTCTGCATCCCTTGGACTTAAGAGTACCTCTAGCTTTGAGTACTCCTCGCGCTCGGAAACATTGCGAATATGTCCTTCATTAAGCTCATCTAAAACTGGCAAAAGGTCTGCAATCGAGCGATTCGATTCGATGGAAAGAAACGTCTCCACTCCTCCATATTGGAGGTTTAAATCAATTAACAATACCTGTGCTGTGGATTCGAACTTTAACGTTTGCGCAAAGGTAGAGGCGATTAACGTCCTGCCACTGCCACCCTTACCACTGTAAAAAGAAAACACCTGACCACGACCGCGTTTAAACGTTTGTTGAGAGCTTGCCACTTCCTCATACTGGGACTTTCTTTCTTTTGCCATATGCAGGATACTCTCAAGCTTCCCGTTAAACAATGTCCACTCATCTGGGAACACAAAGAAGTCAGTTGCACCGGCTCTTGTTACCGTCCGCAGCAGCTGAAAGTTTTGCGATGCAGCAATAAACACGACCATCACAAGCGGATTTTCCTGATGAATATAATCAATGGCATCGATGCAAGTCGACTCATCCTCCGTTTGGACGATAAAAATCAAATCAGGTGCTAAGCGATCAAACTCTCCTCGTAGCTCCTGGTATTGCAGCCCTTCCACCTGACCTTCTTCCGATAAGACCCGCTGAAGCTGATCTGCAATTACCTCTTCCTCACTAACGATTAACACTTTCGGATTATCTTTCATCTCTTACATCCTCCATCTAGTTGTTGCCGTCCTTGTCTTTGTCTTTTTTCTCTTCTTTTGGCTTTTCTTCCTTTGGAGCTTCTTTCTTAGGCTCTTCCTTTGGCTCTTCCTTTGCTTCTTCCTTCTCCTCTTCAGCTGGCGGTTCTTCTGAAGGAGCTTCCTCTACATCATTAATGGTGTTGCCTTTTCCAACATTCGCTTTTAAGATTCGGATGCTGTCTGCGTAATTTTGCATATGTATAAGCTGTGGCGCATCCTCAGTAGGAATTTCAACCGCGATACCTGAAAAATCTCCGCCGCTTTTCACGACCCCAGCAACTAGGACATCTGTCATAAAAATTTCCGTCTTGGATTCTCCGTCAAACTTATGAGAAACAATAATATCGACCCGATCGAGCGCTTCTAATTGTTCATCAAAACGGACCCTTTCAGATTGAGTTAACGTAACAATCCGGTTATTTTCTTCTCTTACACTAGCAACAGGCTTAATCATACTGGAGGTAATTAGTTCTCCTTTTGAAAGTGGGACGACGGACACCCTGTTCGCAAGTTCTGATACATCTGTGATGTGGGATTCATTTACAAATCGATTGGGGATTTCCATGGTGGTGACTTGATTGGGCTGAATAACAGCACGTGAGGCAATATCCTCAGAAGCGATAAAGACCCTCGTCATACCACCCAGCTCAGCGTTAATCGCACTTACCTTTTGCAAAAATAAAAACCCAGCTGCAATGGCTAACAATAAGGATAATGATAAAAAAATTACGGCTCTTCTCTTAGACTCCAGCATACGTACTCCCTACCTCTTTCCGGAAAAATTTATCAGGTCTTAACAAAATTCATTATTTCTGGATATAAATACCACAATTTCCAAACTTGAAAACTACTTTTTGAAACTTTTGTTACAAATTTCGCTTCTTATTTAGTACCATGTGTTCAAACATTGGTCAAACCCACAGGACTATTGTCGAATTTTGTCTGGTAAAAACCTCCTAAATGATGTCGAATCCTCCTGTGACTCGACTCCCGGTATTATCTCTATTTCAAAATAGTTTTCCTCCTCCTCCCCCTCACAATGTAAAATGTGTCCTCCATTATGACAAAACCATTACAAAATAACGTTAAACATTAAATTTAATAGGAAAAAAGATGTGTTTTTGGGACATGAGACGAGGAGGACGGTTCTGGTAGTTCGGATAGTGGATAACGGGAGCGGGTTAGTGATTGGGGTGCTAACAAAGTCGGGGGGTGCGGAATTTGTCGAATTTAGACTTTTGGCTGAAAAGTGCCCTGTTTTGGCTGGAAAAATGACAAACCGGCTGAATTCCGATACCCCATCCACAACCCCAAACCACAAAAAAACGACCCTCCGCACACGATCAAACACTCGCACACGAAAGGTCGTTCAACTAACTAAACAACTCTTTTAACAACGTCCAGAACCCTTTCTTTTTCTCAGGCTCTGCTTCCTTTGCTTTCTTTTCTTCCATCTTGATGCCTTCTGTCTTTATGACAAACTGAACAGAAGAAACCTTCTTGTTGTCCTTTGAAACAAACGACACCGGCACAAAATCGGACTTATCGTACTCTTGAATCATGCTATCTATTTCCGCTTGCATCTTTCTTGGAAGATCCTTCGTTTCCTCGTGCAAGTCTTTCGTTCCATCTGACAGCTCACTAACAGCACTCGCCAGTTCACCAGTTACTTCTGTCACCCCAACAAACCCGGTATGCACTTGTGAATAAGAAGTGGACAACTCACTAACACCACCGGTATACCTCACAAGTCCAGAATGAAACTGATCGTAATTAGCCGCCAATGCCGACAACCCTTTTGTCAGCTCATTCAACCCGCTCAAATCTGTTTCGTCTAAGGAGGAGGAAAGCTCGTCAGCAATTGAAGTCAATGCACCGCTCATCTCTCGAACCGCTCCGTCAACCTGTGTCAAAGCTGGCTCCACTGCCGCAAACGCCTCGCGAACCTGCGCATACGTTCCACTCACCTTCTGAGCTGCTCCATAGTTAGCTACTAACGTATCCACCACCGCAGGATCCGCCCCACTCTCATACAGCGCTGCAATCTCTTGCTCAGTAAGTGCCCCAACAGGAATTTCCCCAATTGCACCATCTAACGCACCATACGCCTTCGCATAATTCTCCTTTAACGTCTTGACCCCATTCGCCGTCTCCGTCAGACCGCCAGCCAACTCATTCAGCACCGCCGGTAGCTCCTGCAGGCTGCTTAAATCCACTTCTGTTGCGCCACCAGAAAGCTCACGATTGATGGTTCCTAGTGCCTCTTGAATAGAACGAGAAGCATCAACAAGCTCAGATGAGGAGGCACTTACCTCGTTAAGTCCCCCCTTGAATGTTGCAGAACCGCCTTGAACCTTCACAGCCCCGTCATTCAGCTGACGAGCTCCATCCTTAAGTTCACCAACGCCGTCATTCAATTCCTCAATGGCTTCGGAGAGCTCTGACATGCTTTCCGTCATCCCATCTGTACCAGAAGTATCTATCGGCAGACTCGATGGTACCGCGGCAATCTCGACACCACTAAATTCAAATCGCTCAACATCTGCTTCAACACTTACCACTTCCTCTTTTCCAGGCATGACCGTAAACGTAATTTGCTTATTTTTTCCGACATTTGCCTGCATGCCACCAGAAGATGCTTTGATGTTTTGATAGGTATTTGGAAGCATAAGGGATACCTGTAACAAGTAATTTTCATAAAAAACCGCGTCCACATTCGCATTCTTGGCAGTTTCAATCTTGATTTCCACATGCCCAGATTTTCCCCCAAGTTCTCCAGGCTCTATTTTTTTCCCATCTAACAGATAGGTCACCGTAACCTCCCACGGCAGGTTTGTTCCCTCTTCCATGTCACCCTGATAGTAGAACTTCCCGTCCTCCTCCACATCCACAAGAACACGTTCACCCTCTTGATCGAGCTCAGACAAGTCAGTTAGATTTTTGACAGAACGGTATTTTCCATAATCGATGATCTCTCCCCGCTTTACAACCTCCAATGTATTCACGACAAAAACCGGTCCAAGATCGCCGTTCGCTTTTAAGGTGGCGTACACCACCTCTTCTTTCGCACGCACTTTTCCGTTCTCCGCTCCTTCTACCACAGCAGCATTCGCAAGGAAAGAAGGCATGACTAGCATGGAAGCAAGCGTAACATATAGTAGTTTGTGTCTCATCATCACTTCTCCTCGTAAAAATTAGATTTCATCGTTGTTTTTTTAATCAATTTATCGCACACCAACAACATTGCTGGTAGGAAAAACAACACCATAATAAAGGCTAGCAACGCCCCTCTTCCAAGCAGCAAGCCGATAGCGCCCACAATGGGATTGGAGGATGTGAGCCATAAAATATAGCCCACACTTGATAGAATCGCGGCTGAAATGGAAATCGAGAACGTCTTTTCATCCAAGGTCTTCACAATCGCCTGTCGGGCAGGCATTTCCTTGCGATAATGGGTATAGGCCTCTGTAAACAAAATTCCATAATCCACAGTTGCCGCAAGCTGTACCGTACTGATTATCAGATAACCAACAAACACTAAGGATGTTTCTGCAAAATAAGGAATGGAAAGGTTGATCCATACCGCCGATTGAATGGTTAACAGCAGCACAACCGGTATGGAAATCGATCGGAATCCAATCAAAAGCACCGCAGCAATCGTTACTACCGTGAGCACATTGACGAGAATATTATCCTTTGTAACAGTGTTTTTAATATCATGAAGTGTCACGCTTTCTCCAAGGCTGAGCGTTTCTTCCCCATAATAACTCGCTGCAGCTTTTTCTACTTTTTCCACAATCGAAAAAGGAATGTCGCCCTCTGTTCCCTGGTTGGTGCTTATTACTATCCTGCTATAATTTTCAGAGTAGAATTCACTGCGAACCTCTTCTTCTAAATACTCCGGCGGAATGACAGGATCAACCATGTTCACATACGCCACCACCCCAGTGACGTAATCCAGCTCCTCAAGCTCTGCCACAAGTTCTTCTTCCTTTGCCACATCGCCCTTTGGCACCAAAAGAACAATCGGCGTAATCTCCCCAAAGGACTCATTAATTTGCTTATAGTCCGAACCTGCACGGGTATGCTCCGGCAACTCGCCAAATCCATACGTAAACGAGGTGTTCGTTTGAGCAAGAAACGCCGGTACAATCAGTGCGAGGACTATCAGTAAGCTTGGAACTCGAAATTTCACCACAAAGTTGCCAATCCCCTCGAAGCTCGGAATAAAGCTTCGATGCTTCGTTTTATCCATCCATTTATAAAAATAAAGCGTCAATGCTGGCAAAAATACCATCACACTAATAAAGCTGAGAACAATTCCTTTTACTAGGTTTAAGCCAAGATCGGAACCAATCTCAAAATCCATGAAGGTAAGTGCGATAAAACCAAAGAACGTTGTCGCCGCACTGGCTGTAATCGCTGGAAACGACTTCTTCATCGCAAGCTCCATCGCCTCTTCGGGATTGCTGGTTTTTTTCCGATAATCAGAAAAGCTGTGCAGCAAAAACACTGCATAATCAAGGGAAACAGCGAGCTGCAAAATCGGCGCCACCGACTGCGTGACAAACGAAACCTCACCAATGAAAATATTCGTACCAAGGTTAATTAGTACCGAAACGCCAATCGCCGTTAGGAAAAAGATTGGCTCCACCCAAGACGTTGTGGAAATAACCAAGATAAAAATAATGATTGGCACAAGCAGCATCGCGGCATACATCGACTCATTGCCAGCCATCTTTTGTGAGGTTGCCGTATTGATCGCTTCACCGGCAATTGCTCCCTCCTCACCAATGATTTCATACACTTGATCGGTGATTCGTACCTCATCCCCACTTTGAACACTGATGGAAAATAGCGCGTTGCCATCCCTATAGTAGCTCTCGACCATTTCCACATCAGCAATCTCCAGTGGCGTTTTTAAGTCCACCACATCATCCAGCCAAATGATATCTGATACCCCATCAATGGCGGATAGCTTTTCTTTATAGGTGAGCGCTTCCTGAACCGTCACATCTGAGACCATGACCCTTGTATCGGGCACAGCTCCTGTAAATTCCTTCTCCATGACGTCCATCGCTTTTGTGGACTGGGCATCATCTGGCAGGTAGTCGACCATATTATAGTTGACGGAAACAAAAAACTGCGCCACAGTCGAAAGAATCGTAACAAATACAAACGTCAACAGCACCGCTTTTTTATGTCTAATGATTTGTGAAGCTATATTTTTCATGTTTGATCCTCTCTTGTATCTTTCGGATTTTCACCTTATCATTATATAAGACACAGTGTTGGATAGACAACAAACAGTTGCTTTAAGAACGTTGTTTACACAACAGATATTTTCGGAATGTTGCTTAACGTGAAAAGAAATTTTAGGAAGGATAGTGAAGGGAAAATGACGGAAAAGATAGATCGCAGAAAAAAATATACGAGGATGGTGTTAAAGGAGAGCTTAATGGAGTTATTAAAGGAAAAGACCATTGGCGCGATAACGATAAAAGAAATTTGCGAGCACGCCGATATTAACCGCTCTACCTTTTATGCGCATTACGCAAGTCAATACGACTTACTCGATGCCATTGACGAGGAATTCACAGCAGATATGGTGAAAACACTCAACCAATATAATTTCTCCAAAGAAGAAGAAGCATTCCAAATGACCGAAAAAATCTTTGAATATATCGCTGCAAAATACCACATTTGTCAGCTCTTACTTAGCGAAAACACCGAGGTTCAATTTCAGAAAAAAGGCATGATGATCGCCAAACAATATATCTTGAAAAACTGGATCACTGACAAAAACATTGACCCAGAAACCTACGAATACTTGAACGTCTTTTTCGTTAGCGGCAGCCTCTACGTTATTAAAAGCTGGCTCGAAAACAACATGAACAAAACTCCAAAACAAATGGCCGAGCTCCTCCATCAATTCATCAACCGCGGCCTGCGGTAGGAGGATCTTTAGGACGATTTTATTGATTGAAGCTATGTTTCAATCCTTTCCCCCTCTTGCCATTTATGGTAGATGTAAATGACAACGGATAAAAACACAAAAAGGCCGTATCTTTCCCACGGAGAGATATTAATCAACTTATAGATCTTAAACTTCTCTTGAAATAGATAATGGATAGGAAAAACAGCAAACATAAAATCAACAATGATATTGGTCAAAAGGTACACAAAAAATTTCCCGTAAGTAAAGTGAAAAATCCAGATGGTTATAACAAGGAATGCTCCTAGTACTCCTGAGGAAAATAAAGGCTTTAAAGTAGGAATAATAGAAACAAGCAGCTCCCAGTGTTTTTGGTTAAAAGCCACCATATTGTATAAGGTCATTAAAAATGATGCAAAGATAGCAACAGGCATAAATCTTTTTACTACCTTCTTGTCTAAAAAAAATAAAGAACACCATGGTAAAATAAGTACCGACCAAAGAACGATTTTAGCTACATCCAAAATAATCCCTCCTATGCATAATAGGATTCCAAAATATTACATAGTTATTCTTTAGGATTAAGTTGAAATAACCAAAGGGAACGGTTCTCTTGCCACATCGCTATGTAGCGAGGTGCATGTGATTCATCCCCTTTTTAGAAAACAATCTAAAGCCTTGTTACTCAGCGCTTAAGGACCCCAGAAATAAGAACCAAATGCCATAAGAATAAAAAAGCTAAAGGTCATCAGTAGATTTAAGACTACTAAGAGATAGTTTTTACCAAGTATTCCAAGCAACACACCAATTGGCCCAACAATAAACGTCAGCAGCCACCATGAAGAAGCAATGTCAAGCGCCACATTCGGCACCCATACTAACACGCCAATAATAAAACAAATCAGCGACCACAAAACCATTTTATTCTTCATGCTTCATCCATCCTTTCATTTTTGGAGCCTGTAAGAGTCGTGGGAAGGCTTTTTGATGTAAAACGGTGGGGGTTGAGTGAGTTTAGGAAGAGTTGCTGGAATAGAAAACTTTAAGCGGAGAATCTGTGAGCTTTTCCTTATACCCCACCAAGGTATATTTGTGAGTGTAAGAGCGAAAATACAAATTTACGAGCGAAATTCTAAAAATAAGAGCGAAAAATGAAATTTGCGAGCGAAATTCTGAATTTACGAGCGAAAATAAAAAAATACGAGCGATTCCCAAAAAACACCCTAAATATATCGGCCTATACCCCTTCCCCAACATGCCCATCACCCTTCGTAAGTATATGCGCAAGAAACCTAAAGATGGTTATGTCCACGAAATTTTTCCTAAAAAGTATAGCAAAAGGAATCTCCCCTTGTTCTCACATTTCCACCTTAAGAGAATCCTCCTGATAAAAAGGAAATTTTTAGAATAATGTCGAATGGTATATGTATTATATCCCGTGTAAAAAGGAGGGGAACGTGGTTAATAACAATTGCTGTGAATAATGGCAGATGTTCATGACCAGTGAAAGATGAAAAATGTGAAAGAATATGCGGACAAACATACTATTACTTCATTTTTTAGAGAATTACAGGATTCGATTACTCAAAATATCGAACATTGCGATGGGAAAAGTTTTAAAGAAGATTTTTGGGTTAGGAATGGTGGCGGTGGCGGGAGAACGAGGGTGTTGACTGATGGTAATATCATCGAAAAAGGCGGTGTTAATTTTTCTGAGGTTTTTGGCATGCTGTCCCCTACAGCATCAGAAGCATTACAGGTAGAAAAGAATCAACAATTCTTTGCTTCAGGTGTTTCCGTTGTTTTACATCCTAAAAGTCCCATGATACCAATCATCCATATGAATGTCCGTTACTTTGAGCTATCAGGTGGGACTAAATGGTTTGGAGGTGGAATTGACCTAACGCCTATTTATATTAATACGTCAGATGCAGCCTTTTTTCATCAAGAGTTAAAGACCGTATGTGATCGCCATCACCCCTCCTATTATCCAGAGTTTAAAAAACTCGCCGATAATTACTTTTATATTAAACATCGAAATGAAACGCGCGGAGTGGGCGGGATATTTTTTGATAAAGTGATGCCTTCAAGTGAGGTTTCCTCTGACCAACTCTTTGCTTTTTCAAAAGATATTGGACTAGCATTCTCACCTATCTACTTACAGCTCATCAACAATAATAAAGAAATTCCTTATGGCGAAAAACAAAGGCAATGGCAGCTTGTCCGCCGCGGCCGATACGTAGAATTCAATCTGATTTATGACAGAGGAACCAAATTTGGGCTCGACACAAACGGTAGAATCGAATCCATCTTTATGAGCCTGCCACCTGAAGTCAACTGGCCTTACAACTTTCAAATTGAACCAAACAGCCAGGAAGAATACACTCAAAGCCTACTTCAAAAGGGTATCGACTGGGTGAAGTGATTCAAAAACGAACGGCTCTCTTGCTTCCTTCATCATTCAAAGGAAGCGTGAGAGCCGTCTCTATGCTTCTAAAATTCCGTATTTCCGTTTAAACCTGCTCAGAATCCGAATCCAGGTGGTACTAAATAACGCTAGAAAAAAGACGTTGGATAGGGCATGAGCAAGATCAAAGTAGAAGCTTGCGATGTATGCCGAAAGAAAGGTTGGCCAGGTCATGTCCTTTAAAAACCCCATGATGAACCATAAATTCATAAACCAACCGAAAAGAAAGCCAACGAAAAATCCATAGGCCAACAATCCAGATTTATTTTTCATAAAGCCTGTATTCCGGAGTAAGCCAGCCACTAAACCGATCATTCCCCACGCGAACATTTGCCAGGGTGTCCATGGTCCTTGACCTAGAAAAATATTTGATACAATCGCAGCAGCTGCACCAATCATAAATCCAGCTTGTGGCCCCAGCACTAAGGCGCTCACGATAATAATAAACGTTGTCGGCTGCACACTCGGCAATGGGGCAAACGGAACACGTCCGATTGCAGCAATAGCAGCGAGGACCGCCAGAAAGACTATTTCCTTGCTCTGGATTTGCTTCAGTTCAAAGCTCGCAAACATAGGCAGGATGGTTAATGCAATGATTGCAAACGATATTGTCAGATAAGGCTTATCATCAAAAACAAGAACAGATATCAATAACAGACCGACCATCATTAATGCAGAAAATATTAAAGGAGAATGGGATTTTTCCAAGCCGCACTCGCCTCCTCGAGGGTTAAAGCTTCTAGATAACCCGTATCCCTTGTCACTCGATTAATGGTCGTTGTGTAAAAGTAATTCCCCTTTAACACATCCTCTGTCCTTCCAATGGAGGAAATCTCTCCGTCGAAAAGCCACGCACATCGTGTTGCATGCTCAGCAACAAATTCTATGTCATGTGTCACCATGATAATCGTGATTCCGCTTTTTTGGAGCTGCTTGATTACACCAGCAAAATTTTGCTTAGAAATCGGGTCCATGCCCTTTGTCGGTTCATCAATTAGCATAATTCTCGGGCGATGTAATAGAATTGTCGCTAGGGCCGCCTTTTGTTGCTCTCCTCCACTACAGTCATGAAGATGCCTCTTTTGCATATCCTGTAATGCTAGCTCTTCTAGGATGCTATTAATTCTTTCTTCCGCCCGCTCTAGATGCAACCGACTTGCTATCGTCGCAAGCTCTTCCTCTAGAGTTTCAGTCATAAAACATAGCAAGGGGTTTTGAGGCAAGTACCCAATATGCTGTTCCATACCTTGTTTTTGAAAGGAACCGATTTTCTTTTTATCCAATTCCACCCTTCCCTTTAAGGGCTTTAGCATGTTAACACAGCACTTTAACAAGGTTGTTTTACCCGAGCCATTTCCACCTACAATCGCCAACAGTTCTCCCTCCCTCACATCTAAGGTGAGGTTTTTCAAAATATATGGGGTGTTGTTGGAATACTTAAAATGTAAGTTCCGAATTTGCAAAATAACCTTTTCCTCTTTTTCCAAGGCAGTCTCTATCCCTTTCTCTTTCTGGTCTGCAATCCCTGACAAAGAATGATTTAGCCAGTTTTGTGCTTCTTTTACCGTTACCGGTATATCGTTGGCCTCATAACCATTTTTATGATGCAGAAAAAACAACTTCGATAACGAGGGTAAATAAGGGAGAAAGCGTTGATCTTGGTTTTTCCAAATCTCATCAATGACGTCCTTCATCATGTCATGATAGACAAGCTTTCCGGAAGCCATCAGCATCAGCTTGTCTGCAAGAGCATACACATCCTCAAGTCTGTGCTCAACAAGAATAATCGTAATCCCAAACTCTTCATTTAATCTTCTTAAAAATTGGAGAAATTCCTTGGCTTGTACCGGATCAAGCTGGGAGGTTGGTTCATCAAGCAGTAATACCTTAGGCTTAAGGAGAAGGATGCTTGCAAGATTAATAAGCTGCTTTTGTCCACCAGAAAGCGTGATGGTGTCTTCATGCAATAATTCCTCTAGACCAAAAAAATCCACCATTTCGGCGACTCGCTGTCTCATCTCACTCGTCTTCACACCGTGGTTTTCCAGCCCAAAGACCAATTCGCTCAATACATTATCCATCACCATTTGATTTTCAGGGTTTTGAAAGACATAGCCTATTTCACTGGAGAGTCCTTCATCAAGCTCTTGATTTTTATAGTGAATGCTGCCGGTAAGCTTCCCTACAGGCGTTAGTTCTTTTTTTAATAGCTTCAATAACGTTGTTTTGCCGCAGCCAGATGGCCCGCCAATTGCCACGAACTCCCCTTGATTTATATGGAGAGAAACGCATTGAACGGCGTTTTCTTTTTCATCTGGATAACCAAAGCTCACATTCCTCATTTCAATAAGCGCCATTTTAATCGTTCCGCTCCTTCCATCATAAATGGGATGCTAACCAAACTTGTAAAAACTAGATAGTAAAACAGGTCGCCTCTTGTGAACATAAACGAGCCTAATTCAGGATAGATAGGTAGAATTCCGTAATTTTTCTTCGCACCAACCATTCCGATGATCGTCACTAGAACGAATATCGCAGCAAGTCCCCAATCGCTCTTCCTCATGCGGTAGATTTGATACAGGGACCTTGTTGTTTTTCCATATCCTCTTGCTTTCATCGATTCAGCCGACTGCAATGCCTCTTCTAGTGACCAGGTTAGAAGCTTTTGCATAAAATACATGCCGGTTTTGGCACGCTGCTTTAAGGATCCCTTCGTCATAGAGAACTGGCGACTTTTTTGAATAGCATAGATTTCACGCCACCTGCGAGTTAGCAATGGAACAAAACGAATCGTAACCATCAGCAGTAAACCAAGCTGTGGCCAGATTTTACTAAATAGAAAAATGAACTTCCTTCCATGTAAGACATGAGTAAACGAAAGAAACAAAATCAAGATATTTACTAATAACAGAGCCATTACCACCCCGTACACAATGGCCTCAAGTGTGACAGGATTGTTTCGAAAATAAAATAAGATATGTGAACCTCTTCGAACAAAAATGGGATTCATTAAAACAACGATAAGACCCATCACGAGATAATATGGCATGAATTTTCGCCACACAGCTTGATTTCCTTGCAGGATAGTAAGGAATGAAAGCAAGATAATGGACGTGAGTAGAAAGATTGGGTGTAAAAAAAGCATGAATAAAATTCCGACGCAAATATAATAAAGCAAATTGATAAACGGGTGAGTAGAATGGATAACCGCATTCAACTTATTTCTCTCCTCTCAAAAAAGCAAGCCACCATCTTAGAGAAAATGGTGGCTTCCTTGTTAATCTCGAAAAGGCTGAAGCTCAGCACCTAAATCTTTTCCTAAATCAATGGTATAGAGCCATTCAATTCGGTCTCCGTCTAACAGGGGAACCACACCGGCTCCTCTATTTGGGAAAATACCGTTCACGCGGTACATCCACCCACTCCCTGAGCCACGGTCAAATTCGTATAGATTATTGATTCCCTCGATATACGCCGTTGCTCCGGTACCTCCTCGGAAAGACATTTGAATTCGATGACTCTTTGTTACCTTGATTAAAACATCAAGAACCGTATCGCCATCCTTCATTTCTACGGAGGTAGGAGGTAAAATCGTACCCATTGCTTCATCCGCGACAATGGAATAAGTTACAGTAGAAACCTCTGTCTTTTGCTCCTCTTCCTTTTTTTCTGGAGGCTTTTCGCTCGAATTTTCTTCCTTTTTCTTTGGAGGTGTGGATTCGGTTTGCTGTTTCTTCTCCGTGACTGTTTTATTGCTTTTTGCTGAAGCTAGTTCAGACTTCTTGTTTGTCTGTTGTGTATCAGTATTTGCGACATTGGATGACTGTGATTTTTGTTCTTCTTGTCCTTTTTCAGCGACTTCTTCTTCTTTAGCATCTTCTTCTTTTTCTGCTGTCTCTGTATCAGATTCTGTTGTGGAAGAAGCGTCAGTGGTGTCTTTGGTGCTTCCAATATTCTTGGCTGAGTCTTGTTCGGTTGTAGGAGAAGATGTTTTCTCTGAATTCGTACCATCATCAGAACTATCTTTTTCCTGTCCTTGAGTTGTTGTTGCTGGTAAAGGTTGTTCATTTGCACCGGTGAATACATGTTGAAAAGCTAATAACCCTAAGGTAAGAACAAATACAGCCGCAATCGCAATGAATATTTTGTTATTTCGCTTCATCGTATCCCCCTGTTTGCTTTATTAGTGGACGAGCTGTTTTTTTCGATAATAGAAAAACACCCCTGTTCCTAGTAAAACCATAAGCAACCCAATCCAAATAAATTGGAAGACGGTTGTCGCTGTTAATGGCAATTTATTGCCAGTCTTATTATTTTCTTGCTTGTTTCCAGCGTTTTGCTCTTCCTCTTTCTCATTGCTTGCTGGAGGTTTCTCTTCTTTTTCTTCCTCAGTCTCTTCACTTGAAGGAGGTGTTGTTGGATTTTCCTCTTCCTGATCGTTCTCTTCTGTCCATTCGTCCTCAGCATATACAGCAAACGCACTAAAATGCTCCGTTTTGCCTGTAAAATAAGCGCCTTGTTGCTCTCCACCTAATTTCATCCATTGCTCCGCTTCTTCGTCTTGATAGAAAATCGCTAAACGCTCATCATCTTGAGCCTTCGTTAGCTTGAAAGACATCGTCACAGGGTTTTCTTTGAAGCTCTCCATTTTTTTGTCAAATTGAACAAGGGAAAAATCATACACATTACTGTAGGACTTTTCATCATCCGCAAGCTTATTAATCACGATGCTTCCATCTGCATCTTTTGCAAAAACGGGTACCGGAACTACGAGCTTAACCTCGTCCGCCACAAGTTCAATCGATGCATTTTTTTCAAGGAGTACATTTAATAATGCTGTTGGAATTTGGACTTTCACCGTGTCTGTGCTTAGCTGAACAACAATCTTCCCCTGATCTGCTAGTTGCGTCACATTCTCCACATTCAAGGTCGTAGTTCCATTTTCGATAACCGGAGTAACTTCGATCGTTTCTTGTATCTCTTTTTTAAACTGATATAATCTGCCTTCATCCTTTAAGAAAAGCTTGTAAGCTATTAAGGCTTGCAACGCTTGTTCTGTAGCCATCCCATTTGCGTATGTATCTTTAACAAGGTGTTTAAATCCTCCATCTTCATGCTGGAATGTCATCAAATTGGTGATAAGATTGTTTGCTTTCTTTGTAAACCCTTCAGAGGTTGGATCCATTCCAAGACTGGAAAGAGCGATGATCATTTGAGAGGTTGTTTCACTAGATACACCACCATTCCATGGGTCATCATATCCTCCGCTTTCACCTTGTTTCTCTGATAAAAATGTTCCTGCAAGCTCAATCGCTGCTTGTACCTTCTCCCCTTCTTGGTGTGGTGCAAGTGCGATTAGGGCCATCGCTGTTAAATCATAGCTCGGAGAAGTCCCGAATAATGACCAGCTGCCATCAGGATTTTGCTTTTGCAGAATATAGTCTACTAGCTTTTCTCTTGTCCATCTTGCATCACCTGGGACCTCATAATCGTGGCTATCCAAAGCGATCAGGGCAAATATAGGACCATTAATCCCTTGAGCAGTCATGGAATCCGCACCACTTGGCCAATCCGCACTGCTGTAAATCTGCTCTACTAAATTGATTCCATCTACGTCAGTTGCTTCTATTCCTAACGCACTTGAGGCAATCGTTAATCGTTCAATGTCGGTAATTTTTTTTCTACTAGCAGATTTTATTTGATTTTCAATATTGGTTAAAAAGTAATCCTCATAATAACTAATAGGAACCTTTTCACCAGATCGAGCAATGCCAATAGCCTCCCATTCACTGTTAACGCCAGATGAAAGAATTTGAGCTACCGCTTTGTTTATCGCAGCTTCGATGTCAGCAAGCGTAAATGTGTTAGCTTCAGCTTTTGTTCCACTCTTTTTTGCTGTATTAAAGGTGTTGGTTGCAGTAGTTAATGCTTGTAACGTAGAGTTTACTTCTGGCTGAAAGGCCTGCTGATTCTCCTCAACAGCCTTTGCTACCTCTATCGTCTGAGCATACGCTGAGTGTGCTGCTTGCGTAACCCAATGATCCGATGGATGCACTTGTGCTCCGTCTTCACTAACTTTCACACTCTTAATGTTTTCGTTTGCAGTCGTAAGCGCGGAGTTTAACTCCGACTTATCGACAGCGGACAAAACCAGCGCGGTATGAAGGTCTTCAAGCGCTTGATTTACACTTGTCTGGCTACTTTCCATATCCTCCAAGACATCATAGGCATGCTGATACGCCTTTGAAACCATCGTATTTGATAATAATGCCGCCTTATCAGGATGACTGTTAACTTCTGCTACTTTTGCAGTTAAAGCGTCTTTATCTGCTGCATCGATATAGGATCCATCCCAGCCAAACCCTATATCTGCACCCCATCCATGAACACTAAATTGCAGGCGGATAACATCTCCGTCTTCTGGATCATACTGAGACATACCAACTGGAGCCATTTCATTGTCCACAAGATACATCCAGCCTGACATCCACGTATAGTCAAACTCTCCTAACCATTCTGGATCCTGTTTTGGCTCAATCGTACCAGCCTCATCTAAAATGTATTGCGGAATGGTAACGGGACTTGAATCATTATCTCTAATGTTTGCAAGGTAAACGATACTCTCTGAATCCTTGCCCTTATTGTAATTGCCACTTCCTAGTACTCTTGCAACGATGTGACCAACTGTTTCTCCTTCGTATAAAGGTATAGTTATAGGCTCTGTAAAATACCCCTGACCCAAGGTGAATTTTTCTACAGAAATGGTAACAGACCCCTCCGTGTTACTATTTTCTTGAGCTGCAATATTGCTTGGTAAAATTAATGTAAAAGCAAGTAAAATACTTAAAACGAACGCAAAATATTTATTCCACCTTTTGTTTTTCATTTTGTATTCTCCCTTTTAGACAAATTGATGATTCTCTCTTTCTGACAACAAACAATAATTTTTAACTACCACCTACCTTCAATGTTCTCGGTGAAAGGTGGTTGATGAACAAACAAAAAACACCTTTCTCATAGAATGAAAGAAAGATGTTCTTAATAACGCATTTATCAATAATTCCCCATACAAAAAAAATTATGTAAAAATGCCAGCCCATCTCCTATCCCATGCTCCGTGAGATTTTTAGAGTAATTCATGGCAGGTCTCCTGGCTTAGCTTCATCGCATCCTATCTCCTTCCCATTTTTTAAAAAAACAGTGGATATGATAGGGTACTCAGCAATACAGTGGCGGGACCGCGTTGGACTTACACCAACTTCCCTCTTAGTTACCAAAAGCAAACGCTTTCAGCAAAACCATAAATTAGCTTTCTATTAAATTACTTCCATATTATTTCATATATCTTCATAAATCAACATAAATTGGTGAAACAGAGAAACTAGGGAACGGTTCTTGATGTTCCACACTATCTACCTCCATAAACCAGCAGAACCGTATTTTCAAAATTTTTCTATACTAAATTTTGTAAACATATTATAGTGGAGATATAGGAAAAATATAACAAAGGGGAGAGTTAAATGCCTGATAGCAATGAAAGTCTAGTAGTAAATGCAGACGAGAAAAAGATAAAGCTAAAGGAAGAAAGAAAAGAAGGAGAGCCTACTGCGGCCTATAAAGGAGCTAGCTGGGCGGCATTTACAGTCGGGGTATCCGCGTATCTCATTGGACTGTTCAATGCACAAATGGAGCTGAATGAAAAAGGCTATTATTTTGCTGTATTAGTATTCGGTCTGTATGCAGCTGTGTCTCTGCAAAAAGCAGTACGTGACAAAGAGGAAGGCATCGCAGTAACTGCACTCTACTATGGAATCAGCTGGTTAGCACTCATCATCGCTATCTCGCTCATGGCAATTGGTCTATACAATGCCGGCAGTATCATCCTAAGCGAAAAAGGCTTCTACGCGATGGCGTTCGTACTAAGCATCTTTTCCGCCATCACCATCCAAAAGAACATCCGCGACACACAAAACGCTAGAGAAAAATAAGACAAGGGGACGGTTCTTGCGGTTCATCGCCATCAAGCGAATGAACCAAGAGAATCGTCCCCTTGGTGTCTTAACTATACGATGTAGCAACAAAGTTTTGCGAAAACAGCCTTAACTATAAACCTCTACTTTCTCCTCTTCAAAACACATCAACCAATAATCCATCTGGTCTTTCATGCAAACTGCTTTTCTCACACACTCGACATTATTTGGTTGAATATGATATGCCCAAACGTTTTCCAGTCCATTTTCATCGTCTAGAAATCTATAAATCATCAAAACATTAGATTGTTGCTGCTCATTTTTCTCTCTCACTAAACGATTTAAGTAAGGTATACGTTCTTTGGACTCCACAAATTGAATTGCAATTACATGATGAGGAACATATCCTTCCTCGGTTTCAGAAAAGAGCTTTTCAATCGTACCTTCGTCCTTTTTCCATAAGCTTTCTCTTTCTAAATGTAAGGATAAATAGTGATAATTTTCTTTATCTATTCGTTGGTCCCACTTCCACCACGAAAGATCCATTGGTCGCGATCTGTTTTTCCCTTTATCAAACTTGGAATCTTCTACGAAACAGTCAAAACCTAGCAATTCCCCAAGCTTTGCAAAATAATCTATCTCACGCTGAGTAAACATCGATTTATTATGCCCGCCATGTAAATTTAACCTTCTATAATTGCGAACATATCCTTCAAAAAACTGCATGAGATTCATATGATGATTTGTATACTGCAAATAAAACAACCCCTTTTAAAATAAGGGAACAAAGGGGACGGTTCTTGCGGTTCATCGATATTAAACGATGGAACCAGCAGAACCGCCCCCTGCCCTTCTGTCTTTATTTATATACTAACATCCCGCTTCTGGAAGAACAGAAACGACAGGACCATAAAGATGATGTAGTAAACGAGCAAGATGGTTAGAGACGTGGAAATTGTGACATCTTGCAGAATCGTGTCTTGTATGGTGTAAATGGACAGGTCTAAGTGTGGGAAGATAAGGAACTTTACCCACGTGAATTTTTCTGCCAAGAATACGATTACGCTTCCAAGCACAGTGGATCCAAATAGCACCGCAATACCAATTCCGACTGCAAGCGCTTGACTTTTAAAAAGAGTGGAGAGCGCAAACGAAATCGTCATAATCATAAACAAGCTCGGCAAAAACAAGAGAATCCCTTTGAAAAACTGACTTCCAATGGCTACTTCCTTTTGTCCTTCAAATGTAAAGACAAAGGATTTCATGTCAAAATCCCCAGCTCCAATAAAGAGCATTCCGAATAAGTATCCTGCGCCTAAGAGGACAAATAGCATGAAAAACGAATACAAGAGAACGGAAATATATTTTGATAATAAAATACTCCAACGTCTATGAGGACGAATCAACAACTGCTTGATGGTACCATCTGAAAATTCAGCAGACACGTTCGCACTACAAACAATTACCGTAAATAAAGTGACAAGCGATGTTAACCCATACACCACTTCATTCAAATAGTGCCAGTTCGTTTTTACCGTTGGATTAATACCCGCATCCACATATTTTTGTTGTTCATCAATTTGGATTTGAATATATTCCTTTTCATCCTCTTCAGCTCCCTCCAATTGCCCTTTCAGCTGTGCAATCTCGGCTTCTGTTTCAGCTAGAAAATTTTCATTTGGCTCATCATACACATTTTGATAGATGATCGCGCCTGCCAATACACCCACCACAAGGACCGCTATGTAGACCCAACTGGAAATCCTTGAAAATATCTTCATTAATTCATTTCTGATTAATCCAATCATACCATTTGCTCCTTTTTCTCCTTGTTTGTTAATTCTAAGAAACGATCCTCAAGCGTGGCTTTTACCGTGTGAATACCATAAACGTTAATGCTATTCTCGACGAAAAGCTTATTAATCTCCGCTGCGGCTTCTCTTACAATAGTCAACGTGATGATGTTTTCTTCGTTTTTCAACACGTTTTCCCCAAAGTTATGCTTTTCAAGTAGTGCCATCGCTTCTTTTCCATCACTTACCTCAAAAACAAACTCTCTTGGCGCTTCTTCATTTGTTTCAACCGATTCATTCATGTTGGAGATATGAATGAGCTCGCCCTTTTCAATAATCGCAAATCGATCGCACATTAGCTGCATCTCAGACAGTAGATGCGAGGACACTAAGACCGAAATTCCATTGTTAGCAAGCACGCGTAAATATTCTCTGAACTCGCGAATTCCTTGTGGATCTAACCCGTTGGTCGGCTCATCCAAGATTAATAATGACGGTTCATGCAACAGTGCCTGAGCAACACCTAATCGTTGACGCATCCCTAAGGAATAGGTTTTAACTTTGTTTTTTATTGCATCCTCAAGACCAACCAGTTGGATCATTTCTTGAATTCGTTCTTCTGTTATTTTTTTCGTGGCCATATTGGCGTAATGCTTGATGTTTTTATATCCAGACATATATTTATAGAACTCTGGATTTTCTACAATAGCCCCAATTTCACTCATCGTTGCTTTAAAGGAATCGTCAAGATTTTGCCCATTGACGATGACACTTCCACCTGTACGATTAATCAAGCTTACAATCATTCGAATAATCGTTGTTTTCCCGGCACCATTGGGACCAAGAAGGCCAAAGATCTCCCCCTTTTCCACCTCAAAGCTTACCTTATTGACAATCGTCTTGCTGCCAATCTTCTTCGTCAAATCTTTCACTTCTAACGCATAACGAGACATTCTCTTCTTCCCCTCACTTTTGTAATAGCTTTTAGCTTTTAATTTTCTAGATACCTACTATACGAAATTACCCCTAAAAACGTTTCAAAATTTGGCAATTTTTTTGCGAAAGGGGGACGATTCTGCTGGCTCCACACCATTTGGATACCTGATTCTGCGGCAAGAGCACCGTCCCTCCGCTTCAAAAAAAAAACAGGACAACGGTTCCTGCTTCCTCCGTCCATTGGCGGGGAGATGCAAAAAACCGTCATCCTGTTTCACTTTATTCTTTTATTTTGCATTCTCATCTGGTTGATGTACACCGATTACATTGCCTTCGGTATCTAGATAATACCCCTGCCACGCCATTCCAGGCAGTGCGTGTTTCGGGAGTGCTACCACTCCACCAAGCTCAAGAATACGCTTTTCAGTTGCATCATAATCCTCTACTTGCATCGTGCAGGAGTACCCATTCATTGGTTGGCCACTTTCTGGACGAGGTCCTCTTCGCTGCATTAACGCCCCATTTACACCTGGCTGCGACTCATCCCCAGTCACCGCGCCAAAATACGGCGTTCCAGCAAACTCACTCCAGTCCTCAAACTTCCAACCAAAAACCTCACCATAAAACTGCTTTGCGCGGTCCATATCATCTACATGAACCTCAAAATGTACTAATCTACCCATCCTTAAACTCCATCCCCTTTCTCCCATTTCTAGCAAATCCAATACTACTCTATTTTATTATATTTTAGATTTGAAAGGAAGCGGGGGACAGAGGGACAGGTCCCTCGTCCCACCAAATATTTACAATGGATATTACTAGGACGGTTTTTGCGGCTCTCCACCACTTAGCGGATGAGGCAGCAGAACCGTCCCCCTGTTTCACTGATTGTGCCTAACACTATATTCTTCGGTCCTGCTTTTCTTTCACCTTCAAATGATCAATCCAGATCCCCTTCTTTTGGAGCATTTTTATCACAGCGTATATGACTGCGGAACCGTCTGCAGTAAATGGGAGAAGATTAACGAGATTGAGGAAACAGATAAATGCCAATATGGTCCCGTAAATACCAAAATCAAGTTGATATAAGAGAATGCCGATTAATGGAAGAATGATATTTGGTGCAATGGATATGATTAATATATCAAAATGCTTCTTGTCATTTACATAGGATATTTTTCCACCTAACAGATTTATTTTGATCGATTTTATCTTTTTCTTAAATAATTTTATAAAAAAGAGATGAATCGCTTCGTGCACAACCATTACACAAAATACCATCAAATATACAATCAAAAACTCTTTTAAAAAAACAATCAAATTTTCCATTACCTTTTAATTAGATACACTTCTTGATCTAAATGTTTTAATTCCAAAATAGCATAGGCAAATAATTAATAGCCAAACTCCATATGTCACAAGGATTTGTGGAGTTAAAGAAAATGTCGTAAAAAGCTCTTCCTCATTCATAATCATATCGATCTTCAAACCTAGTTTTGACATATAGACTCCCGTTTCATCAATGGCAAACAGAGTAATAAAATAATCAAACAAAAATAGAAAAAGATAAAGTATCGTTCCAAGAAAGATAAACTTAGATAGCTTCATCTAAAAAACTCCTTTTTATCAAATAATATTTTATAAGAGTAAGAACCAATAATATGCTTAAGAATATTAATAAGCTCTTGGAAATGAGATATAACGAAACTGCTATGATGACACAGAGAACGGATGCAGAAAACTCATTAACAGAGCTTTTATTTTTCGGAAAAATAATGCTCATAATAAGCGCTGCCTCAAAAATAATAAAACCATAATAGGCAGTTTTTTCATAATCCCCTTGAAGCCCTATCGCTAAGATTAGCAATGGAAGATTTATAAGCAAACTTACGATCGTAGTTATAGCTGTCTCTAGAACAGGAGTAAGTCCGTAAAATGGATTCATTTTTCGATAAGATGCTGTGGTGCTATAATATCGAATAGCCGAAAATGCAATCACTGGGTAGACAAACACAAGTGTCGTGACAGCAACGGTAAAGTCCTTTGTATCAATGAAGGATAAGGTGAAAAAAAGTGCTACAATCCCAACTAATCTCATCGTAAGTTTATTTCTAAATGTCCCTAACAGTAATAGAGTCAGATTATTCATCGATATGCTAATCCGTGTGGAAAAAAAATCTGAAGTGGAATAGATTTCTTCACTATTCTTTGATTGAAGAAAATAAATGCCCCATGCTAAAAGGGCAGTAAGAACAATTAACAGACCAATCATGATGAAGACAAAGAAATGATTAATTTCTAGGTTAATAGATTGGACATGCAAATCAATTTTAAATCTGAAAATAAAAAAGTAAAAGAAAAGAAATACAACTAATAACATATTACTCACATTGTAATAAGTGAGTCTCATAACCCTACTTAAAGAGGTAAACACAAAGTAATAAAAGCAAACGCTAACAAAAAATAATAGCTGGCAATACACCAAAATTAATAAATTTAAGGATAGTGAATAGTGAAATAGTTTCATTAAAGGGATAATGATAGCAAAAATTAATAAAAATGAGCTATATCCCAAAAACAATTTAAAGAGTATACTACCAAGCCAGATACTCCCTCTCTCAAACGGCAGAATTTTCAGCTGATACTGCATTCTATCGGTAATAGTAAAAGAAATTGTCACAATAAGATAAATAAAACCTGAAATGATCACAATAACATTGGTGAGACTGGAAAATAGGATATTGCGCATTTCTATTGTTGTCTCTGCTTCACTGACAAAAATCTTATTCAGTTCCGACACATTTAAAATAAAGTACAAGATGTACGCCACAACCAAACATGCCAGTAAAATATACCTGTTTCTTTTCTTTTTAAAGATATTATTGGACAAGATGTTATTAAAAACTTCATTTAGTAGGATTTTGGTTATCGTTAAGGAATCGGTCAATTTTGTCATAGTGATTTTTTAATTCTCCATTATTAATTACTATTTCCTCAATTTTGCTTATATCCTTCATTAATTCCATTTTTCCAAAGCTTAATAAATACACATCTGCCTGTGGATTACGTGTTATATAATCCATATTGTGAGTAATTAAAATGAACTTACGATTTCCAGAAAGCTTATGAAAGAGATACTCTGTTAACAGGTAACTCTCATAATCCAATCCATTGAAAACTTCATCAGCGAAAATGTATTGCACGTTTAAGGATAAAGACACGGCAATCTGCAACTTCTTTTTCATACCGTATGAATAGTCACTTATCTTTTTATGCAAAGCTTCCTTCAAATGATATAGTTCAATGACAAACTGGAAAAATTTATCATCAGCTTCTTTATATCGGTTAAATACAAAATCCACATACTCCTTGCCCGATAAATACTCAGGTAGATAGAAATCTGAAGGAATATAATACATCTTTAACTTTGCTTCCTTCTCTTTGTGGTCTATAGAATGAATCTTAATGTTTCCATCCTGGAAAGGTGTTATATCACATATACAGTTCAACATAGTAGTCTTACCAGATCCGTTAACACCGACTATAATATCGATCCCTTCTGTACCAAACATGATATTAAGCTTATCTAAGACTTTATTTTTCCCATACGACTTTTCTAAATCAGATATAATAATCATCGTTTCAGCCCTATATTTTTTTTGTAGTAAGTAGCATTAATACTTTAGAGAATGGCTATTTTAATTTATTTAGACTGGTTTACACCCTATACCTATATCCCAAACTCTTGGCCAATTCCATTTAAGCTTACCAGAAAATGCATAGCCTTTGGATGTACAATAGTAGGCATATCCAATTCCAGCCAATAGTGCGATTAAAATAACAACCCAAATAATCCATTTGTTTTCAATGATTTCCTTATGTTGTTCTTCGAGGTGATTGATAAAAGAATAAATAGAACTCCAAAGCATGATTTGAACTTTGTTAATAGCTACCATAATATTATTCTCCTCTCCCTCGCCATTCTCTAAAATACTAACTCCCTACATTTTCAGAATATTGAATTATTTTCCACATTACAAGAAATAGTTTCCAATATAGTAAAAGATAAGGAATAGTACCTATTTTAACTAGCTGTATTTTGGGTAATGAAGGTAGATATTAGTTAAAAAGTAATGGGACAGAGGGACAGGTTCCTCGTCCCACCAAATATTAACAATTAATAATAGTAGGAAGGTTTTTGCGGCTCTCCACCACCTAGCGGATGAGGCAGCAGAACCGTCCCCCTGTTTCATCTACATCCTTGCTCGTTTCACTTCCATATTTCTCTTCACGCCGCTCTTTTTCCCAACTCTAGAGGTTCGGAAGCTGTTTGCTGTCAGCTCTCCCACACGAATACCAGTCACAGAGGCCAACGTCTTTGCATCCTCAATCCTACCAAGCTCGGTTAATTGAATAAAAATTTCCGCACATGCTCTAGCATCATCCAGTGCATGGTGATGCTGATCAAGCTGAATTCCAAAATAACGGCTCATCGTCTTCAATGAATGCGACGGCAAATCTGGAAGCAGCTTTTTCGACAGCTGACATGAACACATCAACTGCTTAGACACCGGCGTTAAGCCATATCGCGTAAGACTATCACGCAATACATACCCGTCAAACGGAAGAAAATGAGCCACCATCAATTGATTGTCAAGCTTGTCCTTCACACCCTCATAAAACACATCAAACGTCGGCGCATTCACCACATCCTCCTCCGTAATACCATGAATCGCTGTATTACGTGGATCAAAATACCCCTCCGGATTAATCAGCTCATACACCGTCTCTTTTACCTTATTATTCTCCACAAACACCATCCCAATCGAACAAACACTCGTACGACTAATATTCGCGGTCTCAAAATCAAACGCAACGAAATTCTTCATATGCGAAGCACTCCTTTCAGGAATAAGGGGGACAGTTCTCCCATCCCAGCACCTTCCCCTATTAAATTATCCGAAACGTAGTATGTAGTACTGCATCATTCTTTTCTACATAATATCAAATTCACTTCCAATCTCCTATCTTAAGAATTTACTAATTGTAAAAATTATGAATTTTTGAAATAATTATCTTATTATACAGCAAGGAGGAATAGTAGTATGGGAGTCTCAACCTGCGATACCTGTCGCCAGCCATTTAGTTGGGGGAAAATATTCACCTCACTCTGCGCAGGCTACAAACCCATCCATTGCAGTCAATGCAGTACCACCCATAAAATAACCATGGGCTCTAGGTTTCTCACCTCTATTTCTATCGTTTTGCCAATTGTGATTCTTGGAAACCTCTTCCTACATAAGTGGTCATTTTCCATCTTATACGCTACATTTACTCTTTTATTCGTCGGAATAATCTCCTCACTGCCACTTCCTTTTTTAGTAAAATACAGGGCTAAATGAACTATGGGGAAGGTTTTAATGTTGAACCCAGAAAACCGTCCCCCTCATCCCTACGCTCTCTTTAACGAAAAAGCAACAGACGTGAGAAGTGTGCAGGCTAGTACTGTAAGAAATCCAGGTAATATGAGTGGTTGTGGGAGGAATACGCATAGCATCATAGCTAATCCTCCAATGAATAATGGTCTGGAAAATAAACGTAATCCCTTGTTCCAGGATTGATGAATGGTTTTTGTTAGATCTGAAGATGATAGAGGAATTTCTAGTTGAAATCTAGGTAAGGTATTTGCTGTAGCAATAAGTACAAGCCCTACACATATAGGAAGAAGCATGATGATAGGAAATTTACTGTCCATGTGATAGAAAACTAAGCCAATATGTACAATTTCTAGCACTAACATCAAGGTTAAAAAGATGTTTTCTATTCCTTTTTTATACCGATTAAACGAATCCTGCTTTGGTAGAAAAATAAAAGTAACAAGGACAATAATCATGGAAAATGGAACACTAAACAAGGTGACCCACTCTAATTTTTCGCCTGCTAAATAATTCACAGAAACAAAAATACTAATACCAAATGAAAGAATTACGAACAAAAACATCCACATCTTTTTCATGTTTCTTTTTCCCCCTTTGATTGAAATTGAATGATCCATTGTAATACTTCTTGAAAGACTGTTGCATTTAACGAATAATACACGTATTGTCCCCTTTTGATAGCAAAGACCAAATCTGCATTTTTCAACACAGATAAATGCTGGGATACGCCGGCTTTGCTCATGTCAAAATGTTCCGCAATGTCTCCCGCTGTCAAATCTCCATTCTTTAAAAGATCCAACATCTTTCTCCGATTTTCATCAGAAAGTGCCTTAAACAATCCATTAATCCCCAACACTTACCCTCCATTCTTCATTTAAGTAATTACTTAACTACTTAAATTATACCTTCCTGGATTTAATTGTCAATAATCAATTTTCCTAATGGCAACTCACGGGATAGGGAGAGGTTCTCCTAGTTCATTGAACTTCAAATGTGTCATGCTACCATTGACGACAAGAAAAGCTTGGGCAACTGTGAGACAATCTTCCCTCACTCTCCCCAGGTTAAAGGTATAATAGTTTCATAAAACACCACAAAAGTGAGGTACACATAATGATAGAATCAGTAATTTTTGATATGGACGGGACGTTGTTTCAGACAGAAAAAATATTAGAAGTTTCCCTTGATGATACGTTTGACCTTTTACGTTCTCAAAATCTATGGCAAGGTACAACCCCTATTCAAGAATACCGAAGAATAATGGGAGTTCCGTTACCCAAAGTGTGGGAAACCCTGCTTCCACACCATTCTATTGAAATAAGAAAACAAACAGATACTATTTTTCTAGAAAAGCTATTGCAAAACATCCATAACGGAAAAGGTGCGCTTTACCCCAATGTAAGGGAAATTCTAACCTACTTAAAAGAAAACAACTACTCCATCTTCATTGCGAGTAATGGTCTAATAGACTACCTGCAGGCAATTGTCAGCTACTACGAGCTAGAGCAATGGGTGACAGAAACCTTTAGCATTCAACAAATCAGCACGCTCAACAAAGGAGACCTCGTGAAAGAAATCCTGCAAAAACACCAGATTCAACAAGCAGTCGTGGTTGGTGATCGCCTCTCTGACATTCAAGCAGCAAAGGATAATGGACTAACCGCCATTGGCTGTCACTTTGATTTTGCACAGCCAGAGGAACTCGCGCAAGCTGATATCGTCATCAACGACCTAACGGAATTAAAAAACATCCTACCAACCTACAAGGAGAAACGTGAACATGAAATCTTCACGAAATAAACGCCTATGAAGTCCAAAAGAAAGAAATGGATAGCAGCAATTGTTATCCTATTGTCCTTAGCATTCTTTTTTTATTATCAAAATAATGCCATAATCACTACAAAAATAACGATAGACTCGGAAAAAATGACAAACGAGTTTTCTGGATTTAAGATTGTTCAATTGTCGGACCTTCACAGTAAGGCGTTTGGAGACGATCAACAAACCTTAGTAAAAAAAGTAATGAAGGAAAAGCCTGACCTCATCGTGTTTACCGGAGATTTAGTCGATTCCAAGAAATACGATGAAAAAACGAGCTTAACCTTAATGGAGAAATTAACGGATATGGCACCCGTGTATTATGTCACTGGAAATCACGAATGGTGGTCGGGAAAATACGACTCACTTGAAGAAAAGCTCAGCGATATCGGAGTCGAAGTTATGAGCAACACTACGGAAGAAATCGTCATCGGGAATGAAAGAATCCTACTAACAGGAATCGATGACCCTGCTGAAGAAAACACCCTGGAAACAGAAGCATCTATTGCTGAAGCTTCCATAAAAGAAGCACTAACGGATATCGAAACAGGCGATTTCCATATCTTATTGTCGCACAGGCCGGAGCTATTTTCTCTCTATGCCGAGTACCAATTCGACTTAGTTCTATCCGGTCATGCACACGGCGGTCAGGTCCGAATCCCCTTCATCGGTGGACTAATTGCACCAAACCAAGGCCTATTCCCAGCCTATACCGCAGGAACGTACAAAATCAACAACACCACCATGATCGTCAACAGAGGCCTGGGCAACAGCATCATCCCTCAAAGAATTTTCAACCGCCCGGAGATTGTTGTCGTAACGTTAAAATGACCAAGAGGGGCGGTTCTCCTTGTTCATTCGAGCTTCGAATGAGCCGGTTGAACCGCCCCCGTGTTTTCAAGAAAACAAATGCACCGTCTTTTTTATTTCGTCATAGGAACAGGGTGCTGCTATCCTTTGAAGCGAAGCTAATGAAATGGTTTTTTGATGTGGAAAATGGGAATCAAGTTCTTCCGTTCGTATCAGATAAAACTCCCAGTGAGTCGCATTTAGTGGATTAATTTCATTTATATTTTTTTCTTTCAATAAACAAAAGACATATAAATCTGCCCACCTTTTAGCGGTTGGACTATACTTATTCGTTTCATAATCATATTCTTTTGTTGCACCAATGGAAAAACTAATATTGGAATACCTATCCTTATGCCAAGCTTGAATATAGGCAGAGGATTTTACTTCAATTTTCATCTCCTCATAAACTAAATCAAAAGGATCCCACTCAACACGAGGTTGATCCAAGCATCCTAAAGCAGAACCCACCAGAAACTCCGCAAATACCCCTCTAAGATTATTCGTTAATATATTGGAAAATCCCCACTGCCAAAAATCCAAAGCTGTTTGGTCTGTGCCAATAATCTTCCTATCTGGTTCCAGTGTCCCCTTACTCATCATTTACTTCACTTCCTTAGGGGTATTTAGGAGAGGTGCGTGCATGTCCTATAATCTTCTAGTTCCCTATTGCTTCTTATCGAAACGAAGGAAACAAAGAAAGCAAAATGATCATTATCTCAATCTAGTAAAATATTACAAATTTCCCTTTTATATTGCAGAATTGTTACAAAGATATTACACTGTGTAAGGACTTTTTATTACTAGGGGGAATTATTTTGAAAAAACTTTGGATGATGTTGTTAATCGCTGGAGTGCTTGCGCTCACTGCATGCTCTTCTGATAACGATACAGAAACAGTTGCGTCTGAAAAGCCTGCAGAAACAGAAGCTCAAGAAACAACAGAAAACGAGGATGCCGCAAGTGTAGATAAAGGATTATTCAATGTGGAAGTAACGATCCCAGCTTCCATGTTTGAAGGCGAGGATGTTAGTTCAGCTATAACGGAAGCAGAAGCGGAAGGAATAAAAGCGACCAAGAACGATGATGGATCTGTCACTTACAAGATGAGCAAGGCAAAGCATAAAGAAATGATGGCAGAAATGAAACAATCGATCACGGACTCCATAGAAGAAATTAAAGCAAGCGGTGACTTTGTTTCCATAAAGGACATCACATTTAATGATTCTTTTACTGAATTCACGATGATTGTGGAGAAAGCTGCTTATGAAAACAGCATGGATGGGTTTGCGACTTTTGCAATCGGCATTGGGGGCATGATGTATCAGCTTTATGATGGTGTGGATCCAGATGAAAATAGAGTTAAAATTAATATCAAAGACGAAGAAACGAACGAAGTGTTTGATGAAATTGTCTTCCCAGATGACATGAATGAGTAAGATAAACGAAAAAAGAGCATGTGTTCATGGCATGCCTTTTTTCATGACTATACACTCACTTCAATTCCAGCAAAACTTAGGAGGAAACATCATGAAGAAAACCTTATCATTAATGTTATTATTACTAGTTTTAGGAATAACAACAGCCTGTGGCGATAAAGAAGTACAAGAAAAAGAGGTGAAGGATGTCGTTTCAGCTAACGAAGAGGCTAGTAATGCTTCTGAAGAACAAATGGCGGAAGAAACGAAGGAAACAGATACCTTTAAAAAAGAAATCAACACAGTGATTGTTGACAACGAGACCATAAAAGCAACCCTAATTAGCGTGGAAAAAATCGTGGACACAGATTGGGACGAAGAAAAAGTAGAAGTGAAATTTGAAGTTGAAAACAAACGCGAAGACACAATTGAAGTTCAAGCAAGAGAAGTTTCAGCAGATGACAAAATGATTGATGACATGATGCTATCCATGAGCACCGAGATTTCCAGTGGCAAAAGAGCCGACGCCATCCTAACCATTCAAAACTATGAAGGCGACCTCCCAGTAATAGAAGAGAACATCGAAATGCTCCTTCACGTATTCTCATGGGATGACATGGACTTTGAAGAACAACACCCAGTACTAATTGAATTTAAATAAGGTGGAATAAGGGGACGGTACTCCTGGTTCTTTCGATATTCGATTGAACCAAGAGAATCGCCCCCCTCTTCATTGTGCAAACAAATTTACCTACTTTCAGAAAAACAAACCGTACCATCTGGCTCCACTGAAACATCATTATCTTTACTCAAGATGTTCCATTTCTGCCTTGAGGTATTCGTGAAAATGATGGTATATTCCTCCTGTTTACTATCCACAGAGATGAACACATCCTCTCCCGTCACCTTCACTCCAACCTGCCACTTGTCTTTCAAATGATCTCTTCCTTCGTAAAAGAAGGAGCCATCACAAGTAATATGAATGCAGGCATGCTGGTAGTCGGTAGTAGAATTCCCTACAAAAGAGCCTAATTTTTTGTTTTCTTTCGCGACATTGGTGATCACACAGCTATTATTTCGCTGGTACACTGGAATCTCGAGGAGTGCGGCTTTTTGATGGATAGTTTGCGCTCCCTCGTAGACCTTTTTATCGAACAATCCAACCCACTTTCCGTGAGGCAAATAGACAGATCGCTCATTACCTCCTTCTTCAATAACTGGGGCAACCAACAAGTTGTCACCAAAGAAATATTGATCATAAAGCTTTGTAATGTTAGGGTCATGTGGATACTCAAGCAGCATCGCTCTCATAAGAGGAATTCCTTGCTCTGAAGACATTCTTGCCTGCTCGACAATATAAGGAAGAAGATTCATTCTTATATTGGCATAAAAACGATATCCGGAGATGGCTCTTTCGTCTCCGGTTCTTTCTGCAATATTCCAAGGCGTTCTGTCTTGATTGAACTCCGCCTTACTTTCGGCATGGTATTGCATAATTGGGCAGAATGCGGCCATTTGGGCGGAGCGGATAAACAATTCTGCAGTAGGAATTTCCCCATTAAAGCCTGCAAGATCCCACCCCCACATAAAGATTCCACTCATGCCAGAAGAAAGACCTGCAATGAGAGAGCGTTTAAAGGCGTCAAAAGTGGAACGCTCATCTCCCGCCCAATGCGAAGGGAATTTTTGCGCACCAGTATAGCCAGCTCGGCTAAATGTCATCGCGTCATTTGGTCTGTGAGCTTGTGCAAATTCATAATATGCTTGAATATAGTCGTTCGGATATTCGTTTCGCATTTCGCTTCCTGTTCTTCCATCTGCAAATTGGATGCTGTCTCCAAAAACCATTTCTCCTCCATCTGTTTTGAAACCAGCGACTCCGATATCCAGCAAGTATTGTCTTTTCTTAAACCACCATTCTGCTGCTTTTTTATTTGAAAAGTCCATCAGAAGACTTTCCTTAAACCACCCTTCTGGCATACGGTATGGCAGATTTTCGCCGTCTTTTATAAAATATTTCTCCTTTAACATAAAATCTTCGTCTAAATCTTTTTGTGGGTGAAAACGACGATTCAAGTATTTCATGATGGGAATCTGCCAAAGGATAAGTTCCATGCCATGCTCATTGATGTGTTGTACTAAGCCTTTAGGATCTGGCCATCGTCCCCACTCTGGAAATACGTAATCTTCATATTTTAAAGCACCCTCTCCATCTGTTGGCTCATAAATGGCATCATTAAAAATATAATAGGTGGTTTCATCGCTCCATTGCTCTAGCACAAAAACAGTAGATGGGATCTTGAGGTCCGTTGTTCTTTTAATTTGTTCTCGAACAACCTCGTCTCTGTCCCAATTGTTACTCGACATCCACGGTCCAAATGCCCAAACAGGAAGCATTTCTGCAGGACCGGTTTCTTGTGTGAACTGTGAGACAACCTCTTTCGGTGACCCAGTATAGAACTGAAGGGGAACCTCTTGATCCTTTAGCATGCCTATAGATACGCTTAAAACATCCTTTTCCGTCCTTGCAAAATCATACCTGGTATACGTACTTGTGTCGACATGGAGACCATATTCTAGTGAGCTAATGAAAAACGGGATAGGCATATAGGTTCTAGCACCTTGGTCTCTGTATTGGTTGTAAACATAACAATCGAGGATTTCTCCGCGGTACTCAAGCGTATGATAACGTTCCCCCATGCCAAAAAACTGCTCCAACTCTAGACTATGAAAATGTAAAGAAAGTTCCTGAACCGTTCCTTCCTTATCCATTTTCACCACGATTGGCGCAAGGCGTGAATTCAAAGTAAAAGAAGGAATCCCGCTATCTGCAAAGACATCATTTACCGCTACAGTCACCCTATCTCCTGATACGGATGGTGCTTCCTGTGTGAAAATCAGCTGCTTTTTATCCTTGTCAAAAAGAAATGAAAAACCTTTTAGGCTCTCCGCTTCCCAGCGATACAGGTTTTCCTTTATTTGCACCCCATGGAAGCTCCTTAAGCTTTTTTCTTCTAGAGGGAAAAAACGATAGGTCTCAGACGTGAGTCTCTTATCTCCGTTTATCCAATGAATGGTATAGGACACCTCTTCATGGGACGGAAAGCTACCAATGTTCGCTTCCCAATAAGGCTTGTTTCCCGGTACAAAGCTAGCGTTGACTTTTTTCAGTTCAACTAAGCTTTCCACTTCTATGTAGGCCATAGCATCTTGATGGTAAGGAGCTGTGAAATGAATCATTACCTCCTCTAGACTCGTTGGAAAACGTGGACTTCGCTCAAATTCTTGTGGCTCGTACTTATTTTCATTCCCAAGCGGATGATGGTTAAGCTCGGTTTCTTGCACTAATGCTGCATAATACGAAAGCACGTCCAATACAGCAGCTTGTTCCTTGTTCTTTCGTAGGTAGTTCTTAAATTTTGCATGGTCTCCTTTTTCGAGAAAATACCAGGCTAGAAGATTGCTAGCCAAATCTGAATGCTTACCTGATTGCGAAAATGACTCGACACCAGTTCCACTAACAAGCATTTCCTCCATTTCCTTTACCGCTTCTACCATGACGAGATCCTCTGGAGAAAACAACCCAAACGGAAGAACCGATAATAATAAGTCAGTAGAAGCAAAAGGATGCTTTGGAGAACAGAGCACCATGCCACCTCTTAAATGATTTTCAAAAATATGATCTCGAATGGCGGTTGCTGTTTGTTGAATGATAGGTTGGATTCCAAGATTTCTTAGATTCATTAAAGCTGCGTAGTAAATAGCAAGGTGGGAGGTGAAGATATCTTTAGAAATAGACAAGTAGAAATGATCTTGGGGTATGTTCCAGTTGCTTTTAATTAATTCCATCGTATGAGAGAGAAATGCCTCGCACTCCTTAAGAATCGTATCATCTCGAAAGCGAAGTGCATGCTCTGTCACTAGCCATGCCCATACAGCGCATTCCAATGTGTCACGTTTCTCTGCAGCGTTGACTAACTCTTTCACTCTCGCAAAGGATTCCTGTTGCTTGTTTTGAAGCTGCAAAAAATGAGTTTGAAAGAGGCCATCCAGCAAACGATTTTCTGTCATTCTAATCATTCCTTTTCTATATTTTCAGGCTCATAGAATAGGAGAAAAACACGTATCTTTCTCCTATTTTTCAGCCTAAAACAGGTTAATCCACTAACGCCTGAATTTGGTCCTGCAAATCGTTCAATGCTTCCTCAGGTGTTTTTTCGCCTAGTTTTACTAGATCTAATTCCTTGGTAAATGCATCAGTAAGCTTATTCCAGTCTTCAATTACTGGCGGCACTACTAACGTATCTAGCGCTTCAAATACTGCTTCTCTGTTTTCTGGAGGAGATTGCTGTAAATAAGCATCGACAAGCTCTGTATTGCTAACCGCTGGTAATTCCCAAGAGCTTTCCACACGGATTTTTGCTGCTTCTTCACTTGCACTCATGAATTTCAACCATTTCCACGCCGCTTCTGGATGCTTCGTATCCTTAGATGCGGCAAGACCATTGGCAAAGAAGTGATGGGCTTTTTGTGTGTTCCCTGGCTCAACAGAGATATCCCAATTGAAAGATGCATCCTGGAAGGAGCCCATCATCCAAATTCCTGTACGCAGCATCGCAATTTTACCAGCCTTGAATAGATCACCATCGGATTGACCAGACATTTCTTCATCAGAAGGAGTAACCTTATGTTTATTTACTTTATCAACCATCCATTGTAATGCTTCAATATTCTCTGTACTATTGACCGTTGCTACTGTCTTGTCATCATTAAAAATAGAACCGCCATTCTGTGCAATGGTTTTATAAAATTCCCAGAACTGAATCGGTGCATACGTACCATAAACGCCACTGCCTTTATCTGTTAGCTTCTTGGCAGCTGCTAGTTCATCCTCCCACGTCCAATCGGCAGTTGGATACTCCACTCCGGCCGCATCGAACAAATCCTTGTTATAATAAAGCACCACATTGGAGAAAGACTCCACCATCCCATATTGCTTCCCTTCATATTGGAAGGCTTCAAATGCTGCTTTGTTTATCTCAGAGGAATCAAAGTCACTATCCTCTTTCATTAAGCTATCAAGCTCTAACAATGTCCCTTTTGCAGCATAGTTAACAAAGTTCTCATAGTTCAGCTCAAACGTATCCGGTGCTGATCCTCCTGCAAGCCTTGTTTGAAGCTTTGTGAAATAATCCTCAAAGGACGCCATTTCATAGTTGATTTTGATGTTTGGGTTCTCTTTTTCAAAAGCAGCAATCATGTCCTTTAAATCTTCTTCATGTGCTTCACCTGGAGAAAACGTAAAATAGTCGATCTCTACTTTGTCATCCGAACCGCCTGTTTGCCCACTGCATCCACTTAAAATAAGAACGAATGATAATAAAAACAACCCTGCCCATTTCCAAGTTTTCTTCATTTTCTTACCCCCTGATTTTCATTTTTAGTAGATTGTCTGACCACCTAAACTATAGTTCCCAGCTTATAATGAAGAGAAGGGAACCACCTCCTTACCAGAATTTCCATCTACTATTCTTTCATTCCGCTTAAGGTAATCCCCTGGATGAAATATCGCTGAGCAAAGCTATACACAGCCAGCACCGGAATAACACTAATCACTACGCCAGCCATCATCAAATTCCAATCCGTTTCCCACCTGCCTTGTAAGAGAGAAAGCCCAAGTGGCAAGGTCATCATATCCGGACTGTTCACGACAATTAGCGGCCATAAAAAGTTATTCCACGATTGCATAAACGAGAAAATCATCAGCGTTGCTAAAGCTGGCATCGATAACGGTAAAATAATCTGCGCAAAAATCCGAAAATGATTCGCACCATCCATAAACGCTGCCTCTTCCAGCTCTTTTGGTATGCCTAAAAAGAACTGTCGCAACAAAAACGTGCCAAACGCATTAAACATACCTGGTAAAATTAAGCCTTGGTACGTATCTAGCCACCCCATGTACTTCATCAGAATGAACTGCGGCGTCATCGTCACCTGGCTTGGCACCATTAAGGTTGCAAGATAGATGACAAAAATAACATCCCTTCCTTTAAACTCCAGGCGGGCAAAAGCATAAGCTGCCATCGAACATAAAAGGAGCTGCCCTATTGTCGATGTGACCGCAACCAACAAGGAATTCCACAAAAATTTGAAAACAGGAAATGTATCTGCAACCCGTTGATAGTTTTCTAGGTTAAATTCTTCTGGTATGAATTGTGGCGGCAGGACCATTGTTGCACCTGATGTTTTTAAGGAGGTGGAAATCATCCAAATAAACGGAACAAGCATAATCGCTGCACCAAGAATAAGAATGAGATAAAACAGCACATTTTTTATTTTTTTTCTAAAAGAACGTTCTTTCTTTACTGGCACAGATAGCGAAGATGGTTCCAGCCTTACTTCCTGCTTAGTTTCCATGACCCACCATCCTTTTCTGAATCCGAATTTGTAGCAATGTAATCGCAAAAATAATGAAGAACAGCACCCAAGAAATGGCGGATGCATAGCCCATTTCAAAATAGCGGAAGGCGTGATTGTAGATTCGCTCCACAATGACACTTGTTGAGCCAGCCGGTCCTCCCTCTGTCATAATCATGACCTGATCGAACACCTGAAACGAGTTAATCAAAGAAATGACCGTGACGAAAAAGGTCGTAGGTGCTAATAGTGGTAAGGTAATATGCCAAAACTTTCGCCACGAGGAGGCACCATCCATATCAGCTGCCTCATAATAGCTTTTGGATATCCCTTGCAATCCCGCAAGATAAATCACCATAACAAACCCTAAATCCTTCCAAACACTTGTTAAAATAATGGCTGGCATCGCCCAATTGGGATCATGCAGCCACGCAGGTCCCGTTATTCCTATTAACGACAAGGCATAGTTGACTAACCCGTAGCTTGGGTTAAACAACCATTTCCAAATTAACGAAACAGCTACCCAGGATGAAACCACCGGTATAAAATAAGCGGCGCGGAAAAAAGTAATGCCTTTTACCTTTTGATTTAGAATTAGTGCTATCCCCAACGCTCCCACCATCACAAGTGGGATGTAGCCGATAATAAAGTAAAAGGTGTGCCAAAGTGCTGCCCAGAATGCCGGGTCCTCCCACAAGGATTGATAATTTTCAAACCCTACCCACTCTGGTTCGGACAACAAGTCCCACTCTGTAAAGCTGATGCCAAGGGAAGCGATAATGGGTATCCCAATAAAAATGAGAAAACCAATCAGGTTTGGCAATAAGAAAACGCTTACAACTAGAAATTTTTTAAACCCTTTATCTCCTACCACTACTTGCCCCTCCTAGCCTTCTATGTGTTTAAGAGTGTGTTACTTTCTTCGTAAATTGGCGGCTGAAAAAGCTGATTGATTGCTTGCAGTGCCGCTCCTTGCACCCAAGCATCATCACCAAGCTGGGAAATCACAATCTGACTTTCAAAGGTTCCTTTAAAAAAATTCTCTTTTGCCCTTTCCGTTGCTTGGCTAATGAAAAACTCTTTTCCCACCAAGGCTTCCCCAATAAGCACAATTGATTTTGGGTTAAAGCTGTTTATTGCATTGATTAGGCCAATACTTAAATACTTGCTAGCCTGCTCAAATAAAATGAGGGCAAGCGAATCATTCTCTCTGGCAGCTTCTGTTAAGGTTTCATAGTTAATCTCTTTGTTGATTAACCTACTGTTCGGATAACGAGACGCAAATTCCTGCGCATTTATCTTCAATGCACTATTGGACAAATACGTCTCAATACAGCCATTCTGACCACAATAACAAGGCCTGCCATCCACATTGATGATGGTATGCCCATACTCACCGGCCCCGCCATACTCCCCTTTATACACTTTCCGGTCGATAACAAAGCTCGCTCCCATTCCGTCCCCAAGAGAAATACAAATAAACTGATCACTCGTATGCCCATGGCCAAATTCAAGCTCCGCATTTATGTATGCGTTTACATCATTGTCAATAAAAACAGGGAGCTGAAATTCTTCCATTAACGGCTCTGAAAGATTAACATTTTCCCATTTTAATAGAGGAGATTTTAACACCACGCCGGTAACACTGTTAACCAGACCCGAAACTGCAATGCCAATTCCAATTAAGCTATTTAATTCTAGTTGGTTTTCTTGTAAAAGTTGATGAATAGTGTTTTTCATGAGGTGAAGGATATGCTGTGTATCTGAAGAGGTAGCGAAATAGATATCTCGCTTATCAATGATGGTTGCTTGAAGATCTGTAAGGGCAAAAACAAGGTGATCTTGCATAACTTTAATGCCAATTGCAAAAGCATAAAGATGATTAAATTCCAGTAGAATCGCCTTTCTTCCACCAGTGGAATGGGCTTCTCCTTTTTCATAAACCAGATCCAGATTCTTTAACTCCTCTGTAATCTTCGTCAAGGTAGACTGCCCCAAATTGGTAATACTCGAAATTTCCGTCCTACTTATCGGCCCCTTTCTCCTAATCGTATTAATAACTGCAGAACGGTTCATGTCCTTAATAAGGCTCTTATCAGCCTTCCTGAGTTTAGACATCGCAAATACTCCTTATTCAATTTTCTAAATATTCTTACACTAATCATAACTTTCTTTCTTCACTGAAGCAAGTATTTTTTTAAAAGAAAAAGGGGCACGGTTCTTCTGGTTCATTCGACTCCAAATAAACCGCAAAAACCGTCCCCCGCCTCACTAAAACCCTTCCATCTCCCGCACTACTTCTCGCAATACCTCAACAGACCCCAACACATCTCCCTCATATTCCAAGCTGTGATCAACATTCGGTATTAGCTTTGCCGTGATATTTTCGTTCGCCACTACTTTCAAATAAGGCTCTTCGCTGTAGCAAAAATCATGGTCGCCAATGATGCACAACCCTTTTTGTTCACTACTCACCATGGCATGTAACACATCCTCCCGTTGAATTAACGGAGTCAACCAAATGGCTTTTGCATTTTTAAAAGCTTCTCTATGTAACTCAGAGCTCATGGCGATGGTGCCAAGCGATTTTCCTATCAAACAGAAATCCTCATAGACTTTTGCCTCCAAAAAATTATCAAGCACGGCTTTCACATCAAGCTTTATGGCTGTCGCTATTTCACTAAAATCAGCATACGCCAGGTTGTTATTGTACTGATAATTCACCTGCAACACATCAAAACCCTTACCAAGAAAAACATTCATAGCATAATGCAAAAGAGGAGCTTGTGCCGTATACCCTACTCCTGGAAGAATGATGGCTAATCGCTTTGTACCTTCTTCTTTTCTTATGAGCATATAAGGAATCTCAATATCCTTGTACCCAACTACTGAATTTCTCTCAAACTGCACCATAAAAACTTCCTCCTTATCCGTGGCGGCGGATCAAACTTGAATGAACCACCAGAACCGTTCCCTTGCTTCAATAACACTGCAGTGTAAACTTCACCTTATCAAATTGCTTGTTCACCAAATCCTCTTTTTCCATACAAAAGTACAGCATGCCACAGTCGCCCCACGTCATTTCTGAGAGTTCTTCATCAGAATCGATTTGGAACAATAGGACAGGGTCTTTTCCATCTTCAAAGAGGTCTTCAAACACATCATTTTGGATACTAAGCGGTGCACCGAGCATATAATGTGCTGTCTCCACGTTTCCTTCTTCATCCTCAGGCTGCATCAACTCCCCACGCAAATTCCAAAAGTCTTCCTCTTCGTTTTCGTCTGAAAAATCAAGGTCCTCGGGATCTTCCGAAAGAGTGACGATATATTCAAATGAAAGTTTAAACGCTGGAAAAGCTACGAATTCTGCTCTAATACTCGGACTTTCCTTTCTAACCAGCTCCTCCATGTCACCCTCAAAATACATCACTTTAAAACATCCCTCATCCTCTTCAAATCCCCAAGGCTGCTCCAGTGCTTCATAAAATAAATACAGCATCCCTTGCTCTGGCAGCAGGTTATCCTTATCATATTCCTTTACTTCCGTCAGATTAATTTGGACAAGAAAAGTCAAATAGTTCTCTTTATAGCTAGGAAACTCCCAACCTTCAGGCAAATCGGGGGAGCCGCCCATTTTAGAGACTCCAAGAGGAATATCCTCTTCATCCATTTTCACCTTATTTAGTTTAATTGAATTTTCTAATGCTTCCATGATGGCGGTTTTTTTGTGGGTTAGATCATGGTCTCGTAGTAATTGGTCAATTTGTTGCATGGGTGGATCCTCCTATTTTTTAGATGCCAATGCTAGGCTTGGAAAATAAAACTTAATTATCAGCACATTGAATGCTATTATTAATCTATAAAACCAATAAATGGAATTACAGTATAGCCGAAATGGGGTGTAAAACAATCAATAGATTAATAAAAATGCTTCTCGCAGTTTGTTCCTCGGTGGCTGTCTGGTACATAATCGATTATGCTAGGCATGGAGTTGCTGATATGAGATTAAAAGTTGAAAATACAACGGAAAATACAATATTTCTGACTCCGTTTATCATAAAAGGTGATGCAGTATATAACTTAGAAGAAATAATGATTTCCGATGATACCACCATAACAGGGATCGGATTCAAAGCCTTTCAAATTCAAAATAAAAAGGACCTAAAAAAAAGGCAGTGGGTTAGAATTTGGTTCACTAAGGATGATAACCAAGAAAAACATGCTGAAAAAATTGTCGTGTTTAACTTATTTTGAGAGCAGAGTGATTGCTTTTTCCCCCGATCACTTTTTTGCCAAAATAATATTAATTACCTTCTTTCGACAAAAGCAGATTAAATCCTTTTGAGATAGAAAAAATAAGAGACTTATCTGCATTATTCAATTCCATTGTTCTACCCTAACTGGGACAAGGGACCTGTCCCTCAGTCTCATGGGACAAGGGACCTGTCCCTCCGTCTCAAAAAAATTAAATAGAGGTGTTATCAATGAATCTTCCAACAGGACTTGTAATTTTTCTCATAGTACTATTTCTATTCTTACAATATGTGGTGATTGAAACTGCGGTACGGCGCGGAATTGACACCTCGAAGACATCCAAAATGATAAAAGAGTTTATGGAGAAAAATAATCAAAATAATTGAGGATGAGTGAATTAGGGATTCACCTACCCAGCTACCTAAATAAGAGACATGCCTTTGAGACATGTCTCTTTAAAAAGGGCAATCATTCCCCTACCTCATTCCTTCAGCATACGTACAACTGCTGCACCTATAACACAACTAATACAACCAACAACAAAAAGCACCCAATCTATTTCTTTTCCCATAAATAAACTATAGGCTAATTGCCCCAGAAATACCCCAACAATAACACACAAGAAAAATTTACCTTTTTTCAAACTCTCCCTCCCTTTCACAACCCCTAACTAACATATCAACCCCCAGACTGCCTCTCATAATTCCTCGATAACATCCCATTAGAGCGTATCATTCCAAGCTTCTCATAATAAGAAACTAACTCATCATCACAACACAAATCAATCATATAAATATGCTCGAGCTCTTTTAACATCCGCCTCACCAGCTCCTTGCCGATGCCTTGATGTTGATAATCAGGCAGCACTTCAAGAAACGGGATATAAGCAGATAACACGTCATCGCTAATCGCTGTGATAAAACCAATGACTTGATTGGCATCCTCATCTAGAGCAAAAATTACTTTACTACTGTTCTTCAAAAGCTTTAAATGCATCTCGGCATTTGGAGACTTCGGCCATCCCACAAAAAAACCATCCAGCATTTCAGCCGTAATCTCGTCAACATTATTTGTATATCTCATTCTCTATCAACCCCTAAACTTATATCCCAAATATCTAATCAACTACACCTACACCTGCTAAAACCTGAGCTTAGATTGTAAGGAACACCACACGACGGGCACGCTTTGGCAGATTTATCTACTTCCGTGTATGTAACTACTAATTTCTTTCTATTCTTCCTCCTTTCTAAGTCTTCTTTTATAAGCATTTGACGGTATTCCTCTTCTTTCTTTTTTATTTGCTCTTCCTTAAATTTATCATCGGCCCCACCTCTATTCCTTTTTTGCTTTTCATAAACCTTTCTTTTAATATTAGGCAGACTTTGTTGAAGCTTTTCTACCTCCTTTTTTAACCGCTTTCTTTTTAATTTATCTTTCTCGTTTTTTGCTTTTATTTTTAGTTGGCTTATTTTTTTATATACTGCAATAACCTTCTCAGATTCATCTCTTTTTCTCAATTCCATTACCCCTACCTATCCGCTAACAAAATATAAAAGGAGCAAACCACAATCGGCTAGCCCCAAAAATCAATGATTATATAAAAATACTACGACCAAACAATCTTCATAAACTTCGGATACACTTCTTCTACACAATTCAGTGCAAGAACAAGTTGTCTCATTAGAACATTAGGATTAAAGTTATCCTCAAACATCATGCAATAGCTACTACTAACTCTTCCACTATCGTCGAGGGTAAACTTCGAGTATCTTAAATCTCTATTAATCTCATTTATTAACTTTAGCGTGGACTCTCTTTTGTAGGCATCCACAACATCCGCAATATCAAACACATAAATATCAATAATTTCTTCACTTTCATCAAAACCTAGGGCCAGTACAACAGATCCACCATTCTTAAGTCTCTGCTCTACTCTAAAGAAAGAAGTACCATCTTCGTTTGTACCTTCTTCCATGTACACATCTTTCTCTTGTAAAAACCTTCTAAAAATAGAAACATTGTTTGTCATTTTTACATTTATCCCCTTTGAAGTAAATATAATACTATAAACCTATTTTACTCCAACTTTTTACACATTTAAAGACAAAATAGTGACTATTTCGTCATGGCACCAAGCTTATTCCTTTGTGAAAACCATGCCCATGTTATTTCAGGTTGTTTTTTTCTTCAAGTTCCCCCCAGGTTATGTAACCAATTCCAGCAATCAAACTAGCAAAACGAAATATATTTAATGTATAGCCAGCTCCACTTAGCAGATAATCTTTAAATTCCATTTGTGTTTACCCCCTCTTTCTCCTCCTCTTCCCTCCAAACAAATTCGATCCACTTCCAGCTAATACTTCTCTAGAACTTCGATTACTATCTGCGTTTTGCGCATGGTTATAACGAAATTCATCTGCTGTGCAAAAATCCCTTTTATATAGGTTTGCTTGTGAAGGTTGGACTCTTTTTTTGCTATCTCTATGTATTTTTTCTGAGGCTTCTGTACTGCCCTGCTTACCGCCATGAATAAGGCGTTGAACTATCTCATGCTTCCCCTGTAACATGAGATTCGTTAAAGTCTGCGCCTGTTTCTTTGGAGTCATCTTTTTGAATGCATCGTAATCAATCGATTTAGACAAATGGCTTCCCCCTTGTTGCCAAAATAAGTTATCTTCCCTTATTTTTCGACAGCAACAAATAAAATCCTTTATATTCCACTTTTTATATTAGTTTACAAATGTTCGTGCTAAAATACAGACAAGAAACGTTGGATTGTACAATGAAATGGGGGTAATATTATAGACTTTCACAAGTTATTGGCCATGTTCGTCCTTATATTATTAGTAGCAGGGTGTGGCTCTACTACATCAGGAAATCCAACAGCAAAAGACATCCTAGAAGGCAATAGTGACGCCGACATTATAAAGTTAGATGAATTAATATATAGTAGAAGCACGAATCCTGATCCAGTGAATGGCTATTCCAAAGGGGCAAAAATAGGGGGAATTAAGAAGCAAACAACCAACAGTTGGGGGTTCCGAAATCTCTATGCGAGCAAATTACCGAAAGGAACAGAAGTTTATTCCACAGAAGAGGAGTACAATAGCGGGGACGCACCAGCTGTTATTTTGGTGGAAATAGACGGAGAGTTGATGGAGTATTTTGCTTTGATTGAGGGATGATTGTAGGTTTCCTGCAATCCCATTTCATAAAAAAAGACATGCCACCTCGACATGTCTTTTTTCTGTACTATTTTTGGCGAAATAAGGACTAATATCCTTACCGAAGTTTACGATATTTTTTCCTGTTTATGATCGTTCACATCTACCAGCTTTGCTGTTGGCTTGCTTGTATAAATAGATACAAAATAGAAGGCAAGTGCACTTACTATTAAAGCTGGATAGATTGGGTCTAAACCAAAGAAGTTGATAATGCCTCTTTCTGCTAGAACCACCGTGATGCTTCCCAACACTAGGGAGGCCATACTTCCTGCAGCTGTTGCGCGTTCCCACAGATGGCCAAGTAAATAAGGGATAAATGCCCCACCTGCTCTTAACGTAAAGGAGAACATTAAGAGGGTAATGATATCAGCAAAATTAAAGATAGCGATAGCAAGGCTGAGTGCACAGACAACAGCCATGGTTAGGCGAATCATCTTTAGTAGCTCCGCATCTGTTGCATTCTTTTTAATGTAAGGCTTATATAGGTCGTTTGTGAAGATGGATCCAGCTGCTAGTAGGTTACTTGATGCACTGGATAGAGTTGCGGAGATCAGTGCTGCAAATAAGATTCCTACCACAAACGATGGGAGAACTTCTACAGCCATTAATGGCAAGGCATAGTTTGCGCCATATTCTGTCATGATTGATTCATTAATTATCCCGTTTTGGACCATTCCATACATAAGAATTCCGATAAAGGCAGGAATAAATGCGAATAGGGCATAGACTATGGAAGTGATAATGGATGCTTTTTTCGCTGCTTTTTCATCCTTGGCAGCATAGTAGCGTTGCACCGCTTCTTGTCCAACTGTGAATGAAGCGATATACATGACGATTAACGCTAAAATAGTACCAAACCCTGCGCCATCAAACATGCTCCATTTTTCTGTTGGAACATTGGCAGTAAGCTCTGTAAATCCTCCTCCAGCGTTTAACGCAAATGGGATGATTAAGGCCATTCCGATTAGAATAAATGCCCATTGCACGACATCTGTATAAACCACGCTATACATGCCACCCATTACACTATAGGCTGCAACTACTCCAGTAATCACGATCACTGAGATGGTATATTCCCAGCCCGTCATCACGGAGAGAATGGTGGCAGATGCTATAATTTGAACGGCTGTTAAGCCTACCATCGGTAATAACATAATAATGGAGGTTAATAGTCCATTCTTTTTTCCATACCTTTTTGTAAAATATTCAGGAACTGTTTTAACTAAAGAACGTCTAAGAAGAGGTGCGATAAATGCTAGAATGATAAAGGCTACTGCCATAGTCGTTACATACCAAAATGCGGAAAATCCCCAATCTCCATAAGCCTTGGAAACGACGCCAAGTGTAGAACCTCCCCCTACTTCTGTTGCGGCTAAACTACCTGCAAGCAGCCAAGGCCCCATCTTTCTTCCTGCTACCAGAAAGTCGTCATTGTTTTCTATCTTCTTAGATGACACATACCCAATGTAAACCATTACACCCAGATAAACGATAACAATTCCTATAACCACTATACTGACACCCATTTGATTCCCTCCCCTTTATTGTTCATCCATAATGAAGCTGCTTTACACCTGCACTTTTAGAGGCTGTTCATGATACTGGCGCCGCAATACTTTTCCTGCAGGCTTCACTCTAGTTTCCTCTCCTTGAATAATAATTTCTCCATTTACGACCACCAATTCTATTCCTGTGCTAAATTGTCGAGGTTTTTCATATGTCGCATGGTCTATAATCGTATCTGAATCAAAAATGACAAGATCCGCCACTAATCCTTCCCTAATAATGCCTCGATCCTGCAAACCAATGATTCTTGCAGGTTGGGAGGTCATTCGCCGAATCATTTCTTCTAAAGGTAGAACCTTCTCTTCTCTCACATATTTTCCAAGGATTCTAGGAAAAGAACCATATGCACGTGGATGTGGTTCCCCACCAAGTAATCCGTCGCTTCCGATTGTTCCTGATGGATGTGCGAGAATCATTTTTACCGATTCTTCATTCATCACAAAGTCAATCATCCCCACTCCATTCTTCTCATGAAGAATTAAGTCCAATGCGACCTCTGCACAATCTTCTTTCTTCTCTATCTGTGCAATTTGTGTAATGGTTTTGCCTACACAATATTGCTTCTCCGTTGTTTCCACAGATGTGATGATAATGCCATCCCACCCTGCCCACTTCGACATACTGTCCCATCCTTTAAGGGCTGTTGCCATCTCACTTATCATTCGTTTTCGAAGATCCTCATCAGCTAATCTCTCTAGCATCATGTCACTTCCCCCATCATGCGCCCATGGGGGAAGAATAGCGCTTAACATTGTGCTTCCAGCAGTGTACGGATATTGATCAAACGTCACTTCAAGGCCGTCCGTTCTCGCTTGATCGATAAGACGGAGGAGGTCAGGTGTTTTATGCCAATTTTCCTTGCCGCAATTTTTCAAGTGAGAAAAATGAAGATGCGCACCACAGCGTTTCATCATATCGATCAGCTCTTGCATGGACTCTAAAATTTCGTCTCCTTCACTTCGTTGATGAATCACAAGAGGAACTCCGTATTCGGCAATAACTTGGCATAAAGCTTCAAGCTCCTCCATCTCAGCAAAACAGCAAGGCGGATAAATTAAACCTGTAGAAAGACCCACTGCCCCTTCCTCTAAAGACCTGCGAAGGACGACCTGCATTTGTTTTATTTCTTCCGGGGTTGCAGGGCGGTTTTCTAGACCCATTACTTCCATTCGAATATTCCCATGCGGGGCTAAAACAGCAACATTATAGCTTGGTTTATTTTCCTCTATTTTTGTTAGGTACTCATCTACCGTTCTCCAATCCCATGTTATTGGAGGCGTACCGTCCAGACCAGCCAAATTCTTTCTCCAAGCGGAAACATATTGATCCGGAAGAGGCGCAGCTGCTATCCCATCCTGCCCAAGCAAATCGGTCGTTATTCCCTGCCTCACCTTTGCTTCTATCATTGGTTGATCTAAGATGACCAAATCAGAATGGGTGTGCATATCAATAAAGCCTGGACTCACTACTTTGTTTTTAGCATCATATTCTTCTCGTGCTTGAAACGCTGTTAACTTGCCAATTTTCACGATTTTCCCTTCTGTTACCGCAATATCAGCGTAATACCACGGGGAACCAGTTCCATCGATAACCTTTCCATTTCGAATGATTAAATCATACATAATTCTCGGCCTCCTTCCCTGATACTTTTTGTTTCGTTAATGCATGTAGGATAGCTTTGTAACCCACAGTTGCTTTTAACAATTGATCAATTTCAATATACTCGTCATCAATGTGCGCCAAGAATTCTGGAGATGGACCAAATCCAAGAGTAGGGATATTTTTCTCACCTGCAAAATGACTGCCATTTGTACAGAAGGAATAATGAGAAAGTTGAGCAGGTATTCCCGTATCATTTAGTTCTGCTAAGGTTTCTTGTAAAAACTTCTCTTCCTTCTCAATCAACCAAGCAGGAAAATATCTCTCGTCACGAATAAAAGCTCCTGTATAGCATCGCTCTTCTCCCGTTGCATAATAAACATTTGCTTTAAAAGTAGAATCCTCTTTCTGAAGCTGATTAATTAATTCTTGAATGGGACGTAATACCGATTCTTTTGTTTCACCCACTAACAGACGACGGTCAAACGTGGCAGTACAAAGGGAGGGAACAACAGATGCACCAGGATATGGAGAGGATTTAATATCAGTTAACTCCAATATGCCTTCCCCAAGCACATCATGTTGGGCAACTGGCAGTTCGTTTATTTCTGCAACAAGCTTCATCATTTGATAAACAGCATTTATTCCTTTACGTGGATTGGAGGAATGGGATGGCTTTCCTATCGTTTCGACCACAATCTCCGCCCGCCCTCTCTGACCACGATTTACGTTTAGATTGGTGGCTTCTCCTATTACGACAAAGTCTGGCTTCATCAATTCGCTGACCCGTCTTGTTGCAACTCCTTCAAAGCATTCCTCATGCACGCTGCACGAGACGACGACTTTTCCTGGAAACTCTTTTTTCGTCTCCTCTGCGTACTGAATTGCAGCGGAAATCATCGCACTGACTGCTCCCTTCATATCGGAGGTGCCACGACCATATATTTTGCCTTCTATTATTTCTCCAGAAAATGGTCCCACTGTCCAATGCTCGGATTGAACGGGTACCGTATCGATATGTCCATCAAACAATACAGTTGGCCCTGAGACGTTTCCATTGATAATGAGCAAGACATTGCCGTATTCATCTACCACTACTTCATCAAACCCGTTCAGCTTTGCATAATCTTGAATGTATTTCGCCACCTTGTCTTCGTTTCCTGAATAACTACTGATTTGTACTAAGGATTGGCATAATTCAATTACATTTTGTTCATTATGAATGGACATTGAAACTCCTCCTCTTAATTTGAGAATCATTGATGGTTTTTAATTGGGATATAAACCTTTCCAGACAACCTCCTGATAATGAGCAGGGTCTGTATCCCCTTCTGTGCTGATAAGCAGAATACGAGATTGGGAATTTAGGTTTAACTCTTTTTGTATCGTTTGATAGGCATTATTCTTATACAAATGATAGACTAATCCAAGCGTCACTGCCCCCGATTCACCTGATATGATTCGTGGATCATCCTTTAATGGATTGCCATATAATCGCATACCAAGAGCAGCCACATTATCGGAACATGAAAAACCTGCTTTTGCATATTGTCCCAGTATCCGAAACGCCCGGGTATTGGGTTCGCCGCAAGCCAATCCCGCCATAATGGTGAACATATCTCCAGTCACTATTTCGCGCTTTCCTTCTTTGTTGGAAAATGAACGATAATAGCAATCCGCTTTGTCTGGCTCTACCACGATAACTATTGGTGGATCCTCTCGATAAAATTGCGCCATAAATGCAGTAATGGCTCCTGCAAAAGAACCAACTCCCGCTTGCAAAAACAGGTGGGTTGGAGGCTTTGCCCCTTTCTCCTCGAGTTGTTCTACAATCTCTTTTGCCATGGAAGCATAGCCCTGCATAATCCAAAGCGGGATTTCATCATAGCCGTCCCATGCTGTATCTTGAACAATGACCCAGTCTTTTTCTACGGATATTTCTGCACAAAGTCGTACCGTGTCATCATAATTCATATCTGTTATTTCTGCTTCCGCTCCTTCTGCTCGAATAGCTGCCAGCCTTTTTTCAGAAGAACCTTTAGGCAGAAGAATAACCGATCGATGCCCAAGCTCTCTTGCAGCCCACGCAACTCCGCGACCATGATTACCGTCTGTAGCGGAGATAAACGTGAATGTCCCCAGCTGCCTTTTTACTTTTTTAGACTTTAGAATCTCAAAGGATAAATTCTCTACCTTATCGCCCAACCTATCCGCTAAAAACTTTGCCATCGCATAAATTCCTCCCAAGACCTTAAAGGCATTTAGTCCAAATCGGAAGGATTCGTCCTTTACTTGAATATCCTCCACCTTTAAATGCTTTGCCAAATGCTTCAGCTGATAAAGTGGGGTTCTAGTAAAAGACTGATGGGATTGTTGTAAACGATGAACCTTTTCTATTTCCTCATTTTGAAAAAAAACAAGCTCATCCGGGTTATATAAAGGAGCATAAAGTTCATTCTTTGCCCAATGTATTTCTGTTTGCAACGTTCTTTGCATGTGAGTACCTCCTAAGGTAATTTTGCAATGACTTCGATTTCTACCAGTGCTCCTTTTGGAATAGCGGCTACTTCAACACAGCTTCTTGCTGGCTTATGTTCAGAAAAATAGGTTCCATAAATTTCATTAACAGTTTGAAAAGAATCCATGGAATCTAGAAAAATAGTGGTTTTCACAACATCCTGTAATGATAAATGCAAGTCCAACAGCAGATTCTCAATATTTCTCATCACCTGTTCGGTTTGCTCTCCTACACTTTCTCCTACCATCGTTCCACTTTCAGGACACAACGGCAACATACCGGATAAATAAACAAATTCATGTGCTTGTACTGCTTGTGAATACGGCCCAACAGCTGCGGGAGCCTTGGTTGATTGAAGTAAATGAATCAAGTTCTTCCACTCCTTTACTTGTTTGCTAGTATATATGCAAAAAGCGTGCCAACTTTTTCACTCCTACTCTATTACATTTTAAAAAAGGCTGTTTTCGCAAACTTTGTTTCTTTTGCGTATAGTGAAGACACCCGTCATCAACGTTGCTGTCGCGTTCTTTTCGTGGAGGTAGATTTATTTACATACTCATTCAAAATGTCCGTCTTTTTCTTAGATTTTTAGTAACAATCTTTGAGAAATGAGCTTTTAAAAAAGAAAGTAACTAGCATAGTATCGTTTTGATACTATGCTAGTTACTAAAAATTCAGAAAATACAAATTAGATATATTGTATCATTAAGTCTTAAAATGAGACTAGGTCTTAATTTGATACTTGTTCATTTTTCTAAATAATGTAGCCCTGCCTATTCCTAACAATCTACTAGCATCTTCTATATTTAAACTTTGGCTTTTTACATGGGTAACAGCCTTTATAATCATTTCTTTCTCCATCTCCTCTAAAGAAAAAGAAATTTCCTTTTTATCGAAGTCACCCTTTTGTAGCTTTAGTTTTTTGCTAATTAGTGCTTCTGCTCTATCCATTGTTATCCAACCAGTAGACAAGAAGTTAAAAAGGTATTCTATGAAGTTTTTCAGCTCCCGAACATTTCCTTTCCATGAATAATTAATCATTAATTCCTTCACATCTTTTCCGAGACCTAATATATTGCTATTAAATTCTTTATTAAAGGAAGAGATAAAATGCTCACTGAGGGCGATAATATCCTCCTTTCGTCCTCTGAGGGGAGGAAGAATCATAGGAATAACATTCAGACGATAATAGAGATCTTCCCGAAAGGTTCCTTGCATCACCATCTCCTGTAAATCTCTATTTGTCGCCGTAATCACTCTTACATCAACTGGGATTGGCGTCACTCCCCCTACTCTCTCCACTTCTCGTTGCTGCAACACTCGTAGCAGCTTTACTTGGAGAAGCGCTGGCATTTCACCGATCTCATCCAAAAAAATGGTCCCTTTATTGGCAAGTTCAAATTTCCCAGGCTTTCCTTTCTTCGTTGCTCCTGTAAAAGCCCCCGCATCATACCCAAACAATTCGCTTTCTAGTAAATGCTCCGGAATAGCTCCACAATTGACAGTTACTAAGGGTTGATCTTTTCGTTTACTGGAAAAATGAATCGCTTTTGCAAACTCTTCTTTCCCTGTCCCACTTTCCCCTTGAATTAATATAGTGGATGGGGATTGCGACACATTATAAGCGTATTCCTTCACCTCTTTTATTTGGGCACTTGTCCCAACAATTTTATCAAACGCACGCTTTTGATTCTTTGTCACCTTTTCTGCTAAATACTGAATCTCATGGATATCTTGAAGAATTAAGAGAAATTCTGTGTACCTTCCGATGGAAGAAAGCTTTTGCTTTACTATAAAAAAGGATTTACTCCTTCCGTTAATCTCAACGGTGAACGGTTGATGTTCAACTGCAGTATCCTGAACAATTTCCTTGAATAGACTTCTGACATTAGGAGGGAGTTCACATGCCTCTTCCTCTATTTCTAGTAATATCCTTGCCTTCACATTCGTCTCTTGAATAATTCCATTCCCGTCTAAGACAACAATACCTTCATTTACGAGATTAATCAGACGAGCCATTTTCTCAGAGCTTCTAGTGAGCTGTTCCACCATTTCATGTTCATGAAGCTTACTGGATAAAAGCTCTGCCATTTTATAAAGAAAAGATAAAATATCTTCTTTATTCTCAAACAACCGTCTCCGCTGCTCCTCATTAAAAGCCAACAATCCAATCACACCAATGGGTTGACCCTTATAGGTAATAGGGGTACAGATTTCGCCTGTCTCCGAACAATTCTGATAAAACTTACACCGCTCGCAAACCTCCTCGTATCCAGGATTCTCTATAATTACTGGTCCTCCTGTTCGAAGAGCTGATTGATACACCAAGTCCCCCTCCATCTTGTGAAGGACACTCGATTTTTGCTCCCCAGTCCCAGCTACCCGTATAAAATGCTTATTCGCTATCTCCACTTCAATTTTCAAAACAGCAGCAATGGCATCCGCAATCCTTTGAACTGCCGGCTGAATCTCCATCAAATCCACTAACATCACTCCCATACCTAAGGATTTCATCTTTACTGGTTGGAAATATTACGTAGTACATACTACATCATTCGACATCCATGGCAGGATTCCTGTTTGGAAGATCGATGGGCGAGACTGCGACAGATCTTGTGATTCATACAATAAAAAATGGGACCATGTATCTGTCCCTTCAACCTTTCACATGCTAAACCACCAAAAGATAAGATAAACACTGTGATACAAAGCAATCCCTAATGGAATGAGTGAAATCAACTTCAGCCAATTCTTCTTAGTCAAAATACCAATAACCAACAGCACAATACCAAAAATTAAGGCAGCACCAAGTCCCAAAATAGTCATTAAAATTCCTCTTAATAATTATTGGTATAATTTTACACTAAGAGAATAAAAAACCGTAAAACCTAAATATTAAAATTTCTTCACGCAAAAAAGAAGCTTACCTTGTTATAGATAAGCTCCAACGAGTTAGTTTTTTCTCTTAAGAAATATTAATATCAATTCCATTAAGAACCAAGAACACACCGATTTTTCTCAAAATTTACACCTTCTAGTAAAAATACTTTTTTTGATATTTAAGAGATTTTCATTCTTAATTTTGTAAAATTATATATTCCCAACATTAAAGAAAGCATGCCAATAGCCCAAACAACACCTGCTATTCCTAAATGTAGGGATATTTCTTCTGAAGCCATTAGGTGGGTATAGTCAAATGAGGTAACTTTCATGATGAAATAAAACACAATCGAGGAAAAAACCAAATGCATAAGAGTGAATCCAAATCCAAAGATGTTGCTTTTCTTTTTAATCATAAGGAATAAAGTAGTTAATATTGTAACTCCCATAATTATTGAAAAACCACAGATTAACATCCAAGATACTTCTTGTTCTAACGGCATATTCACCCTCCATATCTATATTATTTACTATAAAAAATCAATCAAAACTATCCTTTGTAATTTTTATTTTTTTCGCAATGTACTGATCATCCACTACTTCTACCCATACCTTAACCACTTGATTCTCTTCCAAATCTTTAACACTGCTTTTTTTTCCTGACACTCTAGTATTATTCGAAAAATAAATAACTGGAGAAAAGGTTTCTGCTTCTGGATTTACTTTTGTAGGATAAAGGATGAATGTATTCTCTTCTAAATCGCCTACAATGCCACGATGATCCGATTTTATAAAGAAAAACCAACCTGATAGTAAAGACATCGTAACAACTAAAAAAACCAAAATTGAAATTATTTCTTTTCGGACTCTATCTGTCACCGATTTCCCCTTCCCGTTAAGTGGGACGAGGTGTCTGTCCCACAAACCTTAGTAAAAAGTTAATTTATTGTCTAAACAAAGTGTTTCATTTAAGCCTTTTATTAAAGTCATATTTTGAAGTCTCTTCTATTAATTAGGATGCGTTTTATTCTAATAATAATCTTTTACTTTGTTATCCATTTCTTCTATTAACTCTCCAATATGATTGGAAGGATAGCCAAATATTTTTTGATGAATTTTTTTAGGAAACATTTCTTTTATACTTTTTTCGTAAAAGGACCCATCACTGGGTAATGAATGACTTTTAATTTCCATGGAATCATCATTCTCACTTAGAGTTAATACAACTGGAACAGACATCCCGCTACCTTGACCTATGAATTCCCCTTTTTTATAATATTCTTCTATTAACGCCCACAAATAAATTTCGCCTTCGTTTTTATCTGTTGCTAATATTTCATATGCGACAAATATTTTTCCCCCGGAGTTTGGATTCATCATTTCCTCAGAAAGATACTTTTCAATAACTTGTTCATCCAATACAGGAGTTGGATTACTTGATTGAACACCATTATTAGTTAAGAAATAAATTCCTGTCAGCGTAACCATAATAAATAAGATACTCAGCAATAGTTTTTTCAAAATAAAACTTTCCCCCTATAATTACCCTTTATTTTTTAAATGGAAGTCGTGGCTTTTCTTCTTCATACCTAGAATAAGTCCATCCTTCGTTTTCCATTTCCAAACATTGCTCATTATTGCAAGAAAATATATAGGTCTGCTTATCAGTACGAACTCCAACCGTAAGATAGTAAGGGAATACGCCACCCTTGTTTTTATCAATACTTGTATCAATAGCAATAATATTCTCTTGCTCAGCTAACTTTTTATAATCTTCACTGATGACTGTTTTATGAACCATCTCACTTAAAATTATCTTTTCTTCTGTGGTAGCTTCATACGATCGTTCGATTAATAGCCATTTGCCGAAAATATATAAATTTACTCCTAAGCTAATCATTAATAGTAACCATATAAACCTACTCTTTTTCACAAATCTACACCTCTATTTTTATCAAGGAAACAAAAAACGATCCTTCCTCACCCTTCATTCTTTACTCTCATTATTGGATCTTGATCATGAAAGGCAATACAGATCGGAATGTTCGTTTCTATTTTTTGACACACACTGGAAAACAAAACTACTGTTCTTGCAATTAAATATAATGTATTCCCTAGAGCTTTATTGGTGGAATTGAACCCATTTTCTAAATAAATCTCAGAGAATTCTTCAAGAGAGCCTCCATTAACCTCCTCAAACCAGTCACATGCCCACTCGTCATCTTCTTCAAAAAGTTCCTTGTAATCATCACAAATAAAAAAGTTACTGTTCCACCCATTATCCATATCATATTCAAAATAAATTACTTTAGCTGACCCTTTTGCAGCTAACTTTAAGGCTTGGGAAATTCCATCTTTCATGGATTCTCTATACTCATCCATATTTACTTTTTGAATTTTTATCGCTTCATTTTTTCCTGATTTTTCAACACAGACTGCATAGTATTTTTTCTCGAAGGCAGCTAAACTACACTCTAATATGTCCTTCTGCATTTCTTCAAGATAATCAAAAATATCCAAATTGAAACCCCTCTCTTTATTACTATGCTGCAATTAATAGGACATCATAAAGTTAAACGTTCCTATATTTAGTCCTCCAACACCAACGCATTCAACTTCCCACCTTCAAACACACAGCCCCCATCAATACAAATGCGATCTTGTTGGGGATGGTACCAGATGTCGTTGGATTTCACGCCCGTTCCATGGGTTGGATGCTCATGTAAAAAGGGAGTAGGTGTATGGCCGAATACGATTGTTTTGCCAGTCTCGTTCTTCTGATTCCAAAAGGCCTCGCGAAGCCAGCGGAAATCATTTTTGCTCGTATTTTTCCAGTTCTGCAAGTCGAGATCCACGCCTGCATGAACATAGATATAGTCGCCATCCTCATAGTAATCAGGTAAACTCTTCAAAAATTCGATATGCTTTTGATAGTTTTCTAAAATCACTTGCTTCGCCGCTGGATTAACTTCATAAACCTGATACGGTTTACAAAAGCTCTCCACCGTTTTCTTTCCACCATTTCTAAAGAAACGGTTTTCTTCATTAAATTCTGGTTCCTCCAGAAAAGAAATGAACATATCCTCATGATTACCACCAAGCACCACCACATTCTCGTGCTCGGAAAGCTCCATCACATACTCCACCACTTCTAGGGATTGTGGACCGCGATCGATGTAATCGCCTAATAGGATGAGCTTGTCCTGACCTGGTTGGTATTCTAGATTTTCAAGAGTGGTTTTGAACTCTTTGAAGCAGCCATGAATATCAGAAATTACGATTGTGCGTGTAGGCAAAGTCGCTTCCCCCTTTCGACGTTAAGTCATTATTTCTTATTTTTTCGTTCTAAAAATATTGGAGTTATATTTAGTAAGATAGAAGCAATGGTCAAAAACCACAATGCCCTCTCCATACCAGGGACTACATCCATTAAAGCTGACCAATCTTTCACCTCTACCCAATCTGATACAAGGCTGTATTCTGCACAAAGTGTTAATGCTGTAAATGATAATCCCATCGCCATCGCAAGCTTATAATCCTTTCCAGCTGAATACAGATATAAATTTATACACGTTACGATTATTGCTATTACCCCTAAAATTATCCACATAACTATTTCTCCCAAAAATTAATATTTGTTTCTTACCAATTCATCACTAAAATCCAAGCTAGTCGAACTCCGCCATCAACGGCACATGATCACTATAAGCAATCCACTCATCAAAACTTCCCACTTCAAAATGCCTCATTCTATCCAAAAGGCTTTTAGAGGCGAAGAGATAATCCAAATGAAATGGTCGCTCATGCTTTCGCCAGAAATAGTGAGTTGGCTTGGTTTCATGCCCATGCTCCTCGTTAAAATAACGGTGATACCCGCTTTCTATTCCTTTTTCTTTCAAATGCTCTACCACCGTCGTGTGATTACCGACTCTTTTAATGGAATCGAATACTTTATTGCTGTTCCAATCACCCACGATGATGCAGGGTTTTTCTAACAGCGCCTCATAGTGTTTGATTGCATGATAGATTTGCCCTATGTAACTCTCAAACTTTGTGTTGGCCTTCTGCGACCAAACTGCTAGTAAGATAAATTCCTCTTTCCCGGTAACCTCAATTGGAACGATGTAACGGAAGTATTCACTATAAGAGGGATGAACCTTTAGTTGATAGGAATCATTCATACTGAATACTCCAAGACCTTTATTTCGGTTTTTCCCAAACCAAAGTAACGGTTCAATTCCAAGCTCCTTATCGAGCCCCTTCCACTTCTCCTCCGCTTCACACTCCGGAATAACCAGAATATCCGCTTTCATAGGCAGCACGTGATGAATCTTTTTTCTAAAAGCCATCCCGCAGTTCCAAGTAACGATTTTCATGATGGTTCCTCCTCCGCAAGACACCTTATTGGCTCAATACTATGTCATGTCCTATCTATTTTTTCTGAAACTTAGCAAATTGACCCGTGATCACACCCCAAGAGTAACCCATATCTTATTCTTCTCGATCCTTAGTTTCTGAACTTTACCTACGGGAATGGACTTGATTTTCTCAAAGCCGTCTAAATTTAATTGAATTATTTTATTCTCATATTGGACATAAGGAGGCTTATTGAAAATTCTATGTTTTATCCAATTTAGGTTAAGCGGAGTCATATTAGTCACTTCAAAATATATGGACCTATTTTCTGTTTTATTTGGTACTAGTTTCAGGGTGAAGGGAATGGTAAAAAAGAGCTTTTTCACTTTCCCTGTTATGCTAATAAAATTGTCTTCAATGATAACTTCCATGTCATGTATCCCTCTGGCTTCTATTGTTGACTCATTAAACTGCAAGATTTTCGCAATCATTTTAGAAGTGATGGGTATAGGGATACCAATGTTCTTAACCGACTCTACAGCATGACTAACCTTGTTAAATATGTTAATCCTCATCTCTCCCCTTCTAAATTGCAGGTTTGATAAAACTCTACGATTAATAGTTCTACAAAAACCTACATCATCCTTTATTTTCCACTATAAAAAGACATGTCCCATGATAAGTATGTATCTCATGGGTAGATTTATAGTCTATGAGCTGATTTAACAGAACTGTCCTCCTCTAATCTTTTTTGAAAAGTCAAAATAATCATTCTGCATTATGGAAATTTTTGTTATACTACTTAAGAAAATCCATTTATCCGTTTAGGAGGAAAAGTAACATGGTTACAACTACATATCGGGATATTTTTGATAAGTGCCAAACCAATGAAGGGTATTTTGGTGATTTCAGGGCTTCCGGAGATGATTATTTTATTTCTCCAGTCATTGATTCTGTACCAGGACCAACGATTCAATATGATGGAAAAGAAAAAGTGATGTGGGCAACAAATGACTATTTGGGAATAGCTAATCACCCTGAAATTCGAAATGTTTCGGTTGAAACAGCTGTTGAATGGGGAGTTAGCGGTCCGATGGGTTGTCGAATGGTCAGTGGCAATACCAATGAGCATGAAGCATTGGAAAGAGAGCTTGCTGATTTTTCGGATAAAGAAGCGTCTATTCTCTTTAATTTTGGTTATCTAGGTATTATTGGAACGATATGCTCTCTTGTTGGAAAAGATGACGTCATCATCATGGACAAACTATGCCATGCTTCCATTGTCGATGCAGCGAAACTAGCCGTATCCAATCCTAGAAACATCCGAGTGTTTCGACATAATGACATGAATAGCTTGGAGAAACTATTAAAAACAGTCAACAAAACACGCAAAGGCGGCATTTTAATTTTGACAGAAGGCGTATTCAGTATGACTGGTGATATCGCTAAGCTTGATCAAATTTGCAAGCTTAAAGAACAATATGGGGCGAGATTGTTTGTTGATGATGCACACGGCTTTGGTGTGATGGGTGCAACAGGAAAAGGGGCTGCTGAACATTTTGGTGTTCAAGATCAAGTGGATATTTATTTAGCCACTTTCGCAAAGGCTTTTACAGCAATAGGCGGGTTTGCATCGGCCAGTCAAGAAGTAATCGATTGGATTCGGTACAATGCGAGAACTCAAATTTTTGCCAAAAGTCTTCCGATGATCTATGTAAAAAGTCTTCGAAAAACATTAGAAATCGTCAAAGCTGCAGACGAAAATCGAAATAGGTTATTTGACGTATCCACAAAATTAGCAGACGGGCTTAAAGATCTTGGTTATTTTGTAGCAGATACAGAATCGCCTATTCTTTCTGTTTATGTTCCTGGTGGCGACCTTGAAATCGGTCTTCCTTGGATAAAATTTTTAAGAGACAATGGGGTATTTTTGCAGGCTGTTATGTATCCTGTAATTCCAAAAGGAATGTTGATGTTTAGAATTATCCCAACTGCTGCTCACACCGATGACCACATTAACTTTACCTTAGAAGTATTCCGTGAACTCCGGGATCAGCAAAAGATGCAATTGGATATTAATTTAAAAGAGGTGGACCGTATTTACTCTACTTCTTAAAGGGTCTTAGGGACAGGTTTACGAACCTTCTACGTGTTCAAGCACATGGTGAGTTTTGAGCTTACTTTAATTTTGGAGGAGAAATTTTATGGGGTTTTGGAATAAGGTCGGTAAGATTGCTGGTAACGTTATAGAAAATGCTCCTGCCATTATCGAGGCACTACAGAAAGAAGGGGCTAAAAAACAAGCAGAATTGCATAAAAGAGCAGAAAATCGAATCTCAGATTACGAAAAGAAGGTTACCCTTGCTGCAAAATCAAACAAAATGAATGATCCAGCCTACGCGAGAAAAGTTCATGAAGAAAAAGAAAAAATAAAAAAAGCTAGGATAAATCTATATACAGGCAACTCAAATATTAAAACAGTAGAAATTAAGGAAAATGGTGACGTCACTTTTGGAGGTTTGACATTATCACAATGGGATAGCCGGTGGATTTATCTTGGAACTCTAAGTTCACTTTCTTTAGAGAATCTACAAACCTACAACAAATCTATTGGATTATATAAAGCCGAAATGAATGGTGAGATTACATACCTCGGCAGGGCAATAGAGTACAATAATGGAGGTTTCCGAAAACGGCTAAGGGACTACGTTAGGAATAGTGATAGTGCTCGCACACACGGTTCAGGAAAAAAAATGCATGAAAGCTCTCATCTCCTGAAAATTTCTGTTTTGGTAGTTGGGGATGGTGCAGAAGACGTCGATACAGTTAAAGCACTAGAAAAAGCCATGATTGCCAAACATAAAGTGAAATGGAATATACAACATAATTTATGACGATAAGAAACAAAAGGACGGTACTCGAGCTTTCTTACTGAAAGCACGAAAACCGTCTTTTCGTTTATTAGATTGAAAAACCTTGAAGTGCAAGCGGAGGAACAGGCTTTTGCCCCCTTCTATGTATGAAAGTATAAATGAGTCAGATATCCTGTCCCCTCAACTCCCCTCCCCCATGCTAAAAGACTCATTTATCGCCATTTACAAAATTTTTACACCATTCTCAATCCTCCTGATATACGCTAAATAGGTAATGAAGCAACCATGAGGAGGAGAAACGGTTTGAATCGATTAAACAAAAGAGTTAGAGGTTTATTTATTATCCTATTTGTTTTTACCCTTGCATGCTCGCACGCCGTACCTGATAAGATGAGTGCTGCAGGTTCCGGTACTTGGAGCTCTCCGTTTACTGTCAGTCAAGCAAACTCCAATCAAGACGGTTCTACTAAATCTGTCGAAGGGTATGTTGTCGGTCAGCCAACTGCAACCAATACCGTAGTTACGAGCAATTTCCCGAACGACTACGCATTAGCGTTAGCCGACAGCCCGTCTGAAACAAACACAGCGAACATGACCTATGTTCAAATTCCATCTTCCTTCCGTTCAGGCTATGGATTGAAGAGCAACCCTGACTTAATGGGGAAAAAACTGAAGGTAACTGGTTCTTTAGCAGCCTACTTCTCTCATTCTGGTGTGAAAAATACTTCTGCATTTGAGGTAGTGGATGGAGGGACCACAGATCCTACTGACCCACCACCAAGCTATGGTGAGTATTACAGCTCTGCAGAAGGGAAAACAGGAGCGGCATTAAAAACAGCGCTACATAACATCATCGACGATCACCAAAAGCTATCCTATGATGCCGTATGGGATGCGTTGCGCAATACAGACGAAGACCCAGCAAACTCTAACAATGTTCTTTTACTGTATACCGGCCGTTCGCAATCCAAATTCACAAACGGAGGCGGAGTAGACGACTGGAACCGCGAGCATGTGTGGGCAAAATCCCACGGTGACTTTGGTACCGCACAAGGCCCTGGAACAGACCTTCACCACCTGCGCCCAACCGATGTGACTGTAAACTCCTCCAGAGGAAACCTGGACTTTGATAACGGTGGAAGCCAGAGCTCTGAAGCACCAGGAAACTATTATGACAGTGACTCCTGGGAACCACGTGACGAAGTAAAAGGCGACGTGGCACGCATGATTTTCTATATGGCGGTACGCTATGAAGGAGACAGCGGGGAGCTAGATTTAGAGATAAATAACTTAGTAAACAACGGCAGTGCCCCTTTCCACGGTAAACTGTCCGTCCTATTGCAATGGCACGCACAAGACCCAGTGGATGCAAGAGAAATCCGCCGCAACAATATCATTTTCGAAACCTACCAAGGAAACCGCAATCCATTCATCGACCACCCGGAATTTGCGGAGATGATTTGGTAGAATGTTATATTTGGACAGAACTCTGTATGAGTTCTGTCCTTTTAGCATAAAAAGTCCCCCATTTCGTTGTACAGAAATGGGGGACTTTTCACTAGCATCGTTCATTTTATCTCTTTGCTTCTCTCAACTACTTTATTCTCCATCCAACGTGGAAATGTATTCTTTCACCACTTCATACACATATCCTTGGTTGGCTGCTGCTGTTTCGGGGTTGTATGTGCCTCCGTTCACTTTATTATTGGATAGTATTCTTATCCCTAGAAATGCGATATCATAGGCGTCTGCGATTTGAGCAGCTGCAGCCCCTTCCATTTCTTCTACGGATGTGCCGTATTTTTCATGGAACCATTTAATTCGATCGACTTCATTATTCCACACATCTGCAGAGCCGATAGTCCCCTGAACAATTTTCCCTTCCGTATAGGTATCTATCACGGCATTGGCAGCTGCGAGAAGCTCTTTGTCTCCCTCATAATAACGAATCTTTTCGGCATTAGGATCTTCACCTGCACTACCTTCCGAAGCCATCAGGTCCATCGGTATCCATTCCGTTGGATCAGTCCCTTGATTTTCATCCTTATTCGCTGTCTTTAAAGAACCAAGGTTGGTTGTTCTTTCCCCTAAGACAATATCGAATACGTTTAAGTCTGCATCATGCCCACCTGATGTTCCTTGGTTGATGATGGCTATCGGATTGTATCTCTCAATGGCAACGGCAGTAGCTGCTGCCGTATTTTCCATTCCTTTACCGGTTTTTGCAACGATGACCGGGTAATTATCTAACGTCCCTATGTAAAATACAAACGATCCTGATTTTTCTTCCTTCACGTTCTCCAGTCTATCTGCAAATTTCTCCGCTTCAATCGGCATAGGCCCTTGAACCATGATTGGTCTTTGCGTCTCCTTTTCCTTACCTGCTGCTGATTGAGTCGAAGAACTGCAACCTGCAAATACCGACACTAACAGTACCGCAACCATTGTTAACAAAGTCCACTTTCTTACCATAATGTTTTTCATACGTGATCTCTCCTAAGTAGTATTTTCTTGCTGCTCTGACCAAAAGAAAAAGGCCTAGAAAATAGAATAATTTCTACCCTCTACACCTACGAGTTCAAGTATAAACAACGACGCAGACATGCAACCCTGCATCAAAAGTTGGAATCAACAAACAAGCTGATTCTCCATACACTTTAAATCGTAGTCCAGTTCTTTAACGGGAACCGGGTAGAGACACTCAGACCATATTACCGAGTATATACGAGTAAATATTTCATTTTACTACTTTTCTAATATAACAAACAGATATGGGATTATCAATAAAAATACGAATATTAATACTAAATACCTACTATAATGTTCGGTTTTAATTATATCGCAACTAGATTAATGCATAGAAGTTACTACTCAAATGATGAAAAATTCAATCCTTCAGGAGTGAAAAATGTCATTATCCACACGAAAAATAACGAAAAAGCCAAATTTCCTTATAAAGAAATTTGGCTCTTTGGATAGCTAGTTTACAACTCCTGTGCTACTGGCTGCATATGTTGGCTAACCGTCGTATTTCATCACTTAATTTTTGATTAACAGGATACACTTCTTCTATGAAATGTAAAATACAAAGAGCTGATTCAGGTACATATTCATATCCCTGTACCATGTCTGCAATAATCTCCGCGAAACGAGGGAATCTTTTTTCCAGACGCCTCTCGTTTCCGAAAGGATCGGGAAAGTAATCCACCTCTTGCTCGATCAAATGAAGGACGGATAAAATTCTGTCCACAGCATAACCTTGCACAAACCTCGTCGCTGATAGTCGCTCTCCCCTTGCATAGCGGCAGAGTCCTACATAGAGATTCGTTAAAGCTTCGTTCAAAGGATGGTCTAGGGAGTTTTTTCTGAGGCTAGGTATCGGGTTCGAAGGCTTTGAAATTCCTGTATTGTTGTAGGAGGGATCCTTCCAAACGATTCTTCCTTCCGTATAAGAACCATTAAGCAGTTCAGATTCCTCAAATATTGCATATTCTCCAAACATTCCGTCCTCGAACATAATCTTATAGCCAATCTCCGAATTCTTAAAAGAATACGCTAATGGGTGAACTTCTTCTAGCCAATCCAAATGGTCGATATATCTGCTTTTCTGATCCTGCCTTACAATGACAAAGAAATCCAAATCTGAATAATCGTCCATCCGAGCAGTCTCGATTCCAACAGAACCGACACCTAACAATAAGAGTGCACCACCTTTTCTTTCCAGTGATTTTCCGATTTCTTCAAGGCGGTGTAGCAGCATTTCTGTTCTCAACATCAAAATCCCTCCTTTAACAATGCAAAAAGGGTCCAACCTACTTTTCAGCGAGGTTGAACCCAAAGGTTACATTGCCTTTATTTTCCTAATTTGATTTTATCATAATTTTTAATTTCTTTCTACGGGAATTATTTATTGTAATGTTTAAAGTGCTGGGAAGTACTGGTAAATAAATAATATTCGTTAAAGACAATTACTCTATTAGGATGATTATTTTGGCGTATTTGTCTTTATACTGTGCAAGACATATTTACGGTAAAATGAGAACTTTGTAGGGAAAAGTATTGTTAATAAAAATTTCAGTTGATAAAATTATAAAAAAATATTTTATATATGAGGTGTAATTTTGACCCAGACAAAATCCTTTCGAGTTGTTGCTGACGAAATACCTTTTGAACATGTACAAAAAGATAAGATTTACAAGACATTTTTTGCAATATCTGATTATTACAAGAAAAAACCTAATCCAGGAGCATGCCATTTAATCTCTAGTGTTTTTCATGTTTTATTGAAGGAACAGGATATAGAAAATGACTTGTGTATAGGTGAAGTTTTAACTGAAAACGCCTTGTTTTTTGACCATTCTTGGATTGAGATAGATGGAAGAGTCTTTGACATTGCAATTCAGCTTACTTTGCAAAATGAAACAAATCCCCCGGTTTATGCAGGATATGATTTATATACTAAACGAATAGCATATAGAGTATATGGAGTAGATTCTCCGTCTGGATTTGATTTGGATGCGAAAAAAGTTTTTGAAACCCCATTTTTAAAGTATATGAATGGTTATGGAAATTTTAAAGAAAGTGCTTGGCAGCTCGTTAAAGTAATCGGAAAAGACCTTCGGTTGAATTTTGATTTGAAAGAACTTCCGAAGCGATATGCTAATACGCAGAGAAAATTTATATCAAGATGACGAGGGGAAGATGTTATTTTAAATTGTAAAGATAACACTTTTTAAAAAAGCAGACATGTCTTTTCAACGTTTTATATTGGTAGCAATTATGTCTCTTATAGAAGTCGATGACAACTTTCTAATATTATAAGAAAGAAAAACAGAGCAGAGTTAAACATTATTGCTCTGTTTTTTTTACACCTAAAAGTTCGCTTGATTCGAACTTTTTCCTGTCCTTGAAATATTTTCTATTGTCCTGACAAAACTATTTATTGCTACTGCTGTAATGGAAATGCGTCAGGAATCATATTGGTCGTCTCGTTCCTTTTGTTTGGAATTGGAATAATCCATGAATTAACGATATTTCAATCTTTTCATGTAATAAATGACTTGCTGTATAGCTGTTTTTTTTGCTTTTTAGAATAGCTCATTGAAACTTAAATTAATAAGATATCAATAACATTGTGAAATTTGCTTTATTACATATCAATTATGCAATTCACTAACCAATTGTCTTATAATTACCGTTCCTCTATAAACACATCTTCTTATTCGAACACAAAGTTTCTGTTTGTTCAACCCTTAAGAGAACATCCCTTAATAAAATTGATGAATTCAAAAGTGCACACCTATCTAATAGGTGTGCACCTCATATAATTTCATTAAAATACGTTTAGTATACTGTATCCATACATAAGCCTTCCAGGAAAACCGAATAACGCAGGATCGCTTATCAAGCTTCTTTATCCGCATTGTTATCCAAGACACTAATGTTATTTAAGAACTTCCGGTAATTCTTAAATAATTTCTTAGTTAAGACCTTCTTGCCTTCCTTCACTTGAATACTCATATTATGAACGGTATGGAATTTAGCGGTTATCTGGACATTTGTGATTGGTGGAGCTACCACTAGCCATTGAATATTAAGTAAATCAAGCAAACTAAACGTTGCTTCAACCAATTCATTTGCCGACATGGTACCAAAAGGGTTATCCGTCACAAGAAATAAGGAGCTGTTTTCATCTACGCGTTGCCTCATTAGCATCGCTATAACGATGAATTGTGCCATTAGGGTTTGTCCTCCACTCTTCGTCGCCGAGTCAACGCTGCCATTGTTGATTACTTCCCATTCTTTGTATTTGGCATGTTTCGCACTTCCTCGCAGGAGCGCACCTTCTATTCCTGGTATGTGTATCAACAGTCGCGGATACTGACCTAACGCCTTCAATACTACATTGGAGACATTAACAGTTTTTGCAACATCCCAAACCGTTAAATCATCCACGTCTTTTTTTCCTTTCTTTACATACCAATCAATTTCATTCATACAAAACTCATGTACAAGAACCTTTATATCCTCCAGGTTAGTCGGGAAAGGAAAATGCTTATTGTATTTGATAAGCGGAAAACGTTCCCCTGTCCAGTTTACAATAGTCATTTTTGATACAAGATTCTCCAGTTCCCTTACAATTTGTAAGACTCTTCTTGAGCTTCTGTCGACCCACAACCCAACCGCTTTATCAGCTTTTTCCTTTTGCTCCAGCTCATTCTGCAAGTTATGTTTCGCCCAATCCAGATAGTTATTCAAGTTGTTGATGGCTTCGTCGTATTCGATATCCCGTATAGCTGATAGGAAGTAAACCAATTCGTTCTTGTAGTGTTCCGGCAGATGTTGAAATGCTTCAACCTTGTCCTTCAATTTATTGACCTTTCCCCTAATAAAGTCACGGCACTCTTCGCTTTGCTTTCGGAACTTAGTGAAAATACTGTTCCACTCAAAATAAAACTCTCCAGGATTGTTCATTCCTTTTATTATTTCTTTTTCTGATAATGGAACAGCCTTTTTGCTTAAATGGAAATTATTCGACCTTATGAAGCGAGCAGTGTTTTCAATTTCGTTCATAGTTCTCTGTAATGAAGCAATGAGAACATCAGCTTCTTTAATCTCTCTTTTTAATAATCTACGCTGATATCGATATTGCTCTTTAGCTTCCTTGCAATCCACTTTGTCAATGTACTGAGCTCCTTCTTCCGGGAAATCCTTTTCCATTTCTAGTTCTTTGTCTTCTATGCTACTCTTAACTGATGCCATTTCTTTGTTATTCAAGCTCATATCTTCATGAATCTTGTCCAGTTTCTTCTGAACCTCTACCATATTTTTTTCATTCTTTTTAACATCGTTGGCAAGATGAAGAATGTCTTCCGCAGGAACATTTATTTCTTTCCACTTATTATCTCCGCATATGGTCTGGAGCTCTGTTTCAATGTCCACCAATTTCTCATTCAATACTTTTGCTTCTGCCCTAATATCAGCAATTCTCGCATTCTTGCTGCTAACATCTGCTTCAAATTCCTGGTACTCCACTAGTTTTCTATATGCTTCAGGAGATAAACTGTGTGGATAAGATTGTGGGCGCAGATCATCACCGGTATAGGACGCAACCTCATCTGCAACTGTCATGTGAACATCTTTCAGCATCCTTTTAAGAATCCTAAAATGCTTATTCACATATTCAAACCAAGCTTTATAACTGAGTTCGTTATTGATTTTTTGAGTTGTAAGATGGTCATAAGATTGTGTTAGTTGGTTGATTAGGTTTACCTTATAACTCCTTTGTTCTTCCAGTCTGGACTTCTCTTTCTTATTTTTCTTATCTTCCTCGATAGCTTTATTTAGAGCTGCAAGTTCCTTCATTTGCTCGTCCAGATTCCTTACAGCGGCTTCAGTATGGCTTATATCACTTTCTAACTGTTGCTTATCTTGTAGCGTGTCATCCAGCTTTTTGTGAAGCAGTATTAAGTTATCTTGTACCGCCTTTTCACCTTTCACTAATTGAAGATAGCTGTTGTCTAACTCCACTTTTATCGGCTCATCCAGAATGCGGATGATTTGCCCAATGACTTTTTCAGCTTTTTTAATTACATTATTTATAGTTTCCAGTTCAAAATCAATATCATCAGCTTGCTTCTCTAAAGTTGCTTTCCATTGTTGATACTCAACATCGTCTTCTATAAATAGGAAGCTTAAGTCCTTTAACACATAATTCACTTCATCCAATTTATTTAGGTGCGGATTGGTTGTTATATGTTTTGTTTTTTTACTTGCTTGTGTTCGGTCAATTAATACAACATGGTTTCGAAGCAATTCTTCCTCAATAAATGAAAGATTTAACCCTTCGAATTTATCCTCCAATACCACAATGCTATATCGAATTGCCGGGTTTCGTTCTAGTTCAAACTTTGCTTCATCCCTGGTTAACTTACTCAAAAACTCTGTACCAAACATAGTATTTATTTTTTGAGCATCCAACAAGCTTTTAACCTTGAGTAAATCCTTATTAGGAATGTAGCATCCTTTGCTTTCACCTTCCTCGATTAGAAATACATCTTCATCCAAGTTCCATTTCTTCCTGAGCTCGATTTGGTATTTATCCCTATACGATTGAAGATGAGATTCAAGACGCGTTCTTAATTCCGCATATTCGTGTCTTTCTAATTCAGCGGTGATTGGCTCTTTTAGAAGAGAGGAAGCGCCATCTACAATCATATTTTCTTTCTCTTTTGACGCCCTCACATTCTCTGCTGTTTTTGCAATATCTAATTTAAGAGTCTCAATTTCCACTTCTTTCTTTCCGATGTCTACGTTAAGATTAAGGATAGTCTGTTCTTTTTCAACCTTCTTCTCAAGTTTGTCTTGTAAAGCTGACGACTCCTTTTCATGCTCCTGTTCAACTGACACCAATATGTCATAAATCAGATATGTTAATTCATCACCATATCGACTGTTTGCTTCTCGTATTTTTTCTTCATGATGTTTTATTGCCTTCTCTACATCCCTTAACTGATATGTAATCTCGCTGCACTCTTCTCTCTCAGTTTGGAGTTCACTTTGTAGTGACATCAATTTTTCTTCGTGAGCCTTCATTGAAGACGCATTTCTGTTCATTTCTTTTTTCCATTGATTTGAAATTTCATTCCAATTCGCCAAAAAGTATTGCTTTATTTCTTCCATCTTTTTGTTGGAAGCTGAAGTGTCTTCTGACTCAATCAGCGCAGCAATGCTATGATTTTTTTCATCAATAGATTTGACCAGGTCTTCTCTCCTTTTTAACTCCAATCGCACTTTGGATTCCGTTAAATCCTTCTTAACCGATTTTAATGTTAAATCTTCTTTCTTCTGCTTATGCTCCAATTCAAAGTATTCCCCATCTAAGGCATCCTTCTTTTGGCGCAATGAAATGTAGTCTACATTGTGAAATTTCCATTCCGTCATATACAATTCTTTCTTGCGTTGAGCTTGTTCTTGTTCCTTTTCCGACAGGTCTTTCATCTTCTCGGCAGATACCGCCTCTAGAAGCTCTAGTAACGATATTCCTTTTCCTATACAATCCTCCAATGACATTTCCAGTACCTTCCCCATTTCAAAATTTTCTTTTAAAGGTAGGATTAAATCATTGATTTGCTCGATGTTATCGACCATCGCAAGCAAGTCAGGTAACTCCTTAGATATTTTCAGAGTATCCAAGAACGTTACACTGATAGACGAGACATCACCTTTGTTCCTTGAATCAATTCCTTCAATCTTATCGTTAATGGTTGGAATTAGTAATTTATAAAAGAGACCTAAATTATCAGTAGCCCCTTTAAAGAAATCCCCAAAATCCCCCTCGGAAGTATTGATTTGCTTGATAATAGAGATGGTTGCCTCCGTCACTCCGTATTCCTCAATTTTTTCCCTGTACCCCTCAACATCTTGCATAGGAAAAAACATATAATCGTTTTCATCTTTTAAGTTTGCTTTCAGTTCATCGAGACTCAGGCTTTCTTCCTCTTTTTCATCCCACAAGTTATCAAATGGATAATCTTTGAAAATATCAACCTTTTCAAGGGGACCCACTTCTTTGACATAGGTAAAATAATCAAGACCCACAGAGGAGGCATCTGTATCCCTTCCCAATGAGGTAAATTTCGGTGCAATAGATATGCCCAATATCACGCTTTTCATATCCGACAAATACCATTCCTGAATAATATGGACAGTATAATATACGGGCTTCCCTTCGTTATTATAAAAAAAGTGACTTACTTTATTTTTCTCATTTTTCCACGGTGAGCCAGGTTCAAGAGTTTGTATCAAGGTTTGTAGAAAGACACCTTTACCTCCACCATTACGAAGACTGTACATAGCATGACCAGGATGATGTTCCGGAAGCGTAAAATCAAGTTCAAGATTTTCCGTGTGTATCTCCATTGAATCGTATTGCAATCCGACAATCCGCATTTTCGCCAATCTTGCTTCCATTATGCTCTCACCTCTCCACTTTCTCTTACATCCTTAATTGATGCCTTCGATAAACCACATCGGTCTCGTTTTTTAATCATATTGCCAATACGGGTTTTAATGCGTTCATAAAAGTACGTTTTTGAGGTAATCATACCCGGATGGTGTTCAGGAAAAGTAAAATTTAGCTCAAAATTTTCCGAAAGTACCTCCATGAAATCGTACTTCAATATGACAACCCTCAATTTCTCAAATTTTGTTTTCATTACGCCCCCATCTCTCCACTTTCTCTTACATCCTCAATCAATACCTTCAATAAATCATATCGGTCTTGGAACTTATCCATGTTGCCAAATCTTGCCTTTAAACGTTCATAAAAGACTGGCTTGGGTGTTACCTTACTCATTTGAGCCGTTTGCTCAATGAAAACCATTTTATCCTTTTCCAACTCCCTAGCAGCGCAATCAATCAACCCTAGTCGGGTATCTTTTGTATAAGATACCCTTCCCTTCACCATCTTGTTGAAGCTTAATACTTTCCACTTGGCATACATTCTTGTCACTGCAAGCGACCATTCTTTAGCGAAGATACCTTCCGAACTTTCATTCAGCTCCTGCCAATGGTTCAATGTTTTCGTTACTAAATCTTCAATTTCACCATAAGAAAAACCGTCATTTTCCCATTTGATTGTGCCTGCTAATTCATTATCCGCTTCTGAAAATATGACCATCCAGATAACACCCATCAGGTAAAGGTCTGTTTGTGTTTCATAACTTTTTACACTTTTTCGCAACTCATTTATTGGGTTGGTTAAAAACGACTTCCCCGGCTGTGCCATGATGTGCATATTTTTTTCTGTACGAACAATCTTGAACCCAAATTGTTCAGTCATCCTTCTCAAACAGTTCCGCACATCTTGAGATTCCACATAGGCATGAACATACGCATGGTCATTCGGGAGATATTTGTGTTGCCACAACTCAGCAAATAATCTAGCTGCGTTTTCCTGGACCTGAGCTTGGTTCATCTGTCTTTTCCTCCTTTAGTATCAGAATAAATTTTGATACATCTACTTTATTTCTTAGAATCGTGGTTTCAGTGACTGGAATACTTTCAATCTCCTTGCCCCAAAGAATGTCCAGTTCTGGATAAACTGCCATTAATTTTGATAGCAAAATAGCTTTATCATCATTCTCGTCTTCTAGATTTTCCTTGCTGATTAAAAATGGTTCCTCAGAGGATGAAAATGCTAACCAGAAATCAAATGCTTCTCGATTTTCTACCCATCTGGCTAATGTGAACTCGTCTAACTCTTTCAAGAAACCCAAAGAAACTTTCCCATTTTTAATCAGTTCGTCAATTACTGGTTTCCACAATAGAAGTATGGACTCCCAATCCATCGTAACGGGTTCAAGTTGTTCTAGAGGACTTCTATTGCGCCCCGCGAATGTATTAACCGGTAATTCTGTCTGATTATCGATTCCCCACTCTAAAGGCAGTATCGAAGGCTTACTAGGTGAAATCATAGACTCGACTAAATCGAGCATGTCGTCCGGTCTTGAAAAACCCACTACCTTTGCCTGTTGCTCCCATATCGTTTTGCGGAAGGAGGTAGTATTGCTTAACCAAATACTCCTGAAATACTTATTAAGTATTTCTAATTCAATCCTGATATTTTCAATAACCATTTTCGCTAGATTATCATGCAAATTTCTTGTCTTAATCAATCTTTTAGTGATTTGCAGATACGTTGAATGGTGTTCAGGAGCAATAGCAATTTTCTTGAGGATTCTGTCTAATTTCGCATATTTTTCTGCTTCTTCTCGGAATTGGTTTTCTACCTCAACTAATTGATGGCTCCACCGTTTGTTTTGTTTATATATGGTTTCCTTAGGGTTCCGAAGAAGCTCGTCCTTGTGGATTTTTTCTTCTTTCAACAATGTTAAAACACGATGATTAAGCGACTCCAACATCCTTAATGCGGATTTTAAATCTCCCTTTTCTATCAGCAGCTCAACTAATAATTGTTGAATGGATATCGGAAGTTGCTTTTGTATTTCATTCGTATTCAAGAAGAGTTCCTTCGCCTCAGAAGTTAAAGTGTAAATGATATTTCCTTCGTCTAAATCACTTACATCTCTATCAACTTCCAAATATTGAAATCTAAATGTTTCCCACTTACCGGTCACTTCGTCATAATATTGTTCCTGGAATGAGAAGGTATGCTTTTTACTATGAGCATTAACCATTATGGCATCTACAACTTTTTCGGCTTCTTCCTCTGTGCATTCAAGTCCCATACAGCGAGCTAACTGTTTTACAGATTGAATTAAGTCATGTCGTGTGCGTTTTAAATCATCCAATAATTCCTGATAAAAAACGATGGTCAACAACCCAAAAGAAAGATGCCTGGCGTATGGGTTTAACTCTCCGAAATCCGCTCCAGTTCCAAGTAACCAAACCGGTATGAGTGTCCTGTAACGTGCTCCAATATCTTCAAGCGATAACTGCATGACTCTATCCATTAATAGAATCCCCCTTTCTGGTAGATTGTCTCAAAATTAAGACACTCTTGGGCGATTCGTTTGTTGTTTCTCCATAACTCCTCAATGGCTAAGTAAACTTCTTCATAGCCTTCAAACTCAGCCTTCAGTACCGGCAAGTAGCTTTCTACTATTCGCTGTTTAGTGAAAACACTGGTCGAGAATTCTTCCGCTTGAAATGCTAAGAAAGAGTAGAAGGCATGTGCTAATGAGATGTTTAAGTCCCAGTTCTTTTGTTTTAAATTGACAAAGATGTTATAGCCCTCATAGTCCATGTCACCGACATAACGAATTATCAGGTCTTTTGGATTGTCCGCAATTTCATTAAGGTAATCAATGGTTCGTTCAATTCTATAACCTTCCCCCCATATTAGGTATCGCGGTATAGGTCCAAAATTCCAAGGCAGCTCTAATGTCAGGATTTCTTTCAACGTGTTATAAGTGGCAAGACCCTCAACAATTATCACTTCTTGATTGTGAGTCTCAGGAGCCTTTTTATTCTCCCAATAATGGAAGGGCTCTCTCACGATTTTATATTTTAGCTCTTTTTCTGTTAGCTTTAGACGATTCAGCAGACGACTTCCTTCTGGAGATGACAGAAATTTCTCGGCTTCAATGTCATTAGGGCACTTTTCATTCCGAAATAGCATTTGCGAACGCTCCTCTCGATTAATAACCAAACTTTCTTCGTTGCTACTTATAAGAAATTGATAGATTCTATTTATAAATCGCCAATCTTCTTCAGTTTGGTGTTTTTTATTGTTTAGATAGAAACTTAAATCCAAGCACCCCATCATTTTGGCTATTTCTTCTTTCTTCCATTGGTTCTCTGCATATTTAGGAAGAAGCCAATAACGTTGGTGCAATGGAGGATTCTTTCCATTGGTCTTAGATTCGGATAGCTTCATAAGTTTTCCGTTCTCTATTAACTCTGAAATGCATTGCCAAAAAACTGGATAACCGCCAAGTTGATGATAGGTTCTTGCATTTCCAATTTCCGAGATAACTTGTGTCTCAAAATCATCCACTTTTAATAATTTTCTTCTTGCTGCTTGCCTCTCTTGGATAGCTTCTAGTAAGTCATTAATCTTGTTATGCAAATCCATGCCTTCAATATCCTTTTTTCCTTATTATCGCCGCTGATTAAAGTTAATAAACGGGTATAAGTGTGCTAAGGCATATTTTTATTTATGCTGTTTTCGTATAGGTTGTTGCTTGCTTGACCACAATAATAGTTTGATATAATGCGGTCTGGTGCGTTCGAAAATGTGGTTAGACAACTATGAAGAATTCAACGAATTATCAAATCAGAACAATTAGCATTGTTTGAAGCAATGAAACAAGACTTGTTTCCTAATGAACCCGACAAAATCACGAAGTTGCTAAAGAGTATTCGATAAAGTCGTTTTAACAGTAGGCTTGCTTGTGTTCGCTGCGGAAGCAAAGATGTGTAGAGGAACGGTAAATACCGTCCACGCCAACGCTATCTCTGTAAATACTGTGGAAAATCTTTCAACGATATTTAAAATACGCCTTTTTAAGGTTCTCGCTAACCTGAAAAATGGATAAAGTATATTGCTTAGATATTCATATCTCTACCTCATTTTTTTTGAGACATAAAATCCTGATTGCAATAGGAACCCACGGTTTTTCATCCATTAGAAGGTAAAATCCTGCAATACACCAGTTGAAATGTTTAAAAGAGCAAAAAAACCTCTCACAATCAGATGTAAGAGGATTTGAATTTTATTTTGTTTGAATGTAAATACTCATCCAGCTTTCTGAAGCTATCTCTACAGGGTAGCTGACATCCAGATTATAAGACAAGTTTGATATTAGTAGCAATAAAGTCCCTTTTAGCATTCGTTTACAGTATTATCCAATTCCAAAAAAAAAAAAAAAAACCTGAGCATTAAACACTGTTGCGCTATTTTTTGATGAATACTATTTCTCAGTATACTTGCGTTATTACTCTGGTACTGCTCGCGTTAACATCACAAAGCCTTGTCCCACAATAGTCACATTGTAATGGAATAAATTGATTTGGATTTGTAGCGAGAGGAGCTTCATATATAAAACAATATTCACAAGTCCTACATCTAATTATGTAACTATTAGTATATCTGTGTGCCTTTTCAAAGAATCCTTGCCCAGACGTACTTCTATTTCTAATACGCTGCATTTACATAACCTCCATCATAATTAATGTATTCCTGTCCCTGGATAAGGTAATAACTCCTTATAATCATACCAGTATTTTCCATTACCTGGATATAACTGTCTATCACCAACCATTTTACCTACACGATAAACATTTTGGTCTTTAACTAATCCAAACATGTCCCTTATTCTTTGTTTATACAAACTTTCAGTAATCTTACTGTAGGCTCCCCAAGCAGCAATTATATGATATTCCTCCTTAAGTTTTGATAGTTCTAGCAAGTAGTTTCTAATAAATTTATCATTCTTCTGAATAAACTGCTTTCCTATCTTAGTTTTAATGTTATCTTTAATATTTTTTGTTTCCCCACCAATTTGAGGAAATAAATTTAATATTGTCACTTTACTATAGTTATTTTCGTTCTTGAACAAATAATCCAAAACACGATAAACAGTGTCATCTGAAATATACTTGCCATTCTCATCTTGCTTACCAGCATTACTGGGATTTTTCATTATTACAACAGCATGTTTTGAGTTATCCCTTCCTTTAAAGGGAACTGTTAGCAAGTACCTATACTCACCTGTTTCATTAAATTTAGCTTTTATCTCGGCCTCAATACAATACTTTGAAAAATAAACTTCTGTCAATTCTACATTCTCCTTTACTTGATAAATACTATATATACTTTATCCATTAACAGGTGAGTATCGTTCTTAAAAAATCCTACTCTTCCTTTTAGTTCAACGGGAAGGATCTTAAGAAATCTACTAACAGCTACTTTAAATCCTGCCCTGGTTGCTCATATGGTAATAACCTAGGATCCCCTTCTGCAAACGTCCCAAAGCATACAATAACAATAAAGGCTTATGTGGCGCTCTTTAATTCCCTTTTTTGCCTAAACGTCAGGTTGCTAATGGAATTCTTTAATTCATCTATCTTCACATGGGTATCCTCATTTATGATGGAGTATCAATCTTCTACCTCTACCAGCAATATTTTGTCTTGAAATGCTCCACGTTTCTCCATTTTTTCCTGACGAACCCTCTCTACTTCTTCTATAGAGGAGCCGTGATAGCTTCCTAGAGCATGGATAATTTCAAGTAGGTCAGCAAGCTCTTCTACTGCTTCCTCATTTGACTGAGCTTCACAATACTCATCCAGTTCTTCGTAGCTTTTTAGTTTGAGATGTTTTATGTAGTCTTGGTCGTTTAGAATTTTAGTGGTGTACTCTTTTCCTGTTGCTTCTATTATTTGTGGTATTTTGTCACGAACTAGTTTGTTGTATGTTGGCATGGTTCCTCCTGAGAGCATTAAATCCAACTAGTGGATATATTTTACTAATAAGTATACATTATCTATTTTTTTCGTTACACTAAAAATATTAAACTACAGAATCTAAAGCTACAAGGAGAAATTCTATGAAGTATGAAACGATAGACGAATTGATGGATAGAGCCTATCAGGCAGAAGGAAAAACATTTGGAGAAATTGATACTACTGGGAGAATAAAAAATATTAAATCCAAAGGAACTCTAGGAAATATTATTGAAGAAAGTTTCTTTAGTTATGCTGTTAATTCAATTGCAGAACCAGACTTTGACAACCTAGGTGTAGAGCTAAAAGTTACTCCTGTTAAGAAGAATAAGAACGGAACTCTTTCTTCAAAAGAACGATTAGTTCTAAATATTATTGATTATATGAAAGAATTTGAGTTAACCTTTGAGAGCTCTTCCTTTTATACAAAAGCTAATAAAATGCTAATAATGCTATATCAATATGAAAAGGAACAAAGTCTAGGTGATTACCGAATATTAAAAGTGTTTTTAAATGAGTTCTCTGAAGAAGACTTAGCTGTAATTCAAAGAGATTGGGAGATTATCATATCTAAAATAAAAAATGGAGAAGCTCATTTGATTTCTGAAGCTGATACCATGTACCTCTCTGCATGTACAAAAGGTGCAAACAAGGAATCCGTTCGAAAACAACCTTTCTCCCCATTAAGAGCAAAGCAACGTGCTTTTTCTTTGAAGGCATCTTATATGACGGGGATTATTCGTAAACACTTAACTCCTGAGCATCTAGAAAGTTTGTCTGCCCACAATGAGTTAAAAGAAAAAACGTTAGAACAAATTTTAGAAGAACGATTCAAGCCACACTATGGCAAGAAAATAGATCAACTATGTACGGAGGTAGGTATACGATATAACCCTAGAAACAAATCGATGATACCTCACATTATGACAAAATTACTTGGGGTTAAGAAAAATAACCTTTCTGATATTGAAGAATTTGCAAAGGCAAACATCACATTTAAAACCATCAGCCTTGAGCCAAATGGTAGTTTAAGAGAACATATGTCCTTTAAAAATATTAATTTTAAGACATTTTTAAATGAGGAATGGGAAGAAAGTGAACTTTACGAGTTGTTTGCAGAGCAAAAGTTTCTTTTTCTAGTGTTTCGCTATACAGAAGATCACGAGCCAAAAGTAAAAAGAATACCTTATTTTGAAGGAATAAAATTGTGGAATATGCCACAACAATCAATTGAAGAAGAGTTATATTCACTGTGGAGTGAAATTGGTGACGTTTTAAAAGCAGGGGTTGAGTTAACCACTAAAGGAAGTAAAACGTATAATAACCTTCCAGGGCCAAAATTTAACAATCTTTGTCATGTTAGACCAAAAGCAAAAGATAGTAAAGATAAAGTTGTACTACCTGATGGTCAATATATTACGAAGCAGTGTTATTGGTTGGATAAACAATATGTACTAAGTATTTTAGATAAATAAAAAAATCTGGGAGCACAAAAGATGCTCTCAGATTTTTTAATCTTTAAATACCAAATCCAACTCTTCTTGACGACCACGAATATTTTCGTTTTCAATCTCCATGATCCTTTTCCCCATTCGTTCTATTAGACCAACTACTAATGCATTCCCCATACAGAAATATCTCATTCTATCTGTCATACCTTCAGTCCAATTATCTGGGAAACCATTTAGTCGCTCACATTCAACGGGTGTTAGAATTCTCAACCTTTTCGTTTGAGGGTCTTCTACAACATGCGTGCTTCTATTCACTGTTCCTTCACTAGTTAGCATGGTTCTACCAGGTTTATCTAATGGTTCTGGAAAAGACATCCCACCCTCAGAAAAGAAATATTTATGACCTGTGGCAGATGTTCTCTCTATTCTTTTTGGTCCTTTTAGGTATTCAAACTTTTCTATAGCTGCTTCTGATAGATAGTATTTTTCATCCACATTGGACTCTAAGATTTCTCCAAGTATCACGGGTTTCTCTTCTATTGGAGTTACTTCCTCTGTATAAACCAATCCATCACGCATAATTCCTGCGTTATAGTAGTTATATGAAACTTCATCTGATATTTCAACCAGATCTTGTTTCATAATAATAGATTGTGGTTTTTTCTTAGCGTTTATTTCACTTTTCACAGGAAAAGCTTTTGCAAAGAAGCCTTGATCATGTAACATCTCACTGTCAGTATAGCTTCTATTATTGATAACGTACGGAGTTTGATTTTTCGTTGCAAATATGAAAACCCTTCTTCTTCGTTGAGCCTGTCCATATTCTGCAGCATTTAGCACTCGCCATTCTACTGTATAATCAAGGTCTCTTAGGCTGGCTAACATAATTGAAAAATCTCTTCCACGTTGTTTAGAAGGGGACTTCAATAAACGGTCTACATTTTCCAATAAAATGTGCTTTGGACTTGTTTCTTTTACAAACCGAACTATCTCCCAAAAGAGTACACCTTTCTTTCCTTGTATCCCCTTTTCACCGTTCAGGCTTCTTGCAACTGAATAATCCTGACAAGGAAAGCCCCCAACAATTAAATCAATATCTTGATTCTCAAATATTTCTGTATCCACTGTTGAAATATCTTCGTTAGAATGTATCCCGTTGTTGTGGAATTGACGAGCATAACAATCAAATGCATGTTGTATTTTCTTAGAGGGTTCCCATTGATTACCCCAAACTATATTAAATCCACCTGCGGCCTCTAACCCAATGCGAAAACCACCTACACCGGCAAATAATTCAATTACGTTCATAAAGACCGAACATCCTTTCGGCTATTATCAATTTTGACATGTAAAATTTAATCTAAATTTTTTAATACTAATTAAGTCATAAAGCCTTATTATAACAGATAAGGTGAACTTAAGAGAAGTGCAAAAAAGAACCAAATAGAACATACGTTCTTATTTTATTATAGCTCATACATATAAATTTGTATAATAATTCACTATAATTTTATGAAAGTCAGTTGGAGGGGAATTACAAACATTAAAAATCTACCAAATATGTTCATTGCTACAAAGACAATTTATATTTCAACTCCAGCTCTAACTGTTTAAAGTCCTTTTAAAGATTTATTACGGTTTCTAAGTTTTGGTTAAATTATTATAGTATCCGTCCATAAAATGGTATAGCTTTATTTTATATCTATACCAATTAACCAAATAGGCATACTTAAAACATTTTTATACTCTTCAAAAACATCCTTGCTCTTTTTAAAATTAACAGTCCCGTCACTTATAGCATCAGCAAGCACTCCAGTTGCAGTTACATATATAAACAAATCTACTTCTTCATCACGTTCAATCTGAATTACTTTTAAAATATCTCGGTAAACCAGACCCCAATTTCCAAATTGAATTTCACCAAGGATTGTTGGAGTTTGCTTTTTAAAGTCAACATCAATACCAATACCGACAGGTTCATTTTTTAAATTCATCTTATTTGATATTTGTTTCCATAGCGGTCGTTTACCAAGTTCTGTTTTCCAAAGTTCAGACCCATTATGAAGAGCTCTTCTTCCAAAGCACAAATTTCTGAAATTGACCAAATTATATTGATTATCAATATGACCAAAGTCAAATCCAGCTGTTTTTAAAGAATCATAAAAAACACCTTCTTCAAATGTAACTTCGTACTTAAACTTCAGGGGAGAGTTCTTAAACCTTTTCCTTATACCGAAATTTAATGGTTTCGCTTCAACCCTTCTTTTAAAAGATTTATTCTTTTTAGGTTCTGAATTTAAAATTTGCTTTGTTATCTTTCCATTAAGAATAAAAGTAATTGCGTCTTTTACCTCAGTGTGATTTTGTAAAAATAAGTCACTATGTCTATAATGTTCTTCATCAGCAACGTATAGCTCTACAGTGCTCTTTCTGTTCCATGCATTAGCTTGTAATTGATTCATTTCGTTTTTCATTATTAACCTCATCTTCTCTTTTGCAGTAAACTACAAAAGATGTCCTATTTCTAAGACATCTTTTCAGCATATGTTGAATAAATTAAAAACCTCAATAAAATGTTTGGTATTTCCTCTTTCTCTATTTTACCATTATTTAAAATTTGAATGTGTAGGGTACCCAAAGAATTCAATTACAAATTCAGTTGTTGCAATAACTATTTAAGGAGAATGGTTTCATCCCTTCCTCCCAAAATCCGCCTTAATCTCGCCCCAAACCTTTGTCTCCCACTTAATGATTTTATTTGGGTACTCATTTGTTTGAAGCCAGATTTCTGCCCTTCTGATAAGTAACCATAACCGTTTGGTGGAGGCATTTTGTTCAATATTTGTATTAGCTTTTTTGTTTCGAACCCAGCTTATTGCAGTTAAAGAATCTGAATAGATTGGAAGATTACTTTGTTTTTGTTTAAGCAGTGCTAGAGCATGAACAATTGCTAGGAATTCCCCAATATTATTAGTTGCATGATCGATCGGTCCAAAGTGAAAGATTTGTTTTCCATTCTTGGTATAAACACCTTGATATTCCATGATTCCAGGGTTTCCACTACATGCAGCGTCTACGCTGATACTTTCTTCCTCAAAATTTATTGATTGAACATCATTAGAAAAAATATCAAGTTGAGCTTTATGTTTAGGAATAGCTTTTGTATCCCGTATCCTACTATTTGGCCCACCAGATTCATAAGCTTGTTTAGCCTCTTCCTCTGTTGGATAAGATCTAAATCTGGATCCTGGTACACCATGCACCTGCCTTTTGCAATCCTCCCAGGTAGAAAAGACTCCAGGTTGTTTTCCAGACCATACTACATAGTATTTCTTTTTCGGTTTTTTTGGCAAAATATCACCTCATTGCAACTTGTGTATTGTGTTGAAGTAATCCTTACATTCTATTGATTTACTTGTCTCTCTTTATTCTGTATCTTAGCCATCAAGTCTCTCTTCCAACCTTCAAAATAACTCGTAAACTCCGACTTCCCAGAATAAGAGATGCACAAATATTCTTTGGCCCTCGTCATTCCGATATACATTAATGACACTTCCCGTTCCTTATCTTTCTCAAGTGGAAAAGGCATGGTATCGGCTTTTACGATAAATACTGCTTGGAAGTCCAAACCTTTGCTGCTGTCAATTGTGCTTATTTTTACCGTTTCTTCTTCTCGATTAAATGCTCTTTTACTAGCTTCATTTTCTGTGATCCATGTTGCTGGAATGCCTTCTTTTTTGAGTGCTCTTTGGATTGTGCCAATTATGTCTACTTGATGTGTTCGTTTTACACGATATAGGATAAGCATTTCTGAGAAAGGGACCTTCCTAACTTGGTGAAGCTGTTGTATTTGCCTTGCAATGATCTGCATTTCTTTTGTAAAACTCTCCGTTTTCAAGATTGCAGGTTCTGGTCCTTTGCGCTTCGTACTTTTTGGAGAGATTATCTCTACTCCATCAGTCTCTCCAACAACTACCTTGTTTTGTAGGGAAGAATTCTTTTGGAAAAAATCCCAAGCACAATTCACAATCTGAGTAGTGTTACGGTAGTTGATATTTAATATTTTGGATCTACCGCGGAAATCTAGTCCTGTGTCTTTGATGTAGCTTCTTTTTCTTGGATATATAGTTTGCGCCCGATCTTCCACAAGAAGTAGTGCTTTCGTTTCAGGGTTAAGGCATAAGCTAACGAGATGCAGCCAGTTTGCTTCAAAATCCTGACCTTCGTCAATAAGGATAGCATCATATTTTGGAGCAATTGCTTCTCCCTTCTCCAACTTTTCAATATAAGTATCAACAATTCCCTCATTCATTTTCAGGTCATTTTTTAACCATTGATGAAAGTTCCTCACTTCAGTGTTCGTTGGAACTTTTGTTACCTGATCTTCTCCATCACCAAAATGAAAATCGAATAGATTATCAGGCTCTGAAGCCATGGCTCTTACAATTTGAGTGATGTTTTGAGAGAGTGATATGTTGTAGCAAAGAATCAGTATTCTCCAATCTGGATTTTCTTTAGCCAACATTTTTGCTCTACTAGCAAGAATGATAGTCTTCCCGCTACCAGCAACTCCACGGATTAGTCTGTTCTTATCCCCAATTTGTTTAGCCATATTCTCCTGATGAAAATCCATCGTTTTGATATCTCTTAATGATAGAAGCAGTTGATCCTGATATGGTACGGGCTCTTTAAATTCCGCGCCAATCCGAACTTCAGGAAAAAGATAGTATCTTATCGTACTAATATCCTCATATGTAAGCGGCTCTCTTAATCTAAACGGAACTTGGAACATATTAATTAGCTTTTCGACAAGTACTTCCTCTGAGAACCCCTCATAATCCGGGTCTATCTCTTCCCTAGTAAGCATGCTCTCTGGGTCAATAATGGAATAGACTCCATCTTCTAATACCTGTTTTTGGTTTAGTCTAGTAAAAACAACGCCATATCCATATGGGAATTTCAGTTTAAACTGATGCTTGCCCTCAGTTTGGATCAAATTCTTATCCCTTTTCAACACTTCATTTATCTTAAACACATAATCTCTTGCCTGTTTAAGTGGACTTTTCACACTATGTAGATTTCCACTAGTATCTCTTATTGTCCACTCATCCTTATTCAACTGATACAACGTATTCCTTGTGTAATCTTTGACCTCAAGAACAATCAACCCCAAATCAGGGCCAATAATAACAAAGTCTGGCCTAGTCCCCTGAATCTCCGGTTCATAATAAACTATATAATCATCTGGCAAATATTCCTTCAAAGTACGAAACAAAATTCTCTCCCCAGAAGTAGCACTGCTCCTAATCGTTTCCGGAACCGTAATGGCCATCCTTTTCACCTACCGACAAAATATTACTTTTATTATAGCAAAAGGACTAGGATATTTACATAAAGTTACAAAAAATACAAAAAAGGTGCAGTATTGTATTACTGAGCACCTTTTAATCAATATAATCTTTTTGATAGCTTTTTCATAAATCAAAGTAAAGATATAAATCTAGTTTAAGTTGTGGTAATTTTCACCTGTATTTGGCAAAACTTTTGTAGGTAATGGCATCTAACAAAGTACAGAAATCTGTATTTATATCCATACTCTATGAGCTTGACACGGAGCCTCTATGGTCATGAATTCGGCAATATGGCAAACTCATAACTTGCCTAGGCATATGGAGCCTATCATAACCATTTCTCCGTGTAAAGATGTTGATATTCATTTTACAGTGCATACTCTTAGCTGCCAAAAGATACATTTTTAAAATGCCAGCAACAAAAGGTACTGTTTACTGATATCTGTGGCGATACTAACTTCCGCTGCAATGAATCCTAAAAACTTGCTAGTTGGGCCTATTTAGCCCTAGCCCTTCCAAGCAAAATGCCTTAAAACAACGAAACCCCCATTTCAGCTGTGAACTGAAATGGGAGTTTGTCTACGGTCTGAAACGCTCGGTTAAAGTAAATCGAAGTTTTAGAGATTCCATTTTTTCCTTTTTCTGTGCACTTCAAAAAGTCAAAAAATATTATCCCTTACTTTTTTGAAAAATGTTTTGGATGGGCTCGTACTTATTCCTCAGTTCCGAAATGACATTAATCTATATTATTTAATCAATAATCATTTTAAAGAGTCTTTTTGTTTCGATAATAGTTTTTCCAGGTTATTATAAATGATTTCCTCAAATTGTTCTAAATCTAATTTCTTTGAGAACTGATAATAAATTTCAGACAAATTGTATGGATTGCCTTTTATATTTGTTTTACCAAAAGGAGCGTCTGTCTCTATCAGAAGTCTATCAATTGGTATGGATTTTATTATGTCGAAACCCTTCTTTGAATCTAACATAGAATAGTTGACTGATAAGTAATACCCTTGTTCTATGATTTTATACACAATTTCCTTATTGCCCGAAAACCAATGGAATACTGCATAATCCACTTTGTTGTCTCTTAACATTGCCAATACATCTGCTTCAGCTCCACGAGAATGGATTGACATTATTCTCTTAGTTTTTGCAGACTGAGAACAAATATAATCAAATGCTTTTTGTTGTTCTCTCTTCGTGTGAACGAATTCTTTTGAATAGTCTAACCCTACTTCTCCAATGTATTTAGTAAAAGGAAGCATCACTTCAAACAGCTTCTGATTAAACTTGTACATTTCAACTAATTGGGGATTATACCCAAGACCTAATTTAACGTACTTGCTATCTGGAAATTCCCTTATACATTTCTGAAAAATCTCTGGCAAGTTAGTGACAAATAAAGCGTATATTTTATTTCTTTCAAAAGAATTGTACATCTGATTATAGTTCTTAAAATAGTCGATATGGATGTGCATATCTGATAAGTTACTCATTAATTCCAACTTCCTCTATACCAGCGTATTCTTTTAAACCGTTACCATTACTGGTTACCATATCCAGTAACTCTTCCATCGATTGGCGATATACTCTCTCATAACTATCTAATTCTTCACTGTCTAGTGGACCTTGTTTTACCAAAAGACTTCTAATGTATTCACTATCCCCTTTATGCTTGATATACCGCCTCAAACTAAAAAGTACAGCTTTCAAATCACTTGATCTTCCTTGAATGTTATTGTAATTTAATATAAAGTCTTTACTTAATCCATATAGAGGATTATAGCAAGTGTGATCCTCCCCAATTTTTGCAAAAGATGCTCTTCTAATTAAACATGGATAACAATAACCGCAATTACAAGGTGTCACTACTTTATCGCTTTTCTTTTTATCATATCGAGATAGACATGGATGTGAACATGACAAAGTTCTATGAGCATATTGTTTGAAAACAATATTGTTTTGATGCTCCTCTAATATTTCTCCTTTTGACTTAATCCAATAAAAATTTGAGACTTGATTTTCAATACCAATTTTTTTAAGAATTTTATTCAATGAATTAATAAAAATCGGATGTGTAGTCCTTGTACTACAACTTCCTCCTCTGCTATCAGTTAGAGGAACGTTTACACCTATAAATCCATTTTCAGGTATATAAACTGGTGTTTTCTTTCCTAAAATTGAAGCTACGGATATTGCACCTGCTATGAATAGTAATGACCTGCTTCGGCTGGTGCTTTCAACAATAAGTTTTTTCGAGTCTCTCCCCCTTTGGATAGGAGCCAAAGGATTTACATTAAACAAAAGCAATTCGTTTTCTAACTTTGAGTAGGAATTACTTATAGCATCAAACAATTCCCTTTGTCGATTCGTCAAAAGACTGTATTCTCTAAAACCGATGTAAAGAGTATTCTTTTTATTCTCCGAAAGTGTCAATGCGCCACAGAAGGAATCTAACCCTCCTGAAAACAAACTAACTGAATCATACCTTTCAGTTGGGAGAATATTTTTTGTGTTCATTTTATCAGCCCTAAATCTTGAAGCTGTCTGCCGAAACTCGAATGTCCATTTATCGCCACTTAAAAACCCTATTGTATATTCGAGTTCTGTTTTCACTGAATTCCATTTTTCAATTTCTAATACAGGTATTGATAGTTTCATTGTTCTTGTCCAATTATCGGAGTAGTTTTTGCGTGGAATTCGCTTATCAGCACAGAATATGCTTGAAGCAATAATGAGAAAGTCTTCACTTACAGTTGAGAGACTCTCTTTACCAAACCTTCTCCATAGCTGTTCCATATCGGTTTTGACATTGGATTTATTCTTTTTATCAAATAAATTGAACAAAAGGAATTGTTCTTCTGACGATTTACTTGGACTAAAATCATCATTATTCTTATTAATCCATATATTAGTCATTCATTTCACTCCAAGCAGAAAGGATTTCAAGAGCTCTTTTATATGTGTTGTTGATGATTCTATTTCCTTCTTGACCGTTCCAATCTATATCTTGAAGCTTCTTTGATGAATATTTTTTTTCAATTGAATTTCTAATATGTGTCTTTACGTTCTTCTCTGCAACCTGGTATTTATCTAAATTGTCAAATAAACTCAAGAGCTTTTCTGTGAAATTGGCAAAGAAACAATTCTGTATAAACTTTATTATAAACTCTCTAATGAAATCGCCTGTATCTAATGTGTTCAACACCTCTTCATACTCTCTGACATCATTTATTCCTTTAAAGAGCTCTCTCATCAACTCATTCATGCTTTGGTTAGAAATGCTGTCATAAAATTCATTTCCACTATCACTAAAGTAGTTCAGAAGCCCTGAACGAACATTTTCAGGTGTTTCGTTTTTTAAATGTGATAAACCAAATCGCTCTAATGTTTCAGTGAATCCATATTTTCTTACAGAATCAATAAAACTAAGTGCTCTCCCACTTGATTGGATTGCTTTTCCTGCATTTGACCCAGAACCACCAGAGCTATTCAATACTTTTGCAAAACTCGAAACAGCCTTATCTACTGATGAAGAAGAGAAATTATCTCTTACCATTTTTGTAACGTCTCTTTTCACGTCTGGCCATAAATATCCTGTTGGTGGTAAGTAACCTTTAGAAGTTCCCATCTTTATTAACCCGCCAAATCCCAAAGTTTTTTATCTGCTTTTTTCTCTTCTACATAATATTTTTTTAACGCTTGGAACGATTCAGTGTCTAGTTGCTGAAAAAGTAGAATTTCAGTAAGGGTAACGTTTTCTACTCTAATTTTTTTAAATTCTTCAAAAACTTTAGACTTATATTGAGGAATAATATTATGGAATTCAATTAACGTTTCTAATTGAGTAAGATCTTGATGGTATTTTTCTAATACACCTTTAAATATTTCATTTCTTGTAACATCGTCCATCTCAAGCATCTGTTCTATTTTCTTTCTCCGCAAAGCTTTGTTTGTTTCAAGATTACAAATCTGGTTGATGTACTTTCTTTCCTCTTGATTCAAGTTTGTCGAGAATAGCCTTCTCTCTGAAACTGAATCCCTCGCTAAGTAAAAGTAAGGTGATAGGTCTACACCAGCTAACCTCGGCTCTGTAGCAAACCATCTTTTCAGCTTTTCACCTGACCAAGCAGTGTTTTTAGTTATCTCTTCGAGCTTAAGAAATTTATCTTCTTCCTCGCTTTCGTTGAGGAATCTTTCTTCAAGTGTTTTTAGCTGTAATGGAGTTCCACTATGTTCAAATTGCCATTGAAACAACTCTTTGAATAAATCACTATCAAAATATTCTAATACCATCAATTTAGCTAATATAGCTAAATTGAAGTCTAATTTTTGGATTTCTGCGAGCCTTTTACGTATGTAAAACGTATTTAAAAACCTCTTAGTTTGACGTGGATTTCCTTTTAAAGAAGAAGCAACAATACCGCCTATACTATTAAATATCTGTATTTGTTGTTCAAATTGCTCTTGGGTTGTACTTCCTCTGTATTTGGGCCCATCAACTCTTATTTCATTTTGAACTATATCTAATATTTCTGTACCTGAAATTATTTCTCCCTTAATAAAAATTCCTTTCTCTCTTAACTTTTCAATTAGTTGATTTATTGAATCTCCTTCTAATAACATTTCTGATATAAGCAACAACATATAATTCTTAACATCACTTTCAGCTAATTCTGCAATTCTAATAGGAAGCTGAACAATTTTCTCTATATAGTCAACAGAGACATCTATTCCCTCACTATCTAATTGAGGATATTTTCTTTTAATAGAATATGAGATTATATTTTCATCCATTGCAATGATAAAAGTCGTTCTTGAAACAGATAGAAATAATTTTATTGCCTCAAGTGTCTCTACTATTCGGTCAGGGTTGCACCTGTCTAAATCGTCAATTAGAATTATGAGATTATCTACAGACGATTTCTCTATCAGAGTGGCAAACTCCTCACGAAATGCTCGTATATTTTCAACAACATTTTCTTGCGGATTTGCTTTCATGTATTCTTCTGTGAATTTCTGTGTCTTTTCAATTTGTTCCTGAACTTTTTCTGTATTCTCAAAGTCAGAGGCGTTCGGCATCATTATTAGTGGAGGTAACCCTGTCATTCCACTAATAGCCCATGGAACACCCTGCTTTAATACCGTTTTTCCTACTCCCATCCAATTAACTCTTCTCATTAAACCTTTAATATTATCTGTAGAGGTTTCAAAAAAGGTTTGATTTTCTTTCATACTTTGTAAAATCGTTTCCATTAGAGCAGTTTTTGCATCCTCATAGCCTTCAAACATCCATGCATTTACTTTAACCACAGCAATTTTTTTATCTGCATTAGAAGATGTTTGTTCTTCTATTAAATTTAGTAAGGTTGATTTTCCACTTCCCCAATTACCAAATAAGCCTATGGTTAATGGGTTCATTCTTTTACTTACAGCGATTTCAGTAATTAAATCAGCATATGGTCGATAGGCAAGCATATCAATTTTCGAAGCATCATCAGCCCACATATATTATTCCACTCCAATTTGTTAAAGGATTTAGTTATAAACTCTTATACTACCATTGTCCATTTATACCCATTTAATTTCAAGTTTTTTCTAATAAGACACCCATTAAAAAATAAAGGATGATTCTTTTTGGGAATAATAAAAGTAAAATGACATTGAATAAGAATGTTCACAGTGACACCCCGAAACTTGTCGAAGAAACTAAAAAACATTTCAACATTGACTCAAATCATCGCATTTTTCCCAACTTCTTCTCACTTCGAATCCGTAACCACAACCTTCTCTCCCTTCAACATCTCAGATAAGGTGTAGTACCATCCTCCAGCATTATTCTTTTCCGGACGAGGCCTATGTGATAATTCAATGTTGTTGTGTTCGGAGAGTATATAAAATCTGTATGTATCGTGACTCTTAAAGCCATGGCTTTTTTTACGGTCTTCAATATACTTTAAAAGCCTTTCCTTGTATGGAAGGTTGCTTTTGGAAATGTCGTTTAGAACAGACAAGTTTCCTGGTGGTATTATTCTAATTTCTTCTATTTTATAAAGCTTGTCCATTTCGCCTCCCTTTTTACGAAATGTAATGAAGATAGGATCGCGGTAGTTATACTTTGTGGTATTTGGACAAGCGTGAATATGATGGTTGGTAATTTCTTGGAACGTCTTGGCCGCTGAAACGGATAGGATTTCTCTTTCATAGTATTTCATCCCTTTATCCACTCCTGTTATGAATTTATAGTAATCGTTTATTAAATCTATTTTTGTTGGGTCTAATTTTTGCTGGAGAGTCTTATGAAGTATGTGAATTATTTCGATCCATGTGAGAGAAAGGAATGTCTCGGTTATAAAAGGTTGTTCATACTTTGTTAGTGCAGCAGCAAGCGTTGGTACCTCTTTATCCTGTGGAAAGCATTGCGGGTCAACATAGCGCTGCATTTGTTCTTCGAGGCTTTTGTTTCTCTCTAGCTTTATATTTTTTGCCTCGAGAATTAACACAAGCACCTTTTTACTTTTACTATAAAACGTCAGGGTAATATCTCTTCTGACTCTCTCCATCCCCGAGCTAGTCATTTCCGCATCTACTGTTATATAGTCACAAGCCAAATATTTCTGGTACTGTATGGATGTTAAGCCACCCCTGATCTTCCTGCTCATTTTACCGATGGCTAAGAAATTCTTCAGAAACTCTGGCGATAGCTTGAACAAGTAAGCCAATCCTTTCGTCTGTTTCGTCTCTCGGTCCCCATCCATCAAATCAAAAAGCGAGGACTGAAACCTACTATTTTCCGTTTGATAGACTCTGAATGAAGTAGTTACCATAATAAGACCTCCTACGTCTCTCCTTTTGGGCTGAGGGGTCAGCGTTTTTAGACCGTCTGCGCTTTAAAGTGCAACCAGTTCAGTTAACCTGCCCCCTCAAACCTACTAAAATCAAAAAAAGCTTATTCAGATTTCAATAGTATTTAATCGTCATATCTTCTCCTTCCCCAACAACTTCGCCTCTTTCAAATCGATCTTCGCTTTGTGTCCATGTTTGTGTAGTAAATGTAAAAGGTTACTGCCATTTAACAAAGTCAATGGTTTATCTTTTGCAAAGTTATATGCATCTGGGCCATAATCTGCTGTTGAGACTAATATTCCCTTTGTTGCACCCTCATTCATAACTGTTCCATATAAGTCTCGAACAGCTGAAACACCAACAACATTTGTATATCTTTTGGCTTGAATAACAATTTTACCGCCTCTAATAGGGTCTGGATCAAAAGCAACTGCATCCACACCGCCATCTTTACTAGCTCGAGTAATTTTCACTTCTCCACCTGAAGCATTAAATTCTTTTTCAAACAACTCCCGAATTAAGTGCTCAAAATCTTGCCAATCCATGGCAGCTAAATTTGTATCTTCATCAACGTTGCCAGTGACATTGTATGAAGCTACAAAGCGACTATCTTCCCTTTGAATTTTAAGTATCGGAGCTATAGGAGTAAGACTAAACAATTTACTACTTCCTATACCTTTTAAATTCTTAAAACAAGTTTTTGATTCTACCATTTTCAAGTTAATATCCATAAATTCTTCTTTTGAAGTTTGGACTGAAAGAATACAAATGTTCTCTTCTTTACCATTTGCTTTGTTTATTGTATTTACCCATCCATTAAATACTATAGAGTCTATTGCGTTTATGGCATCCGCTTCGAATAGTTCATGTAGAGTTCTTAAAGTGATGTCATAAAGGAGTTTGTCATACATTTTTCTTACCACAGCATCAGTAATAAACGATTCTTTATACTCGTCTTTTGATACAATATATTTTACCTCTTTTAAGGTTGGCATATAGGAAATATCAGGTAATACATACTCAACGATAAGAGTTTTGTTAATAGAATTATAGTCAATTTCAAACTCTTGAGGAAAATAATCTGGATATTCTGAGTTAGATAGAACCATGTCACAGTATTCAATTATCGACTCACTTTCAGCTGCTAAATATAGCTGCTTCTGCATTTCTATCGCATCGTTTTTCTCTTTCTTTATCAAATCAAAAGCTTCTTTCGATTTCTTCCATTTATCCAACTTGTTATTGAATGCATCCATATCTTGATCATATTTTGTTTTTACATCATCAGTATCCCTCTTCCACTTAAGTAAAGCCTCTTCATACAATTTATTTGATAAATCAATTTTTTTCTGCTTGCTGGAAGAAAAGATTTTATCCAACAGACCAAATTTAGGTTCATAGGAAATCTTATCAGGTTCTTTAGCATACGACGGTTCACTAGGTTCTAAAGGTTTTGACCTGGTAAATTTAGAGACATCTTTTAAAGAATCCCAATCAATCTTGTCATCTACCTCTAAAGTATGAAGTAGTGTTTGATTAATTAGCTCAAGCTCTTCCAAAGCTTCTTTTGTTTGTTGTTCAGCATCAGCTTTTTTCTGAGCTTTTTCTAGAGCCACGTTCTTTCGTTCTCTATTTTTCCTTTCAACTTCTTGTTTCTTGTCCCACATTTCATCCCATTGTTTCATTTGCACATAAGCTTTTTGTTCAACTACATACTTTTCCTTTCCCTTTATTACTCGATACTTATGTAAACCATCATGCTTTATCTCTACAAAATACATTTAGAATCCCTCACTTCAATAAATTTATTATTCAGAAAATTAACTTATTTATATTATATAATAATTCTCTTTGTTTTTTCGACAATTTTTGGAATAAATAACATATAAGTTTTGCACCAAAGTAATCACTCTTTTAACAAACCCCTCCCACTTCCAGTCATACCCTCTACCCCAGAACTTGTGGAATGATGGTTAAAAAACCATAAATTTAACTTTTATGCGCTATATTCGTATTTCTTTCTACACCCTTTTCATTTCCATAGATTATTTAGAATATACATTTACATCCATTTTCGATATCCATATCTGCTATAATAAAATTACATAAAGTTACAAAACTACCATTGCAAAACAAATACTACTAGCGAGGTAAACTATGTCCTTTTTTAAAAATGTCATTGACGCTTTCAAAGATAATAGAGAAATAAAACAACCTGTCGTACATAAAGATATTAACGAAAATTCGATTCTATTAGAAAACTTGAAAAGTCTTGCAGAAAGCAGCAATCCTTTTGTGGACTATAAAAAAGTAGATAACCACCTCAAGCTATTTTCCATCGGACACACAGGAGAAAAAAGTGTGATGTTTGAGTTGAAGAACTCCTCCGTTCCCATGATGATACTGCATGATGTATATCTTGAGTTTGATGATTATCAAGCGCAGATGGATTTTGTTATCGTAACTTCAAAGTTCATTCTTGTACTTGAAGTAAAGAAGCTGTTTGGCGATATTCTTGTCACGGATAAGGGTGAATTTCAACGTGTTATCAGGAAGAATAATAGAGTCGTAAATAAAGAGGGTATGTATAGTCCGATCAATCAAGTGGAAAGACATGTAACGATATTGGAGAGGTTCCTAAAGTCCAAAGGAATAATCAAAAAGTGTCCTATTAGATATGCGGTGACGTTTGCCAATCCTAAGACCATCCTAGAGATTTCTAAAAATGCTCCTTCCCACATTCAGGACTGTGTCATCCGCCATGACCAAATAAGTGCCTTTTTAAAAGACGAAATGAAGAAAAGTTCCCCCGTAGAAATGCATGCTTCACTCACTTATAAAATTGCTGATGGCATCCTGGAAGGTAGTAAAGAGAAGCCCTTTAATGAACAGGACTATCTGATAGAAAATGAAGATGTAGATGTATCCACGTTAGTCGCTGCCACTATAGAGAAGGCAAAAACAGTTGCACCACCTAATGCAAACAGCGAATTAAAGAGGCTGCTAACAGATTATCGCACCAAAAAAGCCAAACAATCTGAAGTAAAGCCCTATCATATCTTTAGCAACAAAACCTTAGATGAACTTCTAGAAAAAATGCCACAGACTATTGAGCAGTTACTAGCAATTGAGGGCATAGGACAGAAAAAAGCAGCTGACTATGGTCAAGAGATTCTTGCCATTTTACAAGTTAATAAGGTTGATCAATCCCAAAAACCCCTCAAAATAACAGAGCCTGCACCCATACAAAACGAAGATTTCCGAACTCTCTTAACGGATTATCGCAGGACTCGTGCCAAGGAACTTAATGTAAAACCATACTATATTTACACCAACAAAACTCTAGAAGTCATTCTGGAGCAGAAGCCTAAAACGATAAAAGCATTATTGGAAATTGAGGGGATTGGAGCGAAGAAGGCGGAGGAGTTTGGGGAAGGGATTATTGGAATTTTTAATACGCATTCTTAACTACAGTCTAAAAAGGGATCTCTAATTAGAGACCCTCTTTTTTTTAAAAAGTTTCTGAAATTACTGACGTATTTTAAAATGCTTTATCTCTTTTTCATTTACCTTAAGATCTCAAATCCAGAAATTTTACTGAAAACTTGTCCAACTGCCTTATGAAATCGTCCACCTAGAGCTGAGGGGACTGAGTTTCCGATTCATTTTCTCATTTAAGTACAAATGGGTCAGTAATCTGTCCCTCAAAACATTGTTTAAAATTGTTGTTAGTAGAAAATCAAAAAACATCTATAATTGCCGGTTTTTATATAAATTGTAATATTTTACTATTTTTAAAGGGTTTATTCTTTTTATGTAGAATATTGTAAAAGAAAGCGAGGTGATTATATGGCTGAACAAATTAAAGTAAAAGTTGATCCGAATCCCATCCAACGTAATAAACATGATGTGGCTATGGAGTTGCTAAATCTACACTTAAAATTCGAAAGACCGAAAAAGGTATCTGATTTAGAAACTATCTATACCAAATACTATGCACTTGCCATTTACTGCGAATCTTCTGATGTGGTAAAGTTACAAAATTTATTATCTGATTCATTAAAGGACAAAGCAGGTCGTCTTAAAGAAGTAGATTTAAGTGAACTAACATTTTAACTAAAACTAACAATGACCTATCGATGGTTAATATTAGTTTGGCTTAGGGGACAGGTTTCAATTCATCTGCGCTTGAAAATACAAACGGTTTAGTTAAACTGTCCCTCAAGCCTGCTTGAGTTAACTTAAACTCTCAAAATCAAAAATATCACCTCTAATAAACCTATCCAACTGCCATATAAAATCGTCCACCTGGTTTATTTCAGCCATCATGTAGAAATGAGCTTTCATCCTATCCGGAGGGTCTAATTTGTTATCTGCTGTAAACTCGATACCTACCATTCCTCTTTTATCATTGAGGTAGAACCTCATGGATAAGAAGTGGGTGGTATCCTCTGTGTCACTGCCTGTTACCCACGTAAATTCACTTTTTCCAAGTGTATTCGCAAAATCACGAACTCCATCCCGCAGCTCCTCTAAATGGCTATTATCTATATAAAAATCCATATCGACTGTGCAACCAGTTCCACTCAGTGATAGATTCACTTCAAAAAAATCAACATCTGTCCAAATTTTCTTCATTTTAAATCTCGGTTCTGGCATGGAGATCACTTCCTTATCCTTTAGTGAAACGAAAAAAATATATGATGCCTTACCGCTTATTTCTCGTACCTAGTCCCTAGAGCTGCCCTATATATTTAATAGAAGAAACTTATTCCCCTAAGTAACTCTCCCAATCGTAATCCTCTATTTTATAAAACTTGCCTTCTTCATCCCTTTCGTAAGCACATAAAGGGGGCTCGTAGAAAAAATCCAGAATAGAGTTGTCGATATTTAAAACCACTCCAACAGCGATAATTTGATAGTTATTAGGGTCGTTTAAAAAGTCCGTTTCTTCATAGCCGCTTAAGATTGTCCATCCGGAATCACCGTCCTCATGGGGATCATCTTTTAGCATAAAGTGAAATTCCTCTTTTTCAAGCACATCATCACTAACGGTGACCAAGGTATCAAAGTAGAAATCCCACTTTGAGGAATGTGGATCATCGTGCTGTGTCGCACATATATGTTCGTTTTCAAATGTGATTACATCTCCCAATTTTAATGGCAATTGATGAGGCTCATTTGCCAATTGTCCTAAATAGTTCTTACCATTAATCTCGGAGATTTCCACCCACATTCTCTCTCCTCTAAACCCATCATCCTCTTCCTTCACTGGCACGAAAATCAACTTTACCAAATCCCCAACCTCTAGTTTTTCCAACACTTCCAAACTAGGAATATAAAACGTATATGGTGATTCTTTGTTTAGCTCGTAAACGCTATCCAAATACCAGGACATCCTTTTGTCTCCTTTTCCTACTAAACTTTTACCAGAAATAAGTTCGTAAAACCTTTCTCCATTATCTTCATTAAATCTTGTTATTGAAAGTAAACAATAATCTGAAACGTCGCTAGCAATACTACACTTTGAATAAACGTAACAGATATATCTTTTTTCCAAGTATTGTTGTGAGTATAATTACTAGGAAACCTTTTAAAAGCAAGCAGTATGCCCCACCAAAACAACAATGCATAAATTGCAACTTCAAAACTTTCATAAAGCATAGCGACTCCCCCTCTATCACCCTAGATTGAAAACTACCCTAACCATATTTTAACATATACATTCATACTTAGCGGGACGGTTCTTGTGACTCTATTTTGATAAAGCGCGCGAAAATAGTTAAGAAATCTCGAATGCTTATAAACCGCTCTACAACAACTCCGAAACCCGTTTTGAACAATCGTTTGTATAAAAATAGCTTTCTTAAGAAAATGAAAAATGGGAAGAGGAAACTTACCCTCAGAACCAAAGAAAATTATGATATAATTTACTTAATTTCAATATTATGGTTTTAAGGAGAGGGAGGGATCAATAGATGAATAGAACAAAAGCAATTAGTATTATCTTCATTGCTATTCTAATTTTCATAGTAGGTTATGCGACTGGGCGTTTGATGCAACATGACGTTTCCATGGAATTTAGAATTGGCTATCCACATAGCGAATTCCCAAACCGAGTTGATTATCCTCATACCTTCAAAAATACGGATAACCAACATATTATTAATAACTTGCTAATGATACATATGCAGAAAGAAAGAATAGATGATATGGATTTGGAGATAGACAGTCCCGATATATATATGAATCTTTTGAGCCCCACTGAATCTGTTGGTTTACTTGAGTCTAGATTGTGGTTTAAGGAAGATGGCGCAATTATTGCGGAGCGTAATGGTATTAGCTGGGACGAGGTGGAATTTTATAAAATCCCCGAAAGTGACGCTAGCTATATTAAGGGATTAACAGGGTATGAATGACAAAATTACAAGATGAGCTTGGGAGCAGGTTTTACTAGACATTCACTTTCCCTCTCCCTTAAATATTTCTCATACGCCTCTTCTACAACATCAGATTTCGGATGATCTTTTAGATTAGTACCACGTTAAGAATCGTGTATTCAAGTAGTGATACCAATAAATATCATTGCATCTACAACATCCCCCACCCTAAATGAAAAGGTGCAGTAAGGAAGTAGAAGAACAAACCTATAGCAACCACTTTAATTAGTTGCTTGGGAGATTGGTATAAAACAATGATTGTAGCTATCCAGAGTAGGAATTCCAGAATATTTCTAATGTCCAAATACCAAAAGCCAAATGCAAAGGCTTGTCTGGACATGAACAATAATAGAAACGATGAAATGAGTATAGACAGGATTCCCTTCCCTTTTGCGTACCAACAAACAAAAGCCATGAATGGAGAGATAACCGTCATGGTGACCCAAATCATCATATACGATCTCGGAAAAAAGCCAGCTACCATAACCGTGTAAAAGTAATAACTACCTACCATGCCGACAAAAAACACAAAAACATTGAAGGCAGCCCTTAAAGGTGATTTGCTATAGAAAGCAACTAGCATTGCTAGGAATAACCAAACACCCATTCGAGAAAAGAAGTTTCGTAAGTCCATTACTTGAAGAAAGTAAGGCAATTGGTTACTGGCCGTTTCATCGAGCATTTTAGAAAACACACCTAGCATAACCCCTGCAATGAATAGGAAGGACGAAGATACAACTTTCTTAGAGAACGATATATCTACTGGCCTTCTGATATTATTTAACCAATCATTCATGTATTCGTCCCCCAACTCCTAGCCCTTTCGACAAGCTCATTCACAAACTCCTGCTTCCCCTCTTGATTCTTATAGTGGTTATCAAGAAATTGTTTTGCTAATTTCAGCTTTAACTCTCCGTATTCTTTTGCATCTTCCGGGTGTGTCATTAGATACCTTTTGAAATCCAGATGAGTTTGAATGGTTTCATTTCCGACCTCAAAGATATGTACATGGTGTGTTCTGTTTTGCTTACCTTTTGGGAAGTATCTTCTCCCTGCTATCCCGTTCTCGCCTTTCGGTTCATACCCCATTTTTTGTAATGCTTCATTGTACCAATCAACCTTTTCAATATCTTTTACCACAATCAAAATATCAATGATTGGTTTGGCATAACCGATTGCCGGTACAGATGTACTTCCGATGTGAAATATATCTATTAATTCATCCTTTAGTATTTCTTTTAACAGTTCCTGCTCTTGATCATATGCCTCTTCCCATTCTTTGGTCCATGGTTGAATGTTGGTTTTCCTCATAGGATTGTACTCCTTTATCAACTAATAAAAATGCAGCAATTCCTTATAATCCTCTAAACACGCCAATTAACTTATCTTTTCTGTTTGAATGGTTTTTTGGAGTTATCCCACATCCAGTGTATGGAGGTGATAATTATAGATAAGATGAAAACATGGCTACCTTTTGTGAAAGTTTCCCCTACTCCAAAAACAACTAACATTATGTACCCCGCAACGAAGAATGTAATAAAGTACAAACCGTATTTTTTCATAGACACCTCCATGGGGACAGGCACCGTGACCCATTTTTGCGGTGCATCCCCTTCTACCATTTAGCATTGGCTTCTTTCTCTTTCAAATAGTTTTCATAAGCTTCTTTGACTGGATCGTATTTAGGTTCATCCTTTGTTAACCTTTTGTGTATTTCTTTTTGAAGGAACAGAACTTTAAGTAAAATGCCCGCAATAATTCCGAATGCCAGTAAACCGCCTGTCATTGGCCCCATCATGAGTGAAACAAAGCCTAAAAGAATGGTCAGAAGAATGGATATTACTATGTACAACTTAAAGCCCCCTTTTATTCTATGTATCTGTAAATATTATGTATTAATCGTATATTAAAAAGGAAATTTATGCTAATGTATTTTTAAGAAATGGGCTGAGGGGTCAGGCCCGCCGACCCACGTTAAGAGGGGGAGTTTTTATTAGACATTTGTGGATTGTTATTTCGTTAATTCCTATGCCGTTTCTGTTTCATTACTACGAAATTTCGCAGCATCCAGAGCGTGCTGATTTCTTGTTCGTAGGTACCTTTTTATTTGCTGGGTTGGTTGGTTTCTTATCTATGAAAGTTAAGGTTGGGCTTATAATCCTAGTAAACTTGATCACTATTATTGTTTCCGTTTGGTTGGGGACAGCGTTTATCACTCCTCCTAATGGATCTTGGTTTAACCCTATTGGGATGAATTCTGCGATTGCATTTACCGGAGTTGCGATATTAGTGGTGGTGTTAGTGCTTCGGTCTGTTTTTAAGGATGTGTTTTCGAGGGAGTATAGGAGACAGGCACGGTGACCCGTTGAATAAGACTTAGACAGTGACGGAGTTCCGAGTGGGATTGCGCACCAAATGTTATCGTCTGGGGAAATCCAGTTGGGCGGTGTAATATTTCTCATACGCCTCTTCTACAGCATCAGATTTCGGATGAACTTTTAGCAACTTTGAATGGAGACTACTAGAGGCACATGGAGCAGTTATTGTTCCTCAAAAAAATGGAAGAGGAGAAACCACATGAAATTTGTACATATATTCGGCCCCCAAGCGGTTGGGAAAATGACGGTTGGACAAGAGTTAGCGAAAGTAACAGATTTGAAGCTTTTTCATAATCATATGACTATTGACTTGGTTGGTCATTTTTTTGACTACAGCACAAAGGAAGCCAAACGGTTAGTGAAATTGTTCCGTCAGGAGATTTTTGAAGAGGTTTCTAAAAGCGACCTGTATGGCATGATGTTCACGTATGTCTGGATGTTTGATATGGAGTCCGATTGGGAGTATGTGAGGAACCTAACGCAGCTATTCGAATCCAGAGGGGCAACGGTCTACTACGTGGAATTAGAGGCAGATTTAAGAGAACGCCTAGAGCGAAACAAAACGCCAAACCGACTGGAACACAAACCGAAAAAGCGCGATTTGGAATGGTCGGAAAATGACTTGATGGAAACTCTCGAGAAGCATCGGTTAAATTCTTTTGATGGGGAGATCACATTTGAGAACTATATTAAGATAGATAATACAGATATGAGTGCGGCGGAAGTGGCTCAGATGATTAAAGAGCGATTTAGCTTGTGAGTCAGGCGGGGGACTTTCCTCCTGACTCTATTCTGATATATCGCGCGAAAATAGTTGAAAAATCTCGAACACTTTTAAACCCCTCTTCAACAACACCAAAATTAAATTTGAACAAACGTTTATTTGAAAATAGCTATTTTACAAAATAAAAAACGGGACGAGGAATCCGTCCCTCTGTCCCAGATTGGATAACTTTTCTTAAGCTTTGTATAATTAACTTAAGATAAATTTGGGAGGTTACGTTCTTATGAAACCACTTATCACAGTAATCACTCTAGGTGTAGATGATTTAGAAAAATCGTTAACGTTTTATCGGGACGGTCTTGGTCTTCCTACAGAAGGAATAGTTGGGAAGGAATTTGAACATGGTGCAGTTGCCTTTTTCGACCTGCAATCAGGATTAAAGCTTGCGATTTGGAATCGAAAAGACCTCGCACATGAGACAAAGGTTCCTTTATGTGCACCAAGTCCTACCGAATTTACTCTTGGCCATAATGTTAGCAGTAAAGAGGAAGTGGATAAAGTAATGGAGCAGGCTAAACATGCCGGCGCAACGATCACCGATCCTGCCCACGACACTTTTTGGGGCGGATACTCCGGTCACTTCCAAGATCCAGATGGTCATCTATGGGAAGTAGTCTGGAATCCACACTGGTGAGTTAGGGGGACGTTACTCCTGACTCTATTCTGGTATAGCGCGTGAAAATAGTTGAAAAATCTCGAACGCTTACAAACGTTTATTTAAGAATAGCTTTTTTAATAAAACAAAAAACGGGACGAGGAACCCGCCCCTCAGTGCCGCTTAAAGAAAAGAACAGCAATAGCCACAATAATAATTCCCACAATAAAAAAGGAACCTATTCCCGAGCTATACACCACATAAACTCGCACGTGTTGAAAAATGTTAACAATTAGGATGACTACTAACAACATGGACAAGAACATAATTAAGTGTAAATTCTTATTCCTCTGCAAAACAATCAGCCCCTTTTGAGAAGCTTTTACTACTGTTTAAGAGTAAGAAATCCTTATCATACACTATGTGAATTTGATCTTGTATTATGCTGGAGTTAGAGTGACAGGGTAGTGTGGAATCAATTACCCTGTCTTTTCAAATCGCTTTTATTGATTCACACAAACCTCGCACTTATATTCTTTTTCCATCAGTGCCTTGGTCTCGAATGCATGTGGAGCCGCGTTAAATTTCGCGTCTAGCTTTTTCCCACAAAGCATACAAGTCGGCGCATCCCCCAAAGTGCTATTCCTAAAAACCAAGTATAGGCCAAGTCCAACTGCTGCTATCGTTCCAAAATATAAGATAAATACCATCTTAATCCACCCCTTTATACTACTTACGAACTCGGTATAATTAGGTTTCACATGGACTAGATGATTTTTTTATCCTTTTTTTGAAACAGCCTTCACAATAAGAAAATGCGGATTCTTCATTAAATAGTCATATGTCTTTTCTTTTACTTCCTTCATCTTTTCCTGCGGTTTTGGCTCAATCAGCTGCTCAAGATGGAAGTGTTTTGTTGTTTCATTTATGATGCTTTCTAGTGGTTTTCTATAAAAGCTAACATCAATGGTGATGGTAGGCTTGTACCACGTTTCTGTAATGAGCTGGGTTTGATAGTAATCCTCGCAGTCGAATCTTATATAAGCCATAAATGGGTGATGGACCGAAAACAAAAAGGTCCCGCCCTCTTTTAGAACGCGGTTGAATTCCTGAAAGGTAGCCGCCCAGTCCTTCAAATAATGGAGCGTAAGCGAGCTGACAATTACATCATAGGAATGATCGTTAAAGGGAAGAGCTTCTTGGAGATCGAGACAAAGAAATGTCGCTTCTCCCGCTAGACGCTCTTTGGCTGCCTTCACCATTTCAGGACTCACGTCAATTCCCGTAACCTCCGCACCCCGCTTCACTAATTGCTCCGCATACCACCCCGCCGAACAACCCGCATCCAGCACCTTTTTCCCCTTCAAATCCTGAGGCAAAGCCGCCATCATCGCCGGCCGCTCATAGAAAGCATTATAAGGACTCCCCTCATCCGTATCATGTTGGTAGGTACTTGCTAATTTGTCATAAACATTACTCGTAGGATTATTCAATACGTTCCCTCCTTATCCCTATTTTGATATACCACGCGATAATAGTGGAAAAATCTCGAACTTTTTTAAACCTCTCTGGGACGAGGGACCTGTCCCTCCGTACCACTCATTCCTCGCAGCTATCACGTTCAAAGTGCTTCCCTTCACTCAGTAAATGCCCCTCTTCTGTCATCCAAGCAACTTGGCAAATATTCTTTTCATCTACCACCGAGTATGTATAAATCCTGTTCTTTTCGTTTTCAAACTCCACATTTAAGTGATAAGGGTTGTATTGTCTCCCTATCTGACGGCTAATTTTCCATTCTTGATCGGGATATTTTTCCTCGAGAAAGAGCTCGAGGTATTCTGTTTTTTTGGATACTTGATAATCAACCCAAAAGGGACGAACTGCAAAAAATAAAAGCAATGCAATCGTGATGGAGGATGCGACCATTACACTCCTTTTTCTAAACCTTCTCGGCAGTAAAAATGCCGTTACAAAAATAATAATCACAAAAACAACAGACACTGCGATTTCGATTGCTGTGATTGGATGCACTAGTACCCTCCTCCTCTAGTAATTTTTGTACTCTTGCGTAATATCCTCCCCGCTATCGTCAAATGCCTTTATTTGAAGAATACCATTTTCAGTGTACTCCCCTGGTAATCTTTCAAAGTGAATAAAGTATTCTACCTCGGAGATATCCCATTTTACTGGATCATAAAGGGAAGGAATGTCTGCTTTCACTTCATCCACCCTCATTGAAGGATTTTCTCCAACTATCAGGGCGTAGTAACCAGAATCGGTCCTAATATACCTTCCTTCGATGCTTTGTGAGATGTCACTTATGAAATCTACCTTATAGGCATTATTGAATAATCCTTGTTTAAGTACCGCGAAATGTAATGTTTCATCCGCATAATATAATACGACTTTTTTATCCGTTTCTTCTATCCTCTCTTCCTTTACAATTTTCACTTCCGGCGTTTTCAAATTTTCTCTTCTATTTAAATACCATTCATGTAAAAACTGTTTTGTACTCCCAGAAGAATAATGGTAGATTGCCCTTTCTGAGAACAAAAACACCACAACAGGAAGGATTAACATTACTAACATAAACAAAACTATTTTTCTAGATTTCAAACCAACACTCTCCTGAACCAGAGGGACGATTCTCTTTATTTTGATATACCACGTGAAAAAAGTTGAAAAATATCGAACTCTTTTAAACCTCTCTACAACAATACCAAAATGGGACGAGGGACCTGTCCCTCCGTACCAACTGTCCCTCCGTACCAACAAAATAAAAACGGGGTGAGGTGTCTGGCCCTCACTCCCCCTTAACGCTTATTTTAGAAGTGTTTAACTTTAGTCTTTCTTTCAGTTCATCTGAAATGGTAAATGTTATCGTTGATCCAGCACTTAGGTTGTTAAATTTGAAGTGCGTTCCAGTTACAACCGTTCCGTCCGTTCCATAGGTCTCATTTGGTTCTTCGCTAAAACCTGAGATATGCTCATTGTACCTTCCACTGATTTTGCCTTTTACAAACTCATCATTAGGTAATATCGGATAGGCTGATTGTTCTTGTATGATGGATATTTCAATAGTTTTATCTTTTGTATGTACTTCTCCATCCTCTGAAACCGCTACGCCATTCACTTTCAATTCATATTCCCACAAATCTTTTGCTAGTTCCTGTTTCTGCTCATCCGAATAATCCTTTATAAGACTGTTTAGGAATTGCTTGTAGTATTCTGCTTCTTCCTTTGAATATTTTAGATCCAATTCACTACTCTCTAATGACTGTTGCAGCTCTTCTTTTTCATTTAGAAGTGTACTAATCTGTGTGTCTTTTTCTTCTAAAAGTTGACTCATTTCATCTTCATTAGTAATCTTCGCTCCCGCTTCCCTAGTATTCTCTGCTTCATCTTTACTAGTAGTTTGATTGCAGCCCATAAGCAGGAGAAGCGCACAACAAAGTACCGCCGATAACCAAGTAATCTTTTTCATCCTAATCCCCCTATTATCTCAAAATCTCTAATTATAATTTAACATATAATTCCATAAACAAGTATGTTATTTTCAGAAAATTTTCACTAACAAGGGTACGGCTCTTTTAACCCTATCCTGATATACCAAGCAAAAAAAATTAAAAAATCTCGAACACTAATCAAACTCTCTCGAACAACATCAAATTCTAAATGGAACAAACGACTGTTTAAAAATAGCTTTCTTAAGAAAATAAAATTGGGACGAGGGACCTGTCCCCCAATCTCCTTAATCTCCATCACCCTTTTCTTGACAACTTTCAGTACTATGTATTACTATATAGTAGTACTAAGTATTACAGACTACCTGAACAGGGGGATAGATTTGGAAAACATAACAGAAATGCTGAAGGGAGTACTGGAAGGTTGCGTGCTGGAGATTATCAGTCGTGGAGAAACATACGGATATGAAATCACTCAACAATTACGGGCACTCGGCTTCACAGATGTAGTAGAAGGTACTGTTTATACCATTACGATGCGTCTAGAAAAAAACAACCTAGTGAATATCGAGAAAAAAGCATCCACTATGGGGCCACCGAGAAAATTTTATACACTTAACTCATCCGGTCAAGAGCAACTTAAAGCATTTTGGGGGAAATGGGAATTCGTTTCAAGTAAAATCAACGAACTCAAAACAAAAGACTTATTTAAAGGGGAGATAATATGAGCTTTTTGGAAAAGATCATCGGAAGTTTACATGAAAAAAGGGAATGGCAGGCAATGGAAGCAAGAGCAAAATCACTTCCTAACGAGTACCGCACCGCTTATTATGCTATTCAAAATTATATCTGGACCTCTGGCGGACCAACTGACTGGAAAGAATACAAACGTATTTTTGAAGGAATACTGGACCTTTTCGAACAAGGTGCAGCTGAAGGCAAACAAGTAACAGATCTTACAGGGGAAGACGTGGCAGCTTTTTGCGATGAACTTATGAAAGATACGGAAACCTACAATGACAAGTACCGAAAGAAACTGAATGATACCATCGGTCAAGGATAACAAAGCTTTAAGGGGCAGGAACAACGACCACATTTACAAGTCATCTCGCCCTTCCTTCCACATGAATCAGGGACGGCTCTCTTAAAAAATCTCGAACACTAATCAACCTCTCGCTAACAACACCAAATTCTAAATTAAACAAACGATTGTTTAAAAATAACTTTCTTAAGAAAATAAAACTGGGACGAGGGACCTGTCCCCCCGTCCCTGTCCCCCCGTCCCAAAAACATCAATAATAAGGATAGTATGGATAAGGCGGATAGTATGGATACGGATATGGTCTAGGAGTTAAAATTGCTCCTGTTGCCAATCCTGCGACAAACGGAAAACCAAATCCAAATCCAGGTCGACCAAATCCTGGACGGCCAAACCCCGGACGGCCAAATCCTGGACGACCACCAAAACCACCTATCCCAACACCTGGAATTCTTCGCTCCATATTAAAATTCTCTTGAATATTCATTGTTCAAAACACCCCCTCATGTTCTTCCATATCATCCTATTCAGTAGACATCCGTCTATAAACTTGTACCCAGCAAAGATGTGCGTTTGCCTAAGGTTTTACAATAATCCAGAGCCAATTACCTTTCCCCATGGTCCCCTCGAATTGTTATGAGTAATTTGAAATAAAATCCAAAAGTTGATTGACATGTTTTTCACACGAGAGTATAGTGTGTATATACACTATACACACTTTTATCGAGAGGGGCCTTTAAATGTTAGCGTTGGATATCAAAAATCTGAGTAAGAAATATGAGCATTTTCACTTAAAAGATGTTTCTTTTCAGTTAAAAAAGGGATATATTATGGGATTTATCGGAGCCAATGGGGCTGGAAAGACAACCACCATCAAATCCATTTTGAATTTGATTCAAACAGATAGTGGGGAAGTTAGTATTTTGGGTAAGAACTATATTGAACATGAACTGGAGATGAAACAAATCATTGGATTTACCTTTGGTGGTGTCAATTATTATACAAAAAGCAAGATTAAAAAAGTCACGAATGTGATTAAGCGGTTTTATGATAACTGGGAGGAAGAAACCTATCAAAACTATCTCAACAGGTTTAATTTGGATGAAAATAAAAAAATAGAAGAATTGTCAGAGGGAATGAAAGTTAAATATAACTTGGCCCTTGCTTTATCCCACGGCTCAAAGCTACTCATTCTGGATGAACCAACCAGTGGCCTTGATCCAATCGCAAGAGACAATCTGTTGGATCTATTTCAAAGCCTGGTAGAAGAAGGCGAAGTTAGTATTCTTTTCTCCACGCATATTACCTCTGATCTTGAAAAATGTGCCGATTACATTACCTATATCCATAACGGTCAAATCATTAATAGCTCGGAAAAAGAAGAATTCATTCACACCTATCGATTGTTAAATGGAAGTGATAGCCAACTTGAACAGGTGAAACATCATTTAATTTCCTACAAGAAAAATTCGTTTGGCTTTACAGGGTTGATCCATCATAGCGACTTTGATCCCTCGCTAGAAATTAACGCCAAACTCCCGAATATCGAAGAAATCATGATCTATTTTTCAAAAAGGGAGGATCTGTATGTATAACTTACTTTTGAAGGAATTAAAACTTGGGGTCAGTCCTATCTTTTATCTATTGCCCATTTTGACAGGAGCATTAATGTTAATCCCCGGCTGGCTTTACTTTATTGTCCTCCTCTATTTCTGCTGGATAACAATACCTAATGTATGTGCAACTTATAAAGCTCAGAATGATCTACTGTTTTCATTTATGCTACCTGTCACGAGAAAAGACATTGTAAAAGCGAAAATAGCGGTGATTGTTATTCTGGAATTATTGCATATTGTGACTGCGGTCATCTTTGGCATCATCCATACGCAACTCTATCCTGTTTTCAACTACTTTTTCTTTGCACCAACAATAGGATTTTGGGGTCTTAGTTTTATCATGCTGGCTATCTTCAATTTATTTTTCATTTCTATGTATTTCAAGACCGCCTATAAATATGGCCTTCCAACTATAGTAGCTGTTACAGCTGCCATGCTTTTTGCGACAGGTGCTGAATGGTTAGGAATACAAAACGCAAAGGTGTTTGACCTTTTTAAAGGGAGCGGTGCGGAAAACCTAGCAATACAATTACCCATCCTGTTTACTGGAATGCTAATATTTGTCGTATTTACCTTTATAGCGTATGTTATAGCTATAAAACAATTTAAGAAAGTGACGATCTAATGAATATCGCTATTTCAAATACATCCGAAAAACCAATCTACCAACAGCTTTATGAACAAATCAGCGCACAAATTCTCAAGGGTGAAATTGAAAAAGGCTATAGTTTACCATCCATACGACAAGCAGCCAAGGAACTTCGTGTGAGCATCATCACCATCAAAAAAGCATGGGAAGAGTTGGAACGACGAGGATTGATTTACACTGTCACTGGAAAAGGATGCTTTGTGGCCGAACTTTCATCACAAGATATCCTCCAAAAGCGCAACGAAATGATTGAAAAGCAAATGGCTGTTGACACATCCTATTACAAATCCTTTGGCCTAACATTAGAAGAGGTTATGGAAATCTTGAAGAAGGTATATTAACCATGGGGACGGTTCTACTGTCCCTATTCTGATATACCACGCGAAAAAAGTTGAAAATTCTTGAAGACTAAAAACACTCTCCATAACAACCCCAAAATAAATTTTTAACCAACGTTTGTTTAAAAATTGCTATCTAAGAATAATAACCTTGACCCTAAAAAATGCTAGAATGATAGGAACAAAAGCGCAATGGGCCCGTTTTGCGACGTACAAACTGGACTGAGCCGTATGAGATAAAGAAAACACGAAGAGCGTAAGCTTTTTCGTGTTGCCTTATCGTAAGGAGGCGAGGGAAGTTTGCTAGTCGCTGGCGCATGGAGCTGGACGCTGCTACTTTTGTTTCAGAGATCCACAGACATATTTTTTATAATTTCCTAAACAGCAGCCATTCACCATTTCATTAAAACAAAGAGAGGTCATCATTATATGAACAACCCATCAAATGAAGAGCAATTACAATCCATCACCGCCTTTCAATCCACCATCCGCAAATGTGAAAATGCTTTAGCCAAAATGACGCAGCAAGGCTCAAGCACCACCCTATTGAACAAGCGGCTAAAGGCTTTGCAAATCGGCTTGTCCATGCTAGAACATCAACAACCCCACTCTTTCTCAGGCCAAGAAATTGCAGAAGCTCGCAACGTGTTGACTGGTTTATTTCCATCCCTTGAAAAGAGCTACAACAACTCAAAGCCAGGCAGCCCACAACGAACACTTTTAGAAAGAAGAATAAAAGCAATCAAGCAAGCTGTTGAAGCGATGGAATAGCTTTAAGCATTTCCGATTATGAAGAGGCATGCTTCCTAGTCTAATTCGTCATAATATTTTTTGACTAATTCCTCCGCCTTTTTAATCCCTACTTCTGTTAAGTAAACAGATTTGTCGCGGGCACTGCCACCAAGAAATTCTTTTTCCCTTAATTCGTTCAACAAACCAAAGTAATAGCCCTTCCAACTTTGTCTCATATTTTCTGGAATGTCCCTTTTCCTTCCAAGAGGTTAAGTATATTAGCAGCAACTTCTCAGCTTAAAATCGTGGAACCATTATCCCGTCCCTATTCTAATATACCTCGCGAAAATAGTTGAAAAATCTCGAGGGCTTACAAACCTATCTATGACTACTCCAATTTTAAATTCCAACAAACGTTTGTTTAAAAAAAGCTCTCTCGGAATAGTTAGTGATTTTATTCTACCAAGCTCACAAAAAAGCTTCCTACTTTATCAAAAAAGTAGGAAGCTTTCATTCTATCTGTAGGAATCATGAGTTGGCTGGAATAGATTTTCGTTTGATTTTCGTACAACAGAAAAATGCTCCACATTATAGTGACCATGTAGCGTTTCGTTGTGATGCTTGATGATTTGCTCTGCACTTAAGGCATCTCCATCCGTTGTGGAATGTCCGTCCGCAACTAGGGTAACATCAAAACCACTAATGGTCGCTGTTCTCACAGCACTATCGATACAATGCTGCGTTATACAGCCCATTATCACCACATGCTCTATTTTTTGTGAGTTTAGGTGATTTAGTAGTCCTGTTCCATGAAACGAGTTTGTTGCTTTTTTATTGAAAAATACACTGTCGATGGGGACATTAATTCCTTCGTGAACCTGAAATCCTCTACCTTCACCTTCCGCAACATCTAAATCCCTAACAAAGATAATCGGAATATCCCCTTTTTTCGCTTCTTCTATCACGATATTGATATTATTTATCAGCTGTTCTTTGTTAAAAACGGCACTTTCCTCTTGGTTCCCCTCGATTAACTCTTGCTGCGCATCAATGATTAACAATGCTTGATTCAAATGTTTTTCCCCTTTCCCATTTAGGATACCGCTCTATTTTTCAAACGTATTCCTTTTCGCATTTTCACGTCCAAACAATTTTTATTCAACATGATATCTACCCCCTAAATAACAACGCCTTCAAATATTTAAATTTTCCGACAGTAAAATGATACAATACCTTTTGGTGGGATGGCAATCTTGAGGATGGACTAAGAGAACCGTTCCCACCCCTCAGCTTAACTTTTACCCAATTGGAAAAGCTACCTGTATATATTTATAGGGAGGTTGTGGAGTATTGTTTTTCAAGATCATTTTTTTAGTTCTGATTTTATCCATGCCATTTACAGCTCAAATAACGTATAACCATGATAGTATTACGGTTTCAGAAGTTAAGCAGAAGGTTGATTTTCATGTTTTGGTACCTGAAGACATACCTGATGATTGGACATTAGAAATTAAGACATACCCCTGGGAAGCTGACACGAATTTTACTCATTTCCGATTACACTTTATGGATAAGAGCGACACTATTTTCAAGGTAGGTATTGAACAAAAGAAAAGCACTACTCACAAAGAGGACCATCTATATGCGAATGCAGAGGAAGTTGCCATTAATGACCATATAGGTTTGTTTATTTCATGGGGTAACACAGGAGAAAGAGATGACAAAGGCGAAATTATTACAGGGGGATTATTGCGATGGACACAGGACGGGACTTTTATTGAAATGAATAGTACTAGGATTTCCAAAAAAGAGATGCTAACAATCGCAAGATCTATGAAGGTCGCGAATGAATAAGGGGGACATGGACATGGAAAAGAACTATACAGAATTAAATTCCACTACCATTGATAAATGGGTGGAGGAAGGCTGGGAATGGGGGCAACCAATCAGCTCAGAGGTTTTCCAAAAGGCAAAGAATGGGGAGTGGTTTGTGTTATTAACTCCTACAAAACCAGTACCTAAAGAATGGTTTTGTGACATGAAGAATGCTGAAATTCTTGGTTTAGCTTCTGGCGGCGGCCAGCAAATGCCCATCTTTTCTGCGTTAGGTGCAAAATGCACTGTTTTAGATTATTCGGAAAAGCAATTGGCAAGTGAGAAAGAAATCGCAAAAAGAGAAAATTACGAGATTGAAACGGTTAGAGCCGATATGACGAAACCACTGCCTTTTGAGGATGAATCCTTCGATTTAATTTTTCACCCTGTTTCCAATTGCTATGTGGAGGATGTGCTTCCAATTTGGAAAGAATGCTACCGGGTGCTGAAAAAAGGCGGAATCCTTTTAGCTGGGCTCGATAATGGAGTAAATTATATTTTTGATGAAGACGAAACCACGGTAACCAATAAGCTTCCTTTTAACCCATTAAAGGACAAGGAGCTGTATGAGGTTTGTATGAAAAATGACTGGGGCATTCAATTTTCCCACTCCATTGAAGAACAGATTGGTGGGCAATTACAGGCTGGCTTCATGCTCACTGATATTTTTCAAGATACGAACGGCGCAGGCAAGCTTCACGAGCACAATATTCCAACGTTTTATGCTACAAGAGCTGTGAAGAAATGAGTTTGTGGAAAAATTGGAGTGCTTAATCGTAAAGGTTATAGCACTTTTTTTTGCCGTTATATTCTACTCAACAATTAATCTTATCTGGTTCATTCAATAAGGAAATAAAAATAGGGATTTTATAAGAAAAAATAGTATAATGAAAAAGTTAATTGATATAATTTTTAGACAATAGTTGTATTAGAGGAGGCGATCATTATGATAAATAAAAGTTTTCTTATTAATGATTACAAGGGGATACAAACTAATTAACACCGTTGTTTAGTGGCTCCCCGACTTTTGAAAGGGGAAAGTATGAGTATAGAAAATGTGAAAATTGTAGAGTTAAATGCAGAAAATTGGTATGACTGTTGTAAATTAGAAGTATCAACAGAACAACAAGAATTCATGGAGTCCAATGCTATATCAATAGCTCAGTCAAAGTTTGAGCCTACATTAAAACCATATGCAATTTATGCTGAAGAAAAAGTAGTAGGCTTTTTAATGTACAATACTGTTCAAGAAGAACTTGATGGGTATTGGGTATATAGAATAATGGTTGATAAGGAATTCCAAGGCCAAGGTATCGGCAAAGTTGCAACTAAGTTAATGATTTCGGAGATGGAGAAACTACCCTATGCGAAAAAAATTGTGGTAGGTTATCATCCTGAAAATTTGGGAGCACATCATTTATACTCAAGTTTGGGATTTATTGATCATGGTGATAGATTCGGTAAAGAAATGGCAGTCATAAAAAATATAAACGAGTGATAAGTCAGTAGGTTATCACAATAAAAAAGGACCATTTTTTGGTCCTTTTTTGTGTAGCTGAGGTTTTCATTACCTAATCAATCAGATTTCGGTCTTTTTCTTCCTGTATTTTCACAATTTTCCTTTTTACTGTGTTATTCCCTTTAAACCTTCATGCTCTCCTTCACATATCCACTCAGCAAATCCTGACCTAGAAAAGGCAGCACCGGCATAATTTCTTTAAATCCTTTTTCTGTTATAGCTTTTGTTGCAAGCTCGTTTAGTACTTCTTTTTCAATAAAAGGACAAAGCGCAACGATAGATTTAATTCCATCCTTTTCAAAGCTCTTTCTGGCAAGTGAGTGGAGAAGGTCTTTTTTTAGAAATGGAGCAATCGCAGTTATTCCTTCTACTCCTTCGCGCTCATATTCCTTTTCGGCCAGGCTAGCAAGCATGTCCTTACTCACAAAAGGTGCAATCGAGGTGATGGATTTGAGGCCGTTTTTTTCAAGAGATTTCGCGGCACATTCGTCAATGATTTCTCCACTGATAAATGGAGCGATAGGAACCATTGCTTTGGTGCCTTCTTGCTCAAACTTTTCCCTCGCACATTCATTAAGTACTTCCTGGCTGATAAAAGGGGCAAATGCCGCTAAGTCATGGCTGGTCATATTCTCTGGCAGTCCTTTGAAAACTTCATCTGCTTTATCAGGATCCAATAGTGGAGCAACGTTGGTAAACTCCTCTACTGTAGCTACGATTTCCGTTTGTTCGCCGTTGATAATCTGCTGAATCAGCGCACTTCCCTTTTCATGGTTGAGCAGTTCATCAATACTTATCTCTAGAATGTTCGCAAGCTCCGGTAGCTTCGCGATATCTGGCATCGTCTCGCCACGTTCCCAATTACTAACCGCCTGATAGCTAACCCCAAGCTGATCCGCCAAATTCATCTGCGTCAACTTCTTGGCCTTGCGCCAGCCTGCAATCTTGACTCCAATATTCTTCATATTAAACACTTCCATCACCTCTTTGCTTTTGATAGGTTTATTGTAAAATTTTTCTTAAGATATGTATATCAAGTGGTGCTTGAGTTGAGTGGGGTGGGTTATTCAATCCTCAAATAATCTATCATAATACACACTAAAATCACTTTTTAACTCTTCAATCCTAGCTTCACTAGAGACGATATCAAGTACATCTGAATTTAAATATAAAAGGTACGTGTTTTTATAAGGCTCTTTTCGTAGAGATTGTTGCTTTTCAATACGATAAGGAATAATTTACTTTTTATGGTATTATATAAACAGAGATTTTTGAAGTGAAAAGTTATATGAAATTTTTTGGTTTAATGGTTTGTATTGAACATTATTACAAAACGAAACGATTCAACTAGAAACTTAATTTGGAAGAGAGGAACTGTGGGGTGTTACCATTAAAAATAAAAATATTGTATTGGGAGATGTAATTTTTTATCTGATTTTCCCAATTGTAATTTGGAATGTTAGTAGAGATTTTTTAGGCGATTACTATGCGATGTTGATTTCATCAATACCTGGAATCATATACAGTTTAATTAGGTTTATTCTCTTAAAAAAGATTAATCTATTTGGGATTTTTATAATTAGTAACCTGTTTCTAGGCACCTTAATCGATGTCCTCTCAGGTTCTGCTATCAATTTACTTTGGAATAATATTTATTATTCATATTTTCTAGGAATACTCTTTTTATTTACCATTTTCTTAAACAAACCTATTGCACTATACTTCGCCTTAGATTTTGTTGAATTACAGGGGCAGAATCGTATAAAAATGAAAGAGATTTTCTACCAAAAAAGAATTTTGAACATATTTAAACTCATCACTTTCGTTTTCGCTTTCAGAGATATACTACTAGCATCAATAAAATGGTGGTTGATATCTACTTACGGAATAGAATCCTTTGACAAAGGTTTAGTACTTCGGCAAATATTCAGTTGGGTTCTCACCGGGTTATCAATTTATGGCTTTATATACGTTTCGAACATAATTAATGAGAATTCAAGCCAGCATGCTAGTAATAAAATTTCAAAGTAACACACTAAATTCATAAACTATATTCAGAGGGAGAAATTTAGCTCAAGGTAGGCAAGATAAAAACAAATGAAGGTTAGCCAGTTCCCTTGCTAAGTGCAACGATATACATGTACAAGCTAAATGTGGGTAAATTAGTTACGGTTGTATAAATAGCAAAGCACTCTAGATCTTCATTCAACCTACCCCGCGTAAATTCTCCCTTTGTATCACTCCATTTGTTTCGTAAGCTGAAAGAAAGGTACAATCCACGCTACTATCACCCTTAAAAACTTCTGAAAAAATCCTCTTTAATAGTCCATGGTTATCTTCCAAACTAGATAATAGAAAGCGAGCTCTCCGACTATTATCAACCTGAAAGTATGGTGTTTCTCCTATATTTAAATCAATGTCCACATGCTTAATTTGCATTTTTTATCACCTTATTTTCCTAATTCAATGAACTCTACGGTTCCAATTCTTCTGTAACTTTCTTGATAGGTTCCGTTTTTCCACCTCATAGAGATATTCGATCTTTTTCTTTTATATCCTTTTATGATTTAGAACGTTGCTTGGTAGCACGATTCCCCCTTTTTCTCGACAACCACCCTGCGTTTCCTCTTCTCGTTTTCATCCAACACATCAAAAAAAACACCCTTCCATCTCATTCAGAAAGGTGTTGTCGCATTTTACATATTTTCTTCTTTGTAAGGGGAACCCTGCCCAGTCACAACAAGGCTTTCCAAACTTGATAAGTAGGAAGTCCAGCCTCGTTGGCAGGCTTCAAAGCATTCTAGCTCTTCATTTAGTCCGATATGGGTAAACTGTAACACGGTTTCTTTTTCTGATAGGGGTTGTATGTCAAAGCGAATGGTGGTTCCTTCCCAGTCACGTAAGTTTTGGAATCCACTGCTCTCGGGATGCAGCGAGTCAATGATCTTCCATTCCACTAATTTGTTTGGGACAAGCTCGGTGATTTCTGCTTTAACATAGAAGCCTGCTTTCGGAAAACGAAATTCGGCCAATCCTCCGACCTCATTCTCAAGCTTAGTAAAGACTGTCCACCAATCCCGTACGCCTTCTTCTGTTGCAACGGCATCATATACTTTTTCAGCGATTACAGGTAGAGTTAATTTTCTATGAAAATGGTTTGGCACGAAACTCGCCTCCTTTCTATTAAAAACTTCGATTATGCCTCTTTCACTGCATTTTTCAATGATTTGATTATTCCAATATGTTCACTTTCGTGGAATGCTGCAAAGGAAAGCAATTCTCCTATTGTTTCTAGCTTTAATGGGCCAATTGGTACTGGGTTCGCAATTTTCTCATCCAGACGGCCGGTAAATGTTTCTCTTACTCGACCAATTTGTTCGGCTAATAAAGATTGAATTTCATCAAGTGATGGAGGTGTGACCTTCCACTCTGATGGACGTGTTCCACTATTAAATAAATCTCCGTATCCTTCTGGAAGATTCATGGTTTCGTTTGAGTAATGAAATGCAATGCCCTCTACTGCTGCGTAAATGTGACCAAGCTGCCAGCGCAAAGAATTTGAGAAGCCATCAGGAACAACATCTGCATTTTTTTCTGTCATCTCCTGAGCATGTTTTAATACGATGTTACGCGCAAATTCCATTTGATCCAGAATCATTTTTTCGTTCATGTTCATTCTCTCCCTTTTCCCTCTTATTTTTATCCTAGATATTTTTTCAAGCTTTCTTCTAATGAACTTGTCCAACCAAAATTATGCTGCTGAGCTGCTTCTTCACTCGGAAGGTTTGCATGTGTCACCACTATTTCGGTAGCATCATCTTTCTCCAAGAAATCAATAGTAACCTTTGTTGCAGGAAACTCTTGCTCTCCGTTTTCCCACTTCCAAGTAAAGACTAATTTATCATGTGGAACGACCTCTAAATATTGACCTGTTAAGACATGTGTTTGACCATCCGGGGAATGCATGTTTAACCTGTACGCTCCGTTTACTTCCACATTCATTTCATCAATCGTAGTCGTAAATCCATCTGGGCCCCACCAGTTCTTCAACTCTTCAGGTTTTGTCCAAGCATGAAATACTCTTTCCTTTTTAACAGGGAACGTGTGGTTTAACTGTAGGGTAAAATCTTGCACGCTATTCATTGTGATCATCGTTGTTTCCTCCTTTTTCTTCTTTTAATAGATATTTCTCTAAGCTTGTCAGCTGACTTTTCCAGAAGGACTCAAGATCATTAAGCCATTTTGTTGCCTCATGAAAAGCTTGTGGGTGAAGATAATAATATTTGTACCTTCCTACCTTTCTAAAAGAAACTAACTCCGCATTTTCTAACACCTTCATATGCTTTGAAAACGCAGGCAAAGACATGTCAAAAGGCTCTGCTAGCTTTTTAACGGTCTTCTCACCCTTAGACAACTCTTGAATGATGCTCCTTCTGGTTGGATCTGATAGAACGGAAAATACTTGATCAAGGTTTCGTTTATAATAGTTAACCATGTAGTTAACTATAAGGGATTAAAAATAGAAATGCAAGTTTTTTTAAGAACGGACATTCTATTTTTTATCTAGACGTTGTCGCTATGCGTTCTTTTCCCGGAGGTAGTTTTAATCATCTGTCTTCACTTAAAGATTGGAAAAAGCAACATTCTTTTAGAAAAGAGAACAAAAATCCCCTCCTGCATAATCAACTAAAATTTGTAAACATTAAATACAAAGCAGGTCGATGGGGGTGAAATATTGTCACCGATTAAAATTATTCCTAAAAAGAAAAAATCCAGGCCAAAACAGGAACAAGTCAAAACGGAGGAAAATGTTAGCTCTGTCTCGCAGGATCTTGTTCAAAGAGAACTAGAAAGTAATATCACGTATTTGAAAAACATATTCGGTGAAAGCTCGGACCTCGTCTTTAGAACCCTTCACCCCCATTCGAATTATAAGCTCGCCATTGTGTATATGGAGGGGATGGCTGGAATACAGAACATCCAGGAAAGTGTCATCAAGTCTATGCTGGAATGGTTTAAGGGCTATAAAGAACAGGAGCCCCCGTTAGATTTGATTACCAGTTTAGGCGATTCGTGCATGACGATTGGATCTGTTAACTATACAGATCAATATAAAGATATTGTTTCTTCTATTCTTACAGGAAATACCGTTATTCTCGTGGATGGTTATGCTAGAACGATTATTGCGAAAACAAAGGATCCCTCTAAAAGGGATGTAACAGAGCCGAAAACCCAAAGTGTGGTTCGTGGTCCGATGGAAGGATTCACGGAAGATATTCAAACGAACACCGTATTAATTAGGAAAAAAATCAAAGATGTCAACTTACGGATGGAATCAAAGGAGATTGGTAGGTATACCAAAACAGAAGTAAACATTATGTACATCAAAGGGATTGCCAATGAAGACATTGTCGATGAGGTCCGTTCTAGGTTGGAAGAAATTGATATTGATGGGATTCTAGAAAGCTCCTATATTGAGGAACTCATTCAGGATGATACCTTAAGCCCTTTTCCTACGATGTTTAACTCAGAAAGGCCCGATGTAATAGCTGCTGGATTATTGGAAGGAAGAGTGGCCATCCTTATTGACGGTACACCATTTGTGCTTTTGTTACCGGTTGTCTTTTTTCAATTTCTCCAAGCAGCCGAGGATTATTACCAACGATCTGATTTTGGTTTGATGAGAATATTAAGATTTATAGCCTTCTTTTTCGCATTATTGAGTCCTTCTTTTTTTGTTGCGATCCAGACCTTTCATATTGAATTGATTCCTACTCCTTTAATGGTTACGCTTGCGGCTCAAAGGGAAGGGGTTCCTTTTCCGGCTTTTGTGGAGGCTTTAATCATGGAGGTAACCTTTGAAATTCTTCGTGAAGCGGGAATCCGGATGCCTAAAGCGGTGGGGCAGGCGATTTCCATTGTTGGGGCTTTAGTAATTGGCCAAGCTGCGGTAGAAGCTGGATTTGTTACTCCTGCAATGGTCATTGTTGTTTCCATTACGGCCATTTCCACCTTCGTTTTTCCTGCATATAATCTTGCCATTGCGGTTAGGGGTTTACGATTTGGATTCATGATTCTTGCCGCAACCTTTGGCCTGTATGGTGTTACGGTTGGATTATTTTTACTGGTGCTTCATCTGTGCAGCCTTCGTTCGTTTGGTGTTCCATATATGGCGCCCCTTGGTCCCTTTAACAAAGAAGCTCAGCGGGATACCATTTTTCATTTACCATTGCGATGGTTGACAGGAAGACCGAATATCTTTCATCAGCACAATCTGACCAGACAGAATTCTAAGGGTAAGTTTCAAAAGAATTGAGTGGTAAAGGAACGTGATTTTATGAAGCATGTTAAAAGGGCCATGATCCTCATTATTTGCTTATTCATGATGACAGGGTGCTGGAACAGGCGTGAAATCAATCAATTAGTCATCGCCATTGCATTAGGTATTGATAAAACAGAGAATGGCTATTCGTTCACAGCACAGCTGATCAATCCGACCATGTCCTCCCAAGCCACCAAAAAAGGGGGAGCAGGAAGTATGGTTCGCACCGTTCGATCACAAGGCGAAACGCTTTTTGAGGCCTGGAGGAATCTGACGGAAATAAATCCTCGTAAAGTATATTTTGGGCATGTCCAGCTTGTCGTGTTGAATGAAAAATTAGTGGAGGAAGGCATTCAGAAGTCCCTCGATCCACTTATGAGGGATCATGATTTTAGATCAGACTTCTTTTTATTAGTGAGCAAGGAAAATACCGCCAATGATGTATTAAGCATATTGACGGTTTTAGAGCCTATTCCTGCCTTGTCCATCCATTCCATGCTCCTTTCAACATCCAAGCATCTAGGTAACATTTCTGTCCTCAAATTCGATGAGCTTTTGGAAGAATTAAATACAGAAGGAATGGATCTTGCCCTGACGGAAATAAAAGTTATCGGTGATGTAAACAATGGGAAATTGGTGTCCAATGTGGAAGCTTCTGCACCTGAGACTTATGTTCAGGTAGGAACCTTAGCATTACTTAAGTACGATAAGCTAGTAGGATGGTTTGATAAGGACCAAAGCAAGGGACTAAATTATGCTAAAGGAAATATTAAGAGCACATCAGAAGTACTGCCGTGTCCGAATCCTAATAGCGGAAATCAGACAGTAGAGATCATCACAACCAAAGCAAATATGTCTGCCAGCATAAAAAACGATACCCCGAAGATTGAAATTGAGGTGGAAGTAAAAGGCAATATTGTAGATGTGGAATGTGAGGAGAATCCTGTTGATATGAAGATATTTAAACAAATAGAAGATGCTCTTTCCAGCAAAATAGAAACCATGATAAAAGATGCTATCAAGGTTTCGCAAGAAGAAGTTAAATCAGATGTGTTTGGATTTGGTAATACGATTCACCGAAAAGAAAACGGTTATTGGAAGAAGCACAAAGATCAATGGTACGAAATCTTTCCTACCATTCCCTACACCGTAAAAGTAACAGCAAAACTACATAATACAGGATCACTGGACCATTCTGTTAAGGAAAAGGATGAGTAGAGCTTGCTAGATTTTTTGCTAATATTGTTGGTTTCCGGCATCATGGTGATGGCAGATTATATGTCTTTGAAAAAGGAAAAAAAATTAATGATCGCGTATCTATCATTAATTGTTATTGGTCTTTCCCTGTTTTTGGCGGAAATGTTAATGGAAGACGTTCCAAACCCTCTGAATGTTATCGTCTATCTTTTTAAACCATTAACAGAAATGATTATGTCACTATTTAAATAAGGTGGGACGGCATGGAGAAGCATATTCAAAAAATCGCACCCAATCAATTTGGTATTCTTGTTATGTTCTTTACGGTTGGCAGTTCCATTTTACTGATTCCAAGACCTTTAATAGCCGTTTCTAAACAGGATGGCTGGATTGCGGGTACCCTTGGATTAGGCTTAGGACTTCTAGTCATTTGGTTATATTTGAAGATTATAAAGCTCTCACCAGACACAAATCTATACAAGCTCATGGAAAAAGCGTTCGGGAAAATCCTCGGGAAGGTTGTATCGGTATGTTATTTCTTCTTCATCTTTTTGCTAACCTGCGAAGTATTAAGTAATCTAGGTGACTTTCTTACCACCCAGATAATGGTAGAAACACCAAAAATCTATTTACACCTTTTATTTTTGTTTCCAATTGTATATGGAGCAAGACAGGGAATTGAGACCATTGCTCGCTCTGCTCAGGTTGTTCTTCCAACCTTCTTGATTATGATTATCTTTATGGTAGTAGCACTCATTCCTCAAGGGGACATCGCAAACCTTGAGCCAATTTTCGGTGAAGGAGTGAAGTCTACAATAAATGGTTCCTTGTCCATCTTGACTGTCCCTTTTTTAGAGCTTTTCATCTTTTTCGTGATTGCGCCTCATGTCACAAAAAAAGAAAAAATTAAAAAAGCTTTTTTGTTAGGTGGGTTGACCGGCGGCTCCATCCTAATTATTATCACTTTCTTGGTCATTTTGGTTTTGGGTCCTCATTTCTCCTCACAGGTAGAGTACCCAACCTACTTACTTTCAAAGAAAATTAATATCGCAAACTTTCTACAGAGACTAGAGGTTGTAGCTGCAGCGGTTTGGGTGATCAGCTTGTTCTACAAGGTCATCATCTGCTTTCACTCGACAGCTATTGGTTTAAGGGAATTAATAGGGTTAAAAGGGCAAAATCTTCTCATTCACCCTTTAAGCATCGTTGTTTTATACTTTTCTGTCACTATTTATCCAAACGTCGCCTTTTTTGTCATGTTTATTGAAAAGGTTGTTCTCTCCTATACCCTTTTATTCGGACTGGTGATTCCGTTGGCAGTTTACATCATTCTTAAAGTGAAATCTAAAAAAGGAAAAAATAATTGACAGTAGCTAATTTTATTATGTATTATATGTTTAAATACTTAAACGTTTAATCATTCTAACATAAAGGAAGGTAATTTTTATGACGAAAACAGCTTTAATAACAGGGGCATCAAGTGGATTAGGGTATGAATTTGTTAAATTATTTGCCAATGATGGATATAACCTAGTTGTCATTGCACGTAATGAAGAAAAGCTTCAAGAAATAAAAACGAAGTATCCGCACATTAATGTTACCGTTATTTCAAAGGACTTAAGTGAGCCTAATGCCATTAACGAAATTATGACTGAAATAAATAATCAATTTATTACAGTGGATGTATTAGTAAATAATGCTGGCTTTGGTCTATTAGGGTCCTTTGAAGATCTTAGTATTGAGCAGCAATTAAATATGATTCAGCTTAATGTTTCCTCCTTAACGGAACTAACCTATCGTTTGCTGCCAGATTTGAAGAAGAGTAAGTCAGGAAAAATCCTAAATGTTGCAAGTACCGCAGCCTTTCAACCTGGTCCGAACATGGCCGTTTATTATGCAACAAAAGCCTTTGTTCTATCCTTCTCAGAAGCATTAGCAGAAGAATTAAAAGAACATTCCATTACGGTGACAACTCTCTGTCCTGGTGCAACTAAAACAAACTTTAGCTCTATTGCAAAGGTAGAGAACACAAAAATGTTTAGCAATGCTATGTCATCAGATGTAGTTGCGAAACAAGGGTATCAAGCCTTAATGCAAGGAAAACGAGTGGTAATAACTGGAGGATTAAATAAAGTTGGTGCTTTGGCAGCAAAATTTTTACCTAGACGCACGGCAGCCAATGTTGCTAAACTTGTGATGAAAGAGAACTAGACAATATGCATAAATGAGGTCTGATTATGACACAAAGAGCTATAGATGTTTTTCGTTCCTGTATCCCATTGTTTACAACACTAAGTGATCCAGCCAGACAAGATATCATCTTACTTTTGGCAGAGCATGAAAGCCTTAGTGTGAATGAAATTGCCAACTCGTCGACGCTTTCTCGACCTGCAATTTCTCACCATTTAAAAATATTAAGAGACAATCACCTAGTACAAATAGAACAAAAGGGAACCATGCGCTACTATTCATTAACGTTAGAAACGAGTGTAAGTCAGTTAAAAGCCTTAATAGACATAGTAGAGAAGGATTGTATCATATAAGTCCAATATCCTGATTTGTTTTTATTAGTGCACAAGCATATTTGTGTAAGCCATATTACATGAATTCTATTACTAAAGGAAATATAATAGGGGTGTACACTAATAAAGAACGAATAGGAGGATTTTCTAATGACAAGCCTTAAATTAAACGATTCCGTACCGACTTTTTCCTTACCGACGACAAATGGTGAAATGTTTAATTTTGAAGATCATAGGAAGAGCCATGAAAGCTGGCATCTACTGATATTCTTTAGAGGTGCCTGGTGCCCAGTATGTGTTCAGGACCTGAAGGATTTACAAGAAAGTGTTGGGTTCTTTCAGGAAAAAAATGTTCATATCATCACGATAGCCACAGACAACGTCGAGGCATTGAAGGACATGTCTGAAGAACATTCGCTTAGTTTCCCGGTTCTTTCAGATGAAAGCCTTGAGGCATTAAAAGCATACGATGTTTTTTATCATGGAGACGATGCTCCCTATGAAGATCACGGGACACACGGTGAACCTGCCTATTTCTTAGTGGATGAAAACGGAAAACTATTGTATCAACAAAGACAAACGAGTCCATTTGGTCGACCGTCCGCAACGGAGCTGAGAAAAATTGTTCAGTACATTAGGAAGAATTTAAAATAGTACTTCCCTATAATAGCCGAGTATGAAGAGCTTCTCTTCATACTCGTTCTTTTTTTACCCCTTCACTTAATTCCAAGTAGGCTTCTTTCTAATCGCTTCTTGTAAGATACATTACAGAATTTTCAAAACATTAGTTTTACACTAGTGTTATATCACCGAAAGGAGCGATTGATGATGAACAAAGAAATGGGAAAATTACTTTCTACTGGGATTATTGCTGGGGTAGTTGGAGGGATTATTTTTGGCCTGATGATGCAGATGAGAGGAATGATGGGGATGGTTGCCGCCATGATGGGAAGTGAAAGTCTTGCTATCGGATGGCTTATCCACATGATTATCAGTGTGATCTTTGGTCTTTCCTTTGCCATATTGACAACATTCATCAAAAATATTTGGGTAGCTGCCCTTATTTTTGGGGTCGGCATTTGGATTGTCGGACCTTTAGTCATCATGCCTATGATGATGGGAATGGGAACCAATCTCGCAAATGCGTTCACATCTGATATGTTAATGAGCTTAGGCACGCATCTATTCTTTTCCATTATCCTCGCCATTGTCTTTAAGGCTCGTTCATCAAAACCAGCTACAAACCCGCACGTTCAAGCTTAACATTCTAGGAGGAATTTAACATGAATACCATTACAAGCGAAAAGCAATTCACAGAAATCACTCAACAGGATTCACCTGTGGTGGTAAAATTCTATGCAGATTGGTGCCCAGATTGTAAGAGAATGGATGCCTTTATGCCATCTGTATTAGAAGAGGTACAACATGTGCCCCTTCACGAACTGAACAAAGATAGTTTACCTGGTATTGCAGAAGAACAACAGGTGATGGGAATTCCAAGCCTTCTGGTATATCAAAATGGCGAAAAAATCGGCCATCTACACAGCGCAAACGCTAAAACACCAGACGAAGTCATTGCATTTCTTTCTAACTATTCTTTTTAAAAAGCTCTTTTCTAAAAGATTGTTGTTACAAACTAGGAAAAAGTCGGCTTTAGGACTTTTTCCAGGCCGAAAGCTGCCATAAACTTGTTTCGTGTTGCTAATCTTTTCGCAGTAGCAACAAAGTTTAAATGGAAAGCCTCCCTAAGTGGGGACTTTCCATTTATTTATTCATAAAAAAATACCCAACTCTTCATGTAGGTTGGGACTTATTATGTATTCTTTTCAGTCACACTTTGGAATGTGCATATTCATCAATGGCTTCTTGCAATCCTTCTGATATCACTTTTCGGTTGATGGAAATTGATTTACTAGCAGCATGGGCTTTCTCACTTTCGAGCTTTAATTCTGTAGAGATTCGCTGCAAATCGTTCTTTTGACCATCCATTTTCGAAATGGACGTGCTTATTTCTTGAAAGCATTTTTCTGTTTCCACAACATCATTAATACCCGTAATAGCGAGAGCTGCCCCTTTTTTGGAGCTTTGGCGTATTTCATCCATCTCGTTGAAAATGGACTTAATAGACCCTTCGGCTAGTTCTGTTGCTCGTTTACTTTCTTCAGACAGCTTTCGAATCTCCTTCGCCACGACATCAAAGCCTCTCCCAGCTGCTCCGGCTCGTGCAGCTTCTATTGAGGCATTCAAGGCTAAGAGATTTGTTTGAGAGGAGATTTTCTTTAAATTTGAAACAATATCGGTAAGGGTGGTAGAAATCTCCGAAAGAGACTCAATTTTCGCTAAAATATACTGAGATGAATCCTTTATTCCTTCCATATTCTCCACTGTTTTTGATACCGAATCTTTTCCAGCGACTGATTGATTCGATGCTTTTGTCGCGTTTTCGCTTATGGCGAGCGCTAAGGCAAATAACGATTGAGAATGCTCCACAATCCCTTCTGCATTAGTTAAGAACTGCTCCATTTCGTGTTTTTGTTTCTCCATGATATTATTTGCTTGTACGATCCTTGAATTCATCATTACTCTCCTCTTCAAAATAATCAAGTAGTTCCTTCCCGATCCAGATGGAATGATCAGACTTTAACACCGGCGCCCTTACTTCTCCGATTAATGAAAGTAATTCCTTTGCAGCTTCCGGCTCATGGAGTAAATTTTTCTCGTTGTAACGAATGCCATGCTGATTCAAAATCAATCTCGCTTTTTGACACCTGATACATCCATCAATAGTATAAAGTGTAAGCATGTTTATGCGCCTCCTGCCTCCTAAATACACTTTATCATATACACATGAAATATCTGTAATACACATTACAATGCAAAGAAAGAGGGTTTCTTCAATGGATAAATTAATGTTACTTTCGCAAATTAGCTTATTTGACGAGTTACCAATGGAAGAATTAAGAATTATAGATGACCTAAGTGAGATGCGGCCAGTGAAAAAGGGTACTATCATCACTTCCCCTGACAAACATATCCAGGCGCTTTTCTTCTTAAAAGAAGGACAAGTGCGCCTATATCGGATGAATCAAATGGGAAAACAATTCACCGTAGACATCCTAACAAGCGGAAACATTTTCGGCGAAACGTCGACTCTCTCTTTAACCGACGACCAAATTTATGCCGAAGCGATGATTGATACATACATATGTATAATGGGAGTCGAAGAATTTGAAGAATTCATTGTCAAAAATCCCACCATTGCCATTAAGTTAATTAATATTCTGTCCAATCGCTTAAAGGAAGTCTACTCCTTAAGCGAAAAAATCGCTTTAAGTGACGTTAAATATCGAATCGTCTATCTGCTTCTTAAATTAAGTGAAAAAACCGGAAGAAGAAAAAAAGAATGGCAAACGATCAATATGAAGCTGACTCATGCGGATATTGCCAATATGATCGGATCCACACGCGAAACGACATCCGCCATCATAAGTCAGCTTAAAAAAGAAGGATTAATAAAAAAACGCTTAACATTATCCATCAACGCCGATAAGGCCGATGAATTGTTAAACGATTTGTGAACCAAAGGGACGGTTCTCTCGTCCCTATTCCAATATACCGCGCGAAAATAGTTGAAAAATCACAAACGCTTAAAAACCCTTCTAAACCAACATCAAATTTAAAATTCAACAAACGTTTGTTTGAAAATTATTTTCTTGCCAAAATAAATAATGGGACGAGGTACCTGTCCCTCCGACCCATATGGTATGATATTGAGGTTGTTTTACCTACTACATTAGGCATTTTTCAGCTCAGAAAAGAGGTACTTATGCATTCTGATAAATTAACACGGCAACATTGGTTGCTCATTTTCACTCTTTCTTTATTAACCTTTGTTCTTGGGACAAGTGAGTTTGTTATTGTGGGGATATTAACGGATGTCTCCTCAAGTCTTTCGATTTCCAATGCCAAAGCAGGTACGCTTGTTTCTGCCTTTGCCATTACATTTGCTATTGCCACACCGATTGTGATGTCCGCAACAAGTCATTTTCCAAAACGGAAATGGATGTTGTTTCTAATAGGAGCTTTCATCATTTTTAATGCATTGTGCGCCGTTTCAACCTCCTATGCGATGCTGCTTCTCTTTAGAATTTTGACGGCAATTGTGACAGGAGTGCTAATCTCACTAGCTATGATCGTGGCAAGTGAAACCATGCCGGCAGCTAAACGCGGACTTGCGATTTCTTTTGTGTTCGGTGGGTTTACCCTTGCGAACGTCGTGGGTGTTCCGATTGGGACGGTCGTGGCATCTTGGTTTGGGTGGAATTCTACGTTCATGCTGACTACAATACTCGGAGTGTTGGCATTTTTGTCTTCCTATTTTGTATTACCTAGCAAGTTAAGCCAGGTTCGAAGCTCAATCAAGGATCAGTTCTCGCTGTTAACCAATCCGCGCATCCTGATTGCCTTTTTCATTCCCGCGCTCGGATTTGGAGCAACCTACGTCGTCTTTACGTATCTAGTTCCAATCCTAAAAGGAATGGGAGCACCAACCTATTCCATTAGCTTGATTCTTTTCGCTTACGGTTTTATCTCGATTTTCAGCAATATCATGGCAGGTAAAATCGCTAGCCATAACGCAATCGGCCGCCTTCGATTTGTGTTTCTTATACAGGCAGCTGTTCTGATATGTTTATTTTGGACAACCCATCATTTCGGGTTGGGTCTTGTAAATATCGGATTGATGTCGTTTATGGCTATTCTATTAACCACATCCACACAGCTTTACCTGATAGACCTTGCGAAAATCTATCAGCCTACAGCAACCGGACTCGCCGCCTCTCTCATGCCGGTGGCTAGTAACGTCGGCATCGGGCTTGGGTCCGCACTAGGAGGGGTCGTGTACCATCAAGTTGGGCTCATTCATGTCACTTGGGTTGGTGGCATAGTTGCGGTCGGTGCGAGTCTTCTTACGTTTTTAAGTTATTATTTGGATCGGAGAGCGGATAGAGAGGACTTGCACGCCAATTGAGTAACAAAGCCGAGAATACATGGTATTCTCGGCTTTGTTTGGATTGTGGGGCGTTGTGGTTTCAAGGTTTGTGTATGTAAAATTCAATTGAATCTGAAATTCAGCCATATGGAGTTAACGGATTTTTAGTTAAGCTTGTAGCTATTGATAAAGGTGGAAGTGTTTTAAACTATACAATAAAATGGTTTGATAAGGATACAGCAGCATAATTTACTAAAAATAAATCTAATTGTAAAAGCTTAAAATCAGTTAGAAAACTGGATCGATGATGGAAGTGATCTAGCTCAAAGTACAATTAAAACTAAATTAAATTCTTTATTACGAGCAGCAGGAGTAACAGCTACATATTCATTACCTATTGCTGATGCAATTGCAAGAACTATTACCTGGTTAACACTTTAATTCTTATCAATTCTTCAGAAAGAAAGGATAGTGTTATTTCATGAGAAAAATTTATGAGTATATATCCATCGACGAAAAAAAAGAAGTGGTTGAAAAACTAAAAGTAGACTTAAAAGAATTAGAACAAGAACTAAATCAAAATAAGGATTCCTTTTCAAATTTTATCTGCGAAATATTGTATAGTACACGGGATAAATGGCATTTAGAAATTGAAGAATTAGAAAATGAAATAAAAAGCTAATATACTTTTTTCTTCGCTTCAAACTATAATACGAGCTATCTAGCCTTCGTCACTTTTAGGTAGCAAGGTTATCCTTTGGTTACCACTTCCCCAATAATTACTAAAAGCATCGGGAACGACCCGATGCTTCTTCATTGTAGAGTTCTATTAACTATTGTATTGCACTGTCCCATCAACTTTCATTATCAAAGCTGTCAAGCAACGCCCGCACCTCAACCGTTGATTTCGTATTCATCAATTGATTTCGCAGCTCTCCAGCCCCTCGAAACCCTTTAACATAAATTTTGAAAAAGCGGTGAAGCTTGGAGATGGAGCGTGGTACTATCTCCGCATAATGATCCTGAAGGTCCAGCTGTAATCTTAAGAGATCAAGATATTCCTTACTGGTGTGCTCCCTTGGTTCTTTTTCAAAAGCAAACGGATTTTGAAAGATGCCTCGTCCGATCATCACGCCATCAATGCCATATTTTTCAGCAAGCTCTTGCCCTTTTTGAAGGTCAGGGATGTCGCCGTTGATGGTCAACAAAGTCTCCGGTGCAATGCGGTCACGTAAATCCTTGATTTCCGGAATCAGCTCCCAATGCGCATCCACTTCGCTCATTTCTTTTCTTGTCCGCAAATGAATAGAAAGATTCGCAATATCCTGTTCTAGAATATGCTTTAGCCACTCCTTCCACTCGTCTACTTCTGTAAAGCCAAGTCGTGTTTTCACGCTAACCGGTAGTCCGCCTGCTTTAGCGGCTTGAATCAGTTCTGCCGCAACATCCGGACGGAGAATCAGGCCACTTCCCTTTCCACGCGTTGCCACGTTCGGGACAGGGCAGCCCATGTTAATATCAATTCCTTTAAAACCAAGCTCCGCCATCCCAATACTCATGCGACGGAAATACTCAGGATTATCGCCCCATATATGCGCCACCATTGGTTGTTCTTCTTCAGTAAAAAGTAAACGGCCTCGCACACTGTCCTTACCCTCTGGATGACAATAGCTATCCGAATTCGTAAACTCAGTAAAAAACACATCAGGACGACCGGCTTTCCTTACTACTGTACGAAAAACCACATCTGTAACATCCTCCATCGGTGCCAATACAAAAAATGGTCGCGGTAAATCACGCCAAAAATTATCTATCATGACTAACTTCAATCCTCTCACTATGGTACAACTTCAAACTCCCGAAAAAATCAGTGAATCAATTCTTTTACACTTATATCATGGTTTGTAGCTTGGAAGCAAGGGGGGACAGCTTCCAATTTTGATATAGTGCATGATAGCCTAATTTGAAAAAGGTGAGGTGACGGTGAAATCATAAAGTCCCTTTTACATTCCGTTTCTCGCCAGCACGCTTCTCCCTAATAAACATCACCCCAATAATACCAAAAATAGCGAAGATTACCGGAGTAATAAACCCGTAGTAGTAACCATCACTAATACTCCCTTGAAAATGATCTAAAGTAAAGCCAATAATACTCGGCAGCAAGACTGCACTTAAAAATCCACCCGTATTCGCAAACCCAGTCACAATGCCCGTTTCTGTTAGAGGAAACGTTTGACGAACCACTGCAAAGGTTAAGGAATTCGAGCCAAATCCAAAGCCGATGATAAAGAATAGGATAACTAGTAAGTAAAATGGTGGATGCTCTTTAAATAGCAAAAAGCTGCACCAACACAATAAAACGATTATATGAAAAACAATATAGGGCCGCTTAATCGTTTCTAAATAACTTGAAATCCAACCAATTAGTGGTGCCCCGATCAGTGCTCCAATCAGGCTAATCATAATAAGCTGGCTTGCATCTAATCGTGTCACTCCATACACATCCATTACATATGGCACTGCCCACGAACCGATAAATCCTATATATCCTCCGACAATCCCAAAGTGACAAAAGAATAATGCCCAGGCCTGTCGGTTTGAAAGTATCCTTCTTAGTAAAACGGATGTTTTTTCACGGTGTATGATTGGCGCTACAACTAACGACTGCTGTGAATTTTTTACAAGTACAAAATAAAGAAAAATACTTAATAAACATAAGAGTACTCCAGCTGCAAGAAATGCGCCTCTCCAACCAAGTAAGACAATCAATGTAGAGAAAGGAACGGTTGCCAAAAGGAAACCAAGGCTTCCTGTCATTCCTGCAAAACCAATCAATCTAGTAAATTCCTTTTCATTAAACCATTGACTTAAAATCAACACCATATTAACCCAGATGGTCGCATCCCCTATACCCGTAAGTATCCTAGCAAAAAACAGAACAGATTCATGTGTACCATAGCTATATATGATGGTTCCTGTCCCTGTAAGAGCCGTTCCGATAATAAGTAGAAAATTAGGCCCATATCGATCAGCCAACATCCCCATCGGAACCTGCAAACCAGTGTAGACAAAAAATTGAATGCTTGTCACTAACCCCACCGTTGCTGCTGTCACGCCAAAATCCACCATCAACTGGTCTGTAATTAACCCTGGAGCCGTTCGCTGGCTCGACATGATCAAATATGTAAACAATACAGAAGTAAAAATAACCCACCGAAATTTACTATTTTGTTTGTCCAAGGTCATCTACTCCTGTTAGCTTTTATCTTATATATATGAGGTTTACAAAAGTGTAGAAGTGGGGCGAGGGAACGGTTCTTCTGGGGTCACTTGGACAACGATGGTGGGGTGCTCAAAATCCTTTAAAATTGAATCGGCATCAACTCGGGTGCTTTTGGCACGAACTCGGTGGTTTTTAGCACGAACTTGGGTCATTTCCGCATCAACTCTACTCATTTCGGCACGAACTTTTAATCTACCGACCTAAATCAAGCTAACATTTCTATTTATTACCTTTAACGCCTGCTATTTTGACTACAAATCTATTAAAATTTTTTAACACGCAAAAAAATCACTCTTCATTGTGTATTTTTGTACAAAAAAACACCTTTCCTATAAAAATTAGAAAGGTGTTTTCATCTTTAGAATTATGGGTTACAGAAAGGACAATTGGATGGATTAGCAAACTTATTACCGTTAGGATAGAACTTTTCTTCAGACACTCCGCAATTCTTACACTTATAAATATCTGATTTTATTTGTTCTGTTTTTAATCCACAGTGACTACATAATAGCCCCTTTTTCCTTTCCACCACTTCATAGCCAGGGTAAGAGCAGCTAGAGCAGACATGATAAATCTTTCTTATCAAATTATTAGTAGCGGCCTTTATATTTTTCATTCTTGTTGGATTGTATAATGCACGCATATCTGTTTCCATGCAAATTTCATCTGTACTACATTTTTTCAGCATATATTCCAATGCTTCTTCTAATTTGTCCTTTGAATGTATCCCTTTTATTAGTTCGTTTTTTCTTCTTATGATTATGGCATGATCAGGGAATCCAACTGCTTCACAAAACTCGTAAGCTTCTTGATAATTTTTTATTTGCGTTTGTTTATAATTTGTTTCGGTTGTGATGGCTTCACCAAAAATTTCAAATTTATTTTCTTTATCCATCAAGAACACGATCTCACGATTAAAAGGAATCCAAGGTACTGAAGGGTGCGGACCAAAAACGCCTTCACTAGATATAGCAAGTGTCTCTCCTGACAAATGCAAGGCACGTTCCGCTTTGTATTTAGTAGCCTCTAATTGATTTCCCTTTCTTTCAATCTCGAGAGTAAATGTTCCAAATTGATCGGTATCAAAATTCATTGGAACCTGTACTTTTATGCCAAGCATTTCCTCTAAAATGGGGGAGATGACCTTTTCTTTATGATGCATCGTAGCCAACAAACCGGTTCTTTGACCAAAAAAGGAAAAAATAACCTCTTTTTCGTTCATATGACTCCCCCTAATATTAGACAGAATGATAAGCTCCTGTTTCCGGATCAGCAATATAAGCATGGACTGGTAAAGTACTTGGAATTAATGGATGACCTTTAATAAAATCTATATTCTTCTTCATGACATCCATTACTTCTTTTGGCCCTTCTAACCATTTTATTACGTCGTGATTTACTACATCAATGTAATTAATGGTGTTTATGACCCTCTCCGACACGCCTGCTTCTTTTATCTTACCTAAAAATTCCTCATCATTAAATTTACATTCTATACTCTCTTTTTCTCTAATTATATAGATTTCCTCTATTTGCTCATTGTATATCGCTAGAATAATACTTCTAATCAAGCAGCCATAAGGTTGGGAAATGACCGCTCCAAAGCTATTCAAAATGAACAAATCTTCTTGCTTTTTCTTTGTTATAACTGGGAATAAAGGATAGATTTCTGTTGTGACACCAGTTATTATTAATGCTTTTTTCGATACATTTGACATGAATTTTTCCTCCCTTATTGTATCCATTTTGCCATTTCAAAATAGACAGGTATTCCTATAATTAAGTTGAATGGAAAAGTAACGCCTAAAGATAAGCCCAAATAGATGGAGGGATTTGCTTCTGGTACAGAAGTTTTAAGTGCTGCTGGTGCAGCAATGTACGACGCACTCCCAGCTAATACTCCCATTAATGTAACTCCGCCTAAAGATAAGCCTACGAAATTACCTACTAGAACCCCTAAGCTACCAAACAATAGTGGAGTAGTTACACCAAAAATCAGCAAGGGAAGTCCGTGTTGTTTTACCTCAGGTAGTCGTTTCCCTACTAGTAATCCCATATTTAAGAGGAACAGAATTAAAACACTGCTGTATAAGTCGATAAATAAAGGTTTAACCATTGGAAGGGCCTGTTCACCAAGGATCCACCCTATGAACAAACTACCCATGAGAAGCAAGATACTTTTTCCAAAAATACTTTCCCTCAGCACTTCTTTATCTAGGAATGTAGTGGATGAAGGGATAATCCCCATACTTTGGGTGGAATATATCGGTAAATCTTTATTACTTTCTAATATTCTTAATAACAGAAAGGAAACTAATATTGCTGGGCTTTCCATTAATACTACTATTGCATTCATGAAACTTTCATAAGATGTCCCACTCTTATTTAGAAAGGCAATGGCAGCTCCATAAGTAACAATACTAACAGAGCCATAGGTGGCTGCTAATCCAATGGAGTTTTTCAAATCCATCTTTATCAGTTTCAAGATAAACAAAGTAATGATTGGAATGACTGCTCCTAAAAATAATGCCCCAAGGATAGGCGCCCAAACAGATTCAATCGAATAATTTGAAAGTTCAATTCCTCCTTTAATCCCGATCGCAATTAATAAATAAATGCTTAACCCTTCACTTAAACCAGCCGGAAATTTCAAATCAGATTTAAACATTGCAGCAATTATCCCTAAAACGAAAAACAATACAACTGGTGATAATAAATTTTGAACTATTATTTCGCTCATTCAATATCCTCCTAACTTCTCCAATAAAAAAACCGACATTTTCAGCGTACGAGTGGCATGAAACCACTAATTCTGAAATGTCGGTTTATCTTCAACTAGCTCTAAAGCTATTTTTAGATCTCCCTATATTTACTTGTATTAGATTATCGTTTTCTCGTAATCATGAAGTAATTTAAATACCATCACTCGTTCTCCTGTACGAGAACTTATATCCGTATGAAAACTTTTTACTTTTTCTCCTGTGATGGTAAAAATTATCTCTTTAAGATTTTCCAAGCCGGACTCTACTAGCTCCGCACGAGTTTTCTTTATCGTTAACATTCCGTCTTTTGTCTCACAAACGGAGTACTCAGCTGGTGTTAACACGCCATGTAAATTTACAATGATCATATCCCTTAATATATCAGACTTCACAGAAACAGAACCCCGACCAAGATAGTCTTTTTCCCACTGCGTAATTGCCTTACTTATTTCTGACTCAATAGAACCCTTCGACTTTTTCATTAGTATATTTTCCCCCTTGAACAAAAAATCGGTGTATCCTTAATGATTTTAAGGAATACACCGATTTACTTTATTATTACCTTTTACTTTTTAAGAAATACTTTTTCATACAGCCAAATAATTATTTAACGGCATGCTAAAGCTATCTAATTTCAGCAAAAAATAAAAATAAAATCTCTCGAATATAAATTTATAATAAAATTACCTTAATTCTATAATTATGTCAATACTAAAAATTTGCACCTTGTTAAAATACATTTATTGAAAACAAGTATTTGGTCGCAATTTTTATTTTATGATTAAGTGCGCCACACACTCCACATGAGTTGTCTGCGGAAACATATCCACCGGCTGTACTTCTACAGTCTTATATCCCCCGTCTTCTAGCACTCGTAGGTCACGGGCAAGTGTCGCCGGGTTACAAGATACATACACCACACGCTTTGGCTTCATTTCAAGAATCGTTTGAAGCAATGCGTCGTCACAGCCTTTACGCGGTGGGTCCACCACTAGCACGTCTGCTGTGTTTCCTTCCTTATACCACTTCGGAATCACAACTTCTGCTTCGCCAACGGCAAATTCCGCATTGGTAATTCCGTTCAGCTCTGCATTACGCTTGGCATCTTCAATCGCTTCTGGGACGATTTCGACTCCGAACACCTTTCGAGCTTTTTGAGCCAGGAACAGAGAAATCGTTCCGATGCCACAATAGGCGTCTATGACACTCTCTTCGCCGGTCAAATCAGCATATTCCAAGGCTTTTTCATACAGTACCTTCGTTTGCTCTGGATTCACCTGATAAAAAGAGCGTGCTGAAATTGCGAACTTAATGTCGCCGATGAAGTCGTAGATGTACTCGTTGCCCCATAGCACGCGGGTCTCGTCACCAAAAATGACGTTTGTTTTCTTCGTATTCACGTTTTGCACAACTGACTTCACTTCCGGAAGTGCCGCGGTGATTTCTTCCACAATTAGCTTGCGGTTTGGAATATCAGGAGTCCTCGTGATGAGCACAATCATCACTTCCCCAGTAACAAGTCCGTAACGTGCCATCACATGCCTGAGCACACCTTTATGTGTTTTTTCATTATAGGCACGAACGCCATGCTTGTCGCAGATTTCACGAACAGTCTGGACAACACGATCATTGATTTCCTGCTGGATGATGCATTCCTTCATGTCGATGATTTCGTGGCTGCGCTGCTGATAAAAGCCGGCAATGAGGCCGCCTTCGTGTTCGCCGATTGGAACCTGGGCCTTGTTGCGGTAGCGCCAAGGATTGTGGTCCATGCCGAGTACCGGGTGAACCGGCACGTCTTTTAGATGCCCGATGCGCTCAAGCACATCCTTGACCTGCTTTTGCTTGGCAACGAGCTGGCCTTCATAGCTTAAGTGCTGAAGCTGGCAGCCGCCGCATTGCTTGTAGATTGGGCAGGGTGCGTCGACTCGGTAAGGGCTTGGCTTATAGATCTCTTCAAGCCGCCCAAATCCGTACCCTTTTTTCACCTTGATGACTTTAATTTTTACTTCCTCATCAGGCAGGGCATTTTGGACGAAAATCGGAAAACCGTTTATTTTTGCTACGCCGGCACCGTCGTGGGTCAGGTCTTGGACGGTGACATTGTAAGATTCATTTTTTTGAACAGGTAGATCTGTCATATCATTTCTCTTCCTTCACGTTAAAATCGCTGTTCCGATTGTACCACATGCAGGAAGGCCGTGCCAGTTGAGGGTTAATCCATATTCCGAACGACAAGGTAGGCAATTAAGCCGAGTGGGCCCGTTGCTAACACAATTAGTGCCCACAAGCAGCCAATGTTCGTGCCGTGCTTGTCTCTCGCATCCACAAACACCCAAAACAAAATCACATAACTAACGAAATAAAAAAATGGAATGATGAAAAACAATAACGAACCATCCATCTTACTATCCCTCCCCTTCTTCCTTTCTATCACAATTACGGTTTGGGGCTAGAATATGTTTCAATTCACAACTAAAAAATAACAAAGTTTACCAACTTTTTATGATAATATAAACATAGATTCATAATGAGGAGAGGTTGCCAAATGACCATTGCCGCTTTTTTAATTATTGCATGGGTGCTAAGCTGGTTCGGATTTAACCGCTTGTTTGTAAAAGCTATTCAGGAGTTATTTAATAAGGAAGTATCGAGCGCGAGCTATTATTTTATCTTTTTCTGCATCGGCGTGATTGGGGATTTGATTTTGTTTTTTAGAGGGCAGTATCCGTTTGATATTTGAGTGGGGAAGCCATTGAGTTGAGTAACATAAACCTGTGCTTGACTCTGATTTGCACCACCAAGCACAGGTTCTTCTTCACATACTTTCATTCTTATAAGCATCCAAAATCAACGAAGGACTCGCTAGCTTCTCTCCTTGGTTTCTAGGATCATATTTTTTCGAGCGAAAAATAACACCTTCCGCTCCATCCCAGTCGTTCTGGTGAAACTCACCATAATCATCGCAGTATTCAAGCAGCTTCACCTCGTACCCTGCATCTTCAAACAATGTTGTGAGTGTTTTATAGTTGTGCACAATTTTATGACTGGCAGCTGGATGATCGGGATCACCAGGTCCACCTACTTTTACAATGTGTTGGTAGGTCTCGTCAGGAAAATAACCATCCGGGACGGCACAACGAATGTAGCCACCTGGTGTAAGATATTTTTTACATATGGTTGCCGCTGCAAGCCCCTCTTCGTAGGAAAGATGCTCCCAAACATGTTCTGCCAAGATAGCTGCGATGGAATTCTCCTCAAATCTGTTTTGCCACGTCTTTTCGTCAAGTAAGTTCAATTCTTCTTCCTGTGTGTGGAGCCAGCCTGGGTTATTGTTATACTCTCCTGCTCCGATTACTAGCTTGATATCTTTTTGCTTGATGTTCATGCATTTCGCCTCCTTTTCACTATTTCCACAAAAAGAAGCACCAATCCTCTTTTCGATTGGTGCTTCTTGTTATCTCGTCATTCCATACACACAAGTATCCCGCAGCTCTCCGTTTACATCGCGGTCGTTATTTTTCAAAATCCCCTCAAGTGTGTAGCCTGCTCTTTCAGCAACCCCGCGACTTTTTGCGTTGTTGGAGTCACAGCGAATCTCCACACGTTTGGCTTGAAGTTCATCAAATGCGAAACGGCTGATTCCTTCTACTGCTTCGGTGATGTAGCCCTTACCGCTAAAACGAGAATCTACCCAATAGCCTATCTCAAATTTCGGGATGGACCAATCGATGCGATGCAAGCCTGATGATGCCACGAATTCCCCGGTCTCTTTTAAAAAAACGAGCAATCGTAAATCCTTGCGTTGTAAAAATTGGGCGTGGCTTTCTCGGATGTTTGCCTCTACTTCTTCTAGGGACTGCTCGCGTTGGGCAAAAATCATCCATGGCTGCAAGTCAACTAGAGAGGTATGAATGGCGTTATGTACCACCGCACCATCTCCTGGCAACGGCATTCTAATGAGCAGCCTTTCTGTTGTAAACTCTGCTGGGAATTCTTTTAAAATTGGGTTCATCCTTGTCGCTCCCTACCCTAAGTCACTCTGTTCTACATTAAATTCAATCAGATTGTGAGAAGGATCCATGCAGAAAATCTGCGCAAAGCCGCTCTTTCCGGTGCGCTTGTCCAGTACTTCCACACCTTGTTTTTTCAAATAGGCGAGCGTTTCATGATAATCCTTCACACGAATGGCAAAATGGCCATCCCTGCTGTCTAACTTTTCGCTATGTCGAAGTGTCATGGCCTCTTTATTTTCAATCAGATGAAGCTGAGCACTTCCAACCTGATACCACGCACCGGGAAAATCAAAATTCGGCCGCTCGATTTCTGGGAATCCAAGTACCGTACCATAGAAATGGCGGCATGCATCGATATCGGTGACGGATAGGCTGATGTGATGGAAGTCTTTGAGCTTTATCATGGAATCACTCCTATTCCTTAAATTCTTTAAGAACTTCGCTTAATTGCAGAGGCGATATGGTGCCCTGGTGAAAATATAATTGCCATCTGCCATTAATATGTTTCCATATAGAACTTCGTAACGTGTTGCGATTCCTGGTTTTATCTACAATAAAATAGGTAGATAAAACGACATCCGGTGCTAATGGATAAATTTCATAGTTATGTAGTGTCATTTCCGTCAACACGACTCCAGTTTCAAGGCATTCTTTTCTATCAAACATATACCCTGAACTGCCAATTTCAAAGAACTCGTCTGCAAGAATCTCCGCTAGCTTTTCACGACTTCTGCGCACTTTTAAGCCTGTGTGACTTTCTTCTAATTCTTTTAAATGTTCCTTTAAATTAGCTTCCATCATTTCAGCACCTTTATATAAAATTGTCTTTACCCAATCAAATCTCCGCGCAGCTGTTCCGCCTGAAACATCGCCGCTTTATCCTCGTAAATATCTCCCGGTTGATTTGCAGCACCAATAATGTATCCCTTGAACTCCATGCTCATGAATTCAAAGATGTACTTGAATTGCTCAATCATCGGAAGTCCTTTGATATAAGGCTTGTCGCCTCCGACAGCAATCACGTATGCTTCTTTGTTAGCCATGGTTGCCTTAAAATCTGGGAAAGCCGCATCCCTCATCGAATGGGACCAGCGATCCACAAAGTTTTTCATCGCGCCTGACATGCTGTACCAATAAATTGGCGTGGCAAAGATAATCGTATCGTGCTGTAGCACCCGCTCAATGACCGCATTGTAATCATCTCCTCTATCCTGAAAGCCCTGCTCATCATGACGCATATCAATAATCGGCAAAATGGAATAGTTGCGAAGATAGATCTCCTCGACTTCCACTCCTTCAATCGCATGCTTTGTTAGAATTTCGGTATTGCTTTTTTCACGTGTGCCTCCATAAATAACGGCAATAGACATATGTATCTTCCTTTCTTTTCTCCTCTTGGTTATAAGGGTGATTATATCATGTCTAGAGGGAAGAGTTGACTAGAGTGTTTTGACATCGATTGGTTTAACTAAAAAAAGGCTCTAGCTACAAGACGTAGATAAAGCCCTTTAGGATAGTAGTTATTCGGGAAAGCTATTAAAAAATGCTATCCTCTCGCCCTTCTAATTCTGGTTGAGTACCCTTGGTTTGTCTAATTACTTTTTCAATCATGTACTGATATCCATATAATACAGCGGCTAAAACTACTGTGATAAACCAGTACATGCTTGGGGACATCCTTTTTAATTTAAAGATTCCCACTTTTTTCAATGCACCACCATATGGGAAAATATTAAACCAATCTAACACGATGTTGGCAATCATAAATTTTAGAAAGGAACCGTATGTTAGCTTAAAAATCCACAGCGTTCCGATAAAGTGAGAACCTAAAATATATGTAAAATCTATTGGCGCATTCGGAAATAACGGACTGTTGTTTTTAAACCATTTTTTTTGATTCGCAATGACAGAAAAAACACTTATAACCAGGTTAGCAAAAGTCGCTACAGGCAAAAAACGGACAAAAGATTTTTTCCCTAAAAAAGGGGCAGTTAACCATGGAACGATTAAAACACTTAAAGAAATAATGGTTTTCGTTTTTTTGTTAGACATAGATATGCTCCTAAAACCTTATTTTACAGTTATTATTAACAGTTTTTAGAAAGACATGTACGATAAAATAACGCAATCCAGATGCGTTTGTTTACACCTGAAAATATTTACAATTTTTATGGTAAAATGGCTAAAGATTTAAGTATGGAAAAAGGGGAGATAGGTGCATGGAATTTAGGGGAGCAAGTGCATATGATCAGCAGGATTTTTTTGAGCAATTTTCAAAAAGAAGAGCGCGATCGGATAGTCCTAACAACGCGATTGAAGGGCCAATTATGGATGAGCTTATTGGCAATGTGGAACGCCAGCACATTTTAGATCTTGGCTGTGGGGATGCTGTTTTTGGCAAGGAATTGCTTGGACGAGGGGTCGCTTCCTACACAGGTGTCGAGGGATCTGCCCAAATGGCTGCAGCCGCAAAACGTCATTTGACAGAGGAAAACGGCAATATTCATCACGAAACAATGGAATCGTACTACTATCCACCTGGCACCTTTGACCTTGTTACCTCTCGATTGGCTATACATTATCTAGCGGATGTGGACGTATTGTTTCAGCAAATTTACCAAACGCTTAAGGCTGAGGGAAAGTTTGTGTTTAGCGTTCAGCATCCTCTTACTACCTCTTGCTTCGCTAGTAAAAAAACAGGTGACAAGCGCGGAAACTGGTTGGTGGATGACTACTTTCTTGAAGGCGAAAGAAAAGAACCCTGGATGGAACAAACGGTTGTCAAATATCACCGTACCACCGAGCATTATTTTTCCGCACTCACTAAGGCCGGATTTTCGGTACAAGCTTTGCGCGAGGGGACGCCTGAAAGGAAGCATTTTTCCAGTGATGAGGAGTATCTTAGAAGGCTACGAATTCCTGTCGTGTTGGTGTTTTGTTGTTGTAAGAATTAAAAGTGCATCAACTAAAATACAAGTTTAAACCTAAAAAACCGATTCCTTAAAGATAACAGGAATCGGTTTTTTTCTGTCTCATATAGTGCGGAAAAATAAATCACCCTTACTTTAGCTGATCATTCAACACGCTATCTGATAAAACAGAGAATTTATCTCCATATACTTTCGTTAAATGATTTTCACCCCAGGCACATAGTGAATCCAGGATTCCTTTTAAGCTTTGTCCATATTCACTGAGCTCGTATTCTACTTTTGGCGGAATTTGATTATGCACAATTCGATTGATAACACCATCTTCTTCTAGCTCGCGCAGCTGCTGGGTGAGCATTTTTTGTGTGATATTTGGCATCAGGCGCTTTAATTCGCTTGTTCGTAATTTACCGTGAGTTAGATGGCAAAGTATCACACATTTCCACTTTCCACCGATGACTTCTAATGTCGCTTCAACAGAAATATTGTACTTCTTTTTTTGCATACTTGTTCTCCTCCTTACAGGCACTAAAAAGTACCTATGTTACTTTTTAGTTACTATATAACTTAAAAGTGCGTACTTTTCATTATGGTTTATATATCTCATAATAACATTTGCCGGCCGGTTCACACTATACTTTCTTTTTCCATTATGATGAACCGAAATGAATGTTTCCATTTATAAAACCATAAAAAAAGGAGTCGATAATATGGCTTTGAGTAAAAAGCAAAGCACCCTAGCATTGCTAGCATTAGCAGTAAGTGCTTTTGCCATTGGAACAACTGAATTTATCAGTGTCGGGTTGCTTCCTCTTATTGCTGATGATTTGAATATACCAGTTACAACAGCGGGATTAACTGTTTCTTTATATGCTTTAGGAGTAACGTTTGGAGCTCCTATTTTAACTTCTTTAACATCAAATATGGCTCGCAAGACATTATTACTATGGATCATGGTTGTCTTTATCATTGGTAATACTATTGCTGCCTTTTCTACGACCATAGGGGTATTGCTCGTAGCACGAATAATTGCAGCATTTTCCCATGGTGTGTTCATGTCCATTGGATCCACAATCGCTGCCGATTTGGTTCCGGAAAATCGCAGAGCTAGTGCCATATCCATTATGTTTACAGGTCTAACTGTAGCTACCGTAACAGGTGTTCCATTTGGAACCTTTATTGGCCAGCAATTTGGGTGGAGAACAGCCTTTCTTGCCATCGTTATCATTGGTGTCATCGCCTTGATTGCCAATAGCATCCTTGTTCCAGCTAATCTACGAAAAGGAGCAAAAACGACCTTTGGAGATCAACTTAAGCTTGTAACAAATGGTCGACTATTGCTTTTATTTATCATTACAGCCTTAGGATATGGCGGAACTTTTGTCGTGTTTACCTTCATATCACCACTTCTACAGAACATTACTGGATTTAAAGAGGGAACGGTGGCTGTCATTTTATTAGCTTATGGAATAACGATTGCAATTGGAAATATGATTGGAGGTAAGTTATCCAACGAAAATCCCATTCGCGCCTTGTTCTATATGTTTATAGTCCAGGCAGTCGTCTTATTTGTATTGATGTTTACCGCACCATTTAAAATCTATGGACTAATCACCATTCTTTTAATGGGTTTATTAGCATTTATGAATGTGCCGGGCTTACAGGTATATGTTGTAATGCTAGCCGAGCGCTTTGTTCCTAGTGCAGTTGATGTGGCATCGGCAATAAATATTGCTGCATTTAATGCCGGAATTGCCATCGGCTCATATTTAGGTGGCATCATTACCGACTCAATAGGGCTTATCCATACTACCTGGATCGGGGCAATTATGGTATTGATGGCTTCCGTCTTAGCTGGAGTAAGCAGCGCTTTGGAACGTAAAGATCAGAGAGTAGATGGTGGGGCAAATACTTTGAGTGCATAAGACAGACCATGATAATGTACTTGAACTCCGAATGATCAAAGTGTAGAGAAGTTTTTTCTCTACACTTTTTTATGATGCTGCAGGTTACGATAAATCAGCATTACTTTCTTTTACCTTTCATAGACATGGTGATAGATATGGTTTAAAATTAGTAAGTGAGAATGATAATCATTACTACATAAACCTAAAGGTAACGGAAGGTGAAGATTCCATGGAAAAATCAAATTTAGCACAAATCATCCGCGATCGTCGTTCAATAAAAGCGGGATATACAGATAAAGAAGTGAAAGGAGAAACCGTACTAAAACTCTTAAACGATGCGGTGTGGGCACCAAATCACGGCTTGCGTGAGCCTTGGCGCTTTATCTTTGTATCGGCAGCTGAGAAAGAGGGCTTTGTGGAAAACTTGGTCAAAACCTTCCCAGCCGAGATGCAGGAAAACAGAAGAAATTACTTTAGCCAGCCTGCAGCATTCCTCATTGTCGTCATGAAAGAGGACCCTCGACAAAAGCAATGGGAAGAGAATTTTGGCGCTGTCAGCTCGCTTATTCAAAACTTCCAACTCCTTGCATGGGAACAGCAGCTTGGCGTAGTGTGGAAAACAAATCCCCACATCTATGATCCAAAAGTGCATCAACTGTTAGACGTAAAGCCGGGAGAAAAGGTGGTAGGATTTTTGCATTTGGGGTATTTCGATAAGATGCCACCGATGCGAGAGCGAACGCCTGCTGAGGTGAAATGGACGGTTTATAAGGGGTAAGTAATACTTTTTTGGTGCGTTTTTGTTTGATGTTAGTGGGTAGGGGAATATCTAATTTGATATTCCCCTATTTTAGTGCCTTGAACATTCATTCTAGCTTGTGATTGCGATACTTTTTTGGGTTATTGCGACACTTCTGGAAGTTATTGCAACACTTTTCTGGGTTATTGCGACACTTTTATGAGTTATTGCAACACTTTCCTCGGTTATTGCAACACTTCCGCCAATTATTGTGACACTCGACAATGTGATTTTGATTCTACCTATAAGGCATCAATTTGAACCTGAAGAGCAGTCCCCCCGCCTCGCTCTATCTACTCCCCACTTCTCTCTTTCAACAATCTAATAATTTCTCTATTTTGCCTAACCATTACAACCGAATTCTGTTTGATTTTGTAGATCCAGATGAGTACCAGAGCAACGATTATGATTGGTATTAAGTAAAATAATATTCCAAGTGAAATTAATGCCTCCATTTTAAAACTTCCTTTCGATTAAAAATCCAAATCTATCTTATTTTATTTTCCAATTCTTATATTCTTTTTTCTAGCTTTTTGCTTCTTTTGTCTGCTTCATATGCGCTGTAGAATGCGCCTGCTGCAAGTGTAAAGGCACACCATGTCCAGTACCATTCCATTTGAGCTACCCCCAACTTTTGCTAAGGATTTACTCTTCCAACGATGCCACTCCCAGCATAATTTAACGATAGTCCCGAATGCTCGCCACCTTTAGGTCACCTTTTAATAACGTGTATCTTTAAATTTCTCTGGCTTTTTCACATACCCTTCGATAATGAACCCACATTGGGTGCAAATCGTGTACTCAATATCAGAACCTAAACTCATTTTGTTTTTCGGTAACATCACACCATACCCTGAATGAATTCCTATTCCCAGTTCCTTCGCTCCGCATTTTGGACATTCTGTTGCTTTCATTTTGAGAACCTCCCTTTAATATCCTACTTGTATACGGATGGACTGGAAAATTGTTTCATTTTATTGGAAGCGAGCATCCCTTATTTTAAAATCGTTTTTAATCCTGCCCCATTCTTCTGTGGTAATGGAGTAAAGGACAGTATTTCTGATATAACCATTGGCTAGTATTTTTTCGTTCCTTAGAATTCCTTCTTTTGTGGCACCTAGTCTTTCTATCGCTTTTTGTGATCGAATATTTCTTTCATCTGTTTTAAATTGCACCCTAACAAAATTCAATTTTTCAAAACAATACTCTAATAATAAGTATTTACAATTTGAGTTAACAAAGGAGCGTTGAAAATCTTTTCCATACCATGTGGAGCCTATTTCACATGACCTATTCTTCGCATCAATCTCGTAAAGACGAGTTGTCCCAACAACTTTGTTCATTCCTTTCATTTCTACAATAAAAGGCAAAGCTAAGTTTTTCTTGCGAAGTTCTATTGCCGCCTCCACCCAATTTTGCATATCTTCCAAGGCGTCTACTTGACTTAGCATATAAGACCATATCTCAGGATGGTTAATGTCATAAAGATCTTTCGAGTGATATTGCTCCAATGGTTTTAGTATGATTTTTTCATTTTCCAACACCGGAAATGAGTGAAACATCTCATGATTCAACATGCTTTGCCCCCTCTTTTTTTGGTTTTAATGGAATTTACCGCTCTAGCTCAATATATTCCCTCAGCAGCTTCCACTGATCTCCTTCTTTTCGCCAAATAACCATACACTGTGCAGAAAAAGGCTGCCCGCTAATAACATTAGTCTCTCTTCCTACTACAATTTTTTCGGTAGCAGCGTTTCTTTCAGTGATGGAGTAGATTTCAAAGGATTTCTCGGCATCATTCATTTGTTCTAGTACACTATTAAGGTCATAGGAGTAATAGTAGGGGTCGGGCTGCGAGATTTTGGAGTGAGCCCAGTATCCAACAAACTCTCGCGACATAAAACTCCGAATACTGTCTCCATTTTTGCTCACAAATCCTTCATTCCAAGCTTTAAAGTAATCCTGGATCACATTTTCAATGCTTTTCATTACATTATCCACACTTTCTGTTATTTTTGGGGTATTGGTGGCATTTTACGATGATGAATCACCGTGAAGTTAGGAGAGTTGCGAGGGATTTTCATAATTCTCAGAAGTTATTGTGACACTTTTTGGATTGATTGTGACACTTTTCTGGGTTATTGTGACACTTTTCTGAGTTATTGTGACACTTTCCTAGGTTATTGCGACACTTTCCCAGGTTTTTGCGACACTTTCCCAGGTTTTTGCGACACTTCCTAATTGATATCCAATCAATCACTTAGTTTCCCCACCTGCCAGGTTCAACGTGCATCAATTCTTGCAATCGCGCCTCTTTTCCCCTCATTTTTAACCCAGTAGAACCGTCCCCCCGCCCCGAAAATCATAAACTTTATAATTCCCTGTATCAGACGAGTATTTTAGTATGTTACCGTCGGCGGGAATGCCTTCAAAATAGGCTCCCATGCAGCCTGTTGTGCAGCGGTGGCCAGATAAGAGGATGTTCTGCTCCCGATTGCTGCTGTGATGCTGTTCTAATTCCTTCATAAAGTGGAAGACTCTTTTCACAAAAGCCTGTGAATCCTCCACTCCTTTGTAAATTGCCGAATCTGGCAGGGCTCCTGATCGCTTCATTTCAGCAATTGACAGACCATCAGCCTCTCCTAAATCAAAAACATCCAACCTGTCATCCATGGTTACCTTCAAGCCAGTAACAATTTCGGCTGTTTGAACCGCTCTTTCTTGCGGTGAGGAAAAGACGGCATTAAATGAAATGTGCTTAAGCTTCTCTCTTAATCTCTCTGCCTGCTCAAGCCCCGTTTTGTTTAGCGGGAGCCCCTTTCTGCCTTGCATTCTCCGTTCTTTATTTAAATCAGTCTGACCGTGCCGTATGATATAAATCATCTGGTAGCTCCTATCCTTAAATTTTCCCTTCAACCAACCAAACCCCAGCCATAAATAGAAAGCCTGACGCTAGGTATATGTAAAAATAAAGCTTCTGACGGCGTTTCAGATTATCGACTCCCCATACTACTAGGGCAGCTCCAAATATGAAAACCCCTAAAGGAAAATGAAAAAACACTGTAATGATAGATAGGAGGGATAACGTTAATCCGAGTGTCCTCATAATAATTGCCTCCCTTTAAACAAAAAACTAATTTGCTAATTTCCACTATGCTGCCGCCTCTTAGAAACTCCTAAACTAACAAGTATCGCCACCACATTTGCAATGACTATTTTAAAGAGAACATAACTAAAGAGCCCTTCGGTGACATACCCTTTAACCTTCTGATAAAGTGTTGCTTCAGGATCCCAATCAATTACAAAGCCAAAACCGAACATTGCAGGTAGGCTAATTAGGATATATACACTGATAAAAGTGATTAGGTATAGTTTTGTGCTGATAGATCTGCTTTGTCTTTGGACCATAAAACTCCCCCCCCTTACTTTATGGTGTGTGGGCTAACTCTAAAGTAGCATCTTCCTTATTCAGAATACCAAAAAATAGAAAAATATGGTTCATTATTTGAAAATTTATTTTGACTATTGGATTTAGGGATTTTTTCAACTGAATTGTCTCACGGACGGACTCGTGGGGGATGTTATTGGAGGATTATTGGTCAGAGGCTAGGATTAAAGAGAAAATTAGCTGTTCTGGAGGGGGACAGCGGCGATTTTGGGGTTGCCGAGGGGACATAGATAGATGATTGCATCACTTTTCGGAGTTATTGCATCACTTTTTGGGATTATTGCATCACTTCTCGGAGTTATTGCATCACTTTTCGCGGTTATTGCATCATTTTTCACATTTATTGCATCACTCTTTACTCCAGGCACCAAGCCGTACTCACCAATCACCATTTGTTGGGCGGGAGAACCGACCGTCCCCCCGCCTCACTTTTTAATGATGAATGCTAAGTAACTTAATTAGTTTGATGATTTCCTTTTCTTCACCTGGGTCGACATATACTAGTTCTGTGTTTTCGATCATGCTTGTTGTGAGTTCGCGCATGTAGTTTTCATCAAGGTCATCGGGAACATTTTGCTCAAATCGTAATGGCACCTTGTACACGTTAATGGTGCCATCTCCATTGCCGCTGTAAGTTACCGATCCGTCTACTAAGCGAGAGCCTGCAAGTTGAATGACGGTTTCTGGATAGGTGGCACTTGTCTCATCGTACGGATTAACAGGTTGACCAGCTGGGATAAAGGTAACATTCAACTCATCTATCTCCTGATTTGGCCCAAGAAGCAGCCAAACACGAGCGTACTCAATTTGCTGGCTTGAATACTGAGATAAGCTATCCTGTGTATCTACCTGTGAGCTACTATTCTCAAAATCTTGTGTTAACATAACCGAGAATTCACCATCATGTGATACCCAATTAACGGAATCGATATGTAGATTAGAATTGATTTTGGGTAATTCATTCATTATTTTTTCCGCTGTTTCAACCATCACTTCTATTTCTTCATACACTCTCGTATGGCCGTTCTCAAATTTCTCTTTCATTTCATCGCTATACTCTTCCGTATCAGCAACGATGTTAACCGTATAATTGGCCTTTCCTGAGTCTCCATTTTGAGTTACATAGTGAGAGTTTTCTACCGGGTAATGCTCTTCTAAGTAATTTTTGACATCAAATTCTTTTAAGCTATCATTTGTGTCCGGTTCTGACTCCCCTTCTGTCTTTCCATTTTCCTCTGTGTTGGTAGTGGTGGTATCGGGGTTTGTTTGTTTAGAACTCTCCTGAGTAACTCCCTTCACCATCTCTTCATTTTTTTCTACTGACTTGGTACAACCCACAATCACAAACAACAATCCTACTGACAAAACAAATAAACTGACTTTCTTCAATAAACACACACCCTTCTTAATATGCCAATTATTTCAAAATATTACGCATATTTCAAGGGTTATGGGGCGGTTCCGACCGCTCAAAAGGAAGAGGTAGCATCAAAAAACGCTGGAACCTTTGTGAGTCCAGCGTTTTGTTATAGATAATAGAATAATCCCCCGCCTCATTCATCGGGTCTATATTCGAGAATGTCGCCTGGTTGGCAGTCCAGCGCTTTGCATATCCCCTCTAGGGTGGAAAATCGAATGGCTTTGGCTTTGCCGTTCTTGAGAATGGAGAGGTTTGCCATGGTGATTCCCACTCGCTCGGATAATTCTGTGACGCTCATTTTTCTTTTTGCCAGCATAACATCTACATTTATAATTATGGCCATCGTATTCACCTCACACTGTTAAGTCGTTTTCCGATTTTATATCAATGGCTTCTTGTAAAAGTCTCTGTAATACAGCTCCAAAAACGGCGATGACGATGGAAGCAAAAATGGGAACCATTCCAAAAATGATTGCACCTGGCGCATCATCTTTCTCAGCTAAAAAATAAATGAACGGCATAATTACCACATACACACTTCCAATGGTAATCGCACAAAGCTTGATTTTCTTTAATGCTTCCACTGAAAGCTGGGAGAACGCCTCGTTCTTATCGATATAACTTAAAAGTGTAAACGCCTGATACAATGCAAAATAAAACGGGATCGTGGTGAGAAGCATCCCCGCTACAATAGGATATAGAATAGGCGCGTACTCTGCACTTGGCGGGTTATTCAACAATGAAATTATTCCAACGATGCTTAACACCAATACCGGTGTTCCTATTAAGAAAACCGCTATTTTCAAAAAGAGGGTGGAACCATGTTTCATAAATAGCACCTCGCTTTAATCGTGATAACTTGAATTTAGCATGATATTTATTGTTTTTCAATAAATTTATATTATATTTTGATATTTTTACAAGTTAGTGGAACGGGGTAAAGCTAGCTATTTTCCCTTCAATAATGTTGCGAAAATTGAAGAAAACCGTCGATTGGCAAAAAAACGAGAAAAGTAGCAAAATTAATAGATATCTTGGCAAAATAATCATGAAAGTAGCTAAATAATCATGGAAGTTGCAAAATAACGAGGCTAACCGGCAAAATAAACGCCAACCCCCAACCCCGAAGCTACCAAAACGCCTCTCTACCCCTTCCGCATCAACGGAAACAGCACACAATCCTTAATATTGTCGCAATCCGTTAGGACCATCAGCAACCGCTCAATCCCAAAGCCCCAGCCAGAGATCGGTGGCATGCCATACTCCATCGCAGTAAGATAATCCTCATCGAATTCCATCGCCTCGAGGTCGCCACCACTTTTCAAGCTAGCTTGTGCCTCTAGCCTCCTTCTTTGTTCTAGGGGATCCACCAATTCGGAGTATGCATTTATAATTTCCGCCCCATTCACCACAAGCTGGAAACGGTCTGTTAAACTAGCATTTTCATCATTCGCCCTTGCAAGCGGGGATAAATCAATCGGGTGCTGCACCAAAAATGTCGGCCTCACAAGTTGCGGGCGGCACGTTTTTTTGTAAAGCAAATCGATGAAATTGCCTCTTCCTAGCGTTTCCGCTTCCTCATAATCCAGCTCGATTTCCCTTCGTTTTGCCTCCTCACAAAGCTCGCTCACATCGGGATACAGATCGATATCAATTTCCGTTTCTTTTAGGATCAACTCCCGAAATGATACGACTTCCCACGGTTCCGAAAAATCAATTGGTTGCCCGTCGAGTTCAATCGTGGTGGTTTGAAAGGTCTGCTCCAGTAAAAATAGAACCATCTCCCGCATCAATGACATCGTGTCCTCATAGTTCCAATAGGCCGCATATCCCTCAACCATCGTAAATTCCTGAAGATGCTGTGGACTGATACCCTCGTTGCGAAAGCATTTAGCTAGCTCAAAAACCTTGGTGAAGCCACCAACAATTAGTCTTTTGAGATAGGTTTCTGGCGCAATTCGGAGATTCAATTCTGTGTCCAGTGCGTTGTGATACGTTTTAAAGGGCTTAGCCAGTGCACCGGATGATGTGTGTTGCAAAACTGGTGTTTCGACCTCCAGAAACCCTTTCTCTTCAAAAAAATGACGAATGGCTCTTACCATTTTACTCCTGGCTAGCATGCGATTTTGCGTTTCTTTTGTCATCATCACATCCAAATATCGCTGGCGATAGCGAAGCTCGATATTGCTTATCCCGTGCCATTTTTCAGGAAGACTGCGCAATGCTTTGCCCAGAAATACATAGCTTTGGATGCGCAGCGTTTTTTCATTGGTTTGAGTGGTGTACATTAGTCCTTCCACTCCAATAAAATCGCCAATATCGTAAAATTGATGAAACTGTTGAAATGCTTCCTCCCCTATTTCTCCTTTTTTGAGTAAAAGCTGCAAGCTGCCTTGGATGTTAGAAATGGTGATAAAAGTTAAGCTTTTGAAGCTTCTAATGCTCATCATTCTTCCTGCCACTCGTACCTCTGGTGTGCCATCGGCGAGGTTTGCTGCTTCCTCAAGGTCACAATTTACATGAAATTTTTCAGGGTACACCTCGATTTCCTGCGTCCTTAATGCTTCTAATTTTTCTAATCTGCCTTCCGTTTGTTCATTTCTCATTTTTCTCGCTCCATTCCATTAATTTTTATAAAAAGGCTATTTTCGCAAACTTTGTTGCTACTGCGTATAGTTAAGCCACCCGTAATCAACGTTGCTGTCGTGCTCTTTTCGTGTAGGGAGTTTTAAACATGTGGCAATTTTTCTTCGCATAATGATTGGAAAAAGTCTTAAAGCCGACTTTTTCCTGGTTAATAGCAACAATCTTTTAGAAAAGTGCTTTAAAAAGACAACAAAAAAACTCTCACCCCCAAGACTTGTCATCTTGAGGACGAGAGTTTATCACTCCGTGGTACCACCCCAGTTTATTGATATGTCACCATACCAACCTCTTCGGGTACGTCCATTCGTTCATGGAGTATACCCTATCTCTGTAACGGGAGATCCCGTCGCAGCATCACTAAGTTCCCTTAGATCCGTGCGAAGCTCCGAGACTTTTTTCATTAAGACCATTATTACCCCTTTTCACCACCCGAGGCTCTCTGAAAATAATGCACCCAAACTACTCTTCTCTTCCTAGCCTTTGTTTCCGTATTGAATATTGGGACTATTCTATATGATTTTGCATGGTGTGTCAATGGGCGAAAGTGGACTTAGATGGTCACTCTATTGCGGCTTGATTGTCACCTTTCGTCATACGCAAAAAATACGTGCGAGACGCAAAATAAATGCCTCCCCCAACAACTTGCACTAGCTATTCCTTCACCAGCCTCGGGTCAATCAAATCCGTATCGGGCGGCGTGTAGCCAAGCTGGCGACCAATTTTCACAATCTGCCCTTTATGATGAAATTCATGGGTGGTGGTGTGGGTGAACAGCCAGAGCGTGGTGAACGATGCAGTTTCGCCGCTCTTGAAGGTGACAGGGATGGCGTGGTCCCAGTTGCCTTGATATTCTCGTAAAAATTCTTCCACGAGGTCATCGGTTTTGACGAAAAGCTCTCTCATCTCGTTTACACTGTTGACGCTCTCTGGTTCGAGGTTGGGTAACTCTTTCCCAAGTGCTCGTTTACCGAGCCAGTAATGATAACAGTCAGCCGCATGCACATGCAGATCGCGAACAGAATCCCCGGCAAAGCTATCAAGTTTCTTGACATAATCAGCGTGTTCCATGCTTTCGCAATATTGAAAGAGCGTTTCTCTCGTATGTTTAATCCAGTCGTACTGGGTTTTAAATAGTTCCATCTCTCATATCCCCTTTGTTGACATTATTTTAATAAATCATTTTTAAAAGTTGATTTCATTTTTCTAGCTGAATCTCTTGGGCGACAATCACTTCAAAAAAGTTTGTTCGAACGTTCGTTTTAAAAAAACTATGGTGAAAAAGTTTTTTGAACCGTCCCCCTGCTTCATCTAAAACTTTGCAAAACGGTTCCTTTTCCTTGGTTCATCGAGATTTCAGCAAATGCTCCGTTGATGAGTGTTAACTGTGGTGGAACATGGCCACAGTCGATGTTGTAGAGAATTGGGATGTTGAGTTCTTCGGAAAGCTCTTGATACACATGTTCTATGGTATAGCCTTTTACAGGTGTATCTGCAGCACTTCTGCCGAACATTATACCCGCGCAGTCCTCAAACCAGCCAGCTAACTTCATCTGCACGAGTGTACGACGTATGTCGGTAGTCGTTAGCTCGCAATTTTCAAAGAACCAAATAATGGACTCCCCTTGCATATGTTTCTTTTTAAAGCTTGCCACGTCACCAAATGGAGTTCCAATTAAATGTCTAATCACATCCACACAGCCACCAAGCAAACGGCCTTGCATGGTCACCGGTTCATTTGAAATGGATTGCCACTCTGTTTTTTCGGTTAAATGAAAAACATGTGGGCTAGGCTTATCAAACTGCCATTCTTTTTGATATTTTTCAGAGGAATGTTGTAAAACAGAATCTCCCTTTTGAGTGGATAATACTGCTTCCCACATCGCGGTGGTCTCGTCTGCGTATTCTCCTCGTAAATCTACTAAATTTGTACCATGAGCTGTCGCTATCCCCGTTTTCAAGGTAATGGCCAGCAGCAACACGCTAATATCGGAATAGCCCAGCACCCACTTGTTTTGCAGCTTTTCAAAGTCTAAGTGTTCAAGCATCTCCACGAGTAACTCGCCACCCCATGGAGGAATGATAAGATTAATATTTTCATTGGTCATTAGGTTTTGAAGCTCTTCGGCACGAACCTTAGCAGGTGCAGACCTTACTTTATCCTGAGTCCAAGCAGTTTGACCGCTAATGGTGTGGTATCCTTTCGATTCCAAGCGACTTATTGCCGTTTTTAACAAGTCATGTAATTCTTCTGGTACACCCGATGATGGAGCCGTTACCCCAATCGTTGAACCTTTTTCTAAAGTTGGATAAGTTATCATGATTGCTCTCCTTATATAAAAGTCTATCGTTCCCTTACCGTTTCCTCTCGCCAAACCCGCTCCACATTTCCATCTTGATCGTTTAACAAATATACATCTGGATTACTTAATTTCTTCCATTCTTCAAAGCCTACTTTGTGATCGTAATGTTTTAGGAGGAGGGACATGAGGTTTCCGTGCGTGACGATGATGGTGTTTTCAGCCTCACTTTTCCACACTTCCTCCACCACATTTACAATCCGATTCATCGCTTCCTTACTTGACTCCCCGCCAGCGAACTTCAAATCTAAATCCTCGAAGGTTTCGTTGAGCTTGTTCAGCCAATCTGGTAAGTCTCCTGTGCTTAGGATTCGCTCTGAAAGGCGATCATCAATTTCAATTTCCAAGTAAGTTTTCGTACAAAAAGGGGTTATTGATTGAACGGCGCGTAGGAATGGACTGGATACAATACGATCGATCTCCTTACTAGCAAAAAAACCTGCTAGCTCTTCCGCTTGCCGAAGACCCTTTTCTGTTAGCTCGGCTTGAGGCGGTTGGCCTTGGGCTTCACAGTGTCTTACAAGGTATATCTGTTTCGACATTGTAAAATCACTCCCTTCAAAAAATTTACTCCCTCCACCCTTCAGGCACTTGCACAATCACATAGTTACCTGTCCACATCCGTGTTTCTACAATTAGCGTCTGCTCATTTTTTTCAAAAAAATAACCAGCTCCTTCTTGCATTTCAAAAACCCAACCTTTTTCACTTATCATTTGCTTAAGATTTTAACGGCCTTGTCCTTGCTCCATTCTTGTTATGAACCATTCATAGCTTTTTTCATTCGCTATTTTTACGATTGGCTCTGTAGCGTTTTCAATAGATTGCAAGACTTCTTTTTTACTAACGGACTCAACAGGCAGCTCCGGATAATAGAATTTACTGTTGAAAGCTAGGACACCAAGAGTGACTATGATGAGTCCAATAATAATAATTACTAACCACTTTTTCATGGGATTCCTCCGTTGATCCAGGAGAAGGTTCTGTTGCATCGCAAAATGAACCACGAGAACCGTCCCTCTGTCTCTCACATTTTATAGTAATCCTGCGAATGGTAGACTTTGAAGCCGCAAGTTTCGTAGAGTTTGAGGGCATGGGCGTTTTTGGCTTCGACTTCTAGGAAGACTGGGAGGCCTTTTTTGTTCTCTACTTTTACGACTTTGGATAGGGCTTTTCTGCCGATGCCTTTTCCTTGGAGTTCAGGGAAGACAGCGAATCCGTAAATCCAAGCTTCGCCGTTATCTTCGGATACACGAATTTTCCCTGCTATTTTTCCTTCTGCTTCTATGATGTACATATCTTCACTGTTATGCTTCCTCATCCGTAGATTGAATTCCCGCGCTTCTTGTTCAGTAAATCCAAAGCAAGAAACTTCAAGCTGTATTTGTGCTTCCATGTCTTCAGTTGAAGTGGAAGGTCTTACCGTGATATTAGAATCAACATGCAACTCGGTTTGGTGCCATTTCATTTGATGTTCTGCCATCAAAAAGGTGCAGGGAATGTTCTTCAAAAACTCTTTTGCCGTTGTGGAATTGGTTGGCGCATTTAACAAAATAGTCGTTGCGTTTCGCGCTTTTGCCTCGTCCACTGCGATCTTAAATAATTTAGAAAATATCCCTCTCCGTCGGTAATCTGGGTGCACCATTCCCGTCAATTCTACTTTATTGCCAAACCCGTAGCTGCCCACAAAACCAACAAGCTGGCCATCCTCATAATGAAAGAAGTCTTCCTTGTTATGTTCGTCACGATTTTCAAGCATATCGAAATTTAACTTCAGCTCAAATCCGCCCTCCTTTTCGCAGACGTCCTGAAGCTGTTTAATTTGAAGTAATTGTTCTTTAGTTAGCATTATTTGCACCTCTTGATTATTCTTTATACAAGCACATAGACCGTACTAGCACATCTATTAGCTCTGAACAACAAGTATCATTTTTCATGCTTCTTCATTTTTTTTAAGCATAATTTTTCTATACATTCCATTAAACATCAGAGATTTATCTTCTTTAATGATTATCATTTTTTTGTTTTTGTTGTATAGTCTTTCAAAGTTGATGCCAATGTCGGTTCCTAATAATCGAACGAGTGGCCTAATTGCTTTTTTAAGTTTAGAAAGTTCTTTGTCTTTAGGCACAAATTTATCAAAAATCAGAATATCTCCGCTTAGTTTTACCACTCTAATCATTTCTTCCAGGCATTTATCAGGGTTTGGAACAACAGAAAGAACAAGACTTCCAATTACCAAATCGAATTGGTTATCCTGAAAATCCATCGATTGTGCGTCCATTTTTATAAATTTTATTGAGGTATTTTTGAATTTATTTCTTGCTTTATTAAGCATATCATCAGAGTAATCTATAGCTGTAATCTCTGAATTTTTGTGTTCTATTAGTTCTAACTAAATCAGCTCCAGTTCCAACTCCTACGAATAGTATTTTTTGGTTTTTGGTGAAAGTCATGTCTTGAAAAATCTTTTTTCTTGCTTGAAGGAATGGACCTTTGTTGAAAAATAAATCATATACCGGGGACCATAATTTGTAGATTTTTTTATTCCATTGGTTATTCATGTTGACACCTCGTTCAAAGCTACTTTTTTGAGTTAGATAAAGCTCTCACACCTTTTAACTGTGACTTATTACAAATCTTTCTTTTCAAGCAGCATTTCCTTATGTAGCTTCGCTAACTCCAACAATTGAAACTCATTTTGAAGAAGTAACTTATTAATCTTGTTCGCCTCTGCCCAAGCCATGTTGAATTGATCTTGACTAATCCAACCTTTTTTCAAAGCTACCTCGAGCTCTTCTGCATCTTTCTGAATGATTTCACCACTAGGAAGGACAACGATGTCAAGAAATAGGTCATCTAAGAACGGAATATTATTTTCGATTCCGTTCTTTTCCGCGATATCGATGTACCACTGAACGACTTCTCCTTTGGCGTTGAACATGGTCGTTAGAGAGTGTTGCTCGTGGATGGGAAAATGCTGAAGCCATATATAACCGTCATCCACAATGCAGACCTGCTTTTTCTCATAGGAAACCTCGAGAGGCTCTGAGACTTTTTGCACGTGGAGTAAGGTAACATACCCTTTGAATTTTTCTATATCTAGGAATGTTTGGGTGTATTGGCGTTTGATGACTCGCTTCCATTCTGCACGGTCGCCGTATTTTCTTTTTAGCATCGCTATCCCCCTTTGGAAATATCCTAATTGTACCATTTTTCAAATAACTAGGGTGAAAATTAGTGTGATAGAATAGGAATATATGTTCGTTGTTTGAAAGAGGGGTTACATTTATGGATAAATACGATGTGCTACAGATGATTCAAAGCGATGACGAGATGATGGAGATCATAAGGGCTGCACGTACATTAGGACTTCATGACTGGTGGGTTTGTGCTGGTTTTGTACGGTCAAAAATTTGGGATGTGTTGCACGGGTTTACGGAAAGAACCGCTATTCCAGATGTGGATGTGATCTATTATGACCCTTCCTATGTGGATGAAAATGTTGAAAAATTACTAGAGGAAAAATTAACAAGCTTGATGCCTCACGTACCATGGTCGGTAAAAAATCAAGCAAGAATGCACACGGTGAACAACCTTTCTCCATACATTTCTTCGGTCGATGCCATCTCGAAATTCCCAGAGACCGCGACAGCTTTGGGATTAACATTGGATAAGGAAAACAACTTGGTCCTAATTGCGCCTTGGGGACTAGAAGACGTACTGAATTTGGTGATAAAACCAACCCCGATGTTCACCGAAACAAAAGAGCTCGCTGCCATCTATGAAGAACGAATCGTGAAAAAGAATTGGAAGGGTACATGGCATAAGGTTAGGGTGTATTAGTTGGGAGATTCTCTTGGTTCTTTCAGATTTCGAATGAACCAAGAAAACCGCCCCCCTGTATTCTAGAAAAACATAGCAAATGTATTCCAAAGGGAGTGTGCTACGATCGTGACTAAGATGTTTCGGTAGCGAATGGCCAGAATGCCTAGAACTAGGCCTATTATAAATGATCCCCAAAAAGCGGCGTGTATTAGACCGAATAGGACCGATGAGATGATAAGCATGATGTATTTTATTTTGGTTGAAGGGATGAGTATTAATAGCCCTCTATAGAAAAGCTCTTCTTCTATAGGGGCAATGATGACCAATATAAAAAAGAGTTGTAGATATTCCCCAAATGTAAATGGTAAAAGTCTAAAAGAGAAGGGTTGAAACTGAAGGAATAAGGCGACCACGAGCAACCCGATGATCCAAAGATATGTACCTTTCTTTTTTAAAGGAGCGATGCTGAACATTCCGATATATTTTTTTCCAAATAACAGTAACAACAAGACGAAAAATATAATCACTGACAGCCTGTTTTGCACCTTAAAATTTAGGTTTCCTTCTGGAAGCGTGTCTGAGATGAGGATAAAGTGTTCTGGTAGTTTAATAGCGCTAAGTAAAAATCCAACAACAAAAATGGTAATAAATAAAAAGAATTTCCCTATCTTGATTAATACAGTCGGTTGATTTTGCTCTTGTACAACATTTGAATCCATCTTTTTACTCCCTCACTCTATCATTTACGTTCTAGCGAATTGTTTGTATCAAAAACTCTCTATCTTCCGGAAAGGAGAGTTCTAGTTTGCTAATTTCGTTGGCTGATTTCCAAGCTATTTTGTGAATGAGGTTGTCAGGGTCTTGGATTTTCGCTTCTCCGCCTGTGATTTCCACTTCGAAATATTGTACCTCCACGTTAATGCCATAAATTACACTTTTTTTGGAGAACAGAGGTTGGATAATTCTTGTGTCGTAGCCTGTTTCTTCTCTTATTTCTCTTATACAGCATTCTTCAAATGTTTCGTTGTCCTCTTTTCCTCCAGACGGAATTGTCCAGGCTTTTTTCTCTTCTGGTAATCCTTGTAACACCATAAGGACTTGTCCTTTTGTATTAACGCAAACGCCAGCTGAACCTTGCCAATTTTCCATGTGATTGCCTCCAAAAAATTCCTCTTATTCTACTAATAGGTAAATTTTAGCATATAGTCTTTCATATTCCAATTACAGAATGAAGGGAATTGTTCTCGCAATTTATACAGAGTTCAGCAACCATGAGCAATGTTTCCTTGTCCTTTTTCGGTGTAGTGTAAGCCGCCTTTTAATCAGAATATTTTAATATTGCTTTTATTTCACTTAAAACTCAAGTATACTAAAACCAAATTGAATAGAAATAACTAGGGGAGTCCAATAGGTTGGGCTGAGAGAGAAACACGTTAAAGTTTCTTGACCCTTTGGACCTGATCTAGATCATACTAGCGTGGGGAAGTTAGAAAAAATAATCATGTATTGAATAAACTTCTACGTACAAAGCCGGTCCATCCTTTTTGGATTCGGCTTTTTTATTTTATTCAATTCTTCATTCCTCTTTTATTGACCTAGATCTCGTCCTTTAATTTAAGAAAAGGGAGAGATTTACTTTATGTCAACCACTTCATTAAACGAAAAAAACATTTCCATCATGTCTAGTTTTTCAGGTAGTAAAAAAGTTTATGTTGAAGGCTCAAGACCCGATATCAAGGTACCGATGCGGGAAATTGAACTAAGTCCTACAACGGGCGTCTTTGGTGAAGAAGAAAATCCACCAATTCGTGTTTATGATACAAGCGGACCTTATACAGATACCAATTATTCCGTTGATATTACAAAAGGTCTTCCTCCTCTTCGAAGCACATGGATTCATGAACGAGGAGATGTGGAGGAATATGAAGGAAGAGAAGTCAAGGCGGAAGACAATGGATATAAGGATGAAAATGACCCTCGTGCTAATCATAATGTGTTCCCAGGTTTAAAGCGTAAACCACTACGTGCAAAAAAAGGTGGAAATGTCACACAGCTTCATTATGCAAGGAAGGGCATCATCACTCCTGAGATGGAATTTATCGCATTAAGGGAAAATATGAAACCTGAATTTGTGCGTGAAGAAGTTGCAAGAGGTCGAGCAATTATCCCATCTAATATCAATCATCCAGAATCAGAGCCTATGATCATAGGACGTAATTTCCATGTGAAAATCAACGCAAATATTGGGAATTCTGCTGTTTCATCCTCTATCGAAGAAGAGGTCGAAAAAATGACATGGGCCACACGTTGGGGTGCTGATAATATTATGGACCTATCCACAGGGAAAAACATTCATACAACAAGGGAATGGATTATACGCAATTCAGCTGTTCCTGTAGGAACCGTTCCTATCTACCAAGCACTTGAAAAAGTAAATGGGGTTGCCGAAGACCTTACATGGGAGGTTTACCGTGATACGTTGATTGAGCAAGCCGAGCAAGGCGTGGATTATTTCACCATTCATGCTGGTGTTCTTTTGCGATATGTTCCGCTAACGGCCAAACGGTTAACAGGTATTGTATCGCGGGGTGGATCTATTATGGCACAATGGTGTCTTTACCACCACAAAGAAAGCTTTTTATATACTCATTTTGAAGAAATCTGTGAGATTATGAAAACTTATGATGTTGCATTCTCTTTAGGAGATGGTCTACGTCCTGGTTCCATTGCTGATGCTAATGATGAAGCACAATTTGCGGAATTAGAAACGCTTGGAGAACTAACAAAAATTGCTTGGGAGCATGATGTGCAGGTAATGGTAGAAGGTCCAGGTCACGTACCTATGCACCTTATTAAAGAAAACATGGACAGACAACTTGAGGTTTGTAAGGAAGCGCCATTCTATACTCTTGGGCCACTTACCACTGACATAGCTCCTGGCTATGATCATATTACATCTGCGATTGGTGCAGCCATGATCGGTTGGTATGGTACGGCTATGCTATGTTATGTTACACCAAAAGAACATTTAGGTTTACCAAACCGAGATGATGTGCGCGAAGGTGTTATAACTTATAAAATTGCTGCCCATGCTGCTGATTTAGCGAAAGGGCATCCAGGCGCATATAAAAGAGATGATGCCTTATCAAAAGCTCGTTTCGAATTCCGTTGGAGAGATCAGTTTAATTTATCATTGGATCCTGAACGCGCGTTAGAATATCATGATGAAACGTTACCTGCAGAAGGTGCAAAAACCGCACATTTCTGTTCCATGTGTGGACCGAAATTTTGTAGCATGAGAATCTCTCAAGATATTCGTAATTACGCAAAAGAAAACAAGCTTGATACAAATGAAGCAATAGAAAAAGGAATGAAGGAAAAAGCGGAGGAGTTTAAGAAATCTGGTGGTGAATTATATCAATAACTCTTGCTGTTAGGAGGTTTATGTTGAAGGTCCAAATACTTGAAGAAGAGATCAATCAATTAAAAACTCACCTTGCTTTATTGGAAAAACGCTTAAAAGAGATTCAACAAAATTGTGATCATCATTTTAAAGGACATCAATATTATGAAAGATGCATCAAGTGTAACAAAGTAAATGTTTTATACTATTAACAGCGAAAAGCTAATAAATGATAAAAGAAACCTTGCCCTCATTCTATCTTTTTAGAAGAGGCAAGGTTTTTTTATCTTCCATTACTTATTTTTTATCTGATATGGAAAGGCATTCTTAGGGCTAATAGGGTTGTAATCCGTCTGACGGTACCCTTTTTTGGTGCAATGGATGGGGGAGGTTAGTTCTGTTTTTTGATATTTACAAAAAATTAACCGACGGTGCTTGATAATTGTACTAATATTCTAGTAGATACATATTTTTCATTTATTGATTCATGGTGTTCCTCGAAAGGTTTTGTTTGTTATTGGAATCTCATTTTTTGTGAGGAGATTTTAATATAAAAATTTAATAGTAGGAGGCATTTCTATGCTGAAGAAATCATTTTTAGTAGTTGTAGCATTTGTCCTGTCGCTTTCTGTTTTTCAATTTGATCTACAAACGGCCTCGGCCCTTCCTCCGGGAACACCGTCCAAATCAGAAGCTCAGTCTCAATTAAACTCACTTACTGTGAAATCGGAAGGCTCTATGTCAGGCTATTCGCGGGATCATTTTCCACATTGGAGCAGCCAAGGAAGTGGCTGCGACACCCGCCAAATTGTGCTTCAACGGGATGCCGACTATTACAGCGGGAACTGTCCTGTAACTTCTGGAAAGTGGTACAGTTACTATGATGGCGTCATTGTGTACTCACCATCTGAGATTGATATTGACCACGTTGTTCCTTTGGCTGAGGCTTGGCGTTCTGGGGCAAGTAGCTGGACCACTGATAAGCGCCGCAGCTTCGCCAATGATTTGAACGGACCACAGTTGATTGCGGTTACTGCTAGTGTGAATCGTTCCAAAGGAGATCAAGATCCTTCTACTTGGCAACCTCCACGAACCGGTGCTCGCTGCGCATATGCGAAATGGTGGATTAACACGAAGTACCGCTGGGGATTACACCTTCAGTCATCGGAAAAAACCTCTTTACAAACAATGCTTAACGGCTGTTCTTACTAGTTTCATAGAGATGTCAAATGGAAGGAGGCATGCAAATGGAAAAGAAATCGTCTATCTTCACTGCGACCCATGGCGTGATGACAGCGGAGGTTGGTGTAATTAGCGGAGAGTTAGAACTGCGGACCACTTGTGATGAGGAGGGAATGCTCTCCCTATCCATTACTTATGTCGGCGCTGAAGAATGGTACACCCTACCAGGCGAAGACTACCAATTGCACGATTCTCGTGATCACGAGGTTGTCCACCGGATGCTTGTTAACGTATTAGAACGGAATTGATTTTCAATAAAGGGGGACGGCTCTCGCGGTTCATTCGGTTTCCGATTGGACCAGGAGAACCGTCCCCTTGTCTCTTTGCACTTTCTACGAACAATGCGTATAATTACAACCACACTTAAATATTGAATAGAACGGATGAAAGTTACATATGCGACAGTGTCTTACAGTAAAGGTAAAGAGTAATTTTGTAAAAAAATATAAGAGTGGCTATCCGCTGATTAGCAAGCAGTCCTTAATCAATGGGGATGTGTTGAAGGAAGAAGGCACACTCGTAAACTTGGTGGATGAGCGTCATCAATTTCTCGGCAAAGGGTATTATGGAAATCAAAACAAAGGCTACGGTTGGATTGTTAGTAACGATCCAAACGAGGAATTAGATGTTACTTTTTTTAAAAAAGCGCTCGAAAAAGCAGTATCGAAGCGGGCATCTCTAATGAAATCAAAAGATACCAACGCATTTCGTCTTTTTAATGGCGAAGGAGATGGAATCGGTGGGTTTACCATAGAATATTTCGATGGTTTTTTAGTCATTAATTGGTACAGTAAAGGGATTTACTCGTTTCAAGAGGACATTCTAACTGCACTAGAAGGCATCATCAGCTACAAAGGAATCTATGAAAAAAAGCGATTCGATACAGCTGGTCAGTATGTAGAGGATGACGATTTTATTCGCGGCAAGCGGGCATCATCCCCTCTGATCATAAAAGAAAACGGGGTTAATTTTGCTGTACACTTGAATGATGGCGCGATGGTGGGGGTATTTTTAGACCAACGCGAGGTGCGAAAAACGATCCGAGATAAGTACGCTAAAGGGAAAACAGTGCTTAACACCTTCTCCTACACCGGGGCTTTTTCGGTTTATGCAGCGCTAGGTGGAGCCGTTAAAACAACCAGCGTCGACCTGGCAAAAAGAAGCCTGCCAAAAACGATCGAGCAGTTCAACGTAAATGACATCGATGAAAAAACACAATCCATCCTGGTGGAAGAAGTGTTCCATTACTTTAAATATGCTAAAAAGAAAAATGTAAAATACGATGTCGTCATCATGGATCCACCAAGCTTTGCTCGCTCCAAAAAGGTTACATTCCGCGCGGAAAAGGACTACACAGATTTGGTCACAGACGCCATTGCCATAACTGAAAAGAATGGCGTCATTGTTGCCTCCACCAACGCTGCAACGTTTGGAATGGACAAGTTTAAAGGATTTATCGACCAAGCGTTCAAAACAAGCAACACCAAATACAAAATCGTGGAAGAGTTCACCCTCCCAAGCGACTTCGCCACCATCAACACCTTTAAAGATGGCAACTATCTAAAAGTCCTTTTTATTCAACTGATCGGTTAAGGCAGACAGGGGGACGGTTCTCGCGGTCCATCGCCAACCGGCGAAGGAACCAGGAGAACCGTCCCCCTGATTTGATTTATTTCAAGTTCGTCCATGCTTTTTCCGCTTCCTTGACCACAAATGCTGAGCCAGGAGATTCTTCTCCTCGCACCTTCATAACATGCTCAAGCGCCAATTTGTAGGCGGCGTCATAAGGGTTGTTGGTTTTCATATCAGGTTCTATACCGGTTCCTTCCCAGTTGGTTTGGGTGATAGGATTGATGGCACGTCCATTTGGAATAAAGATACTGATGTGTTTGGTAAGCTGGTGGGTCTCACCAGGATTTGCTCCCCCTGCGGTCACATCCCCTATAATCGTTGCTCTGTTTAAGTTTTTTAGATTGTAGGTGAATTCCTCTGCCGCTGAAAAAGTGCGATCACTTGTAAGAACATAGACCGGCTTCTTCTCCCCATACTTTTTCCCTGGAACATAAGGTAGCGTCCAAAATTGCCTTGTAGATTCATTCGTCCTTAAATAAAAGCTGTTCAGATGAAAGGTCTCTGATTCAAAAAGATAGCTTGTTAAGAAAACAACCATCTCTGGATAGCCACCGCCGTTTTTACGCAAATCAACAATAAGCGCATCTGTGTGAGCCACAAAATTCATGGCATTCGCAGCTGTTTCTGCCGCATATTCTGGTTGATGAAACCCACGAAGGTCGATGTAGCCGATGTTTCCTGGCAAACGCTCCACCTTCCTAAAACCGTAATTGTCTAGTTGGGCTTTCAGTTGGTACTCTTCTTGCTGCTCCACTTTACTTCGCGTTTGATCCACCGATTTCGCTTGCTCGTTGTAGCGTACTATTATATGTTTATCCCGACTAACCTCTCGAAGGTCTCCTGTAAGCTTCTCACAAAAGTCTTTTTGATTATCCAGGCTTTCGTATTCCTTTTGATTTAGCTTCATTTCAATATGTTTTGCCATATCATCTGCAACATCTGGAAACACATAATTATCCTTTAATGCTTTAGCCATTAGGCTAACTATTTCGCTTTTTGTAACCTCGTTTCTCTTCTCCACCTGCAAAAAAACGCATCCCCTCTTGATTAAATTTCTATCCTACTTACTTCTCTATCAAGTGCCACTTCTCCTTTAAGAAACAAAGCACGGTTCTGACCGTTCATTCCTCCGAATAAACAAGCAGAACCATCTCACCCCATCTCTCGTGGGTGTGAGCAGTTAGCTGCAAGGTAGAGAATTCGTGCAAGGAGAGTCTTTTTCCGGAAGGTTTGAAAGCGTTGGACCCAGGTTTCGTCTTGTGGCACAAGGTTGGTGACGACATGTGGGATGTGGCCAAGGTCGAGCAGCACAAGGTCATGAGCGGCCATCTGTTGGTGCACATGAATCGCGCTCTTCTCATACGGATCAATCCAATCCACTTGAAAGCCTTGCTCTGACAAAAATTGCTGATACCTGCTCCCGTTATCACTTGTTACTAACAAAACACTCCAATTGTAAGCGTGCGGTGGGAACTTTTGCACAAATTCTGGGGAGGAATGATTATTGTTCCTTCCACGAGTACTCTCCCGTTCCTTCTCAATCTTGATGGAATCCCGTTTTTGCTCGATTTCATCTTGGTATATGGTGATAACTTCTACTCGATTGCCAATTTGTGAGGCTAAAACTGGAGTACCCTCTTTTAGATGAATGGGTGGATGACTGGTTATCTTCCAATACTCCCCCGAAGGTCCTTTCAACCACCAGCCATCTTCTTTTTTTGTTAAAGCACCAAAAATGGGTTGTTTATCTTTTATGTACCTAGCATTATGACGTTTTATGGTACTCTGCATCCACCGAAATTTCCGATGCAAACTAATCGTGTCAAAGTATTGCTGGTGATTTTTTAATGACATGCTTTCATAAAGGTGTTGAAGGAGAAGCTCTGGAGATAGGTTATGCCATTTTTCTAGCTGCTTTGCCTGCTCTCTGTTGGTCGCTTTTATCTTGTTCTCTTGCTGGTACCGCCTTTCCTGCATCCTGTTCCATTTCTCTTGTTCTTTTTGATACATCTCATTTTTGAATGTTAATTCTTTCATTTTCTTTTGTAGCGGCTTGATCATGCCCTTATAGGTGGTGGCGCTGTTTTTGTATTTAAGAAGGGAGGTTTCGAGTTGGAGGTTTTTTTCTTGAAGCTGTTCGTTTTGCTTTTGTAAATCCTCTAGTCTTTCCAGCGCTTTTGCCAACTTTTTTTCAAGGTGTTGGATAGTTTTGTGTTGGTTTTCCAATTTATTTTGCGTGTGATGTAGTTTATCTCGAGCTGTTTTCAGCGTTTTCTTGGTGTTTAAATGTTCCTTTTTTTCCTTCTGCCATTTTTCCTCCTGAAGATGCGCTTTCTGCGTTAACTTTTTCACTTTTTCTTTCCAGGGCTTCAAAGAAGGTTTTGCTGTTTTTGGAGAAGTTGTTTCCGTTGCTTCCGTCTGAGTTGTCTGTGCTGCTAAGGCTTTTTTCCTTAGAGAAGCCAAATGTGATTTCTTGTTTTTATTCTTTTCAAACATGCTATGTTTAGAGTAGGATGAGAATGGTTTCATCGTCTAACATCACCTCTTTTTCATCTACCTTTATTTTACAGCGAAGGCGATGAAATAGGCAATTAGTATGATAAAAACCAGAAGGACGGTTCTGGCGCTTCTATCGTTAAGCAAAAGAAGCTTTCGAACCGTCCTCCTGTCTCTTTTTGTACACCCATCCACAAAGCATAATGCTAGATTCGTACAATAGGATTAATGGGATGAGGACAAAGGTTTGGGATATGAGGTCTGGTGGTGTGAGGATTGCAGAAACGATGACCATTGCAAGGTAGACAAATTTGCGGTATTTGGTCATCATCATCGGCGTTAAGAGACCTATTTTTGTTAAAAACCACACCAGGGCTGGTAGCTCAAATATTAGTCCTAGAGGTATGGTTAGCTGAAATAGAAAGCGAAAATATTTTTCCGCAGTAAACATGGTTTCAAACATTCCCTCAGACAGTGTTACGACGAAGTTAAACACCTTTGGAAACACTACCCAATAGCCGAAACTAACACCTGCAAGAAAAAGGAAAAATAATACCGGGATAAAAACCGCAGTCGATTTTCGTTCCTCAGGCTTTAGGGCAGGATTGGTAAACGCCCAAACTTGGTACGCTGCAAACGGAATGGTGGCTGCAAGCGCACAGATACTCGCCAGCATAAAATATACCCACAATATTTCTGAAGGACCAAGTACGGTTAGTTTAAGATTTGCGTTCTTCATCAACCACTCATACACTTTCCCTACCTGGAAGAAGCTAATCAAAAAAATTAGGACATATAATAGTAGAATCTTTACTAAACGTTTTCTTAACTCCGCTATATGCGCAAGAAAAAATGTCTGTTCCAACCGTCATCCTCCTTCCTAACGCTAGCTTTGAAAAAATAGCGGGCTACCTATAAAAGATAGCCCCGTCTTTGATTACACTTTTTCTTCTACCTTTTTATTACCTTCTGTTGTTGGTTCGTCGTCCTTCATTAGATCCTTCGTTCCTTTTTTGAACTCACGTAAGGTGACGCCAAATGAACGGCCAATCTCCGGTAGCTTTGTTGGTCCGAAAATAAGAAGCGTGATAACTAAAATAATGATAAGACCAGGAATACCAATATTCTGTAGCATGAAATCGTCCTCCTTATTAATAGCAAATTTAGCTCCTATCTTTTTAGAAAAGAGCGTTATTGAGGGACTAGTCCTTGTCCTTGTGTCACATTTATTTTTACTTCGCCATTAGGCACCTCGCATTGCCATAATAGCGATTTCTTAGATTGTGGTTTTTCAATATTGTCCACTGAATAGGCGGTCCATGTTGCTTTAGCATTTGTTAGCTCCAGCAAAGCATATCCATGTGTTGTACTATCAAACAACTGAATCCAAGGGTTGTCTGCTTTGACGATTTGTTGAATTTCTTTAAATAAGACCTCTGCAGTTAATGCAGCTCCTTCACCTAAGCGCCCTTTCACTAAATTAATTAGCTCGTCAGCCGCTTCAATTGGAATCGGACCTGACGTATCAGGAGCTTGATTTAAAGCATTTCGTAGCGTTTCACGCAGGTTACTTGATGTAACAGATCCAACCATTAATTCAACACCGTATTTCTCACTATCCTTTTCATATTTATATTGCATATAGGAAGCCTCAAACGTGTGAAAGTCGCCTGTTAATGCAATAAAATTCTTTATTTTTTCGTTCATGATTGTTTGTGAGATGACATCTCTTTCATAGGCATACCCATCCCATGCATCAAGGTTTGCATAGCGATTTAACAATTTTAATTGGGTAACTTGTACTTCATTGCCCCAGATTTTCCAGGTTCCAGAAGCATTTTTCAATTCATTTAAGAACCAATCACGCTGAGTTTTTCCGAGCATGGTGCGGGAAGAGCTATTGATTCCTGCGCATCCGCCTGAAATGTAGCGATCTAGCGTTTCTTGTCCACAAGGGTGTGAACTACGATATAAGCGCTCATCTGTCAAAAGAATGTTTGCCAGATTACCAATGGTGACCGCACGATAAATTTTGATGGATTCTTCAAAGGACTTAGTCCCATCATAAGGAACACGTGCAGGCATGTATTCAAACCAAACTTGATTGGCGATTAGTCTTCTTGTCGGATCTGACTCAAGGTTATCATCTGGTGCAATTGCTGGATAATACGTGTCATTGGCAAACTCATGGTCATCCCAGGTTGCTACCATGCCATGACGTTCATGAAGCTTTTGTAAGTCTTTATCCCCGCGATACGTTTGATAGAGCTTTCGGTAATCCTCTTTGGTAAATGCTTTGGCTTGTCCACTTGGAAGCTTGATTTGCCTATCCTTTAAATTTCCTTGGTAGGCTGCATCTCCAACAGATTCATAAATATAGTCTCCGAGATGAATGAAGAAAGTCATGTCCTCTTCTGCCATATGACCTAGTGCAGAAAAATACCCATTTGTATAATCCTGACAGGAAATATAGCCTATTTTAGCGGAGGAAACTTGGCTGTTTTCTTCTGGAAGTGTTTTACACGTACCAGTTTTACTCACATAACCTTTTTTCGTGACAAAACGATAGTAATAGGTTTTATTCGCTGCTAACTGTCCATCTAAATCAATGCGAACGACATTGTCATGATCCTTCCAAATCGGAGAGAATCCTTTTAGCTCGACATTTGAAAAGTCCTTCGTTGTACTTACCTCAAACATGATAAATTTCCCTTGTTCGATGGACTCTGTTAGAGATTCATCATTTGCTTCCGATGGATTCTCTAGATAATAAATAACATCACTCGTAATTTCTTTTGTAGAAAATCCTTCTTCTTTAGCAGGATCAATTCTCGTCCATAGCATCATCCCACTAGATGTTGGGTCTCCTGATGCAACAGATTGTGGGAAACCTTCCCCAACTGGATACACACTCTTATAAGGAGAAACACCCTCTGCCGCTTGTGCCTTCGAAACAAAGGAAGTTAATCTTCCAATTCCAGTTGTCTCCAGTGCAACTACCGCTGACCCTGCTAAGAAATATTTTAAAAAAGTTCGCTTTGACGAATCATATTTTTCGTTTTCCAATCGCTTGTCATCTCTCATGCTGCTTCCTCCTCAAAGTAAAGTACGTTTTTAGATTAAAACGAAAAAATAAACGTGGTTTAAATTATCTGTTACAAACTCATTAACACCTTATTAAAAGCTGGTAACATTCACTCATAAAATTTCATGAAGAAGAATTATTTGGAAAAAAAACAAGGAATAAAGAAGGTTTTTTACGTCTCTCGCCTTCGTAAAGGACCAAAAGTACCGTCCTCTCGTTCTATGTTTTATCCCATATTATTAGGGTAAAACACCCCCAATAAATCTTTTATACCTGGTGGGAGGTTGGGCGCTGATGTTTGGTTTTAACGATTTATGGAAGTTCTTTCTTTCTTTTTTTCTTGTTCTCCCGATGGTAACGGTCTTGCATGAGTTTGGGCATTATTTTTTTGCAAAGTTATTTGGCGGGAAGGTGATCATGCATGTGGGGACCGGAAAAACCATCTTTAAATTTGGGCCAATTCGAATTCGTAATTTGTACTTTTACGATGGCTGGTGCGAGTATGTCAAGGTATGTAGTGGTGCAAGGAAAATAGAAAAGATTCTTGTGTATTTAGGAGGAGCTTTGTTTAACATCACCTCCATCCTAGTGTTGAATCAGCTTATTATCATGGAGATACTTGAGCCAAATATATTCATTTATCAATTCACTTACTTTTCTTTTTACTACGTGTTCTTCTCGCTGTTTCCTATTAATTATCTAAACGGTTGTCCTAGTGATGGGATGGCTGCACTTTACGTGTTAAGAAATATAAAATTTGATTACAATCCTCCTAATTAAAATCAGTGGGACGTTTCTCCAGTTCATTTGGACCTCGAGTGAACCAGAAAGAACCGTCCCCTTCCTCTCGTGTTTATTTCCTCTCTTTTAGGGGAAATTAAAAGCAATTTTAGATATTACATAATGGGAGGTTTTGTTTTGAAGAAGGTCTTTGGGGTTCTTCAGAAGGTCGGGAAGGCGTTAATGCTTCCGGTGGCGTTGTTACCAGCAGCTGGGATATTGCTTGCCTTTGGTAATGCGCTTGGCGAGGAAAATTTATTAGAACTGATGCCGTTTCTTGGTGCGGATTGGGTACAGATGGTAGCCAATATCATGAATGCTGCCGGGGGGATTGTGTTTGATAACCTTCCTGTTCTCTTTGCCGTAGGGGTTGCAGTGGGACTAGCTGGCGGGGAAGGAGTTGCCGCACTTGCTGCCATTATTGGTTACCTCATTATGAATGCCACAATGGGTGTTGTTCTCGGAGTGGATGATGGGATGCTGAAGGATCCGGCATACGCTAGCGTACTTGGTATACCGACTCTGCAAAGCGGTGTGTTCGGCGGAGTGATTGTCGGTATTTTAGGCGCGTTCATGTACAATAAGTATTACAATATTGAGCTTCCCTCTTATCTTGGATTTTTTGCAGGAAAGCGTTTCGTACCAATTGTAACCGCTGCCAGTGCGGTGGTTCTAGGGATTTTGATGTCCTTTGTGTGGCCACCGATTCAAGGTGGACTAAACACACTATCAGAAAGCATGATTAATACAAACCTGACGCTATCTGCGTTTATTTTTGGGGTCATAGAACGGGCATTAATTCCGTTTGGTCTCCATCATATTTTTTACTCTCCATTTTGGTTTGAGTTCGGCTCCTACACAACAGAGGCAGGAAATCTTGTTCGCGGAGATCAGGCGATTTTCTTTGCCCAGCTCCGGGATAAGGCCGAAATCACTGCCGGTACATTCATGACAGGAAAATTCCCATTCATGATGTTCGGATTGCCAGCTGCAGCACTTGCTATTTATCACACTGCTCGACCGGAAAAGAAAAAGGTCGTTGGTGGTATTATGGCATCCGCAGCATTGACTTCTTTTTTAACAGGAATTACAGAACCAATTGAATTCTCCTTCTTGTTTGTTGCACCAGTATTGTTTGCGATTCACACGGTATTTGCAGGACTATCTTTTATGGTGATGCATATTTTAAATGTGAAAATTGGGATGACCTTCTCAGGAGGTGTCATTGATTACCTGCTCTTTGGAGTGGTGCCTAACCGCACGGACTGGTGGCTGGTAATTCCTGTTGGGCTCGTATTTTCGGTTATCTATTATTTCGGTTTCCGTTTTGCCATCACAAAATTTAACCTTGCCACACCAGGTCGAGAGGATGTGGAGGAGGACGAGGATGGCACCACCCCCTCCACTGCTGGCGAGCTGCCGCATGATGTGCTAGAAGCGATGGGTGGAAAAGCAAACATCTCTCATCTGGATGCCTGTATCACAAGGCTTCGAGTTTCCGTAAATGAGATTTCGATGGTGGATAAAGGACGGTTGAAAAAGCTTGGTGCCTCAGGTGTGCTAGAGGTAGGCAATAATATTCAAGCAATTTTCGGACCAAAATCAGATACATTAAAATCACAAATCAAAGATATTATCGACGGAAAGACCCCTCGTCCTGCAAAAAGTGAACCAAAAGAAGAAGTCGAGCAACAAATTGAAGAAATTAATCCAGATGCGTTGCAGACAAAGTCCACAGAAGGCGGTTTTGTCGCCCCCATCAAAGGAGAGATTAAACCACTTGATGACGTGCCAGACCAGGTTTTCTCCGGAAAAATGATGGGTGACGGATTTGCGATAGAACCTTCTGAAGGGCTTGTGGTTTCTCCTGTAGACGGAAAGATCGTCAACTTGTTCCCAACCAAGCATGCAATTGGGATTGAGTCTGATGAGGGACATGAGATTTTAATCCATGTTGGAATAGATACCGTGAATTTAAAAGGGGAAGGCTTTGAAGCACTAGTTGCACAAGGTGACACAGTAACACGCGGCCAGGAGCTTCTGAAGTTTGACATGGACTTTATCCGTGAAAATGCTCCTTCCTTAATTACACCAATTGTGTTCACCAACCTAAAAGATGATGAAAAAGTAAAAGTGAACAAGCATGGCGCGGTGAATTTGAAGGAAGAAGGAATTGTGGAAGTTTCGAAAGGATAGAAAGCATGTGGCCAAAAATTCTCGATTATTCCTAAATGAAAAGGCATTGATAGATTTACTCTATCAATGCCTTTCTTATTAATCGTCGCTATCTCGCTTTTTCTTCTTACCTTTTTCACGATCGCGTTTTTCCTCTTCATCCTCATCGTCATCGTCGTCATCGTCATCTTCCTCGTCTTCCTCGTCTTCCTCATCCTCACGTTCACGCTCTTCCTCTTCTTCCTCATCCTCGCGTTCTCGTTCTTCCTCTTCTTCCTCATCCTCACGTTCTCGTTCTTTCTTTTCTTCCTCTTCCTCACGAGCACGCTCTTCCTTTTCTTTCTTTTCCTCACGAGCACGTTCTTCCTTCTCTTTCTTATCCTCACGAGCATGTTCTTCTTTTTCTTTCTTATCCTCACGAGCACGTTCTTCTTTTTCTTTCTTATCCTCACGAGCACGTTCTTCTTTTTCTTCGTCCTTTTCTTTCACTTCTTTGCGCTTAGTTTGTCCGGTTTTTGAAGAAGCTTGTTCTTTTTCCTCTTCTTCAGCTTGGTCCTCATCTTCATCTGTAGCTTGTTGTTCGTCATCTTCCTCTTCGTTCGTTTCTTCGTCCTTTACGTTTTCTTCCTCTGATTCATCGTTATCTTCTTCATCCTCATGCTTATCTTCGTCCTTTTTCTTCTTTCCAGACGCTAATTCTGACGGATGGAAACCTAATTCTTTTGCTATTTCTCCAAATCCTTTGTTCTCTTCTCCGTTAAAAAGTGCAGCTATTTCATCCACTGTTTTTCCTGAGGTAGCTGCAAGTAAAATCACATGTGAAATTTGGCCATATCCTAAGCCTAATTCACGAAGCTCCTTTACTTTCTCTTTGGAGAGTCCATTCACAACTGCAGGTATTTGCTTAATTATTTCTCTTTTTTCCTCTAGCTCTTCTTTTGTTTCGTCCTCTAGCTTTTCCTCTATTTCATCATCCACTTCCGTTGCTTCCTCTATTTCTTCCTGAAGCTCCTCTAATCTTTCTTCATCTATTTCATCCTCTAAAATAAGCTCTGACACGACTTCCTCTGCTTCTTCTAGCTTTTCTATGTAGTCTTCAATGATTTCTAGAAAAAATTCTTCTTTTTCTGCTTCGTTCATTTCCTTTGCTTCTGCAAGTCTTTCTTTCGCTATGCTCAGTAAAATAGCTGTTTCTTTCTCATTGTTTACTGTTATCAATAGATGGAGATCTTCGACAAGCTTATCAAATGTGTAGAAGAATTGATCAGGTGTTACGCCTCCATCCACTTTTTCTGTTGCTGCTGAGACTGTTGTTCCAAAAGCTAAGAAACCTGAAAATAATAATGGAATAATGACTCTCTTTTTCATCTTAATCCTCCCTGAATGAATTGAACCAATACGACAGGGGAGAAACCTGCAGAAAAATTTCTGCAATTTTCGGCAGCTGGCTGGCTTTTTAGCCCCTATAGCTTTGCGTCCCTACATTTCTATAGGTTTGCCTTTATCGGCTGGTTCTAAGACCATTATACAGTCTTATTTCTGGGTAAAAATAGATAATTCTGAAAAAAATGTCGAAAATGGTACTTTTGGAGGAGCTTGCATCGCTAGTGCAGATGTAGTAGGAAAACCTTCCTCTTAGTTATCCATCCTTAATCCCATTTTTCTCCAAATTAACATTTTTCCAATCTATTCCTAATACATTTTTACTAAGTGGTCCATTTTTTAGGGGGGATTGGGATGAGAAAAAAATTATTGGTATTTGCAGACCCAGGTATTGATGATTCTTTAGCCATTATTTATGCATTAATGAATCCTAATCTCGAAATAGTAGGGATTGTAACTAGCTATGGAAACGTGAGTAAAAGTCAGGCAACGGCCAATGCCTACTTTTTACTTCAACTTGCGAAACAAACGCACATCCCCATTATTCCAGGTGCATCAAGGCCTGTTCAGCAGGATGAATTAACTTTTTATCCTGAAATACACGGTGCAAATGGAATTGGACCAATAAGCCCCCCAGAGGACATGAAATATTCCATTTGTCCCTTCGATACCATCCGACAACTTGTGAACAAGCATGCTCATAATCTGATTATTGTAGACTTTGGAAGGTCCACAAGCTTAGCAACAGCGATGATTCTTTATCATCAAGAATTTATGAAAGTACATTCTTTTTATGTTATGGGAGGAGCTTTCTTTGTTCCTGGCAATGTGACCGCTTTAGCCGAAGCCAATTTTCATGGAGACCCTGCTTCAAGTAACCACATCCTAAACAATGCCCACAATCTCACCATCACACCACTTAATGTTACTAACAACGCCATCCTTACCCCAGATATGGTGGAATACCTTGTAAAGGAGGCAGATTCTCCGTTCGAATTTTTGTTAACTCCTATTTTTGACTATTATTATCAAGCCTACCAAAAGTTCGCCCCTGGCATTGAAGGTGCCCCAATACATGATTTACTAACCGTCATGCTTGTTGATGATCCAACCATAGCGGACTACATTTTTTATGATGCAAAAGTGATAGACGGAACGATTGAAGCTAAAGGGCATTCCTATATTGATGTAAGACCAACAAGCCAATCAGGAAAAACGAGGATTGCTATCAAGCTAAACTATGATCAGTTCGTGGAAAATTTCTTTCGGGTGATGCTGCAAAGATAGGGATGGAAGAAGCTTGGGAGATATGAAAGTTTGGGAAGTAGAGTGAGAGCTTGGAGGGGGTGTGAAAGCGTGGGAGGTGTGGAAAAGCTTAGGGAACGGAAGCTTGTGGTAACCGAATAATAAGGTTTAGGAAAAGGTACACGGAGATTTCAAGATGCTTTTAGCCTGAAATCGCGAGAAATTGGGGTTCTGGCTAATTTTTTAATTTTCTGGCGGAAATCTCATTATTCTGGCGAAAATAAAAATTATTCAGCGAAAAACTTCCCTCATTCAGCGAAAATAACATTATTCTGGCGAAAACTTTTCAAATTCTGGCGGGAGGGATGATATTACCGAAAGCCGGTACCTACTTGTGTGTTCCGACTTTCGTTTTTTACGCAACCTTGTTGAGCTCTTTTAATGTGCTGTCAGCTTTCCCACTCCAAAAATTCAAGCCTGTTGCCAAATACATCGTGAACATGTATTCGATTTGCACCAGGGAGGTTATCATCTGTGAGGTACTCTACTCCTTGATTGTTTAGGTGCTGTTTCATCGATTCGATGTTTTCCACTGTAAAAGCAGGATGAGCTTTTTGGGCAGGGGTAAACGGCTCTTCCACTCCAAGATGAAGCTTCACTGTTCCCAGCGCAAACCATACACCCCCTCTTTTTTTCAGCAATTCTGGCTTCTCGACTTCTTGAAAGCCTAAAATTTGCTCATAAAACTTACGCGCAATCTCTTCCTCTCCTCTTGGCATCGCCAGCTGAACATGGTCAATTTTTTGAATAGAAAAAGACATGCTCTCCCTCCTAAGTAGATAGATTGAATATATTTCCATACTAACCTAGGAGCTTGTTAATGAAAATTACCTTTATTTTATAATTGTTGATAAGATTTGCTTATCGTTCATGAGAAGGAGCTTGCCATTATTATCGCAAAAATAAGGTAAGCAAACATAATGGCTCCCCAACCTGTATGATTTGCTGTGTTTTCTTCGCCCTTTTGTATTTTTTTAGCCAAAGCCACTGCATTTATAAAGAAAATTATCGCTATAATTGGTGTTATGTATACCAGAAAAAACGCGACCATTCTACACTCTCCATCCCCTAGATAATTACAACTTCTCCCACACCCCATTCGTATAAGCAACCCTTAACCCGGCACGTTCCATGTTTTTCTGACTCACGCTTGCAAAGGCTGCTTGGCCAACCACTAGGTGACAGCCTGCCTCCATTGCCTGTTGAATCCTCTTTTGAATCAAAGCCGTTTGAACACCCTTGTTTCGTAAAGTTGGAACCGTGGCTGAAGCAGCTAATGTGGCAATCCCGTCTTTGATAAACAAAACACCAACACCAGCTGGCTCACCCGCGACACTTGCGAGGTAAAACGTCCAATGACTACTTTCCGCTAATATTTGGTTGTTAGCTGTAACATACTCACTTAACGAGTGTGGCATGCCAAAGCCTTTGGTGTACATTTCACCGAAAATAGCAAAGTTCTCTGCGCTTAATTCTGCTATTTCTATTTTGGTTTGCACTTCTGGAACTGCTGTAGGTAAGTTGCAGTAAAGCGAAGTGTGGAATCCGCTTTGATAAAAGCCATTCTTGCTTAGTGTTTGAAACAGTTTTTTCGATGCATTGGCTGGGGTTACTTCGAAACGGGTCGGAATTCCTTTGCTCGTATAGAAGTCTACTATTGCATTAATGTCATTGAGGTTTTCACCTGATAAGCCCTTTACCGTGTTGAACGAAGGACCGGGGATGTTTTTGACTGAAAAGGCCACTGCTTTACCAAACTTCCTAAGTTCCACACCCATCGCATTATTGTTTTGTGCCATTACTCTTGTCAACCTGTCTTCTAATACCTCTATTTCTGACTGTTCCACAAGATCGATGAGCTCTGCTGTTAAAATAGTCACTTACTCATCACGCTCCTCTATTGTTTCAGAACGGGTCGAAAGATAGAAAGTAGCTAAACCGGTTAAAACACCAGCTCCAAAAAGAATGCTGCCGATGATGACAAAGTTGTTGATATGTGTTTCCACTGTTCGTTCATAGTTGCTCGTATTCGCAAAGCCACCTTGGTCCTGTAGCCATGAGTCCCCTATTGCCGTTCCAAAGCTAACACTTAAAAACATTAGTCCCATACCAATAACAACCAGCAGGGATGTGATGATTTTGAATTGTTTTATATGTTCGTAAGTCATGTGAATTCTCCTTTCAAATAAACACCGTTATCAAGCTAAGTATTGTCCCGATCAAAAACAAAGTCAGCGCAAGCTTCAAATGATAGATACACCTGTCAGCTAGTATACTTGGAAGTCTGTCGCCTACTTTAAGGCTCTTGATGTCACTACATAATCGAAAAAATGCAACACAAGTTAATAAAAAGAATATGATAGCTACCATTGATAAAATTAGCTCCCAGTTCCATACGCACTCCCCTTTCCCTACCTTACCTCCACCACAAACACATAGCTCGAGCTGCCCCTACTCCAAGTTGCTGATAAGTCATAAATATATGTACCTGCTTCTTTTGGAAGAGTGATCTTATCACCATTTACAGGCACAACTATGGATTCTCCGTCTGGATTCCATTGCGTTACACTTAAGGTTCCTGCTTTTGGGTTAAAAAGAAAGTCGATGTTTATTACTGCTCCTGGGGAGACCTTAACCTGCTTCAACTCGTAGTGAGTGATCAAGTCCTGTGGGGCAATCATGTCCACACATCTTGTATGGATGATTCTGTTCCAGCAATAGGATCCTTGCCCAACTGCTATTTCTTTTCCTTCCGCTTTTACTGTTGGTGTGGGTGGATTTAATCCGAAAACGATAAAAACCCCGAAGGCAACGAAAGCGAAAACAAGCATTGCAATTATTGTTTTTTTCAAAGGAACGCCTCCAAATTCACTTTGAGATTCTTACGAAATCTCTTTTCAAACAAGCTTGTTTCAGTCTTTTTGTTCTTAACAGATGCTTTAGATCTGAGCGATTATCATAGGAAAGTTGGATGTGAAAATAATTGATATATTCTAGGATGGCAAAAACGAAGATGAAAAAAGAAAGGCTAAGACCTCCTATAGGCAGTGCCGGCTGCAATCGAATCCAGTCAAGGAAAAAACCGACGCCAGCAAGGAAAATAAATCCGATATTCACCGTTTGAAGCTTCTTTAATAGCCTCACCACGTTTGTCGGCGTGACAGGGGTATGCCCTGCTTTCATTTTTCTGAGTTTAGATGTCCAATACAACACACCTTGAAGCAAGAGAAATTCAAAGAGAATAAAAGATAACCAGAACGATACCAGCCCGTATAGTTGCAATTTTGGGAAGGTGTGATTGAGTAAGTAACTTAGGAAAATAAATAAAATAACAGAGATCAGTTCACCAGTATACAGATAGGTCAATCTCTTTTTTAGTTTGTGTTTCAATAAGCATTGCCTGCTTTCTAATTTGACGTTTAAACACATCAAAAGTTTCTTATATTAAGTATTTTTCACTTCTTTATTTGAGACAAAAGCAATATCAAAAAATGACAATCCTAATGAAGCCCCTAATGCTATAGAGAAAGACTTATAATAATCTGGCTCATTCCAGTTTAGTAGAAGACTAAATCCGCAAAATAAGGCAAAATAAATCAGAAACCTAATTGCTCTCTTTTTTATATCCTTTGATGGTAATTTCTTTGCTTTCCATATCGTTTTAAAAATGTAATAGATACCAGACGTAACAATAAAAAGGACATAGCCGATGATAAATGTAAAAGCATTGGGATGATCAAAATCTTTATAGAGTATGATGGTTGTTAGAATGGTACTAATACTAAAGAGAACTAGATAGGCAATGGTAAGCTTGCGCACAGGATCGACCTCTATTCTATGAAATTGTATATTCCTATTCCTAATTATTCCAGATGTTAGTGTGTTGCTCAAGAGGAATTTTTTTATTGAGTGGTGGGTTTTGAAGAATATTTAGTTAGGTTAGGATGATTTTGTTTGCATAGCGACAACCTTAAGGCACTCCTGACCTTTTTTGTCGCTATTTCCACTTTTGCAAGAAAACCCAGAGGCGACTCTCCCCCTTGTTGTCGCGATTCCCATCCAAATCCCTGCCTCCCCTTCCTCAGACATTAAACCCGATCTTTTCTTTCACTTCCTTCAAAAAAGGCACACTAATCGCTCTTGCTTTTTCGGCTCCTTCTTTCAAGATTGCATCCATTTTGGCAGGAGCACTGAGGAGCTCTTTGTACTTTTCACGGGGTTCTTCGATAAATCTATTCATCACGCGGAATAATTCTCGCTTTGCATCACCCCACGCTATTCCAACCTGAAACTCGCTCTGCATAATTTCCACCTCACGCTCTGTTGCGAATTCCTTATAGAGTGTGAAAATTACGGAGGCATCTGGATCTTTTGGCGCTTCTGGCGGCAAAGAATCTGTCTTAATTTTATTAATTAGCTTTTGCAATTTTTTGGGCTCTTCAAATAAAGGAATCGTATTGTTATAGCTTTTACTCATCTTTCGCCCATCCAACCCTGGAAGAACAGCGGTGTCTTTTTGCACCTGATATTCAGGCAGTATGAAGGTGTCTCCATAATGATGGTTAAAGCTTTCCGCGATGTCTCTTGCAATTTCGACGTGCTGGATTTGATCCTTTCCTACAGGAACCACCTCGGTTTTAAACATGAGAATATCTGCTGCCATTAGAATTGGATAGTTAAACAACCCCATGTTCACACCAAAATCGGTATCTTTTTCAGACTTACTATTGCTTTCGACTTGCGCTTTATAAGCGTGAGCTCGATTCATCAATCCTTTAGGTGAAAAACAGCTCAGAATCCAATTCAGTTCAAAAATTTCCGGAACATCGGATTGTCGGTAGAAAATTGCCTTCGCTGGGTCAAGCCCAAGCGCCAACCAGGTTGCTGCCACCCCATAGGAGAGCTGCCTGAACTCATGTGGCTGGTGGGTTTTTGTGAGGGCATGGTAATCTGCAACAAAATACGCTGTTTCATACTCAGTGTTTTTTGCAAGCTCTAAAGCCGGCTTAATGGCTCCAATATAATTCCCCAAATGAATGTGTCCTGTAGGTTTAATGCCCGTTAAAATTCTCTTTTTCATCATGATTCCTCCTTTTTTGAACACAAAAAGGGTTACCCATCCCCTAAAAAAGGACGAGTAACCCGTGGTGCCACCTTCATTCGTCTACCAATGTAAACGCACTTGTCCGTACAGAAACCAAAATTGGCTTCGATACGTTGTCCCTTTTAACGGTGGGACACTCCGCTACGACCTACTGCTCTTTTCAGTCTAGGTGCTCCAAAGCCCATTCAACCACCATCCCGCACTGATTCTCACCAACCATCAGCTCTCTGAAACGTTCATATGGTTTACTTTTCTTCTTCCATGCACGAATATGATTATGTAAATTGTAAAATATGGATATCAAAAGGTCAAGATTAAGCAACTGTCATTTCCTTCTCCTTAATAAAAATAAGGACCCAGTATACAAATAAATAAGCAAATCCTAAGCTAACTAGTATGGACCAAAGTGAGCCTTCCTTTAGTTGAAAAACATAATGTTCTAGCTCGTTCATCCCCTCCGGACGCCCTATGCTAAACAGGATAAAAACTATTGGTAGTAATATCGTCGTGATTACCGCCAGTAATGATAAGCCTATCCTTCTTTTTCGAATTGCCTGAACCAACCCCATTACGAATGTCAAAATAAAAAATGAATAATAAATATACCAAACCCATTCTGGAAGCGTCTCCCAAGCCATTTTTACACCTCCGCATCATTTGTCTACTTTTCTGACGAGGCCCACCTAAAAAAGGTTGTGGGTGGCTATATTTTTTGCGATATAATTAAAGAAAAAGGGTGGATGGGTGACATGTTCAAAGGTAATTCTATTGTTCTTTATTTCTCCATATTAATTATCCTAGTCATTTTATTATTTTCTATGACCCCTGAGGTAATAAAGGCGTTACTTATTATCTCCACTATTGGTCTGCTGTTTCCTGCTGTTCGGAACAGGTTAATACGGAATAAAGGTAGAAAACTAAAGGTAGCATTGTATACAAGTTTGACATTTTCTATTGGTTTTACGCTTCTACTTATCGTTACTTCAGGAACCAACATAGATTCACCAAACATCTTTGAATTTATTGTAGGATTTATAGGAGCAGTACTTTTCATATTGTTTTATAGTTCATTAGGAGTGTTCTTCTACGGCTTGCCCGCTTCCTTGCTCGCTGAATACATCTCTGAAAGATTTTTCTCCATCCGTTTTTTGGTGTCTGGTTTGATTCTCCTTGGTTTTGGGTTGGCTTCCTACCTATTGATGCCGGAATTCATGTTGTTTGCTTTCATTTGTTCCGTAATTTTCTTCTTTTTTGATGAGGTTACGAGAAGACGGGTTATGAATGCTTATTAGTATTACTAATGCTCTCTTTTGCCAGTTAACTAATGCAATCCCCTCTTAACATTCTTCTACTTTTAAGAGGGGGATGTTTTGAAGAAGGGGTAATTTGTACCCTTGGTAAGCCTACAGCTTATTAGCATTGCAGTTAGAGCTTTTTTCATTTGGCATCCTCTCGTAAGAGATCTTTTTCCATTTCCTTTATCATCGTCAAAATTAATTCAGCTACCATTTCGGGCTTTTCACAGTGAATAAAATGTCCACTTTCATTGGCTATTAGGTGCTTATGTTTGCTGGATGTGTGTGCGATTTCTGATTGGAGTTTGTTCCAGTTTTGATTTACAGCTAGTATGGTTTCCTCCGTCAAACTTCCCTGTTGGAACTCTCCTCTGCTGATGACATAAACGGGGATGGTTAGTGGTTGCTTTCCTTTTAGTAAGGATACCTGCTGCATACTTTTATCCATAGATAATAGTTCTCTGTAAGCCGTGGTGTATGCACAGGTTTGATAGCCTAATTGTCTTGCGGCCTCTTTTTGTTCCTCTGGCAAAATAAGATTTCCCATAGGCATTTTAAATAATCTTAATAAACCGAATGGTGCTAATAGCTTCGCAGCTTTTATCATTCTTTTTTCCATTGATAGTTTTTTCATGTAGTCTGGGGGAAGAGTTCCAAATAAATTCTCAGGAGTGGAATCTACCAACACTAGCCCGCTAACCTCATCTGGATACTTTTGCTGAAATAGTCTCATAGATAATCCACCAAAGGAATGTCCTACTAGTATGTAAGGTGGTGGAATCCTTGCTATTACTAAAAGTTCTCTTAATTCTTCTACTATTTCTTCACTTGTTCTTGGATTTTTACTAGGCTCACTCCAACCATAGCCTGCTCGGTCGTAGGTGACAACCTTTGCTACAGAAGCAATTTTCGGTTGGATCCAGCTCCAATCTAAGCAGGAACTTCCAAGTGCGCTGTCCATCACAACCGTCTGTGACCCTTGACCTGAGAAATATAGATGCATTTTTCTGCCGTTCACTTCTATTAACGTTCCTGGATGCTTGTATTCTTCGAGTGTGGATTTACTTTTATAACTTTGGTAGAAAACGCCCCACATAATAATTGCAAAAAGGACTGTCAAAACTACCATCGGGGCACTTATATACCATGCTCCCACAATCCATTCACTTATCTCCACTATCACTTCTTTTCAGACCTCCATAAGTGCACACTTAATCCCAATAAACTCAATCCACAAATTATTAACAAGGTAGATCGCACCCAAAAAAAAGTGGAAATGGTAACTCCATTTCCTATCGGACCAACTCTAGGCTTAGTCGCATAATAGGCGTTAAACATTGCGTAAACTGTCATGGAAAGGATGATAAATGATAAGATGAACAACATATAGCTTCTCAAAAAATTCCTCCCTGTGCCGTTTGTTTATTCCAATTATTTCAAACAGAGCTCCTATTCACAAGATTTTTTTACAATTCACGAAAATTAGAAGCTCCAAATGAAAGATTACTATTCAAAATTATATTTCTATACTTTTTTCAAAAGTTAATTTGCAATTTTTCGCTGGAACGCTTGGGGGGCAAGGGATGCGTATTTTTTTGATTGAACGTTTGTTTGAAAAAACCTATGTTAGGAACATGGTTTCCTGGGAAATTTGTCGGTAATTAGAGATTGGTGGAGGGTTTGTGAATTATGCCACAACACCTTTTTTAAAAGTTAATTTCTCAAAAAAAGTTTTCTCCTTACAGCCACAAGGAATTCAAATTTTCTTGGTCGAACGTTTGTTTAAAAAATTATATAGTAGAAAAGCACATGTTCTGCTAAAGTTCAGCTGAACATGTGCCAAAAAAAGTGGTATTCTTATTTATTTTGACATTGAAAAAGGAACTGTTGTTGACTTAGTGATATTTAATTCCCTGCATCCAGTCGACCTTTAAACTCTTTCAATAATTTTTTACATCTGATAATTTCTCTCAAAGTTGTTGCATTTGCAATTTGCTCTTTTAACAATTGTAGCTCGTGAAGGTCTTTTTCAGTCCCATGTTTTTTTAGATTCAGGAAAAGGAAAGATATCTCCCCATAAGCATCCACCTCAACTTAATCTATGCATTTTGGATAGTGGAAGTTCACTTCTTTCACCTAGTTTTAATATGGTAAAGAATAGCACCCCCAACCGTTCCTAACCCAAGCCCGAAGCTCAAGGAAAGAATAGCAAGGAATACATAGTCAAACATATATCCTATTGTACTTAGGACCGACCCACAAAATAAACCAACTAGCATTCCGTAAATGATATAGTCTTCTAGTCTTGGTTTTTTGAATTTTTTATTAATAGACATAACCACCCTCACTTTATGATTCCCTAATTAGTGATTTGTTTTGAACAGTTTATTATTTCAATAGATATCAAGATCAGACTAAGGAATGGTAACTTTTTATATCGATTCTCCCATTTCAGAGTATTTCAATGGCTCCCGGTGATGTTAATTTGCTTAGTTCCTCGTACATTTGTATGCTCGCCTCAAAGAAAAGGCTAGTTCCGTTATCGTAGGAATGCACTAGCACGCCTGAACTGTTTTTTAATTGGAAATCAAAGATGTCTGTTGACTGTCCTGTTGTGGTGCTTTCTAACAATATTTGTTTAATTGGTGGTGCAAGGGAATAGGAAGCGATATGCATGTCAAGATCGGTGGGTTTGTCATCTATCATGTATGGGAGTAGCGAATGGTATTTCTTGGTGCTAAATTGTCTGTCTTCTGTGAGATGTAGATCTTGCGGCCAGTAATGAACAGCTAGCACCTCTGCTTTTTCAAAATAGTACAGTACGACTGCATCCCAGTTTCTTTTGTTTATAATGAATCTTTCTATCTCTTTTGGTGTTTCAATGAACGGATTGCTCAAATCTAAGGAATGAGTGAAATGCTCCATCATACTTATCACCCTTATTGATATCTTTATTTTAGAAAAAACGTTTTATAACAAATCAGCAGAACCGCTCATACGTTGTAGCCAAGATTCTTTGGTTAAAACCATATTAATAGAATCAATCCATTTCCCTTCATATTGCAATTCATTTTTATCGATACTCTCTAACTTAAATCCGATTTTTTCATACACATGAATGGCTCTAGGGTTGAAAGCAAACACACTTAAAGTAAGTTGAGCTAGTTTGGTTTGTTCAAAAATAAAATGCAATAGCAGCTCTGTAGCTTCTGTTCCAAAACCTCGATTTCTTCCCGTTGGACCAATCATGATACGGAAATTCATGCTATTAAGCTCTTCATTGTATAAATTAAGGACGACTTCTCCTACAGGATTGTTCGTTCTGTTATCAATAATAGCAAGGTCTAAGCGATCCTCTTGTTCATTGCGAGTGGCGTACCAATTTTTCACCACTTCTTTATCAAAATCATCCTCGGTTCCACCTGTAAATTTATTTACTTCTGGATCTATTAGGCATTCTTCGATGAATGGAAGGTCCTCCATTGTAAATGGCCTTAGTGTTACTAGTTTTCCTTTAATGGTTAGTTTTTTAAGTAAATTGATCATAGCGGCAATGGCTCCCTTTAATTCTGGTAATAGGAAAGGAAACAGAGGTGCTCCACTTCCCTATTCCAATATATATTGCGAAAATAGTTGAAAAATCTCGAATGGCTTTTAAACCTTTTGTATAAATCCCAAAAATATTTTTTAACAAACGTTTGTTTAAAAATTACTATTCTAATAAACTAATTGTTCTATACCAATTTTTAAAGAGCAAGCCATTGATCAACGAGAACCTCTTCTCCATTCATAAAGGATATCCGGAAGGTTTTCTTCGTTTTGATGGCCTCTGCCAATAATAGTGAATCCGTGTTTTTGGTAGAAAAGTTGTGCTGATTTGTTTATTTCGAAGGTGTATAGTGTTAAGGTTCCAGCTGAATCGTTTTTTGCTTTGTTAAGCAGCAAGGTGCCGATTCCGATGCCTTGATAGTCAGAATGGATATAAAGCTGGCTTATTTCTTCTTCGTTGTATGCAATCATTCCAACCACTTTTTCATTCAGTAAAACCAAATAGATTTGGTATTCTTTCTCTAAAATAGTTGTTAAAAAATAGACGTGGCTTTCAAAGCTGTGGGCTTCCTTTTGGCCAATTGCTTTAACCTTGCTGTCTCGCCACATTTCTACTGTTTGTTCGGCATATCTAGGTTCAAACGGAATAATTGTTAAGTTAGGTTGCAGCAATTCGTGGCACCCTTTCGATAGAGCATTTATATTTAGTACTGGCCAAGCAGTCCTTTTCTCATCGCGATTTTTTCACACCAATGGAAGATAAGAAGACCAAGAATTAAGTAAATGATTGAGTTAAGCAGTAGGATTCCGTAATCCATCCAGGCGATATCTGCTAGTGTTAGATTTTGAATCATCACTTCTCTTACCATGTTCACTCCTTTTACAAAAGGCGCAAAGACTAGGTATGGTGCGATGGAAAGTGGGACAAATACCAGTGCCATTAGAATGAACTGGAAGATTTGCAGAAATGCTTGGATTTGCTTCACGATGATGGCAAGACCTGCAATCATGAAGCTAACTCCTACCATGCTAATCATTGTGATGAGAATGATGGGAATGGTGGTCATCGGGTTAAGATTCAGCCATTGACCAGATGTGAGCATGACAGCAAAAAGCAGGAAAATCATGCAAACGGATTGCAGTAAAAATTGACCGATGATGCGGGTGAGCATGATTTTCCACACACCCTTTGGTGACATATAAAGCTGTTCAAGTGTTCCGCGCATCGCTTCTGTTATGATGGCAAATCCGATAAAGTTCATCGTCATCAGGGTTAGTCCCCAAAACACCACACTAACAATCGAATATTGCACATTGGACTCAAAGGTTGCTGGATCACCGATAAACATGATTCCAAAAAAGGCTCCGAGAAAAATAAAATAGAAGGTGAGCACAAGCGCGATGGTGTTTGGCAGGTAGCGTTTTAATTCAATATATTCTTTTCGGACATTGGCATTTAGGACATTAAGCCATTGCATAACGCTTCTCCCCCTTCACGATTTGCAGGAATACTTGCTCAAAATCAATCGTCGTGCGGTCGATGCTTTCTACAGGTGTTCCCTCCTCTTTAAAAATATCAAACAGAAGATAGATGTCTTCACTGCGCTCGAGGTTTACTTCAACGGTGGTTTGATGTGAGGTTTCGTTGTATTTGCTTAATGGAAAGATGGTTGCGAGTTTCTGTTTCTGAGATGAGCTTAACGATTTTCCGAGAGTAACGGAATATGCTTTTGTTTCAAAGAGGTTGAGGAGATTCTCTACTTTTTCATCCACTACTACGGTGCCTTTGTTGATAATAATCGTGCGGTCACAAAGCTCCTGTACAACCGGCATGTCATGTGAGCTAATGATGATTGTTCGTTGTTCATCCTTGACGATTTTTTTGAGGCTTTCACGTAGCTCATAGCTAATTTCCACGTCAAGCCCAAGGGTTGGTTCATCAAGTAAAATAACATCTGTATTTGCTAAGAGCGCCACGGCAATCGCAAGCTTCTGCTGCATCCCCCGAGATAGCCCTTGCACCAGCTCGTGCTCTTTTTCTTTTAGGTTAAATTGTTGTAGTAGTTTTTCAATTTGTGGCGCTACTTCTTTCCGGGATTGTCCACGGTTTCCAGCAAAATACTCAAGATTTTCCCGTACGGTTAACCGCCAGTAGAGATTGCGGTTTCCTTCAAGTACAGCGCTGATATGCTTTAGTGATCTCAGGCGATTTTTTTGAATATCGAGGCCATTAATATGGATGCTACCTTCGTCTGGTTTAAGCAACCCGCATATCATTTTTATGGTCGACGTTTTTCCTGCACCATTCGGGCCAAGCAGTCCAAGTACCTCTCCTTTATGTACATCAAAGGATACATCGTTGACCGCTGTGACGATTTCCTTCGATTTCCGTTTGGTATATTGCTTTTTAATCCCACGCACTTCAATGATTTTTTCCATAGATACCTCCATTTTTCATGATATTTTCATTATATTCTGTAAATTTCAGATAATAAACAACTAGGAGACGTATTTTGACTAGGGCTCAAGACGTATGTGTGTTGATGAAGATGCATCTTTGGGAAGAATAGGAATGCCGCATTATATTAATATATATTTTCAAAAAGTTAATCTCGTTTTTTTTGCTGAAACCCTTGCGGCGCAACGGTTATGGGAATTATTGATCAAACGTTTGATTGAAAAAACCTATCCTGCAATAAAGGTTTCCTGGGAAATTTGTCGGTTGATAGGGAAAGGTTGAAGGTTTGTGAATTATGCCACAACACCTTTTTTAAAAGTTAATTTCTCAAAAAAAGTTTTCTTCTTACTGCCGCAAGGGATTGAAATTTTCTTGGTCGAACGTTTGTTTAAAAAATGCTATTTTAATAAAGTGGATGACTGACTAAGAACTGGTAGGCATGAGTCATGATTTTTTGTGTTTCGACATTAGCGAGATTGTTCTCTTAGGATATAGGGTACAGTTGTTATTTTGTTGACTAGACCTTTGATATCGTTCCGGATATGGACGTATTTCTCCGCCTCACTTTTTGGCATCCAAATTACTTCTTCAATTTCTTCAGGGAACAGTATCTTGGTTTCTCCCCCAACTATTTTTCCAGTAAAGGTAAAAAAGATAGCATGGTGGCCACGATCTTCAAAAAACGCCTCGCCCACACTGAAAATTCCTCCTAGTTCCACTTCCAACCCGGTTTCTTCTTTTACTTCTCGTATACCAGCTTCCTTTAAGGTCTCTCCAGCTTCGACAGCGCCACCAGGCAACGTATAGTAGGAGGCTGATTTCCCCCTATTTTTCACCATTAAAATTTGCTCTTCCTTCTCGTCAAACAAAAGAGCATAGACCACATCGACTCGTTTCATGCTTATACCTCCTGATGAAAATACCTTTCTATCTCTCTGCTATCCTTTAAGACAATGGAGTTCTTCTGTTGAAGCATGCTTACTATCCTTGGTTTTGCTTCCTTTTCAAACGCTTTGTTCCATTTAAACATCTTCTTGAAAATTGCAAATGTTGGCGTGTAGTGTGCCGCTTCTTTTCCAGCAAGCTGCTTTATGTATCGTTTGGTGATACGAAAAAGCCTTACGGGATTTGGAGGATCGAGAAAGATGATTACATCTGCTTGTTTAAAGCTCTTTTCAACCCACTGCAGACTATGTGCGCCCTCGATAATCCAGCTTTTTTCCTCGACGATTGTCTCTAGGTAGTGGTCTCGCTCCTCTTCAGACCTCCTTCTATCCCCGTTTGGGTGGCGCTCCCAGACAACATTATCTAGCTCGAAGTATGGAATGTTATATTGGGTGGATAGCTTTCTTGCTAGGGTGGTTTTGCCGCTTCCGACGGAGCCGATGATGTGGATTCGGTTTGGGATGGTGTTTTTCATAGGGTCACCTCGAGATTTTTTGTTACTTACTAAGTTGCTCCGCTTTCTTACCGGCATAGTGCACTAATTTAATTAGTCCGGTAGCGAATAATGATGCAATGGCATTGAAAATAACCAAAAACCATGGACTTGGTACTTCAAATTTGATTGAAATTATATACCCGGCCACCATACTTAGCAAGACAATGATGAGAAAATGAAGTCTTTTGAACAGTAAATAAAGGATTCCGCTTACTAACATGACAGTTGCACCCAGCATGAAAAGATAAACAGTGAACATCATTACAAATTCCAAATTCATCTCCCCCTCATGAATTAGGTAACATTTTCCTATTATTCTATCATATTTTCTTTATTTGCTAGGCTTCCGTATGGAGAAATGATGCAATAAAGTGGAAAAGTGATGCAATAACTCGAAAAAGTGATGCAATAACCTCTGGGAGCCTTATCAAATTGCTTGAATATCCTTCATCAGCACAAAAAAGACCCTCACTTAAGGTGCAAGGGCTTTGTTTTCAAGCAAGCTGGGGTGGATTATCATCGTTTTTTGCCTTCCTCCTGTAAAAAAGGTCGCTTAACCCGAGCTTTCGGATGCTTCCGCAATCTTCTTCAATTCTTTTGCACGGTCAATAATGAATCCCGTCATGTAGCGTTTTAGGAAGAGCTTATCTGCAAGTATTCCTAGTGGCCCAAGAGGAGCTGTATATTCAAAGGTATCATGCATCATGGTGCCATTTGTTACGCTTTCAAATCGGTGGGTGTGAGTGAAGGATTGAAAGGCGCCTTTAAGCATGATGTCCGTAAACTCGTATGGCTTTTCCATGCTGATTACTTTAGCAGTCAGTCTTTGTTTTACACCAAAATGAATGGCTTCCCAAGTAACACTGTCCCCTTCTTCTAACAAGCCACGAGTAACCCCGTCGACTGCTTTTTCTCTTGTTTTTGCTGTGGTTTTGGTATGAATGTCTACATTTCTTGCAAGATCAAAGCATTTCTCCATTGGTGCCTTAATGAACTCTTTATGGATAATAGTTGGCATGTGGATGGGTCCTTCCTTTTTCATACTAAAAATCGCCCGGACCACTTTATAATGTCCGGGCGATTGCTCTGGTAGTTTTGAAATATTAGACTCTTTTTTCCGCTTCCTTCATAGAGGTAACATGTTCTTCTAAGCGATCCCAAGTTTCGGTAATGCCTTTTTCCATGCCCATATCGAGGACGGTCTTAAGAGCTTCTGGAGTGGCGTAGACGGCACGGTTAATGAGTTTTGTTTTGCCTTGGTGTTCTTCAAAATGCAAGGTCAATAAAGTGGATGGCATATCCTTTGATTCGTTGCCTTCAGCGTCGGAAAAATAATCTTTGTATTCGATTTTTTCGTTTTGAATGATATCTTGGTAAACTCCCTTACCCCATGATTCGAAGCCGAAGAAGTCTCCTTGGTTTTCATCCACACACTTCATGCAGTAGTGCCACACACCGCCTACTTTGAAGTCCAGGTCACAAACTGTTAGCTCCCAGCCGCGTGGTCCCCACCAATGCTTCAAGTGTTCTGCCTCTGAAAATGCCTTAAACACTAACTCCTTTGGTGCATTAAACTCGCGCTCTAAAACAAGTACATTACCTTCAACCTTTGAGATCATTTTGGTTGTCATGTTACATTCCTCCATCAATTCAATTTTTTATTGCGGATTTCTAAAATAACCAATGGCTTCTGCAACTTACAATGTTTCCTTTTCGCTCAACCTTTCCCTTTCTCCTTTTTGTTTGATGCATTTTTTTGCATTTTTTGAAGATAGTCATCCAGGTTGTTGTACCTTTCATCCCAGATTTTGAGATAGGATTCCAGCCACGTGTTCAGTTCTTGAAATGGTTCTGGTCGGAGTTTGTAAATTCTACGATTGGTAACTGGCTGCACCTCCACAATACCTGCATCGCTTAGAACCTTTAAGTGTTTGGATGTCTGAGGTTGATTCATTGCCAGTTTTTCAGCGATCTCCCCTACAGTAAGGGGACCCTGTCTCAAGAGGTCTACGATGAGCATACGTTTTGGTTCGGCTAAAACATTTATCACTTTCATAGTTATAATATACTCTATGAGGAATATTCCTGTCAACGAATATTGAAAAAATTTTTATTTTTTTTGAAATTCATCGCACCAAAAGACCCTCGCACGAGGTGTGAGGGTCTTTTTTAACAACAGTCTATAAGTTAGATCAGGAGCTTACTCCCACTTAAACACATAGCTAGCCAGCGCAAAACCACCAACTAGCCAAGCTCCTAACACCAATGTTTCCATGCCAAGCTCAAGCATTGGTGTCCCAAGGTTCATCGTTTCGCGCAGAGCAGAGGACAGATGCGCAATTGGCAGCACGTGGATGATTGGCTGGATGATGTCCGGCATGTTGCTGATTGGGAAGAAAACTCCTCCTAAGAACAACAGTGGGAAGGTGGCAAAACCAGCGATTGGTCCTGCGCTTTCAGGGTTTTTCGCTATTCCGGCAATAATGAAGCCAAGTGACATGAAAGCCAAGGTCCCTAGAATGATAAAGAAGATTAGGGCAAGCCAAGAGCCGACCACATCAATATTAAAGACGAGGTTGGCGATTAGGACGACAAGTAACGCTTGAGACCCATTTAGCACCAAACGCGCCGTTATTTGTGCAGCTATAAAGGTAGAAGCTTTTAACGTCGTTCCTTGCATTCTCCGTAAAATCCCTCGTTCCCTCCATGCAGAAATTTGGCCAGCAACTCCGTTCATGTTGTTACTCATAATCATCATCGCCACAATTCCTGGAACGAGAAAATCGATGTAACGGAGGTTCAATGCTTCCATGCCAAGCCTCTCAATCGTCACCAAGGGTTGATAGTCTACAAGTTCTTTGCTGTACTGATCGACAATGCCATTTACAACAGTCAGGCCGAGTTCTGCGGCACTGAGATTTTTTTCATTATAATAAACAGGAAGCGAGAACGGTTTTTCTGCCTCTTCCACACTCACACCATAACCTTTTGGAATCTCAATAAAAAGCTGAATGTCCCCATTGCGGACTGCTTCCTTCCCAGCGTCACTCGTTTCGACTTTTTCGGTTTTAATGCCTTCATTCTCTTCAAAAAGTTCCACCAGCTCCTGTGATGCTTTCGACTGATCCAAATCGGCTACTCCAACATTCAAGGAAAGAGAATTGCCTCCTCCCACAAAGGTACCTAATGCAAGCATTAAGATAACTGGGAAGAGCAGCGTAAAAAATAACACCTGCTTGTTTCTTGCAAAAATACGTAGCTGTGCCAGGGTCAATTGCCAATAAGCTCTCATGATTCGCGCAGCCTCCTTCCGGTCATATGTATAAAGACATCCTCAAGTGTCGCAAGTCTTGTTTGCAGGTCTTCAATTTTAAGACCGTGCTCGGTTGTCACCTGAATCAAGGAAGTCAAAGCCTGTTGGAGGTCATCTGTGTATAGTTGCACAAAAGAGTCCTTTATCGCAGCCTCTTTGACACCATCCATTTTTAAGAACCATTCCGCTACAGGGGGATTGGCGACATGAAATTCCACCGTGCTAGTAGATTGTAAGGTTTTCACGAGATTGGCTGGGGTATCGAGCGCAATCAACTCCCCTTGATCCATGATGCCGATACGGTCACAAAGCACATGTGCCTCATCCATATAGTGAGTGGAGAGAAGAACCGTTTTTCCTCGCTCCTTCAGCTTTAATACAATATCCCAAAGCGTTCGTCGCGCCTGTGGATCTAAGCCGGTCGTAGGCTCGTCCAAAAATACAATATCGGGGTCGTGAATTAACGCAAGCGCAATGGCAAGGCGTTGCTTCTGCCCTCCTGAAAGCCCCTTGATGCGGCTCTTGCGCTTTTCCGTTAACAGCATATCTTCAATTAAAGTGTCGATATCAACGTGACTTGGATAAAAGCTTGCGTACATATGTAAGATTTCTTCTACCTTTAACAGTTCAAACAATGAGGTGGACTGAAGCTGAACACCGATAACCTCTTTCACCTTGTTTCCTTGCTTCCGCACATCAAAGCCTGATAGGGTTGCGGTACCTTCATCCGGTTTACGTAGACCAACGAGCATTTCAATTGTAGTCGTCTTACCTGCGCCGTTTGGACCGAGTAGACCAAAGATTTCCCCTTTATTCACTTGAAAACGAACACCTTTTACCGCCGTAAAGGACCCATATTTTTTCACTAGTCCTTGAACATCGACCATTACTTCATTTAGCATTTTGGCCCTCCTTTTTCATAAATCAACCGCTCCTGGCTAGAGCGGTTGCATCTCATTATTTAGACACGATGATGGTCCGCGCGCCAATTCTGTATTGCTTTTTTGATTTCATCCGGTGCCAAATTTTCCGACACTGCTCGCTCAACCAATGCCTGATACTCTCCATCTGAGGCAAAGCGCAAGGCAATGATTTGACGTGTCGTCAGCTTTTCATCCAACATGTTTCCTGTCATGCGATAATAACGGAACTGCTCTTCCTGCCGAATGACCCGGTCCTGTACGCTAAGGGCATACGTGCGCAGCCTTACTCCGATGAGTAGGACAAGAAGTGCCATCACCATTACGAAAATACTTAAAACTAGATTACTACCCACATTCTGAACAAAAAAAGTAATGGATAATACTAGTGTTGCCAACGCTAGTAAAGCAATACCTCCGTGATATAGCGGATCCATCTTCCTGTGATTTTGATAGTTTTGTTGATTCATGGTCATACCTCCTATGTAGATTATTTCATTATAGCTTACTTTATTCTTGAGATGGAATAAGAATGCTTACTGTGTGTGGGGGTTTTTAAGGTGAGCTGGTACAAAAAACAGAAATGCTCAGAAGGGGTTCTGCGCTGCGTTTCATGTGGTAATGAGATGGAGGGTAGGTGGCTTTTTGAGAAGTGTTGCAATAACTTGCAGAAGTGTCACAATAACTCGGAGAAGTGTCACAATAACTTGAAAAAGTGTCACAATAACTCGGAGAAGTGTCACAATAACTCGGAGAAGTGTCGCAATAACTTGAAAAAGTGTCACAATAACTCGGAGAAGTGTCACAATAACTTGAAAAAGTGTCACAATAACTCGGAGAAGTGTTACAATAACTTGAAAAAGTGTTACAATAACTCAGAGAAGTGTCGCAATAACCCAAATAAGTGTCGCAATCCTTCTCTGAGAAGCACATATATATAGAAAATCCACTGTTTCCAAGTTCAGGCACAACCAAAAGCCCCTCACACAAAGTGCGAGGGGCTTTATTTTCAACAAAACTTGGTGATTTCCGAAGGTTTATCTTCCTTTTTCCAGGTAAAACCATGCTAGACCAGCGGAAATTTCCCCTGTTATCTAACAATCAACACCTTCACCAGGTTGTTGCCGATACGGGTTTCTTTCATTGTCTCGGCTTTTGCTAGTTTTAGGTTGTTGACGAGGACGTTTTGGCGGATGAGGGGCTCATTTTGTTTGATTGCTTGCTTTACCTCTTCATCGCCATCTAAAAGTAAATCTACTCTTAGGTCGATTGGCAGATCCTGTTGCTTGCGTTCGTCCTGGATGACCCGGATGACTTCACGCGCTAAGCCTTCGAGGCGCAACTCTTCTGTAATCGTTGTGTCTAGGACAACGTGGAAGTTCTGGTTTGATCCCATGGATAATCCCGATTCGGCGACACGTTCCACTAGTAAAAGATCCAGAGGTAACTCCACTTCTCCAGTGCTAGTGGGAACGACTACTTTTTGTTCCTTCACCACACGGGAGGCTTCTTCTTCTGAAAGGTTTTCTAAAAAGGCTTTAGCAGCACCAATATTTTTGCCAAGAACCGGACCTGCCGCTCGGAAGTTTAGCTTAATCTCATAGCGGACAAGGTCATCTGAGGTCTGCTTAACATGGAGCTTTTTCACATTGATTTCGTCTTGGATGATATCCTCATATTTTTCAAGCGCAGCTCCCATTTCAGGATGAACCGGGATTACCACGAGCTCAGAAAGTGGTTGCTTCGTTTTCACTGCCTCAGTGTTTCGGACACCACGGGCGAGTTCTACAACTTGTAAAACGGCGTCCATCTCTTGTTCGAGCGTTGTATCTACTTCCTTTGGATTCACTGAAGGGAATTCAGCAAGATGAACGCTCTCCCCTGTAAGGTTAAGGTGAATATCCTCTGCCAAGAATGGAATGAATGGTGCTAAAAGCTGACTGGTGCGCACCAGCACTTGATGAAGCGTGTGATAGGCAGCTTTTTTGTTTTCATTCATGCCTTCCTTCCAAAAGCGGTCACGAGAACGGCGGATATACCAGTTGCTGATTTCATCCACATATGCTTCAAGTGCCTTTGCAGCTTTCGTGAAATCGTAGTCATCTAACGCTTCTTTTACAACAGCAGTGACGCTGTTTAAGCGGGCAAGCACCCAGCGGTCGAGCAGCGTTTTCTCACCAGCATCTGCTTCGTTAAATTGGTAGCCATCAATGTTGGCATAAAGAGTGTAAAAACCATGAGTGTTTACGAGTGTGTCGATAACTTTTGATTTTGCTTCAATCACAATGCGTTCTGAGAAACGCTTGTTGTTCCACGGAGCACTATCAGCAAGGAGCGCCCAGCGGAAGGCGTCTGCTCCGAATTTTTCCACAAGCTCCACTGGATTCAATGCATTCCCTTTACTTTTGGACATCTTCCGGCCATGTTCGTCTAAAATATGGCCAGTGGATAGGACACGTTTGTATGGTGCTTTTCCGGTAAAGAGTGTGGAAACCGCAAGCAGACTGTAGAACCAGCCACGCGTCTGGTCAATTCCTTCACAGATAACATCAGCTGGGAACTGCTTTTCAAACGTTTCTTTATTTTCAAAAGGATAGTGATGCTGTGCAAACGGCATCGAGCCACTGTCAAACCAAACGTCAATTACTTCCGAAACACGTTTCATCGTTCCTGCGCACTTTTCACAGTGCAGATGCACGCGGTCCACATACGGTTTGTGAAGCTCAATGTCACCAATGTCGGTGGTTGCTTTCTTTTTCAGGTCCTCCACACTATTTGGCGCATATTGGTGGTCGCAGCTTTCACAAATCCATACCGGAAGCGGGGTGCCCCAATATCGATTTCGACCGATATTCCAATCCACCATATTTTCAAGGAAGTTTCCAAAGCGACCATCCTTGATGTGAGACGGATACCACTCGACTTCCTGGTTATTTTGAAGGAATTGCTCTTTTAGCTCGGTCGTCTTGATGAACCAGCTCTCGATTGCGTAGTAAAGGAGTGGCGAATCACAGCGCCAGCAATGCGGGTAGCTATGCTCGTATTTTTCTTTATGAAAAAGTAGACCCTCATTGGCTAGGTATTTGACGATGTCCACGTCGCAATCTTTTACAAAACGACCGGCAAATGGCGGAATTTCTTCTGTATAACAGCCTTGCCCATCGACGACATTGAAGAAGCTTAGCCCATGCTGTTGGACAAGGTTGTAGTCATCCTCCCCATAGGCTGGGGCGATATGGACAATTCCTGTTCCACTGTCGGCAGTAACAAAGTCCGCTTCCACGACAAAGTGACCTCTTTCCGGTTTCATGTATGGAAATGGCGCGTCATAAGCGGTATTTACTAGCTCGCTACCTTTGTGAGTGGAAAGGATTTCTGCACCTTCTCCAAAGGTTTTGTTGGCGAGTGCTTCTGCAACGATGAACACCTCGTCGCCAAGCTTAGCTTTGACGTATGTGAGCTCAGGGTTCACCGCAAGTGCGACATTTGCTGGCAAGGTCCAAGGAGTCGTTGTCCAACCGAGGAAAAATTCATTTTGTGTGCCGGCCACTTTAAATTTTGCGGTTGCAGATAGATCCTTCACGTCCTTATAACCCTGTGCCACTTCATGGGAGCTTAACGTCGTCTGACAGCTCGGGCAGTAAGGAGTGACGCGGTGACCTTTGTACAATAGCTCCCTACGATGAAGGTCACTAAGGATATACCAAACACTTTCAATGTAGCGGTTTTGCAGGGTCACGTATGGATCATCCATGTCGAGCCAGTAGCCGATGGACTCCGTAAATTCGCGCCACTGCTTTTCATAGTTAAAAACACTGTTTTTACAGGCCTCAATGAATTTTTCAATTCCGTATTCTTCGATTTCTTGTTTTCCTGAAATACCAAGCTGCTTTTCTACCTCAAGCTCCACTGGTAGACCGTGGGTATCCCAGCCACCTTTTCTAAAAACCTGATAACCATTCATCGTCTTATAGCGTGCGACAAAGTCTTTAATGACACGGCCTAGCACATGTCCTGCGTGGGGTAGGCCGTTTGCCGTTGGCGGTCCTTCATAGAAAACAAAGGTCTCCGCTCCGTTGCGGTTTTCAATTGATTTGGTGAATACATTTTCTGATTTCCAAAATTCCTTTACTCTGTTTTCACGTGTTAGTGCTGCTTCCTTTGTGTTGACGTTCTTCATTGCTTTGCCTCCTCAATTTTTTGGTAAGGTCATGGTTTCTTTGCTTATTGATAGAAAAACCTATTACATTCGTTTGGGGATATTCCATCACTTTTGCTTCCTGCTCTTAATATCCAAAACAACAAAAATCCGCCCCTAACAATAGTCAGGGACGGATTATATCCGCGGTACCACCCATATTCCGTGTTACGTTCACACGGCGCTCGGTTCACAAAGCGGATAACGGCCGCTTTCCGGTTTTCCTTACTGAACAGGTTCAGGAAAACTTCTCAGAGATGATTTTCAGCATGTAGTTGCCATCGCATTTCCACCAGCCTGCGACTCTCTAGGGACAAGGGTACTGCTTACTCTTCTCGTCATGGAATAGATAATTTCCAATATCATACAACGAAAAAGTGGTAGTGTCAAAGAGAATTTGCTAAATTTTCATAAATATCTCTGCGAGCGTAATATTCACATCTCACCTCTCTCCTTTTGGATCTAATCCGACCTGTCACTGTTTTTCTTTTATCAACGTAATAGGCTTTTCCGTCTGATCAATTACCTTGATATATAAAACATTATTAATTTCATTTTGCATATTAAAGGAACCGGGACCATCATTAAATACGGTATATACTCTGATTTCATCTGTTAACTCTTGTATCTGACTGATCATTCTATTAGGCTCTAAAAGCATTAAGTATGTTTTATTATCATCATGATACGAGTGGAGGCCACCATCTCCTAGTTGTATTTTTTCATTAAAAAAATTCATTGCAGCTTCAGGTGTTCCATTATGCAGATGGACTAGATTTTGTTCTATTAGAACCTTTTCTTTACTTTGATTTGAACAGCCGACCATTATCAAACAGCAAGACAAAACAACAATGTGTATTTTTTTCATTTATCATTCACTCCCCAAACTTTCTAGAAACTCATACAACTCCTCTTCCTCATAGGTTTTAAATAACAGCTCTTCTTGGTTAAAAACAAAGATTACTGGGAATCTCTCAATTTCTAGCTCTTCTTTGAAATCCACCACATACTCCTGTTGATATGTGATTTGAGTTCCATCAATATTTGTTGCTGTATTGTTCATAATGGCCTCAAGATCCATCGTTATGGGGGAGTGTTCGTTATACATTATTACTATTCTTGGGACTTCATTGTGCGAGAGGAGTGTTGCATATTTTTCCTTAAAAGACATGTCGAGAAGGATAATTTCATTCGGATATCCTTCAAATTTGTTGTTTCTAGGTGGGTTGACTTGAATTTTCTGGCCAACTTTTATGTCTGCAAGTGTCGCCTGATTATCATTTTCAAAGTGGATTTTAGTGTTTTTGTTGAGCTTTGCATTATACATATAGCCATCATCGTTTAAACCATCGCCTTCTATATCCCGCTTTTCCCATTCAGATATGTCCACAACCAGTTCATTGTCCGCAATCTCCCAAACTGTACCAATCATTTTTTCATCCTGATAATGAGAAAACGGGCCGTTACTTTCTTTTGTATTTTCCGCACAGGAAGTAAGGATAACAATACAAAGGATGCTAATGGGTAGAATAAGTATATTTCTTGGCAAGGAAGTACCTCCTTTTTGGTTATGGTTTTTAGAAATAGAAAGGTTCATTTCTTTAAGCTCAAGATACGAATAATTTGATTTTAATTGGTAAAAATGAGAATACTAATTTCTGGAGATGTTTACTATGACAAAAATGTATGAAGCTTTTGCTGCTGTTCTAAAAAATTTTGTAGACGAAGAACCTAAACCGCATCTTCATGTTGGAGAGGTAATGGATCTTTGGACCGCACATACAGCCTTCCGAGAAGCGCATTCCCTTTATCAGATTGGATTGAATACGACAACGGATAGTGACTTGAAAAATGTACTAGAGAATGCACTAAAAGGGAGCTATGCTGATACAGAAATGCTTGAGGATTTTCTTGTAAAAGAGGGGGTACCACTGCCTCTTGCCAGTATAAAAAAGCCAATATCACAATCTGATGCAATTCCAGAAGGGGTAAAATTGACGGATGACGAAATTGCCAATCTAATTGCAGTGAAAATTGCCGCTTCGATTACATTTTGTGCCCAAGCAGCATCGAAGTCCATTAGAACAGATGTCGGGCTGATATTTGTAAAGATGCAATTTGTTTTAATGGAATTCGCAGCACCGTTAAAAAACTTAATGAAATCAAGGGGCTGGCTTCGAATCCCACCTTACTATATTCCACCAGGTAGTCCTAACACTTAATCTTTACTAGAGGGACGGTTCTGCTACATTAGAATGAACAAGTAGAACCGTCCCCTTTTTTACCTTTTCTTTGTTTTTGCATGCTTCTTTATCTTATTTCTTACTTTTGTTTTTTCTGTTTCGTTGACGTATTTTTGCGGAAGGATGATGGCTCGATTTTTGGAAACAAAAAATAAGAAGGCATTTTTAGTTTCGTAGATGGATAGGATCTCCTCCCACGCATAGTGAGCTTGAGAGTTGGGCAGGGTCTGTATAATGCCATCTGCGTTAAGCTCTAAGTGAATATCGTTATGTAAGCGTCGGTCACTTCTGTATTCCGCAGTAGCCTTCCAATTAAGATAGGTTGTGAGGAAATACCAGGTTGCTAGGCCGACCACTACTGCGAATACTGCTATGAAAATACTCATCTTATATTCAAACAAAACCAGTGTTAGAAAAAGATAAATGGCAATAAACCCAAATGGAAAAAGCATCTTTATTTTTCTTGCGAGAAAGTTAATATAGGCAAGAAACATCTTTTCGCTAATGAAGATGGTAAAGGTCAAATCCTCAGGGTTTCCTGTTTGTTTTCTTGCAATTGGCTCGCTGTATACGCTTTGAGAGCTATGGGAATTCTCATTTTCCTTGATAAGTTGACGTAAAAGCTGCATTTCATTCTTTACCAAGAATTTATGTGGAATGACGATGGCTTTATTTTTTGATATGTAAAATATAAATAGGTTTTTCGTTTCGTGAATCGAGAGAATGTCTTCCCATCTTGTCAGCATTTCTGATTTTCTCACTTTTTGAGAAATTCCGTCTCTACTAACGATGTAGAAAACCTCTTGCTGCATCAGTTGATCACTTCTATATTCCTTAATGGCTTTCTTTTTTGTTGCCATCGGAACGATAAACCAAACAATCATGCCCGCAAAAAGCATCGCAAACAGCATGAAGATGATTGGGATATCAGGGATTGCTATACGAATCAAGACCGCATACAGTAACATCCCGAAAATGACATACCAGATTCTTGATTTCCTTGAGTGAAACACCAAATATTCCTTCATTACTTCTTCGCTAAGTAAACCACTTACTTTTATTTCTTCTTTATTTTCCAAAATAACCACACCTTTCCTATCCATGATAGCACGGTTCTTTTTTAGTATGGGCACAGGTGTTTTATTGGTTCGTATTTCCAGTTTCATAAAAAGTGCTAGCCTGTTCGATTAATCAAACTGACCATCCGACATCTGATAAAACTTCCCGAAAATTCCGAGATGGGTGATCCCATGTTCATGATGGACTACGGGAGTGTATGTGGAGAAAACGTAAAAGTTGATATGTTCAACCTCTCCCTCTAGAAGCTCCCCTTTTTCCCCCTCATAATCGGCTAAAGTGGGATTGGTGAGAATTGCTATTACGATAAGCAAAAGCACTACTCCTCCACCAATCCAACCTCGTTTCATTTTTATCATAGTGAATCTCCTTTCAGTTCAACTCCCCTACGTCCCTAGTCTGTTGAAGTGTTTGCGGAGGCCTTCTCCAAGAATATTAAAGGTAAGGATAACGAACATGATGGCGGTGGCAGCTGCAGCTGGAATCCAGACGGCGGTGTAAATGTCTTTTCTTGCTTCGCCGAGGATGGTGGACCAGTTGTAGCTGGTGTTGACTAGTTGGCCAAATCCGGTGTTCATCATAATGAATTCTTGGGTGATGAACACAGAGAAGATTCCGAGCTGCCCGATGATGAGCGTGACGCGCCCGATGTCAAAGCAGAAATTGACAAGCATATTTGGCAGCACGTTTGGCCAGTAGTGATGAATGGCGAGGGCAAATGGGGACATCCCCACCATTCTCCCTGCTTCCACGTAAGGTTGTTTTTTTACATGAACTAGCTGATCACGAACGGTGACACCAACCCGCCCTACTTCTACAAGCGCAATGCTAATCACAGCAATCCAGAAGCGATGTTCCGTGAAAATAAACATTGGCAGTGTTAAAAAGAGAATGGCCACAAAGATGATGGGCATGCTGGAAAAAATTTGATCCCAAACGTTCAGGACATTGGAGACAACTCTCCCACGGAAAGATGCAATCGTACCAAGGATGACTCCAACAGCGTAACGGATACTTGTAATAAGTAATATGAGAAGCAACGTGTCCCTTGTCCCCATCAGGATAAGACTGAGAAGGTTTCTCCCCTCATGATCAGAGCCGAGAGGAAAGTCACGAGACGGCTCAAACGGGGCTCTTAATAATCCGCCACCTTCTAGAAAAATTAGGCGGCCTGGCTCAATGCCCTCTTTTACATAGGTCAGGTGGGGGCCGATGATGGCGGTGATGACCAAAAGCGCAAGAAACATACCACCAATAAATAAGTTCATATTCTTTTTTAGCATGTCCTCACGCTCCCTTGTGGCTGAGTCTTGTCAGCAAAATCAATTTCACAATATGTACAATGAGAATCGTTGCCATAAAGCAGAGACCAAAGCCGATGACAAGTCCCGCTTCAATATCGCCAGCTCCATTGCCAATATTATTTTGCCTCCCACCTAAGGCGATGAAAATTCTATTTCCTGCTCCTGCATAGCCTGTAAGGTATTCGACCATGAGCATATTAGATATGACAACAATCATAATGGTTGGAAGGTGGCCTACAAGGTCGAGCAAACTATTTTTTAAAATATGGCCCTTGATGACCTGCTTAATTTTGTTCCCCTTTGCAAAGGCGGTGCGTATGTAATCCGAGCCATCCTGATGCAGAAGGGACGCACTAGTCAGACGTGCCACATACATCATTGGATAGATGGTAACAAGGATGGTTGGTGCGGCAAAGCTGTACCAATTTTTATTGCTGAATATTACCCCCATAGGCAGGTAGTAAAAGGCTAGGTAAAACGCGATGATGACGACAAAGAAATCAGGAATTGCCTGAAACAGCCAGGTTGTTCCATTACCGAGAAAGTTTTTCTTGGAGTGTTTGTTTTTGTAATCAAAGATTCCTTTGTACAGACCTAGAGTGATGCTGATGATGAAAGCAAGTGCGATGACCAGCAAACTCTTTGGATAGTAGCGCATTACCTCTTGCTCCACCGTTGTCTGGCTGAATCTCGTACCACCAAGACTTTTGTGTTCTTTTACATGGGTAAAAAAATTAGTGAGGTTGGCTTTATACTCTTGAAAAAAAGGCATCATTCCGAATTCCTGCATTTCCACCGTAGTAGTCAGCTGAAAGTTAGGTGTTCTTGGAAAAAGAACGAGCAGGACCATAAAAATGAGTGCTGCAATGACAGATGCGGTGAGTTTGAATGTTTCTTTTTTTATGTTCATCGTTTCCCCCTTACTTGCTTTGAGATGCTAGGTAGTATGTGTTGTTGATTTTGTAGAGAATGGATTGTTGGTCGTTTTTATGCGTGTAGAGCGCAGTGCCTGGATTCAAGCTGTTGGAGTCAAAGTCGGTTTCTGTGAGGTTGGGGTCTGTGTCCATGTCGACAATATTACGTTTCACTTCTCCTAAACGTTCTCCCACTTCTGATGGGTTAACTTCTTCGGTCGTGATGACGTAGCTGATGCCGTTTACTATGACAAATTCGTGAGCCCAGGACGCTTCTTCGTTGATCATTAGTGGTGGTTGGTAAACTTTATTGGTGCTGCAGCCTACAGTGAAGATTAGCATAGTGAAAATAATATAGTTTGGTAATCTCATTGCATCACCTCAATAGGATAGACGTGCAAGGTGTGTAATGGGTTTCATTTTTTATTTCAGAAGTAGTTCAGACTCCTAAAATTTATCTTAATATGTTAATTATTCCAATAATTTGATTATTACGCAATAGATGGGAAGGATTTCGAAGGGAGATTCAGTGGGAAGTTTTGGAATCTGACACAATTTTAAAAAAGGGGACGGTTTACTCTGGTGTCGTGTGAACCAGTAGAACCGTCCCCTTGCCTCTCGTAAAGCTTATATTTTCCTCTCAAACATGATCATATCGAGCGCGCGGATGCCGTTTTCGATGATGGGTTCTGGATATTTTAGAAAAAAATCTTTTTTGATGCCACTTATACGGAAGCCTGCTTTTTGATAGAATGCAAGGTTTTCGATGCTAGAGTTGGCGGTACCGACTGTGAGCGTTTGGTAGCCTTTTTGACTCAGGATTTTGGCAGCTTCATGAATTACTTTTTTGCCGATGCCCTTTCCGCGAAATACAGAAAGGAGTGCCATGTTTTTAAGCTCGATCACTTGCTTATTTTCGGGAACAAACAGCACCACGCCTGCGACTTCCCCACCTAATTTAATTTCATATAGGTCTCCGTCATGAATATACGCACGTACGATAGCCTCGCTCTCATCTGCAAGCAGCAAATAGGGTAAAAATCGTTCTCGATTGTTCCATACTTGGTTAAGTTGCATACCGTTTACCTCCTAAAATCAAACCCACCCTCGGAATGTAAGGTCTGCCCAGTAATCCATTCGCCTTCTTCACTGGCTAAAAATTTGACTAGTCGCGCGGCATCTCTAGGTTCTCCAACCCTTCCAGTTGGAAACATGCCAGAAAGAGCATCTTTGATTGGTTCGGTCATCCAGCCTGTATCGGTTGGACCTGGGTTGATGGCATTCACTGTGATTCCAATGGCGCCAACTTCCGCAGCAAGCGTATACGTGAGTGCTTCAATTGCTCCCTTGGTAGTCGCATAGGACAACTCTCCCGGCATTGGTCGTTGAAATTGACCGGACGTTAGATTGATGATGCGTCCTCCCGTTCCTTTTTTGAAGCGGCGGGCAAAATAACTGCTCAAGAGGGTGGTGGTACGGATGTTTACGAAATAATGACGATCCAGCTCTTCAAAAGTTATATTACTATAGTTATCGTTGGTAGAATAGCAGGCATTGTTAATCAGAATAGATGGCGTACCAAGTTCTGCTTCCACTTGATTCAATAATTTTTCCGGTGCATCGTGTGTGGTTAAGTCAAGTTCCACACATCCAACAGGCACGCCTTTAGCTTCTAGTTCTTTTTTTAGTAATAAAGGTTCTGCTAGGCTGCTATTTTGAAATATTTGTTGATCATACGTCGTCCAATAGGTGAAAAAGATAGAATGGCCAGCATCGGCCAGTTCGCGACAAATAGCCGCCCCAATTCCATTTTGTCTACTTGCACCTGTCACAATTGCTATTCGATCTCTATTTTTACTCATGTCATGATCCTCCCTTATAGTGAAAGGACATCTACATGGAAGTCGGAATTTCCAATGACGCCAAGAGATGTTTCTCCAACAAAAAAACAGGTACGCTAAGGGCACCTGTTTTTTGCGGGGGTTCGAATTCCTCTGCAAATGTCCCTTTAATGAATAGTTAGATAGACAGACTGGTCCCATTGCTGAGAGCTGTTCTGCCTTATCCAGTTAACGCACATTCATTAAAGGTTCTGCCACATGAGTTGAATTTCGATTCCCCTTCCGATCATCTCTTATCATGATGGTAAGATTTGCTAGGGTATTTGTCAAGCTAGGAAGACATTCGAAATCAGTCTACCTCCCTACAATCCCAAGATACTCTTTCCATGGTCCCACCTCTTCTGTGTATCGTTTTGCAATGTTTCTCGTAATTTGGTTGATGTGGGTGAGATCGTGAACAGCCCAAGTAGCGATAAGCTCTCTCATTTTCACCTTTCCAAATGCAGGATGAGTCCCCTCTAGCTCCAACACTTCAGGCTTTGCAAGAGATTGCAAGATAACGAGATTTTCTTCCCTAAGCTGTTTGAAATTCTGAAGCTTTTCCGGTAGAGTCACTGCCTCTTCCTCTTTCAAGTGAGCAAATCTATCAAACACAGGAAAAGGCTTGCTGTCTCCCTCTTCCAAAATAAAACGAATCCTCGGTATGAAGTTCACCTTCTCGCACTCTATTAAATGATCGACTACCTCTACCGTGTTCCAAGTTCCCTCCCCTTCATTACTGAAAAGAAACCTCTCTGGTAACCCTCTCAACATTTCATCCAGCACACGCGGTGTTCGCTCTAGCAAGCTTATTGCATCCTCTAATGTAAAATTCATCTCAGCACTCCTCCCATTATGGTCCGTCCTTTTGCTTTCTAATTCGCCATTCTGCCGAGGAATTCCTCCAGTAGCTAGGGAGAAGTCCAAGCATGGCAAGCTGTTTTTCATATTCTAAAGTATGTGAAAAGACAGGGGGACGGTTTCGGTGGCTTCAAGGCAACTGGAGAACGGCTCCCCTTTTAGGGAAGGAGGGAAGATGATGGGAGATTGTTTGGGTTTTAATATTCGAACGCAGGTGACGTTTACAGCCAGTGACCGGGAATTGAGCAAGATTTTGAATGGATTGGCGGAGGCTGGTGTAAATATTAATGGCTATTTCCAAACCTTAGCTGGGAAGCGAAATAGTTTTGTAAGAATGGTTGTCGGAACGACCTCGGAGGAAACGGAACGCGATGTCCGCACACTACGCAAAGTGCTGCGAATAGTGGGTGTCCGTTACAGGGAGAATCAAGTCATCCAGCTTCTTGACCCAGTGTCTGGTGTGCCCGGTCAGCTGAATGCTATTTTTGGAACACTTTGGTGCAAAATGCAAGTACGCGCTATTTACCTCGGTGAAGACTCAACCATCTATTTAGATGTGTCCAATATTGGTTTAGCACTTAAGCTTTTATCGAAAGAAAATCCACCACGCTGTTTGGAGTAATCGTTAGAAAGGACTTCCCATTTGGCTTGCTGATGTGAAGGGCAGGTCATTTCGGATGGATTTTTAGCTCTTTTTGTGTTTTTTTATCGATTTTACTCGAGTCACGGAACCTTTCAAGGGTGTTTTTTGGGGATAATTAGGGCGCAACAATCATAATTAGTCCGATTTTCAATTATTTAAGCCACTTTCGAAATATTTAATCCGGTTTCCATATATTTAAGCCACTTTCCAACATAATTAAGCCACTTTTTAAATTTATCGTCCAAGTTGAATATTCTGAATATTCACGACCGACCACAACCACCAAAAAATGTGTACAACCCCTCCCTACCAACCAGCAACCAACTTCCAAGATGCCTCCAGATCGAAAAAAAAGCAGACCTCTAATTCAGAAGTCTGCTCACTTTTTATCCTAAGTCCACATTATGGTACACACGCTGCACATCGTCTAGATCCTCAAGTGTGTCTATCAATTTCTCAAACTGCGCTTCCGCATCACCGGAAAGCTCCACTTCATTTTGCGCAAGCATCGTTAGCTCGGCAACAGAGAATTCCTCGATTCCAGCATCCTTTAATGCTGTTTGCACCGCGTGGAATTGGTCTGGCTCTGCGTACACGACCACCGTTTCGTCTTCCTCCATGATGTCACGCACATCAAGATCTGCTTCCATCAGAATTTCAAGTACGTCATCGGAAGATTTTCCTTCAAACGCAAATACTGCCGTTGCATCAAACATGTAAGCAACAGAACCACTAACGCCCATATTGCCGCCGTTTTTACCAAAAGCTGCGCGCACTTCAGAAGCTGTGCGGTTCACGTTGTTAGTAAGGGTATCGACAATAATCATCGAGCCATTCGGTCCAAAGCCCTCATAACGTAGCTCGTCGTATTTCTCATCGCCGCCACCTTTTGCTTTTTCAATCGCGCGGTCAATAATGTTGCGTGGTACGTTATATGTTTTCGCACGCTCTAAAACAAATTTTAGTGCCATATTGGATTCAGGATTCGGCTCGCCTTGCTTTGCTGCTACAAAAATTTCAAGGGCAAACTTGGAATACACTCTACTGTTATTCGCGTCCTTTGCCGCCTTTTTTTCCTTAATGTTGTTCCATTTACGACCCATCTCTATTCACTCTCTTTCAGTAAGTAAAAGTTTAACTTGTTTCATTATACATCAAACCCTCTCATTCTTTCGAGTTTTTCCGGCATGATAAATCGTGTGGCTGTGATAAGATGGGTTTTGAAGTTATTTACTATTTTAGGAGGCTCGCAGTTTTCAAGCGCTGCGGTATTTTAATATGAAACGTTACTCTTTTACGATGTTTTCATCGGTGCAATGGTTGTTTTTTATTTTTGCTAATACGGTGGTCGTTCCACTCTCGGTCGGTGCCGCCTTTGATGTGGCACCGGAAGTCGCGCGAACCATGCTGAGTGCGTCACTCCTCTTCACTGGTCTCGCCTGCATTTTTCAAGGCTGGATGGGACATCGCTATCCGTTAATGGAGGGACACTCCGGACTCTTGTGGGGTGTGATGCTGAATCTTGGGATTACTGCACAGTCTCTAGGTATGAGTTTTACTCAGATTGGTGGTGGAGTGGCAACTGGTCTATTGCTTGCTGGTGCATTGACGATGATCATGGCGCTGCTTGGATGGACAAAGGTACTGCCACGCATCTTTACGCCGATGGTCATGACGGTTTATTTGTATTTGCTAACCTTTCAGCTCATGATGGTGTTTTTTCAAGGTATGCTCGGGGTGACGGACGACGGCGGAATGAACGTCCAAGTCAGCTTGCTCTCAGTCGCCTTGGTTATTTTCGTCAGTGTCTTAAAAATAAAAGCCCCAAGAGCTGTTGGCAATTTTTCGATTCTAATTGGAATAGTGGTTGGGTGGATTTTGTATGCTTTACTGTTTCCAGACGGAGGCCAGGAAGCACCAGCAGCTGAATTCGCGTTTGCGTTATTTCCACTCGGCGCGCCAAACTTAGAGTACGGCATCATCGCGGTCACATTTTTTGCTGGCTTGATGAATTTAAGCAACACGATTGCGTCGGTGCAGGCGGCAGCAACCTTGTACGGGGAAACGGCAGGTGCCGGACAATTCCGCAATTCCTTCTTTTTAACGGGGTTGTTCTCTGTATTTGCATCCTTATTTGGCTTGGTTCCTTACACACCTTTTACCTCCACGATTGGCTTTTTACAGAGCACGAGAATTTTGGAGCGCAGGCCATTTTTCATTGGTGGTGCGTTGCTTGCAGTGATTGGCCTTGTGCCACCACTCACCTCATTTCTTGTCACCATGCCGATGACAGTCGGAAACGCCGTGTTGTTTGTCGCGTACCTACAGCTATTTGGGACCGCTTATGCAAGTCTAAACGGAGCGGAGTTCAACTCAGATACTATTTTTCGACTCGCCATGCCAGTATTGCTTGGTGTTTGCTTGATGAACACCTCACCGTCAGTGTTTAGCCCTCTGCCAGTCTTGCTACAACCGTTTGTGGCAAACGGCCTGATTATGGGTGTGCTGCTTTCCATTGTGCTGGAGAAGGTGACGAATTGGCGGAGGTACGAGCTGGATAATATATAGGAAAACACTATCATCTAACCTTGGTTGATCTGACTTTCCAGTTGGAAATTAGGTAATTTTGATCTTATCGGGAGAAGAGACCTACGAAGAAATATATTTAAAATATGGATAGGATTTAAAGTTAAAAAACGCAAAGTGGATGAAATGTTCATTTATGCCTCATTCATTCCCTAAAAAAGTGCCGCCTCTCCCAGAGTGCGGCACCTTTTTTTTATTCACATAATCCTAAAAATCACTCTTCAAAATAACAAACCCCTAAAATATGACCATCGGGATCTTTAAATTCAAAAGATAAGACATTTCCGTAATCCATAACGTCCGCAACCTCCACGCCACGTTCCTTAAGCAAATGATTAGCACCGTGAATATCCGCAGCATAGAAATTCAACAAACAATGCTTTCCTGGTGTAACTTCTGCCGCCTTCACGAGCGTGATAGGCGTCTCACCCACTTCCATTGCCGCATAGCCATTTTCCTTATCATGCCATCTTACGGTAAAACCAAGCACTTCGGTATACCAGCGGATGGATTTCTCCATATTCGTTACTTCCAAGAAGACCGTGTCAATCCGTTTAAACATTTTATACTCCCCCTATTTAGGTATCTTGGCTAGGTTTGCCCTCAAATACGCAAATGTAAATGGCTCTCCGCAAACGTCTTGCACTCGCTTTTGCCATGAATATAGTTGATTTGGCTTCATATAATGGTCCTTGAGTTTTAGAAATATGTCTTTTTCACCATAGGGACTCATTACGTGAAATGTGTGAAGGAGCATTTCACGAATGGCAAGTGCGAAGTTATAATCCTGAAAAAAGGCGGGGCTTTCTACATAAAACAATTCACTTGCAGGGTGAAATGCCTCTCCCCTGTTGCCAAATACCTTCATGTAACAATCATTGGCAACCTTCTGGAAATCTCGTGTTGGGTTTTCGTAAAGCTCGAATTCTACCAAACTATAATAAAAATTCATCTTCACCATGATTAAATCCATTAGTGATTTTTGTTTAGAGAGCTGGTCTATTTGTTCCTCACTAATCGAAAAATGGTTACGTAGAAATTGCTTATCCACAACCATGGTTTGGTAGAACTCCGCAAGTCCTTCTGCTGCAATGGAGGAGTAAAATCTGTATAATTCAGGATAGTCATAGGAGCTAAAAACTCCATCAACAGCATGTCCTAGCTCATGTAATGCGGAAACAAAAACTGAAAAACCATTTCTTTTATTTACGACTAGACGACAATCATTTGGGTTAATATTCATGCAAAAGCCACCAAAGGCTATTTCCGCAAATTCTGTGGTAATCGGAAGTCTTTCTGGTATTCCCAATCCCTTAATAACATCCTCTAAAGCCTTTTCTAATGTCTCAGCCTTAAAAATCTTCTCACTTTGAACCTCTTCCAAAAAATGAAACGCACAGAAGTATTGATCATATTGATGAAGCGCATTCCACTTGAATTTCTCGATGATTTCTTTCTCCCAATAGGCTTGATGAGATTCAGCTTTTTCAAACAATGCTTTCATTTCATTCATATAAGCGGCTATATCAAGATCTTGAAAGCTACATCGAAACTGATAGTAACTCCTATAACCATACTCTGAGGCAAGCTGGTTCCTTTTTTCAATCAACGTTCGAAAAAGCTCTTCGTTTTCTTTGCCAATTTTCTTTGCTTCCAAGAAAAGCAACCTACGAAGTTCCCTGTCAGTACTATTCATCACGTTGGAATGAACATTACCAAGAGTATATTCCGCTCCCTTTACTTGTATCTTACTCTTCAAGAGGTTTGATTGTAGCTGTTGCTGGATTGCAACCACCTCGCTATTACTATCAAGTGACTCCTGTTGCATTTTTAAAAGGAACACTTCTATGCGTCTACGCCAAACTGGGTCCTGTTCGAACAACTCTTTTTTCAAGGACAGTTCTTTGACAAGAATTTCATCTGTCATGATTTCATGCTTTTGTTGCTTGATTTCTTGCAGTCTTGGATTTTCGCTATTTTTTGTATAAACTTCATACTCCAGCTCAAGTTCTTCTTGGTATAGTTGATCCAACGCTACTATTGCCGAATGATAGACTTCCTTCCATTCCTCTATGCACTGTTTGTGTGGCAATTTTTCAAATCCAACTATCAAGGGGTCACCTCATTTATTGCGATTTTTTCTTCCACTCCTCCGCCAGCATTCCATACACCATATGGTCCACATGATGGTCATACAGCCACTCCGCCTGACGAATTTTCCCTTCCAGCGTGAAACCAAGTCGTTCCGGAATACTGCGGCTTTTCACATTTTTCTCGGCAGCCCGAATGTCCACACGATTCATGCCAAGCTCAGTGATCGCATAATCCGTGAGTGCCCCTGCAACCCTTGTCATGATGCCCTTTCCTTGGTAATCCTTATCAAGCCAATAACCGATATTAGCAACCTTGTTCGACCAATCCAGCGTGTTGAAGCCTGCGGACCCAACGATTTCTCCCTTGTACAAAATCATCGCCGTCAACGCTTTGTTATCTGCATAGCTTTGTCTTGTCATTTTGATAAAGTTACGCGTGTCATCGGCACTTTTCGTAAAATCTACCCATGGCAACCACTCACGCAGGTATTCTCGAGAGTTATCTGTCAGTTCATAAAGTCTTTCTGCGTCCTTTACTTCTGCTAATTTTAAAGCTAGTTCCTCATCAATTTTATGTACAAACATGGTGTTTCCTCCTCAAGGTTTTCCTCTTTTTATCGGCTCAAATGCTCATGTATTAATAGCCACTTGCCGTCTTTTTTTACAAAAACATTGGTCGCTCTCCCGCTACCAGATAGGAATTCGCCATTCATGTACCCTTCAAAACGGAAGGTGTAGAGACAAACCGCTGTCACCTCATCCGTTACCAGCCATTCCACGTTTTCTGCCATATACTTTTCTTCCTTAATTGTATTCCAGGCATTTTCAAAAAAAGCTCGTATTTCTGCAGGTGTCGTGCAGGTTGCGTTTGTAAACCAATAAACCGCATCCTTGTGGAGACACTCCTGCACCTGATCAAAATCGTGGGTATTAGTTGCGTTTATGTAGGTTTCTAGTGCTTCTTGATAGCTCATCTGTTATTCCCCTTTCTAAGGTCGTTTTTCCCATGGCTCTATAGTTCCTACAAGCGAACGCGGCTGTTTCCTTTTCACCGCTTCTATGACTCCCGCTGCAATCTCGCTATTTTTGAGCCATCTCGAGCTCTCCCCTTGCAAAATAAAGCCTAGCTGCACCTGGTGATAATTGCAGCTTTCTGGGATTTTTAACCCTTCTTTTATTTTCTTAAGGTCTGCGCGACTACCCAATACATGATAAAATTCATTGGTTTTAGCGAGTAGCATCTGAACCGCTGCCTCCCCGCCACTATGAACCCAAGCAATAATGAGATCATACTGTCCTTGCAGCTTACTCTTTAGTTGTGCGGTTTGCATGTAATCGGCCAACACTGGCGTGATTTTTTCTGGTGAAGCTGCAGCAATTAATGCTTCCATTTTCACAGGATATCTTGCCACGACAGTGACGTGAAAATCTTGCTCTGTCAGCCAAATGCAAACCTCCTTCAGCATGCCAGTTCCACCAATGACAAGTGCTTGCTTCATGCTCTTCCCTCCACCGTCCAGTTCGATTCCATCCTTATTTTGATAGTTGCTAAGAATGCTAGATTTAACGGCGTGTTCGGAACGAAAAGTTGCCTGCCTTCCACGATTCCGACAGTATAAAGTAACTTGACCCTCTCCTCTACCTCCACTAGCTTTACCTCTATCTTTTCATAGGTTTTAGCCTGGTCATTTTTTTCAACGATTGTGTCATGGTAACCGTTCATAAAAGTATGATAGGATTGCTTGTCTTCCCATAATGCAACAATGCAAGCCTCAGTAAGATTGCATGCATTCCACCCGCCCATTTGACCGTGGAAACCTTCGCAGCTGCTTAAGCTTTTCCATTGCTCTTGGGCTTTCGAAAATGAGGCTCTGTTCTCCTCCGTGACCTGACACGTAATCCATTTTACTAGCAATATATCAGCTCCTTTCCAAATCGAATCATTGCTCTTAGCCGCTCTTCATTGGTTGGGTAGAATCGTTCGGAGTTTCCTGTTCGGATATTACATGCTTCTTTTATGAGAGGATGCCATTGCTGCTCTATTTTCTGCAATCCATATTCACCCGCACCAAGCTTCGAGATAATGTCACGTTCTTTTAGCGTATAAAATTGGCGTAACAACCCCAGCACAGTCCACTCTAGTTCCTCTTCAATGAGGAGTGTTGGTGCGGCTGCGTACTTTTCAACCGACTGCTCAATGTGAACCACCCTTGTTCCCCAATAGCTTTGCATGTTTTCTTTTACATAGGAAAGGAGCTTTTCTGTATTCGCTTCAACAGGAAGAGTTTCTATAGAAGGTCCCAAAATGGTAATGCCCTTATTTTTCAGAACCCACCATGTAACAGGAACATCGTGAACCGCCTTGCCGAAGCTTCCTTCGTTATAAAAATAACCCTCAGCAAGCGGTTGCGATGCTTGCACATAAAAACCATCCATTTTCGGTTTTATGCATGTTTGTTCTAGTTTTTCATGAATACCTTTTATCATCAGGGCCTCATCCTCTGTTATCGGACGCGCTGTAGTAGTAACAAAATCAATATCACTTTTCCCTTCTTCGTATGCATCAAGAACGATAGAGCCTTGAAGATACAGCCCGGTAACGATGGTTGGTAGCTGCTCCTGTATTTCTTTTACATATGTATGTAACAGGCTTTGGACATCCGCTGGAACATGCTTCAAGATAGTGATTACCTCCTTGCTGTTAGTCTTCTAGGTTACTTTCTATTTTAAGAATGAGTATCCCTTTATTATTGGCAACATTTCCATCCAAAAGCGCACAAAACGGAAAAATAATGTAATAACATGAATATTTTTCTTGCAAAACTAGAATAAACATGAAATAATAGGAAATATCATGAAAGGGGGTATTTATTTGTTTACAGATGAAAGACGGGGAGAAATTTTACGAAAGCTTGAAGTTGCAGGACGCGTAACAGCGAAGGATTTGGCGGAGGAATTCCAAATGTCTATTGATTCCATTCGTCGCGATTTATCCATAATGGAGGAACAAGGGTTGCTAAAACGTACTCACGGAGGAGCCATCCCAGTAACTTCCGCAAGAACATTACCAAGGCCTCCAGCCGAGCGTTTTGGAGATGGAACAGATTTTCAGCATGCCATCGCCCAAAAAGCCGCTACCTACATTCGGAACGATAAAACCATCTTTATTGGGGGAGCTTCAATTCACTATGTACTACTGAAGTATTTGCCGACCGACATCCCTTTCACGGTGCTGACAAATTCCGTGGAGATTGCTTATGCACTGAGAGATCGTGAGAATGTGACTACCTATCTCATCGGAGGTCAGGTGAAAAGCTCCGGGAATATTACTGACTCTTTAGCCAACGAATTTGCTCGACAGTTTACCGTGGACCTTTGCTTTGCGACTGGTGGAGCACTTTCCGCAAAAGGCCTAAGCACCGCAACGCCAGAAGTCGCTATTTTCTACAAGACGATTTATAACAACGCGAAAAGATTGATTGCCTTAGTGGAGCACACAAAGATCGGGCAAGAAATGTTTGCAGGGATGTATTCACTGGAAAAATTAGATGTTGTCATTACCGATGAAGAGACGGATGAGGAGAAAGTGAAAGCAATTCAGGCCGCTGGGGTGGAGGTTTTGGTGGCGAAGAATTAAATGAAAAAAACGGTAGCCATTTTTGGTTACCGTTTTTGCTTACATGCATTTATTTTATTTAACCACTCATGCCCCCGAGGAAACTGCGAGGATAGCGCTTCATACAACCACTGAACTCTCCCTCCATCCAATAATGGCAGCACTGTTTCCAAGTCCTGCTCATCATTCTTCCGAAGCACAGAGCTACCTCCTTTGTAGAGAAGTTGAATTTCTGGTCGTAAATACGGAATGCCTGATGAACTAACTTCACCAATTTCTGTCCATGGTTTTCGAATGGATTTCTCTCTTTTATAAATCCAATTAACCTCATCATGGTCAAACAACATGATTTGTAGAGACCAGGCATCCTCTGTCTTTCTTTTTGCCCAAAGATTATCATAATGAGGTTCTAGCTGTTCTCCTGCTTGCCATAGGGTTAACGCCCCTTTGTGTGCTATGTATAACTCCCAATCCTTCTCTAGGAGCTTTTGGAGCTTCATCTGGTCTTGTTTCAAAATAACAATATCCGTATCACCATGCTCCCGTGTTTTTCTGCCCACGTATAAATCGAGCGCCCACCCACCTGCTATCCACCATTTAAAAGAGGCCGAGTTCAAAATTTCTTGGGTTCTTTCTAATGATATTGGATTCCATTTCAAGATGATTAACCTGCCATTCTATTTTTAATTTCTATTACTAATGCAAATACAAGCGCCATTACTAGTGTACAAGAGAGAAAAATAATTCCCAGTACATCATAAATTTCATCAAATGCATGCTCTCCTAAGTTGAGCTGAAGCTTTACAAAAAGATAAAGGATGCCTGCTACGAGCACGATGGATGGAGTGTACTTGAAGAGGACTGGTAACGTTTTGGCAAAATACAAGCAGAGAAAGGCCACGATAATCATTAAGATCACTAGAATAATAAATGTTACAGCTACACTCATAGCCACTCCCCCTTTTTAAATAATCATATTTTACCAAATATGTTAATATTATAGTATCTTGAAAGTGACTTGTAAGGTACAAAAGGAGGTTTGGTGTTGAGATTTTTGTTGAGGGTAGGTTGTGTGGTATTGCTGTTGTTACCTGGTTGCGCTCATTCAGAAACAAGTGGGGTGCTGTCTGTTGGTGTAATTGGCGGCGGGGGTACCTCCGTTTCAGATTCGTACTCCCCTGTCACGTTCGGATCGTATGTCCCATGCGTGCAAAATGGGGCAGCTGAGGTAAAAATTACGAAAGTTGGCTATCGTGAGCACAACCTTGCGCCAGCTGCGAACGTAAAAGTGTTCAAAAGAGTCGTAAGTGGAGACAAGATGGAAAGTACGATTGGTACCGCTAGGGGCATGCTTCCTAACCTCAAAGACACTGACCTAAGCGGAGAAATTAGTGAGGACGTGGAGGGAACAATCGTGACACAGTCCTGTGAGGAAAAAGATTCTCAGAACTTCACCGAGATTTTGTTTTCCATTGAGTCAGGCCAAGGTGGAACACACGTGACGGAAGTATATTTCGAATATGAACTTCACGGAAAGTCCTATGTATTAGAGGTGCCACATGAGTTGGTTTTTTGTGGGGAGAAAACGAAGGAGCATGATATGTGTAGGGATTGAGGGTAACAAGGGGCATGAGATGGGCCCCTTTTACTTTGCGTATAACCTCTCGTATTCCTCCCGCAACATCCCGTAGTATGTCAGATCAAAGAACGTGCCGTCGCGCATGCCGTGCTGTCGCCATACTCCTTCGTGTTTCATGCCGAGCTTTTCCATGATGCGCCACGATCCTGGGTTTTCTTTAATAGCACCTGCGAACACTTTGTTGAGCCCAAGTTCCTCAAAGCCGTATGCCATCACTGCTTTGGCAGCTTCTGTTCCATAGCCTTGGTTCCAATATGGACGGCCAATCCAATAGCCAAGCTCCCCACGTTTGAAGGCCGGTGTTACTTTAATGTTGATGAGACCTACCAAACTATTACTCTCTTTTTCAATGATGGACCAAGTGTACAAGCCGTTTTCTTTTTGCTGCCAGTTTTTCTTGATAAAATCCTTGGCGGAGCCCTTTGGATATGGATGCGGAACATAGAGTGTAGTTTTGGCCAGCTCATAGTCGCTAGCAAGCTCCTCAATTCGGTCTGCGTCTTCAAGCTGTTGTTTCTTTAGCATAAGTCTTTTTGTTTCCACCTTTTTCCTCCCCTTAAAAAAAGTAATTTCTTCCATTATATACAATTTTGAAGGGATATCTATATAAAAATTGTGGCTGGTGGTCTTTACGGAATGAGGAAGCAGGAGCAAATGGTGGAATGCTGGGCACTTTTTGAGAAAAAGATGTGGAATTGGCCAACAATTGGGCTCTTTTGTGCAGTTTTAACGGAAAACTTTGACCTTCGCACTTTGTGTGGAGGTTTTTTGGTAGTTGGTGGGGTGTATATCGGGAGGAATTTCAATTATCTGGTCGATGTCGGGTGATAGGAGATGGTGATTGCGACACTTTTTTGGGTGATTGTGACTTTTCGAGAGGTTATTGTGACTTTTTTTAGAGTTATTGTGACTTTTCGAGAGGTTATTGTGACTTTCTTTGGAGTTATTGTGACATTTCGACTTTCGAAACATTCACCTCTCCCCCACTCTCCCCAAAATTCACCCAGCAGCCCCACCTCCAGCTCATAATTTTTTCCGCTCACTCAGCCGCTCCGGTCCTGTTTACTCTATCTTCTCAATCTTAATTAATTTCCCCTCGCTGCCGATTGTTGGGAATCCAAAAAAGTATAAAAAAACCATGATTACGAGCAATGCTATCGCAAACCAAAAAACCTCTTGATTGCTTTTCTTGTTTTTTCGCCGCTTCATTTCTCTGTACTTTTTCTGGATAAGTTTTTGCTTCTCCATGTGATTCTCCCCTTTTTGACTCACTATGTAGTAGAATTCTATGCAGCTACCAAAAAACCTTCCCATTTTATGTAAAAACCCCCTCTCTTTTGTAGAGAGGGGGGATTATCGCCTTATTAAAATCGCTCCAAGTAATGCACACTAAATTTCTCTTCAGAATCTGTCCACACTTTTTTCGCTTGAAAGCCGCACGATTCAGCTAGCTTTTGGAACTCACGAATGGAGTATTTATAGGAATTTTCGGTATGAATGGTTTCTGCTTTGGCAAAATGGAATGTTCTCGAAGCAACCTGAACTGTTTGGTCGACGAGACTTTTCAGATGCATTTCAATCCGCCCTGCCTTTTTGTTGTAACATGCATAATGATCGAATTGTTCCAATGAAAAGTTAGCTTCTAATTCTCTGTTTAGCCGCTCTAATAAGTTGAGGTTAAAGGCGGCTGTAACTCCTTCTGCATCATCATAGGCACGTTCTAAGACCTGAACATCCTTTTTCAAATCGACCCCAATTAAAAATCCATCACCCTTGTGAAGCAGCTCTGCTGATTGCTTTAGAAATCCTCGTACCTCCAGCGGCTCAAAATTCCCAATGGTGGAGCCTGGAAAGAAGATCACTTTTTTCCCTTTTGTGTCAACGGGTAAGGAAAGTGGCTTTGTGTAATCCCCACACACCGCTTTGATGGTGAGATGGGGAAACTTCATGGCAAGCTCCAGGCAGGATTGAAAAAGAAACTCTCTTGATATATCAATTGGTACGTATTCCTTCAGGCCTTGGAAATTCTGCAGTAGCGCTTTGATTTTATTGCTGCTGCCACTTCCGTACTCAATAAGGGTATGAACATTTCCGACGACCTCCGTAATTTCGCTTATGCTCTCTTGAAAAATAGTCATCTCTGTTCTGGTCGGGTAGTATTCATCTAGTTGCGTTATTTCCTCAAACAATTCAGAGCCCTTGTGATCGTAAAGAAATTTGGAAGAGATTCTCTTTTGAGGATGGGAAAGGCCCTCCAACACTTCCTCCTGCATGTTTTCATGATGCAGATAATAATCATAGCTTTGTATTTGATTTTTCAACAAACTCATAGGGCATCCTCCGCTAAGCGAAATCCACTAAACTGCCAGCGTTTGTCGGCTGGAAAAAAGTTGCGATAGGTATGGCGGATATGATCAAGCGGCGTCGCACATGATCCACCTCGGAGGACCATTTGGTTACACATGAATTTAGCATTGTACTCACCTAGGGCTCCTTCTAGTGGTTTACTTCCGGGATAGGGAGAATACGCACTCGCCGTCCACTCCCAGACATCCCCGAACATATAAGTGGATTCTGTACCTTTTGATGACACAGGGTGATATGAGCCTGTATCCATTGTGTTTCCGCTTATCTTCAAGCCCCTTGCTGCATGCTCCCATTCCGCTTCAGTGGGAAGTCGCATACCCTTCCACCTGCTAAAGGCATCCGCTTCATAAAAACTCACATGGACAACGGGTTCATTTGGATCGAGCTTTCTTATCCCTGATAAGGTAAAAATGCTCCATTCCCCATTGTCATCCTTTATCCAATAGAATGGTGCCTGCCAGTTATTCTTTTTCACCGTATTCCAGCCATCAGAAAGCCAGTAGAACGCTTTTTTATAGCCACCAGCTTCGATAAATTCTAAGTATTCTCCGTTTGTCACAGGCATATCCGACATCTTAAAGGGCTCTAGCCATACTTTATGGTTGGGACCTTCATTATCAAAAGCAAAGCCCTCTCCATTGTGGCCAATATCCACCAGCCCGCCATCATATGTAAGGAAGGTTGGCTCTTTTTTAACAGACGAAAAAGGTTGCTCCTTCTGATAAACAGGATGCAAGGGGTTCACAAAGAAATTGTACTTCACGTCCATTAAAATCAGCTCCTGGTGCTGCTGTTCATGCTGCATGCCAATCTCTATCAAACTATGAATTTTTTCCGTGTCCTCTGATTCTTGAAAAAGCAAGTCTACTATACAGTTATCAACATAACTGCGGTATTGGAAAATGTCTTTTACACTAGGCCTAGACAGCACTCCTCGCTGATGCCTTGGTTGAAATGGACCGACTGTTTCATAGTAGGAATTAAAAAGGAAGTCATAGGTTGGATGGAATTCTTTGTAGTTCTCAAAATACTCCTTCAGCACAAAACGTTCAAAAAACCAGGTCGTATGGGCAAGATGCCATTTTGGGGGACTGACATCTGGATGTGATTGAATAATAAAATCTTCTGTCTCTAAAGGTTGTACAAGCTTCATGGTCCTGTCCCGCACACTCATAAATCGTTGGGCAATCGATTTCATTGTCTGAGTTTCCATTGGTACAGCTCCTTATTTAGTAAATTTTTACTTTTACCAATACTACTTAACCAACAGGACGTAGAAAATTCCTTTTTTCACCAACGTCCTTTTGTAATTGCTCTCTACCCCAATAAAGCATGTTCTAACCCATTTTTGATACCTAGGATGTGTTAAAGCTTTGTAAAATTCTTGTATCTCCTATCTCTTTGTCAAAAATTCAACAGACATTTTTTCATTAAACACAATAAAAATTTATTGATAAACAATAAATATATGTAGTATATTTTTAATAACAAGACTTTGTTAAATTTCGCTGTTGATTTCCGCATATAGGCTCCACGTCCGCGGGCTGATTGGGGTGCCTCTTCGGAGCAACCTCCTGTGGGGTCTCCCGTCAATCGCTTCGTTCCCGAGAAGAGTCTTCGCCATTTGCTCCAATCAACAGCTAGAAACTCATTTTATCAACAGGCTTCTTTAACACAGCCAATAACAAAGAAAAATTAGGGAGGCAAGTGATTTATGAGATTAGTAACACAGCTCATTCGTTTTGGGTGGCAACAGGCCTTATCTTGTTTGTTTCCGGTTGTTATCTTCGCTTCCTTGGCATTAACGCAGGTTCTTCCACTTCCATTATTGCCTCGCTATGACTGGCTTCTCCTCATCTGCCTCGTAATGCAGTGGATCATGGTGCGGTCGGGGCTGGAAACAAAGGATGAACTAAAGGTCATTACCTTGTTTCACCTGATTGGCCTCGCGCTTGAAGTCTTCAAGGTCCATATGGGCTCCTGGTCGTATCCAGAGGAAGGATATTCAAAGGTGTTCGGCGTTCCTTTGTATAGCGGTTTTATGTATGCGAGTGTGGCGAGTTATCTTTGTCAGGCGTGGCGGAGGTTAAAAGTGGAGCTCGTGAAGTGGCCGCCGTTTGGCCTGGTCGTTCCGCTTGCTGCAGCTATTTACTTAAATTTTTTCACCCATCATTTTTGGATAGATGTTCGTTGGTGGCTGGCTGGACTTGTCATTATTGTTTTTTGGAGATCGTGGGTGTTTTATGAGATTGGTGGGACTCGCTACAAAATGCCAATTGCTTTATCCTATGCGCTTATTGGATTTTTTATTTGGGTTGCTGAAAATATTGCTACCTACTTTGGAGCATGGGAGTACCCAAATCAAACGGAGGCATGGAGCTTGGTGCACCTTGGCAAGGTAAGCTCGTGGCTTTTGTTGGTGATTGTTAGCTTTCTGATTGTGGCGACGTTGAAGCTGGTGAAGAAGGATATCATTAATGTGCCTTCTGAAGTTGAAGGAACGGTTGGAAAATAAAGAAGCACGAGTGCTACCTTAATGAGGCAGGCTCGTGCTTTTGTTAGTTTTTCACTGCTTGTAAAATAAAGCGGTTTTGCCTGATATCTAAATAGCCCTCTTTTTCAATGTAACAATGAATCTTGTAAAGCTGATCTATGTAGTCCTCCACCTGGAAGTTTTCAATTTGCCAAGGGATGGCTTTTAAATAATAGATGAGTGCGCCAACATCATAAAAGCGTTGGGACGGATACTCTTTTTTGCTGAGGAGTAGCTTGAAGCCGTGCTCCATCAGTTGATTTTCCGCAAATTCAAGCTTCCAGTGGTCATATTCCTCGTTGATGGGAGCCCCTAGTAGTCTATTAATCTCCTGGCAGTCATCTCCGCCCACCTGTTGGGTGAGAAAGGTGCCTCCGTCCTTTAAAACCCGCCTTACCTCCGCTGGGTCATACTCCTCGTGTTTGTTGATAATTAGATCAAAATGCTGGTTTGCAAATGGAAGCTTGTTATCCGGGGCTACTTCCACCACATTGACTCCCAGCGGTTCCAATCTTTTTTTAGCAATCGGGTAGTTTGGTTTGTAGCCCTCTGTGGCACAAACCGTTGGTGGATATGGCTGTAGCTTAGATAGCAGCTCCCCGCCACCTGTTCCCATGTCGAGCATGGCACTTGCTCCTGTCATCAATTCTTTAGCGATGCTGCCATAGGACCAGCTCAACAGCCCATTCGCCATTCTGCCAGTTTCAGTTATATGAGAGAAGTCCCATCCCGAAAAGCTGGTCTCTGTTTCTTTTACATATGCTTGAAATACTTTATCACTTTTCATTCTGTCACCTCCCTTTTACTATAGCAAAAGATGTCCACGTGAAGCAGGATGGAAGCGATAACTTAATATTGCTGTTACAATATAATCATACATATAGGGAGGGATTGTTGATGAAGATTCTTGTGGTTGGTGCAGGTGCTGTTGGTGGGTATTTTGGCGGCAGGCTATTAGAAAAAGGGGAAGATGTTACGTTTTTGGTGCGGGAAGGCAGGAAGCAACAGCTTGAGAAGACTGGCTTGGTGATTAAGAGTATGCATGGAGATGTCGTATTGTCGCCAAAGCTTCTAGTGAGTGGAGAAGCATCAGAGCCATTTGATGTCATCTTGTTGTCCATGAAGGCGTATCATCTGGATGCCGCGCTTAAGGACGTGAATCCCTATATCGGTCCAAAAACGGTTGTGGTTCCATTGTTAAATGGGATGGCACATATGAAAAAGCTAACAGAGGTGTTAGGTGAACAGCAGGTGCTTGGTGGCCTTTGCTTTGTAGAGGCGACCTTGGATGCAGATGGGGCTGTAGTGCAAACTAGTGCTATTCATGACTTGGTGTTTGGGGAACGCAGCGGGGAAAAATCAGACCGAATGACGAGAATTGCAGATGCTTTTAGCGGCACAAAAGCAAACTTTGAGCTTTCTGAAAACATGGATCAGGCAATGTGGCACAAGTATCTGTTCATTGCAACCCTTGCTGGTGTGACATCGTTGTTCCGCTCTCCGATTGGGCCGATTCGGGAGGATGCGCTTGGTGCGGTAACCATTCGTCAGACGCTTGAGGAGGTTGCTGCTATCATGAAGACAGTGGACGCGCCGCTTGGTGAAGGTATTGTGGATGGCAACTGGGATAAGCTTCATTCGATTGCCGGTTCCATGAAATCCTCGATGCAGCGTGACATGGAAAAGGGGCTTTCTGTGGAAGCGGAGCATTTTTATGGGTATTTGCTTGAAGTTGCTCTTGAAAATGGTGTGGGAGCGCCGACCTTGGAGAAAATTTATGCGAATTTGCGGATTTATGAAGCGCAGCGGAGTTTGATTTAAAGGGCTTTTGGAAAAAGGTAATCGGGGTTAAGTCTTAAGGTCTTAAGGCGGCGAAAGGTTATCAGCGGAAATCTTGATTTATCAGCCACTTTTTTGTTTTATCAGCGGAAATGGACTATTTATCAGCCACTTTTTCATTTTATCAGCCAAAACAGCCTACTTATCAGCCAGTCGACATGATCCGCTAAATACTGCAACTCACACTACCAAAAAAGACACGGAATCCCGTGTCTTTTCACATTACTCCTGATCTTCAATCACCAGCATGTTCCCTTCATCAAACTCCCAAAACTCTGAATAGGCAACCTCCCAGTAATAACCGTCCAGATCGGTGAAGTAGCCTGAGTATCCGCCCCAATCCGCTGTTTGTGGAGTTTTCTGAATGACGCCGCCTAATCTCTCGACTTTTTGAAAGATTTCATCCACTTCGGCCTTTGTTTTCGTATTATACGCAAGCGTAATTCCCTGGAATCCGCCGCCGACCACAGGTGGGTTTTCCTTATTAATGTCTTTTCGCAATTCCTCCAACGGGTAAAGCGCAAGGCGGGTTCCTTCATTTTTGAAGAAGATGATGGCAGGAGCTGTTTCCTCTCCTCTTATCGATGTATCAAAGCCTAAGTTTTTAAAAAAGGTATGTGCCTTTAGAATGTCTTTTGTTCCTAAAGTTAAAATATTTAGCCTGTTCATAATGGCCTCCCCTTAAAAAAATTGTCTGCATTTTTCGCAATATGGCGCAGTGTGCACTCTTTTTATTTTCGTCTGACATTTCGTGCAGGTTATGTAATTACTATTTTCCCCTTGCCCTAATCCACCAAACCCTCCGCGAAAAAAGCTGCGCATCGAGCTTTCAAACTTATTGACTAATAAAATCGGTATAGCGATGACAATGCCTAATAAGATGAGCGCGAAATAGATCATTATGGACCACCCCTTCTTCTTCTATACGGACGGGGTGGCTTTTGGGTTTCCTTTTTATTGTAGAAAATCACCAGTTGAAACTTCTTGGTATAGGGTTTTTATTATATAGACCCTTCTGCCCTGTTGTTTCTACTTCGAAATCTACTTTTACGGTAAACGTTGCTTCTTGGAATCCTGTTTCCTTCCAATTTAGTGATTGGTAGTTTTTACGATCCTTTATCCAAATTCGCTGTCCCAATAACCAGGGCTCCGCATTCGCATTTTGCATTTTCTTGATGGTTGCCTCCACATCTTTTTGTATTTCTTTTTCCATCTTTGACTCTAAATTTTTAATGAATTCTTTTGTTGTTTCTCCTGTTGAAAGCTCAACAATATTACCTTTTCCCCTTATGGAAATTTCAATAGACACTGGTTTTGTTTGAGGTATAGTGACCTTACTTTTCAGCATAATTCGCGATAAAGAAACAGAGATTTCTTTGCCACCTGAATGTACGTTTGTGACATAGTTCATCTCTTCCACTTTTTCTCCTTTGATTAGTTGGTTTGCAGCAACCTCCCTACCTTGAAGCTTTTCAACCAATTTATCATCTTTTAAAACCCCAACATCCTCAATGATTATCTCACTATCCAATGTCTGAGCAAAAGGAATGATTGCTGCTGATGAAACGGCATTTCTATCTCTTCTGTACTCAAAAATCCTTACTGGTTGGGTACGTTCAATTTTTTTATCTGCACCAAAGAAACGGTTTAAGTATAAAGACGGAAGCTTTATCAGCGAGGATTCAGTTCGTAAAAACTTACTTGCTTCTTCATCTTTGCTTATGATTAGGAACACTTTATTGCCGATATCTGGAATGCGATCGACTAAATCCAATGCACCATTTATGTTGGTTGAAGCGATTTCTTCAGAAATGACGATGACCTTTAGCTGACCAAAGAATAGCACGTTTGGTGTTTTGGTTTCTAAATTGGTGATGGCTTCCCAAACCGTATCTCCTTCACTTGTCATCACTTCGAACTCTCCAGATTTTGGTGGTCCTGTTCCACTTTTTTCGGTTTTCCCTAAAATAGGAAGCTGAATGCTTATCTTATATTTTTTCTCTTCCCCTTGGTCAAGAGAAACACCAAGAACCATGCCTCGTTCATCAATTTCCCTCATATCATTACAACCTACTAAAGCAACGCAACAAATAAGAAGAAGGATAGCACTTTTCATAACGATTGTCCCTGTGACTTTTTGGCTCTAATGTTCAAATAAATTAATAAAATACTTGGCATGACAAAGGACGCTATCAACACATTTATGTTGTAAAATTGCCATTGATCAACAAACTGAAAAGGCACCACAATTGCATAGATGAAGAAAAATGGTGTAATGAGGAAAATGAATACTATCTTCTTTATTTTTGGAAACAATTGCTCTAATAGATAAAGGGAAAACCAAAACAAGATACAGGCTATTTTAATAAAAGAAATAATCCAAAACCCTAGTAACAGCAGATCCATTCTTTCTAAAAGTCCTGTGCCTGGGGTGATGGATTGTGCCAATGTTAATATCGGAGAGGTTAGATTGATTGCTTCCTTGAAACCAAAAACTCCAAGTACCACCAGACTCTGAGAAACATAAATAGCCATGATAAAAAATAGCCCTAAACTCATCGCTCCAAAAATTTTCTCTTCTTTTTTTACATATTGCATTAAGCCTAATAGCGTTACTACACCCCCATACCTAGCAGCATCAGATAGAGAGCTTTTTAGAAATGTTGGGAAATTAACATCTATCATTGGGAGGATATAAATCCAATTGAAATACTCACTAAAAAAGCCATAGATAACAAAAGCACCTATCAAGAGGATTTCGGCAATAACGAAAATACAAATAAACCTAATGATGGTCAACAATCCTGCACTGACTGCAAGTGAGATTAACAGAATAAATGGGATCAGAATTAACAAGGTAGAGGTTGTTTTTAACATAAAGGTTCGAACGAGAAACGTGAGATCCTGTGTTACCTTCATCGTACTAAAAATTGCGCTGATCGTTAGGTACACTGTCACAATTAAATAAACAAAGGACCCGCCCTTCTTTTTCAGCTCCATAAAAAAATCGGTATTCCCATATAATCGAAAATAGGTTGCTAAAAGCCATAGCATGAAGAAATAAGGAATAGATGTTGCGATTAATTTTAGCCATGCACTTTGAATTTCTCCATCTGCTACATAAGGTAAAAAAGCGACACCTAACGTAATTGTAGAGGAAAAAGTAAAAGCAAAAACGTCAAAACCTCTTAAATTAGGAGTGTTATCTAGCATACATCTAACCTCCCCTTCCCACTATTTTGAGTATTTATTATTCCGAAGCCTAAAGAAAACGTCTAAAAGCTCTTTAGGATTAAAAGGACTAAACGGAGATAAATATGGTTTTCCGAAAGATTTTAAGTTACAAAGATGTAAAGTGAGAAAAGCTACTCCAACAGCTAATCCGAAAAGTCCCAAAAAAGAAGAAGCAAAAAGAATGAAATATCTTGCTATTCTCCAGGATGAAATTAAGTGCCAGGTTGGAAGAGTGAAGGAAGTAATTGCCGTTAGAGCACTTACGATAATCATCGTATTACTAACCAGACCTGCCTCTACTGCCGCTTGACCTATTACTAACCCCCCTACAATTCCTATCGTTTGCCCTACGAAACTTGGCAATCGGATACTAGCTTCGACTAGAATGTCCAATGCAAAAATCATCATCAACGCTTCTAAATATACGGGAAACGGGATATTGTTTCTGGATTCAGCAATAGACAATGCAAGGGTTGTGGGTAACAATTCCGGATGATACCCTACAAGCGCCACATATAAAGCCGGAAGAATGGTGGCAACCAAAATGGACGTGATTCTTAAAAACCTAATAAACGAATTATCCAAAGCCATTCGATAGTTATCTGGGCTAATTTCAATCAAATTAAATAAAGTAATCGGTAAGACTAGACAAAACGTAGAGTTATCAATTACCACCACTATTTTCCCCTGACTCAAGGCAACCGAAGCAAAATCTGGCCTCTCTGTTTCGTATACTTGAGGAAAGATGGATAATGGAAAATCCACGATCTCCTTTGCAAGTTCTCCACTATCATTTAACTGCTCCATTTTAAAATGCTCGAGACGTTTCGTCACCAGCGTTAAAAGCTCTGGATCGACATATTCATCTAAATACAAAAGACCAACATGGGTATGACTCAACGTGCCAATGGTAAACTCTTTTAACTTTAATCTAGGGTCCTTTATCATATTTCTTATTAAAGCAATATTGGTTCGACTATCCTCAATGAAGCCAATCTTAGGTCCATAAACTTGGTATTGTGTCGTCGGTTCTGTTAAATTCCTTTTTTCTGTTTTCCTGTATTTCACGATAATCGGGTTACTTTCTGGCAAGTGAAGGATAATATTCCCATCCAAACAATCTTGAATACAATGCTTCCAGTTATCCGCTTCTATGTAATCGGAATTCTGGATATTTCTCTCCACTCTCCTTTCCATGTCCGATAATTGGAAAGGATTTTTTAGTAACAAAACCTGCTCTAGCTTTTCAATATCTGCTATTCCCTTAAAAAAATAAATATAGATTCCTTCTGTTCCGCTGCTAGGTATGTAATGAAATTGAAAATCATCACAATCCTTAAAGGCCCTCCTCATAATATTGCAGAATGGCTCTTGTTCTTTAGGGATCTTGTTCACATCTTCAATATGTAAGGTGTTTTTCAAATAATCTTCATAATTTGGTTGAACAGGTGACATTGGTTTTTTTGGACGATTTTTTTTAAACATAGCATTCTCCATTTTTTAGTGGTCAACCTTGCAGCATCCTATTAATAAGTCTTTAATAATCTTCCTACAATCCACATTTTTATACTGTAGATGAAGGTATTTGGTCATATTTACGTACGTGAAAAAGCACTAACCTTTTTAAGGCTAGTGCTAGACATTTATCAACATTATTCATTCACCAGTAGCTGTTTTAACCGCTTGCCATCTTCAGGTTCTAGCTTGCCGATATTTTCGTTCGGGTTGAAGCTTAAAATCTCTATACTTTGATTCCCGTTGATCCAAATTCTGTACTCGTAGCTTTTTACAGCTTGATCTTCTTTTAATTTATAAAAAAGTGTTGCTCGGACATCCTCGTGTTTTGCCCATGAAACTTCAATCGTTGTGTCCCAACTTACTTTGTCCATAATAGAATTTATTTCTGATAATATTTGTTCATCTGTTACTGTTAACTTATCCTCTGGAACGCCACTTTCTCTGACTAGTTCCACTTCCATCTTGGTTAATTGCTTTTGGAATGGATTCGGGTCATCAGCTACTTGAACGACCGTTTCTCCGTAGCCTTGGCCGTTTAAGTACACCTCCAATTTCCACTCACCGCCATAAGGTAATTCAAAGGTTGTCGTAAAGCGTTCCAGACTTGTGTATCCTGAGGAAGGCTCTGTTATTAGTTCCGATTCCACTGCCTGCACACGATGCTCGGTCTCCTCGTGAACAGCTGTAACGGAAAGCTCTTTTCCCTCATACGTGTCAAAGGGCTCATGGAAGCTAAAAATGTAGCCATACGGCTTTCCTGCATGCAAGAGCGGATCAGGCATGACGCTAAACAGCTCTCCCGTTTGTGTAACGTCGTCGCCGGAAACATTTTGAGGTTCGTTTTTTTGCTGACCTAGAAACTCTGTTGTGATGAAAAAGGCGAAGAGGAAGATGGCAAAGGTGGAAAGGCTTATGATAACTAGCTTGTTCGGCCGTTTCGGTTGCTGCGTGATTGATGTGTGGACTGCATTTCTAATTTTATTTTTATGAAATTCGGTAAAATGAACACCCTTGTGTGTGGTGCTATCCATTGCTTTTCGAAGCTTTTTAAGTTTCCTCTCCATCATATCCACCCCTTTCCATCATTTTTTTCAGCTTTTCCCTACCTCGATTTAATCTTGTTTTGATGGTGTTTTGGTTTGTACCTAGGAGGGCGCTAATTTCTTCAATGGAACACTCTTCATAATAATACAGCGTGATAACCTCTCGATATTTTATGGGGAGAAGAAGAACACTTCTAGATAGGAACTCTTCCTCGCTTCGTTTCAGGAGATCTTTTTCCGGCGATAATTCCCAAGAGGTAAAAAATGCGAAAAGATTAGAATCCCTGATGACCCTTTTAAAGCCGGCACTTTTCAGCAAATCCTTGGACTTATTGATGGCTATTCGGTAGAGCCATGCCTTGATTGAGGCAACCGCTACGCTTTTCTCATAATTTTGATAGCACTGAACAAACACATCCTGTACAATATCCTCCGCTTGCTTCCAATCCTTCACATAGTTATAAGAAAGCCCCGTAAGACGCTCCCCATACTCTTCCATCAGACTCTCCAGCCAAGCAGCTCGTTCCTCCAATAACTCCTCATTCTTAATCTTCCTCACACGCCTCTCACCCCACTTCTATCTAACCTTAAGACGATTAAGTTTGATGCTGGTTTCATTTTTTTCATAAAAAAGAACCAGTGGGACGGTTCTCCTGGCTCATTTTCATCTGCTAAAAACCCCTTTTATTCGATAGGACAGTGATGGCTTCAATCCATCAAACATTCCTATTGTCGTGTCATGTTGTTCATAGATAGTGAATTCTGTGAGGCCGCCTGACCGCTCTTTTTGCACTAGAAAGTTTTCCTGATCGGTTTTTAGCAAAAATATGTTATCTCCCATAGGTTGAATGTCTTTAATGTCAACATTGTGTAAATCAAGTATCTCTAGAATGGAAGAAGACATGGCTTTCAACTCTTTTTCCCCTTTATAGCCTGCATAAAAATCTAGCGGGTTGAAAAATAGAGTGATCGTTAAAAGTGTAAGAACGATGACACCGATTGTTTTTCTTTTCATGTTTTCCTCCCTCTTGTTTGTACTTAATGGTTAGACGGAGGTACAAAGAGGATGGTTTCAGAAAACAAGCGGAGTTTGTAACTTCTTAAGCTTATGTATCCCAATCTCAATAGATGTCTCTACATATCCGATAATTTGTTCTAACGTAAATACTTGCAAAGGCTCTGTTAAGGCTTGTTCGTTATATTCTAAATCGCCGATAACATATGGCACGAATTTCTTCACCTGTTGGACACTGACCTCTTCCAAATCGGTATTGGCTGGTGTTTGGGTATATGCGTTTCTTATCTCTTTTGAGCAAGAGTAGTAGTCTAATAATTTGCCGTTTAGTAAGTGGAAGTCCCGGTGATAAAGCTTGTGCAGATTTTCATCCGCTTCCATTCTGTTTTTCAGCCAGGATTGGTAAAAGCCCTTCAGCCAGATGTCATCAGCGACAAGGTGAGTGTAATAGCCGAGCAAGTAATCATGATTATTCTGAGCCATGTACTTTTGGAAAAAGTGGTCATAGTCTACTCTTCTAGAAAAGTCCTGAGAATCTCCAATAAAAAAGTGAGAGGCGTTTTTCTCATCCACCGAGAAAACAGCGTCCGCTGCAACACTACCATACATAAAGGATGCTTTATCCTTGATGGCTAGCCTTTCTGCTATTTTATGGCCGATGATGGCGTGCATGATTCTCGAGCCCATTGCTACTCCTCCTTTCCGACAGGGAAATGACTCAGGTGGATTTTTTGGACCACAAGAAGTGTCCCATGTCTCATTCACATTGCTTTTGATAGATTTTTACTAATACGTTATAGATATTGTTTAAGCATAGTAGAATCAGTCCAAGCATAATCAGAGTGACGATTTCTCCGGTGAAGAAAGCTACTATCGCTAGGATGAAAAAGTATATACTGTATAGCCACGTGTTCATTTTTTTTCCTCGTTTCTTGTTTTTGTAATTGAGAGTTAAATTAACCGTTGATGGAAGTATGGTTTACAAATGAATTTACCTACACACATCTAAATTCAGTTGAAAGTATCTTGGTGGCCTTTTGCGTATTCAGTGATGTATCTAAAGGATAAAAAGCGTCTTTCTCTTGTTGGATTTGTACTGGTTTTAAGAAAGTACTTTTCCACCCAAGTTGATGAAGCCTTTTCTGAAAAAATGAAAAGTAACTTTCTTTTTTGGTAGGACCTACATGTAAGAAACCATTAACTTTATTTACTGCTACCTCTAAAATAGCATTTGCTAAATCTTCTACATGTACAAAGGTTCTATAACTGTTAGAATACGCTTCTGCTGGATCATTCTTTTTAATGTTGGAGATTATTTTTGATGTCCTATCTTCTATTTTTTGGTTCGCAGATTTCCCATATATAGGACCTGTTCTAATGATGACATGATTACTGTGCTCGGTTACTATCATCTGTTCAGCTTTTATTTTTGAGTTTACATAAACAGCTAGAGGGGATTTTACGGATAATAATGCTACTGTGTCCGTTTCACTATATCCTCCTTTTCCTTCTGAGAACACGGCATCTGTTGATATAAATACGATCTTAGTTTCCTTTCTAACAACGTTCAAAAGATTTTTAAGACCCTTATTAATTAATTCGTGTTCTTTTTGCCTATTCATCAATGTCCAAACAATAACATCTGGGATTATCTGTTTTATTTTTGTATCCACTAATTTCTGATTTATTATATCTAGTTGGATGCAACTTTCACTCTCTTGAGCTGTTCGTGAAGTACCTATCACTTTTGCATTTTTCATCTGTGAAGCCCGGTTAAAGACACAAGATCCTAGGTAGCCAGAAGCTCCTAATATAAGAATCTTCATTTCTTTTATTCCTATTCTTTTTTATTTTTGGTAGAGAATGGACTGGGGTTAATGCTTCTAAATTTTTTTCGTAAGAAGAATTTCCAGTGGTTCACCCTCAAGTAAAAGACAGCCAGAATCCTTGTATCCTAGCTTTCTATAAAAGTGCTGTGCTTCCTCGTTTGCCTGGGTAGATGTCATGACCATATTCAAGCCTTTGTTTTTCATTTCATCCTCCCATCGAGCTACCGTTTGTTTTCCCACACCTGTGTTGCGGTATTGCTCGTCTATCCAGATCATGTTCATAAACGGCGTGTTGTCCCAAAAGTAGCCGTATCTCATCCAACCGATTCGTTCATTTTGGTCGTTTCGGAGTATGTATATTTCTTTTGCATGGATTTTGGGTGAAATTAGACTATTTAATAGATGCTTGTCTTGTGTCGCAAGATATTCGTAATCCTCTTCGGTGGCAAAATTGATGTTCATCTTTATCTCCTTTCTGCAAGGGTGGACCGGGGGAACGTTTCTTGTGGTTTTTTTATATGTTGAAAGGTGAAGGAGAACCCTCCCCACGGTTCACTTAACTCCGCTGTTTTTTGATTGAGAAGTATGTAACCGCTATGGTTGTTAGTAAAAGTAGGAACATGCCTAAAGCGACGAATGGTGACATGCTATATCCTTGTATGAGCTGAAATATGTTTAAGATTGCAATTAAAATGAGCGCTATGTAACCTTTTCTTTGATTCTTCGCAAAAATAGATTGGAAAATGACACTAACCAACCCCAAACTAATCAAGTAAGTAACTAAAACAACAACAAAAACCCAATTTTCAAACCCCATTCTCTCTTCCTCTCATTATTTAGAATACTCTTACATTAAATATACCATATTTTAGGTAAGCGAAGTGGTGGTTTTCCACTTCCATGGGGTTTCTTCACTCAAAAAGAAGCAATCCCATTAACTGAAATGAAATTGCTTCTAAGGATTGTGACACTTTTGAGAGTTATTGTGACACTTTTTGAGGTTATTGCAACACTTTTCAGATTTATTGTGACACTTCTAATAGTCTCCCAGATTCCTAGCCACCTTCGTCCCTTAGTGAACCGCAAAAACCGTCTCCCGCCCCGCTCCTCTCAAAGCTCCTTCACATAAACCGCGGTTTGGGAATGAGCCTTCATTCCCACGTGCTCATAGAGGCGGTTGGCGTTTGTGAGACTGTCGGAGTCTACGTATAGCAGGATGGTTTTTTGATTGCGTTGGTAGGCTGTTGCGAATGCGTGAAGGAGTAGTGCTTTTCCGATTCCGTGCTTTCTGTAAGCACGTTTTACGCCTAGCAAATCGATAAATAGTCCGTCCTCTTGCATTCTACTCATCAGAAATCCCACTGGTTCCGCAGAGACTTGGGTCGTAGTGGTCACCCTTTTTTTGAGAGATCCAGGTTTTGAAGTCTTTTTGTGTATAGCCCCAAGCATCGCGAAAGGTTTCGTCGTAAAGGAAAAAGAGTGCTTCTTCCTCTTTATCCGGTACGAAGGTTTGTAACTCGATTCCTTCAGGTAGCTCGGACTCGACCGGTAAGCCCCCTAACTTAATTTTCATCCGTTCATATAATCTACTAAATTGGTAGCCATGGTTCTCCACAAGCGCTCTGGCAGCAAGATTGGTAAAGGGGATTTGATTCATGAGCCATTGCTCACCCTCTCTATTTTCCGAAAGGAGCTTTGCCCGTGCCTCAATTTTATGAAGAAGCGCGGTGCCAATGCCTTGATTTTTAAAAGATGGATGAACAAATACACAGGAATCCATTCTGTTAGCTCCAGTCATCTCGACAAAGCCATAACCGATGATTTCGTTCGCATCTGAAACAGCAATCCATGCATCTGTTTCAATCCTAATAGAGTTCCACATGTCCAGAACGTCTGAGAGTGTAATATCTGGCTCCCCTATTTCCTCGATATCACACTGTGCAACTAAATCTGTAACTGCTTGTGCTGCTTCTAATGTTGGATGTTGAATCCTAAACTCTTCTTTATGATTTACCATTGTTATTTGCCCCCTAGGGTAGATGCTAGTGAATGAACTCTTATTCATTTAATTGTATTCTGCCCTCTAAAGCTACAACACTCTCCAGGGATGGATTTATGCTCCATCCCTAGACTCATAGTTTGGGATCGCAGGATTTTAGGAAGCACAAGAACCGTTCCTTTCTTCCACTCACTTAGAAGGGGTATTTAGATCACACTTTCAAAGGTTATTAAGACGTATCTCCATTTTTAAAAATCTTGATTTTATCCTAACTCCTGCCTCCTTGTTACCCCAATAAACCGCAAGAACCGTCCCACTGGCCCACTTCCTCAAGATGCTGCAGATCCTTGCCCTTGCTTTTTTCTAAATCCGAGTGAACCGCGAGAACCTTCCCCCTGTCTCCATTCTGGGTGTGCTTTTTTCACGACAGATGGGCGGGCCATGATGAGCATGGTAATGATGAGCAAGCCAGCTGAGATGAGTAGGATCCATTGGCCTGGGAAGATGTCGTAAAGGATGCCGAAGATGACCATTCCTAGTGGCATGAGAGCCATGGCCATGGTTTCAATGGTGGAGAAGACTCTTCCTTTGTATTCGTCGTCAATCGTTTTTTGCAGCATCACTTGGATTGGTGTGTTGACGATGATGATGAAGGATCCAAAACTGAACATGATTACCATATAGAAGGTGAATGTCATCCAGTAGTTCATAGGCAGCACAAGTGGAATGGAGATGGCTCCCAGGATAACTCCCATTGCGATGACGCCCCTCTTTGAAACTAGCAGTGGGTATTTTACTTCTTTTCGCATGGAAAAATAAATCGACATGAGGAGCATGCCTACTGAAAATGCGCCTTGCGTGAAGCCGAAATGCTGTGATTCTATTTTCAGTTTTTCTATTAAAATATAGGAATAGCCGACTTCATAGGCTCCGAATAGGAAATTGATGAGCAAGCTGATCCAAAGCATAATCATGACGAGTGGTTGGAGTCGCAGGTATCCTAATCCTGCTTTCATACTTTGAAGCAGGGATTCTTTTGCTTCTCCCTCCTCCTTTTTCTTAGCAGGTGCAGCAAAAAGGCGGAAGTTCATCGTCGATTCCAAAACAACGGCGACAGCCGACAAGATGATATAGGTTCCAAGGAAATACGGAATGGACACCACTCCATATAGAAGACCGCCAACTGCTGGACTTCCAATTGTTGCAAAGGAAAACGCCATTTGGTTCAAAGACATTGCCTTTTGAATTCTTCCTGGATCAATGAGTCCTGTGATGGATGATGTAAATGCAATAGCTGAAAAGGTGGATGTTAAAGACAAAATGACGGTCGTGGTGTAGATGGCTATGAGGGAGAGTCCGAATGTTAGTGTATAGGTGAGTAGTCCCACAATCGCAAGTGTTGTAGCAATTTGTGCCATGATGACGATTTTTTTCCGAGAATACCTATCTGTGATGGCTCCGGCAAATGGACCGGCAAGTGTTCGTGGTAGTAGGTTACAAATAAGATTGGTGGCAAAACTTGTGGCAGATCCTGTTGTTTGTAAAATGTAGAAGCTAATCGCAAAGGCATACACCTGAGCGCCAAATGAGGAAATAAGTTTACTTATCATGAAGGTATATAGATGATACGTTGCCCTTTTTATTTTTAAGCTTTCTTCCATGGTATAGCACCTCTTTTTTAAAAGTTTAATTTAATTAAACAAATCATATCATGGGACATGCTTCCATTTCAAGCAAAAGTTTAATATAATTAAACAAAATAGGCGGGAGGTTTTTTCAGATGCTTGGAGACCGTATTCGAAAAATAAGAAAACAAAAGAAGCTGACCTTAGAAGCGGTGGCTGGAAGGGAGCTTTCGAAAGGGATGCTGAGTTTGATTGAAAATAATAAGGCAAAACCTTCGATGGAAAGCCTAGCATTCATTGCTGGACAGCTAAAAGTGGAGGTTTCAGACCTGCTCGGGGAAGTCAGTACAGATGAACTCCGTGAGATTTTAGAGCCAGCAGAAAAACTCTATAACACACCTGTTACAGAGTTAGCGAATAAATACCGACAGCTAGTGGAACTGCTTTCTCCGCATATTGGAAAACTATCGCACGGCTATGAGAGTGCACGGCTTTTGGAGATTTACAGCTATGCGTTGCAACAAGATAATAAACCTGGCTGGGAAGACTTAATAAATAAAGCAGCGGATATGTTTGATCAGATGAATATCTCCTCTAACCGCGCATCGATTGGAATATTCAGATCGAGCATTGCATTTGTGGAGCACGACTACAAAAAAGCGCTCGAGATTTTTCAGGCGGAACGAAAAGAAATTGAGGCAAAACACAACTACATAGAACCTTTGGCAAGACTTGATTTAGATTATCATGAGGCGATTTTCTTGTATGCCGTGGGAGCTGTGAAGGCCGCAATGGAAACCACAGAAAAAGCGCTCGCCTTTTCAAAAGACAAACGTATTTTCTACCGTATGGATGATATGTACCGTCTTGCAGCAGCACACGCGTTGATGGAGGGGAATGTGACCGAAAAAGACTATTATCTGCAAAAATTAAAACAATACGGTGAATTTGCAGAAGATAATATGGCGCGGTATTCCTACCAGCTGTTCCACATTTTTTCTCTAATTCAGGAAAAGCATGATTATGCAGAGGCGCTCGAGAAAATTGAGGAAAACTTAGCCGATCCAGAAATGGTGGAGTTTTTTCACCCATGGTTTCTATTAGAAAAAGCAAAATCACTTTATTATCTTGGGCGCTATCATGAAGCAATGGAAACAATAGAGAAAGTGCAGATGCCAGACATCATTCACCATCCCATTGACTTATCCGACTTTTATCTAAAAGAATCCTACAAAGCACTAATTTTGACTGAGCTCGGTAGAAAAGAAGAAGCAATCGCCGCAGCCCAAACAGCCGTTGACAACTTCCACCCACTTCCGGACTCCAAACTAAAAAAATTCAGCTCGGAAGTTCTAGAAAAATTAAAATGAAACAAGGGGACGGTTCTAACAGTTCAATCGCTTTGCGAAAGAACAAGGAGAACCGTCCCCCAGTTTTTTAACCGGAATACACACTTGCGCAGGTGCCAGCTATTGGTTCGTAGTAACAGTGATTTTTATATTGACCCGCAAAGGGTTGGTCGTACCACGTTGGTGGGCATGGTGCGTATGGATTGAAATACCAGAGGGCGTATTTGGCTGGGTGTTCCCTCCAAGATGTTAAGTTTCTTTTTGCTAACTTTTTTTCTACCGATCTTGCTCTGTTGTAAAAAAGGTTCCCCTTTTGTACCGCTTCGAAAGAATAGTTTCCGCCCTGCACTTGATAGATAACCTGTGGAATCGTTCGTACTTTTTTAAAATCTAAACAATCTGCAACCGCTCTATTAACAATGACATTGCCCACATAGAGCATGCCTTGCTTGCCTTCTCCCTCGGCTTCGGCTCGCATCATTCTTGCCATTAACGCAACATCTGAATCTGTATGCTTTACTCTCATTTTTCTCACCCCAACATAGTGTATGCAAACGCCTAGGTTGGGGTTACGCCAGTAAACCAAAGGGCGGGGTCAAGAAACTCTCCTCTCCCCCATCTCTACATCCATAAACTTATAATAGGGAAGCAACAACCCCACCATCGCGACTCCAAAAATCATGAATCCTATCAGAAAGTACAACGGCCTTACTCCCCACATTTCACTAAGCATTCCACCAACCAATACGCCAATTTGATAATTAAACAAAGAAAGACATAACTGCACCAAACAGATATGCCTCACTCCTTATTTAAATAAATGCTTCTATCAAGTACATCAGCTTATGGGGACCACTTTCCTTATTAGAAGGGATCACGACAATGGTTTCTGAAGCTGGATAGTAACCTGATGCGAAGCTTACTCCGGGGTCATAGCCCATGACATGGTATTTCACTATTTTGTCACTCTCTTTTTCAATCCAAATCCCGTAGCCATACCAATCTTTCTCGTTTTCGGATTGGATTTTCGGCGTCAGCATATTAGCCACCATTTCTTTACTCATGAGCTTTCCGTTAAATAATGCTCGCCAAAGTTTCTCCATGTCCCCTGCAGTAACATAGGCTCCACCATCAGCTCCACCCTTTATCGGGATAGAGTAGCTGTTGGTCTTCCAGGAGCCATCTTGATAGTCGATATAACCTAATGCTGTTCTACCAGGTAACCGATCAAAAGAGAAGTAACCGGATTCAGTCATTTTTGAAGGACCAAAAATATGCTCCTCCACATAATCGGTAAAAGTAACTTCCGCTACCTTTTCAATAATCAAACCCAATAAAATAAAGCCGGCATTATTGTAGTGAAATTTTTCACCTGGCTTGCATTTCATATTATCATTCTGGAACATTGGGAGAAAATTCGCTAGCTCTCTCATGCGATACATTGGATTCTGCACCCAAAGCTCTTCAAAATCATCCATTACATCTTCGTCAAAATAATCAGGTATACCCGATGTATGAGTCAGCAGATGGTGGATCGTCACTTCTTTATCGAAATGAGGAAAAGAATAATCCAATAAACTGCACAACTTTGATTGAAACGAGAGCTTTCCACTCTCCACCAATTGGCATATACCAATCGCTGTAAACAGCTTGCAGCCTGATGCAATTCCAAATCGCGTGTTCATCTTATTTGGAATGGACTCTGCCCGATTGGAGAAACCATGTGCACTGGAATGGATTATCCCAGTAGTATTCACCACATGTACAACACCTGAAAAGTCTATTTCATTTACCTTGTTAGCTAATTTCGTTGCTAGTTTTACGGTTTCCACTTTGGTTAAACCCCTTTATATCCTTTTGACTCGTGGGACGGGTGACAATATGTATGCGGTTAAGGACTCAAAATATATATTATCACACTATTTAGGTAATTAGAGTTGGTAATGAAGATTCTCACCTCCACTACGAAAAAACCCGCTAACAAACTTACGTTAGCAGGTCTCCCTCTCCTTAATAGCAGCTTTCATCCTAAGAAGTGCTTCGGTCAGCACCTCGCGTGGGCAGGCAATGTTTATGCGTTCAAAGCCCTGGCCGCCTCCACCAAATTTCATTCCTTCATCCAGACGGACTCCCGCTTTTTCTAAAAAGAAGGCATGCAGTTCGTTTGGTGGGATTTCTAGTTCACGACAGTCCAACCAAATTAGATGAGTAGCCTCTGGTTTTACTACTTTTATGCTAGGAATATGCTCTTCCAAATAGGAGCAAACATACTCTAAGTTAGCATTTAAGTACTTCTTCACTTCCACTAGCCACGGCAAGCCTTTATAGTAGGCGGCGATCGTTCCTTCTACCGCGAATGCATTGGGTCGCATTAGCCCAAATCCAATGAGCAGTGTTTCATATTTCTCTTTGATTTCTTTATTTGGAATGATAAAAATAGAGCTTTGCATGCCGGCAATATTGAACGTTTTGCTTGGTGCCGCGCAGGTGATAGCAAAGTCGAGATGGTCAGGGTGAACCTTCGCAAACGGTATATGCTTGTGCCCTGGAAAGGTGAGATCGCCATGCATTTCGTCTGAGATGACAATCACTCCATGCTTTTCACAAATCTCGCCAATTTTCCTAAGCTCCTCACTCGTCCACACTCTTCCGACCGGATTGTGGGGACTACAGAGGATAAACACCTTCGTATTTGGCTGCGCTGCTTTCTCCTCAAAATCCTCAAAGTCCATTTTATAGCCGTCCTCCGAATAGAGGAGGAAATTGTGTAAAATCGTGCAACCTTGTGTTTGAATAGTAGAAAAAAACGGATAGTACACAGGGTCCTGAACGATAACAGCATCTCCTGGTTTGGTGAGAGCTTTCAGCAAAAGATTCATCCCTGGAATAATTCCGGGACTAAACGAAATCCACTCCTGCTTCAGCTCCCAATCGTACTGCGTTTTCCACCAGTATTCTACTGCATCGTAATACCTCGCGCAAAAAGTACTATATCCATAAATCCCATGAGTAGCTTTTTGGCTAATAGCATTAACAATCTCATCTGAAACCTGGAAATCCATATCAGCAATACAAAGTGGGATGATATCCTGATCCTCGATATACCATTTGACGGAATGTGTTTTTCGGCGGTCGATAAATTGTTCTAGCTGCACAGTTGTCTCTCCTTTAATTAGTACGCTTTTGCCCAATATACCATATGCTTGGCATTTTTTCCGCAGCATACACAAGTTTTTCCTACCTCTTCCTGTTCAAAAGGCATGCATCTCGAGGTGGCGCTCGTTTCTTCTTTTATTTTTTCTTCACATGCTTGCTCGCCACACCACATCGCTTTGATGAAGCCGGCTTTGTTGTCAAGTTGATGCTTGAACTCTTCAAAGGAAGTTGCCGTACTTGTTTTTGTTTCGCGGTGTGCGCGTGCTTTTTCCAGCAGACTTGTTTGGATGTCTTCTAGTAACTCGTGAATGGTTGCTTCCAATCCTTCTAGTGGGGTGATAACCTTCTCCCCTGTGTCACGACGGACCAACACCACCTGTTGTTGTTCGATGTCGCGCGGCCCAGCTTCGAGGCGTAGTGGAATTCCCTTCATTTCGTATTCGTTAAATTTCCAGCCAGGCTTTTTGTCGCTCGCATCAATGCCAACACGGAAGGCAGCGGAAAGCTTTTCTTTTAGTTCATAGGTAAAATCAAGCACGCCAGCCTTATGCTGCGCAATTGGTACAATCATGACCTGCGTTGGAGCAATTCTTGGCGGTACAACTAGTCCTCTGTCATCGCCATGTACCATAATCATGGCGCCAATAATACGGGTCGTAAATCCCCATGAGGTTTGCTGAACGTATTCTTGTTTTCCTTCTCGGTTTAAAAATTGGATGCCAAATGCTTTGGCGAATCCGTCTCCAAGATGATGAGAGGTCGCTGATTGCAGCGCTTTTCCGTCATGCATCAGGCTCTCAATCGTATAGGTATATTTTGCTCCAGCGAACTTTTCTTTTTCGGTTTTTTGCCCTTTTATGACTGGAATGGCTAGATAGTTTTCGCAGATGTCCGCGTACACATTTAGCATTTTCACAGTTTCTTCGTGTGCTTGTTCGTCCGTTTCGTGACAAGTGTGCCCTTCCTGCCAAAGAAACTCTAGGGTGCGGAGGAAAGGCCGGGTTGTTTTTTCCCACCGCACGACATTCGCCCACTGGTTGTAAAGCTTTGGTAGGTCTCGGTAAGAATGGATGATGTTTTTGTAGTGCTCGCCAAAAAGAACTTCCGAGGTCGGGCGGACAACAAGACGTTCCTGCAGCTTTTCGTCACCACCATGTGTGACCCAGGCGACTTCTGGAGCAAAACCTTCGATATGGTCCTTCTCTTTTTGAAGCAAGCTTTCTGGAATAAAAAGTGGCATATAAACATTTTCGTGGCCAGTTTCTTTGATTTTTTTATCCAGTTCTGATTTGATGTTTTCCCACAGTGCGTAGCCGTATGGGCGAATAATCATGCTCCCTCTGACGCTCGAATAGTCGACGAGCTCTGCTTTTGTGACCACATCTGTGTACCACTGGGCAAAGTCTTCGTCCATGCTAGTAATTTTTTCTACAAATTTTTTATTGGACATGGTGGTGTGCTCCTTTTTTATAAAAATGTGTAATTTATTGAGGATGTTTGCTAGTAAAAGTAGGCAAAATTTGTGTTAACTGATCAAAATTTGCTGCTGTTTCCCTTTGGAACAACAAAAATGAATGTATCCAAGGTGGCTGAAAGGTTAATTTGGAAAGTTCGTGCCGAAACGCCCCGAGTTCGTGCCAAAACGAGGCAAGTTCATGCGAAAAGACCCCAAGTTCGTGCCAAAACAAGGCAAGTTCATGCGAAAAGACCCCAAGTTCGTGCCAAAACGAGGCAAATTCATGCCAAAAGACCCCGAGTTCGTGCCAAACCCATTTTCAACCATATAAAAAAGCCCCGCTTCACATAAGGGACCATTCCTGGCGGTACCACCCTTATTCAAAGCAAGGCTTTACTCTCAATGTTTGGTAACGGGGCTCTCCACCCGCTGCACCATTTCCGATGCAGAACTCAAGAGGCAGGTTCAAATGCTCAAACTATAGGCACCTCTCACCACACAGCGCCCTCTCTTTCTAGTCGAACTCACTCTACTAATCCTCATCAACGTCTTATCATATTTGAAAAGATTATAAAGGAGAGTTGTAATTATTGTCAATAGGTGGACGATTCTCCTAGTTCATTGATTACCAACAAGCACGGTGGTGCTTCTGTCTACTTTATAGGTTAAAGAAGATGTTCTTTCCGTTTTTCCTGTTTTGGTGGTTTGTTTGAATGTAACAAGAAAGGTATCCTTTTCGCCTCATAAGGTGTGGCCGAGGTTTCCCTCGTAATCAAGGTGTTATCATGGACTTCTTCATTAATTCCGATTTCTTTTGGGAATTTTTCGATGTCAGTTCCAGTTCCCTCGGTTGCACGAGCCACCGCTTGCTCGGCTGTAAATGGCGGGAGTGGTTCGTTTTGAAGAAAGGCAAACCCAAAGAGTGCAACAAAAATTGCTGGCGCTAAGAGGTGAACGGGCCAGGCCGATTTGTTTTTCGCTACTCTAATAAGCATCCACCGATCAACAAGCGCATAGATGGTAGCAGTAACTGCTCCTCCGATAGTAAGAAGATGAATAAATGGCTCTTCTATGAACAAACCAGGCAAGGCACCAAAAATAGTATGTAAAAGAACATAAAAAATGTGAAATGGTTTGTTCAGCTTTGAGTACAAGTATTCTATGCCAACAGAGATAAGATTTCCATAAACAATCACAAACAAAGCGACATACATTCCAAAAAAAATGGTCCAACCCAAAAAGTATTGTGAATAAGCATGTGGCTGGACATCACGAATAGACCCAAATCCAAGTATCATTGATATTACCAATATACTAATATAAGTGGCAGATAGTTTACGATAAATGTAGATTCCCAACTGACTTCGCCTCCAATCCAATGAAGATACACCTGTATTATACCTCATTATGGTAAGCATTGGATAAAATCCACACAAAAACCCACCCGCACAATCCGACAAGTACGGCTGGGTTTTGTTTATATTGGAACCTTTGTTTTACTGATCTCTTTCCATTTTTCTGCCCTGGCACTCTCATCCACTCTGTATTTTTCATCTAGTACTTCCCATAGGATCTCCCCTTTTTCTTCCTCACTAAGAGGGAGCTTTTTGACCACCTCCCTGTACGCTGCAAGGAAGGCCGTGTAGGAAATCCAAGTAGAATCAAATTGTGCTTCTAGTTCTTTTTTGAGCTTGCGGGTTAATTTGGGGCTGGAGCCGTTGGAGGTGACGGCGATTTGTAGGTGGCCGCGGCGGACGGTTGCTGGGAAGGTGACGTTGCCCTCTCCTGATTCGTCGACCACACACACGAGCTGTGTTGGCGAAAGTGAGCGGACAAGGGCTGCATTTACCTCGCGACTATTTGTTGCAAGGATGGCAAGGAACGCATGTTCAAAATCAGACACCTCTGCTCCGCGCTTCACTAAACCATATCCCCTTAACGCCGCGAGCTCCCACACCTCCTCTGAAAACTCTGGCGCAACAAAGGTAATCACAGCACCTTCAGCATCCAGCACCTTTGCTTTTCGTGCAGCAATGCGACCACCACCTGCAATAACGACCTTTTTTCCACTCAAATCAATAATCAATGGCTGCACTGCCAACCAGCTCCCTTCCTGATGCATGTTCCACCACGATGTCCTGAATAACCCTGTGACGACTTAAGGGCTCCACAAGTAAAATATCCTGGCCGTCTCGCCTGCGCTTTCGCACCTCTGCACTGACTTCATTAAGTAACAAACCAGCGAACAACAGATACGGCACGACAATTACTCTACCCTCTGCATCTTTACTAATCTCCTGAATTCCTTCTGAGAATAACGGTGTGGTAGCTGCTAGATAGCACACCTCCACTCGAGAGATATGAAACTCTCGCACCAACCCTGCTCTAATCTCATCAAACGCCTGGTGGATGGAAATGTCACTGCTTCCTCTGCCAACCAGCAGCAAAGAGTCTGTGCTCTGTATTCCACCAGTACTATCTTTTACAAGCTCCGCAAGCGCCGACACAATCCGCTCCTGCACCCCAAAGGCTTCTGTCATACTCACTTCCACCTGGGGGTATTTTTCACGAAGTGGGGCAAGTGCCGCAGGAATATCCTCCTTCATATGTCCTGCTGTTAAAAGAAAGATCGGGACGATGGTGATTTCCGTTGCACCTTGCATCACGCAGCGTTCAAAGGCTTCCGGGATAAACGGCTCGGATAATTCCAAAAAGCTCGTTTCCTGAATAGGCACATCCACCCGCTGCTTCACTTGCTCTAAAAACGACTTCGCTTCCTCTGCTCCTTTTTTTGAACGGGTGCCATGTCCGATGTATAAAACTGCTTTGCTCATAACCGTTACCCGTGCACCACTGGCAGATGAGGGACAATTTCCTCTTCAAACCAATGGAGCTTTTCGTGGAGCTTGACGACCTCACCGATGACAATCATGCTTGGATTGGAAATGTTAGCTTCTGTTACCTTTCGCTCAATGTTGGCAAGGGTGCCGACAACCGTGCGCTGTTCGTTCAAGGTACCCCAGTGGACAAGGGCAATCGGGGTTTTTGGTGATTTGCCATGCTCGAGCAGGTGACGAAGGATATTGGGTAGCTGCGACACGCCCATATACACACAAATGGTATCCACCGCTTGCGCCAGGTTTGCCCATTGGTGCTCCGCTTCCTTGTCGCCTGCCTGGTGGCCAGTGACAAAGGCAAAGCTCTTACTTAAGGTGCGATGGGTAACCGGGATTCCGGCGTAAGCGGCTGCCCCGATTCCAGCTGTAATCCCAGGCACGACCTCAAACGGAACATCATGCTTGGCGCATTCTTCTGCCTCTTCCCCGCCGCGACCGAACACAAAAGGATCGCCACCCTTTAAGCGCACCACCTGCAGTCCTTTTTTTGCATATTTTACGAGAAAGCGATTAATCGTTTCCTGCTTCATCGTGTGATAGTGGGGCAGCTTGCCACAATACACAAGCTGGGCATCCTTTTTGGCATAGTTTAATAGCTCAGGATTTACTAGTCTGTCGTATAAAATCACATCGGCACTTTCCAACCTGCGAAGGCCCTTCACCGTGATTAAATCCGGGTCACCAGGTCCTGCTCCTACGAGATATACTTTTCCAACCATGTGCTACCACCCTTTCTCCTCAGGATCTAAAATATAGCCACTCTTTTTACCAAGCCGTTTTTTCTCTCGTAAAATAACTTCCTTGATCTCTGGTTCTTTTAGATAAAACTTCTCGAGCTCCACGTCCAGTTGGGAAAATGCCGCGTCATCATTCTCAGCAAAAATAACGGATACGATTTCCTTCTCCTCTAAGGTAACGTCAAATCTATACAGATACGCCATCGGATTCTTTTCCTAAAATAGTATCAAGTACGTGTTGGAGCTTCGTGACGCCCACTCTGCCGACGAAATCAAAGAAGGATTCGCCTTTCGTTTTCTGGTCGCGGAAGTAGATGAGTAGCTCCTCTAGTACATCAGTTAATTCCTCTGCAGCAATTTTCCCTTTGAGCTTTTCGTTGAATTTGCCACCTTTATTTAACGTGCCACCGACATAAATTTCATAAGCTTCTACCATTTCTTTTTTCTCATTACGCATTTTCATTCCTTGCAAGCCGATATCGCCAATCTGCCTTTGTCCGCACGAATTCGGGCAGCCGACCATGTGCGTGCGAATCGGAACATCCAGGCTGATACGTTGATCAAGCTCTTCTGCAATCAGTCGCATCCGCTCCTTTGTTTCCACAAGGGCTAGATTGCAATATTCAATTCCCGTGCAGGAAACGGCGTGGCCAATGAAGCTGTTTGGGTCAATGGAAATTCGCTCAAATATCTTTTCTTGTAAAAGTGCTTCGACATTTTCTTCTGGGATGTTTGGAATAATGAGATTCTGAGAATTACAAGTACGTACCTCGCCGTTTCCGTACGTTTCTGAGATTCTCGCAAGCTCAAACACTTCTTCTGCATCAAGTCGTCCAACGGGTACATTAAAGCCTAGGAACTTCAAGCCCTCCTGTTTTTGGTCATGAATGCCGTAAAAATAACCCGCGTTCCATTCATCCTTTGGCTCTTCTCCTTTGGAGGGGAGTGGCCCTGTGTACTCTAGCAGCTTCTCCTTGAACTTTTCGGCCCCCCAATCAGCAATCAAAAATTTCAAACGGGCAAGATGGCGCTTTTCACGATATCCAAAATCACGGAAAATCGTCGTAACTGCAATCGCGACCTCCAGTGTTCTTTCTGGCTCCACAAACACATCGATGGTTTCTGCAAGGAACGGTCTAGCTGATAAACCGCCTCCCACCTTCAAGTGAAAGCCGTGTGTTTCCTTGCCGTCTATCACCTTAGTTGCTGGTGTAAACGACACACAGTTAATTTCTGCGTTTGAGGCATTTTTCTTATTGGCGCTGATCGACATTTTGTATTTTCTTGGCAAATTTGAAAAGTCTTCATTCTTTTGGAAAAAATCATACACTTCTTGGACGATGGTGCTGGTGTCAAACAGCTCATCGGGATCAAGTCCGGCAATCGGATTACCTACAATCGTACGTGTAATGTCCCCGCATGCACCGGCACTGGAAAGCCCCACCGCTTCAAGACGGTCAAAAATATCTGGAATCTGTTCAATTTCTAGCCAGTGAAATTGAATGGCCTGCCGTGTGGTAATATCAAACACGCCACGACCGTAATCACGAGCAATGCCGGCAAGTGCTTCAATCTGTGGTTTTGTGAGAATTCCTGATGGCACATTCACCCTCATCATGAAATAGCCGTCCTCTTTTGGTCGTTGAAGATATAGCCCTGCCCATTTAAAGAGGTCCCATTGCTCCTTTGGGATAGAAGCAAAGCCGTTTTTCGCGTAGTGCGGGATATCCTCTAAAATCCTAAGACCATCCTTTTCAAGCTTTGCCTTTTCCGTTTTATTCAGCTTTTCGTTATCTGCCCAGTGTTTGACATATGCCATGTGGGAGTCCTCCTTTAGATTACTTTTTGATTTCGCAAGTACTGTAGGATTTGGTTTACTGCTTCTTCAACCGACAGCTGCTCCGATAAAATGGTGATTTCCGGGTGTTCTGGATGTTCATAAGGCGAGCTGATTCCGGTAAACTCCTTGATTTCCCCACGTCTTGCTTTTTCATAAAGCTTCTTTGGGTCTCGTTTTTCGCATTCATCTAGAGGACAGTCGATGTAAACCTCAATAAATTCCCCTGCTGCAAAAAGCTTTCGCACCTGCTCTCTTTCCGCTCTAAAGGGGGAAATAAAGGCAGTGGTGACAATTTTACCGCTGTCAACAAACAGCTTCGCAACCTCGCCAATACGGCGGATGTTTTCGTTGCGGTCCTTATCTGAAAATCCTAAATCCTTGTTAAGTCCGTGACGGATATTGTCGCCATCCAAGACATACTCATTAATGCTATGGCGAAATAGTTGTGCAGACACTGCATTGGCAATCGTGGATTTTCCAGAACCAGACAGTCCCGTAAACCAGAGCACACAGCTCCCATGCCCGTTTTGTGCACGCCGCTCTTCCTTCGTGATGGTTTGCTCATGCCAGGTGATATTTGTTGCTTTTGTCATGTCTGATTGTCCTCCTTATATCACGGCTTGATTTTGTTCTTTTAGCCCTTGTATTAGCACTTCTACCACTTCTTTTCTGCTAAAGGTGGAAGGTGGCAGCTCTCCTGCCCGCAATAGTTCCCTAACCTTTGTACCAGATAAAATAACTCTGTCTTCCTTCTCATGTGGGCACGTTTTATCTGAAGCCATCCCCTCACATTTTTTGCAATAGAAGCTATGCTCGAAAAATAATGGCTTGATGCCAAGTTCCTCCTCTGTAAAATGACGGAAGATATGCTGTGCATCATAGGTACCGTAGTAGTCCCCCACTCCTGCGTGATCACGCCCAACAATGAAGTGCGTGCAGCCGAAATTTTTTCTAGCAATCGCATGAAAAATAGCTTCTCTTGGCCCTGCATAGCGCATCGCTGCCGGATACACCGCAAGCTGCACTCTTTCTGTTGGATAGTAATTTTCTAGAAGTACTCGGTAGCTTTTCAACCGAACATCTGCTGGAATATCATCTGATTTGGTTTCCCCGACCAGTGGATTTAGAAAAAGTCCGTCCACCGTTTCAAGGGCTGCTTTTTGAATGTATTCATGTGCGCGGTGCACGGGATTTCGGGTTTGAAAGCCAACCACGGTTTTCCAGCCCTTTTGGGTAAATAGCTCACGAGTTTGTTTTGGCTCTAGCCACACATCCTCCGCTGGTCCCTTGTGGGGCTTTTTTATTAGAGTAATGTCTCCTGCCACATAAACATCGCCGCGTTGGAAAAGTCGTTTGACCCCTGGATGCTGTTGATCTTCTGTTTTATAGACTTCCCTCGCTTCTTTTCTGAGGTCAGGTTCAAACCATTCCGACACCGTGATGACGCCATAGATTTCTTTTTCATAGATTAGCTTGTAGGTTTCTCCTTTTACGAGAGTTGCCGCAACCTCTGTTGTGACGGGTAACGTGACGGGAATGGACCATACAGTTCCGTCTTCAAGTCTCAGATTTTCGACAACGTGATTGTAGTCTCTTTCGTTTAGGAATCCTGTAAGTGGGCTGAATAGACCCACGCCGATCAGTTCAAGATCACTTAGGGCAATGGCGTCCAGCTCGATTTCATTTTTGAGTTTCGTAGTGTCATAGTTTGGTTGATACGCCTGCACAAGGGTGCCGCCGTGTGGGTTTGGTAGTGTCATGTTTTCATTACCTCGCTTTTTATAAAATTTTGATGTTGCCTTGGTCAAGAATGGGTGTCCATCTTTATTTTTGGCTGGGTGGAAGGACGGAGCATCAAATACCTCACACCGAAAACCGAGATCAGTACGCCAACCATGGCGATTACTGGGTAGACATTACGCTCTATTAAAAGCTGAATCAGCGTATAGGAAAGCACCATCGATAGCACCGGGGAGACGACCCACACCACGAGCAGCTGGACCACAATGTCTTTTTTCAAAACGCTTCGCCCCTCCTTGACAAAGCCAATACCAATAATGGACGAGGTGGTGATTTGTGTGAGTGGCACCGGAATGCCAAACACGGAGGCTGCGGTAACGATTCCAGCTCCTGTTCCAGAAATAACGCAGCCTTCTTCTAGGCGCAGCTTTGTAATTTTTTTGCCATTCGTTTCGAGGACGCGCTGGCCGAGCAGTAGCGCACCAACTGCTACAAATAAACCTCCCCAGAGAATGCCCTGGTCTGTACTCATAATGCCTGCGCCAACAAGCGGGCCGACTGCATTTGCAACATTGTTCATGCCAGCGGAAAAAGCCTCAAATCCCCCCATCAATACGACCAGCACGCTTAAAATCGGAACGGCACGGGAAGATTTTACCCAGTGATCGATTGTTCTTATTTTTAGAAAGGCTGTTGCCGCAATTGCGATGAAAAATGCCAGCACCGGGGTCAACAGCCAAAAGGATACAATCCACGCAAGCTTTCCGGCGAAAACCGATTGATAAACAATTCCCGCTCCTACAACTGCCCCAACGGTTACCTCACTTGTGGAAAGCGGAATGCCGAAGATGTTTGCTAAAAATAACGAAAGGGCGGCGGATGCAATCACAATTAGGGCAATGGCGACAGAGAAGGTACTTTGCGGTACAATTCCGCTTCCCATCGTTTTCACCACTTCCCCTCCACCAAGCCATGCACCCAAAAAGACAGCAATTCCGCATAGCAATAATGCCCGGTTTCTTGTTACAACTCCAGATCCATAGGCGATTCCCATGGACGCCGCCGCACCGCTCGCTCCAATATTCATGGCGAAAAATAATCCAACGATGACGGCTATGGTGATTAACATGCTGGTTCCTCCTTTACTGTTTGGGCCGTATTAATTCGTGTGGAGGCCGCATTCGGTTTTTCCGCTTCCTGCCCAGCGACCTGCGCGAGAATCAGAGTTGCCGCTGACGGCCTGGGTACAGGGAAAACAGCCAATGCTTGGGTAGCCCTGATCGTGAAGGGAGTTGTAAGGAAGATCATGCGATCGGATATACTCCCAAGTTTCGTCCCATGTCCAATGAATGAGCGGACAAATTTTGATGTTTTGAAATTTATCGTCCTTGTTTAAGTAGTTTGTATGTGCCCTCGTCGGCGATTGCTCCCGGCGCAGACCAGAAATCCATGCCTTTTTGGGAGTTAATGCTTGATGCAGTGGCTCGACTTTTCTGATTTGGCAGCATAAGGATGGCTCCCGTTTCCAAAGAGCCGTTCCATGTTTTGCCGCTTGTTCCTCTAAGGTCAGTGCCGGCTTTCGCTTTTCAATTTGCAACTCAGGGTAACGAGCTTCAACCTTTTGGATTACTTCATATGTCTCTGGAAAATGAAGGTCCGTATCCAGGAAAACAATATTGGCGTCCTTCCTCACCTGAGATAGAAGATCGATGAGAACGATTGCCTCTGCCCCGAAGCTGGAAGCGTAGATTAACTCGTTCTCTTTGTAGGTGGTAAATGCCCACTCCAGCACCTCCTTTGCTCCTTTTGTACTGCTGTTATCGGGAAAGTCTGGCAATGTGGTTTCTTTCCAAGTTTCATAGGTAATAGCGTTGCTCATGCCGTTTTATGCTCCTTTCTAACAATGAAAAAAAGGCAGTCCTTTTACATGCAAGCTTGTGCCATGTAAAAAGACCGCCTCTAGTTTGTCTAGTCAGCGCTATTTGTTTTTAGGAAGGCGAACCTTCTCGTTTTTTTCAATTTGAATGACCTTTCCATCCTGTACAACAAGGGTGATGGATCCAAATTTCACGGATTGAAGCATTCGTTCTAAATGGGACACGACATCCTCCCACTCGGTTTGTTTCATAAGGCCCGCCTCCTTTTTTGTGTTGCATTCCTTTTCGCTTCAATTGAAAAAACGCCTCTTCCAACTGGAAAAGGCGCGGTTCATCATCCTCACCTTATCTTCCAAAATGGATATCCATTCTGCTGGAATTGGCACCTTGCTTTTCGCAGGTTGCCGGGCTTCAACGGGCCAGTCCCTCAGCCGCTCTAGATAAGCGTTTGTAGTTTTCGAAGTTTTCAAAATCAATTAATATTAAAAATAATCCTACCATACTCATATGAATTGTCAACTATTTTTTTGACAAAAATGTGGGGACGGTTCTCGTGGTTTATTCGCAAGGGAGAATGATCCTTGTGAGTCGTCTGGCTAAATGGAGATATTTTCATACAAAAAAAAACATCCCCTAAAGGAGAATAAAAATTGAAGCTTATTGTAGGGTTTTCATTTATTACTATTTTAAATTGTTAATTTCTTCTCTGTATTTTTCTTTAGCTTGATTATGGATCCTTTTAACCTTCTCGTTAATATAGTTTTCCTTTTTATCCAAAAGTGTAGCTTTCTTCTCAGTATCTAAAGGTATTTTTCCATAATTGACTGCTCCGATAATGTATACTCCTGGATCGGACCTACTCTCATCTAAATAAAGAATATAATTTCTGTTATCCTCTATGGCTTGATAATCCTCATATTGAAACGTGGTTGTAACTCCAAACGCATCTTTATAAGAGCCACTTAGTTCAAGCACCTTTATTACATCGCTATCTTTTAAATCATTATTCGTTTTATTATTAATCACTCTACTAATCTTAAAATCTGCAATACTATAAGCATCTATAATCCTGCCTAATTCTGGATCCTTACTGATAATTGTCTCATTTGTTTTTATTTTTTTTCCAATTACCACAAGTTGTGTCTCATTCTCCATTTCATCAAAATTTTCATAAGGAATTGTCTTCCCATCAATAAATATTTCTTTATCTGCAGAGAGACTATTAAATATATAAATGCCACCATAAGTAATAGGTAATAATAGCAATATTAAGATAAGCTTTTTTCTCATAACCTACCTATCCTCCCTATATATATAATTTGCTGCGTTACTCCTATATCATATAAATATGGAAAATCACTTCCATTTAAACCTTCATTTAAAATGGTTAGAAGAAAACGCTATTTTAAATTTAGCATATATTTCTATTTATTCTAATATAATCCTAGATAGTTATCACATTTTTATTAACATTGTTTTTAATAAGATGGATAATGGAGTAACAAAAGCACGCCTCCCATAAAGAAAGGCGTGCTTTATTGATATAACCATGAATCAGTCTCCAATTCTTTGGAGTTTGGTTTCTTCGTTGATGTAGACTCCTTGGTAGTTTTCCCCTGTTGTTGTTTCAAAGATAACGCCTTGAATGGTGTCTTCTATTTGTTCAAAGGTGATGATATCTCGTTTTGTAAGGCCTGTGGGGTCAAAGGTTACTTTTCCTTCTAGTTTAATTTGATCTTTGCTCAGTTTTTCTGCTGTTTCCACCTCATGATCTATCATTCTTTCTTCAATCCACCCAGCAACTAAGGGCTCTAGGGTATCCTCTTTAATTTTTAAGCTTTCATTGTATGTAAGAACCATGGAGTAACGGACATATTGTACGGTTTCATCCTCATTTCCACCTAATCCGACGGACATCGATGAAATCTGAAGCGTTGGCTCAGAAGCCTTCGTTTCCATGTTGCATCCAGCTAATAGTGCAATTGAAATGATAAGAAAAGCAATCCTACCCATCTTGCCAGCCCCCACTCTTTATCGTTATCTTTATTTTACCATATTTAAGGAAAGGAAGGGATGGTTCATCCGCTCCTTTTGAATAATGCGAAATATGTCCATTTATTGGGAACCAATCCTGATTTTAGTCGTATGTACCTACAGGGGGTGGGAGAAGGATGGAATTTTACTTTATGTTTTATCTCTTGTTGTTTTTAGTTATTATTCCGGTATCCGTGTTGATTCATGAGATTGGACATGGTTTGGCGGTTGTCTTATTCTCGAAAATGCATACGCGAGTGTATCTTGGACCAACGGAAAACAACCATGAAAATTTCCAAATCGGAAGAATGCATTTTCATATTATGTGGGCATTTTATGGGTATTGTGCGTTAGGAGATAGAGAGTCTGATCCGACTAAGACACAAAGGGTTATCAATTCCCTCGCAGGTCCACTTGCAACTCTCCTTGTTTTGCTACTCACCATCATGTTTAAGCAATATGTTACTTCCGAGCAGCTTGACCGTATCCTAACTGGAGTATTCATCTACAATTCTTATTTATTTTTATGTACCATCATTCCCTTTCGCTACCCAAAATGGTGGCGACCGTATGGCGGAATGCCTTCAGATGGATATCGCGTATATTTAGCATTAAAAAAATCAGCATAAAAAAACAGCGGAAAGCTCCGCTGCTATATGAATTGAAAAGGGGACGGTTCTCCTGGTTCATTCGAAATCCTGAATGAACCGTCAGAACCGTCCCCCCTGTCTCTTATTCACATTTGGCCATTTCTTTTTGTTTGCGTGGTTCGGTGACCATGACTTGTAGGTGACGGTAGAGGTTGACGAATTCGCCTGGTAGAAGGCCGCCGTATTCCCCGTCAAGGTTGAGTTGCATTTTTTCTTGGGTGTGCACTTTGACTCGGTTTGCTTTTGTGTAGATGACGTGTGGATCTTTGACGTGGTCGCCGCGCAAGGCAAGAGTGGCGATTCTGACAAAGTCCGCAATGTTTGCCTTTTTCAAGATGATCATGTCAAACATTCCATCGTTCATGCAGGAGTCTGGTGCTAGCTTTTCAAAGCCACCAACAGAGTTTGATAGTGACACTAAAAACAGCATGATTTCCCCTTCAAATATCTTTCCATCATACTCTATCGTTACATTGGTCGGTCGGATGGACGGCAGCATTTCCATGCCCTTTAAATAGTAGGCAAGCTGGCCAAGTACGGTTTTTAACTTGCTTGGCACTTCATAGGATAGCTCCGTCATTTTACCGCCACCGGCTATATTCATGAAATATTGCTCGTTTGCTTTCCCGATATCAACAGGCATTGGAACACCTGTTGTAATAACATCGACACATCCTAATAAATCATCTCTTGGAAGGTCTAATGCTCGTGCAAAATCATTGGTGGTCCCAACTGGAATGACACCAAGCAATGGTCTGTACTCCTGTTCTGCAATCCCATTCACTACTTCATTTATGGTACCGTCTCCCCCAGCTGCAATGACAAGATCATACCTGCGTTCCACAGCAAGTCGTGCTGCTTCTGTTGCATCTCCATGTCCAGTTGTAGCATGGCAGGAGGTTTCATATCCTGCTTTTTCTAAGCGAACCAACACTTCCGGCAAGTTCTTTTTAAACAACTCACGCCCGGACGTCGGATTATATATCACCCTAGCTCGTTTCATACCCATCATCCTAAACTTCTTATAGTTAACTTAACCCTCTTTTATCTATATAAAAAAGCTCTTTCATTCTTGTCCATTTTTTTCCAAAGGTAGTTTTTCGCACTACTGATAACATATTAGCCTATTCCCTACAGATTATGCAATTAAAACGAAAATTTAGACATTTATTGGGATTTATCTATAGTTAGAAAAAAGTGAAAAGCCCCCAACAAGGTCAAGCTTCGCTGTTAGGGGCAGGTGTTTTTAGGGCACGTAATTATTCTTCTTCGTTTTTCTTCTCTTCTCTTTTTTTCGTTGCGATTTCGTTTGTCAGGCTGTCGATACTATTTCGCACGTTCGCTTTGCCAGAGAAGTTTTCAATCAATTCTTTTACATCAATGCCAGAAGATGCCTTCAGGGACTCCTGAAGTGTAGACATTAGGTTCGTTGCGTAGCCTGAAACCTTGTTCGCTCCGCCGTTTTCCCCGCTGCTGCCAGTGTCCACAACGGTAATCTTATCAATGTTTCCAAGTGGAGCTGCCACCTGCTTCGCATACTCAGGAAGCATTTTGATAATCATGTCGAGAATAGCCGCTTGACCGAACTGCTCGAATGCTTCGGCGATCTTTTCCTTCGCTTCTGCTTCTGCAAGACCCTTCAGACGGATTACTTCTGCTTCTGATTCCCCTTGTGCTCTTTGGGCGTCAGCAATCGCAAGACCATCGATACGAACCTTTTCGGCTTCCGCTTTTGCCATTGCTTCAATACGATATTTATGAGCATCTGCTTCTGCCATTTGCTTTGCCTTATCAGCAGCAGCTGCCTGCTCGACAGAATAACGGTCCGCATCGGCTTTTTTCTTCACTTCAGAGTCGTATTGACGCTCACGACGAAGGATCTCTTTTTCCTCAAGCTCAATTTGCTTTTGACGCTCGATGATTTGAATTTGCATTTGCTGCTCGGTAACTTCCTGCTTCGCTCGTGCTTCCTCGAGGTGATAAGCCTGGTCCGCACGTGCTTTTGCAATATCTTGCTCGCGACGGTATTCCGCCACCTTCATCTGATTTGTTTTTTCCGCTTCCGCGATTTCTGTTGCACGCTCAAGCTCTGCGCGTTGGGCATCTTTTGCCGCTTCGGCACGCTTAATACGTGTTTCTTTATCCGCTTCTGCAGTGGCAATGTCTGCATCACGCTTTACTTGCGCAATACGAGGCTTACCAAGGGATTCTAAGTAACCGTTGCTGTCACGAATATCACGAATCGTGAAGGACACAATGACAAGTCCCATTTTTGCCAAGTCTTGAGAAGCCACACGCTGCACTTCTTGTGAGAACTTTTCACGATTTTTATAGATTTCTTCTACTGTCATCGATCCAAGGATAGAACGAAGATGACCCTCTAGTACTTCACGAGCCTCGTTCTCAAGGTCCTCTTTTCTTTTTCCTAAGAACTGCTCAGCAGCTGTAGCGATATCGCCAATGGAGTTGCCAATTTTAATGATGGCTGTTCCATCTGCCATCACAGGAACACCCTGCTCTGTGTATACTTCCGGAGTTTTCACATCAAGTTTAATAGATAATAAGCTTAATGGCTCCGATTGCTGGAAAACCGGTACGATGAATGCACCGCCCCCACGAACAATTTTAATCTTGTTTCCGGCTTCATCTGTGTGAACATTCTTTCCACCGAGATAGCTACCGGTAATAATTAATGCTTCATCTGGTCCAACCGTTTTGTAGCGCGCAACGAATACCACAATTAGTGCAAAAATGAGTGCAACAACGGCACCGATGATGATAAGCATTTCCATACCCATTCCCATACGTTTAACCCCCTATTTGTTATAACTTTCTAGTACTTTTTCATACGGTGTAACAGAAACTACTCCGGTTTGGACATCGATAATCAGGACCTCCGTGTCATACGCAATATCCTCATTGTCAAAGCTCTGCGCTGATCTGGAAACTGTGCTGCCTCCGATACTTAAGACCACTTCGCCAAATCCGTCCTTTGGGATGGAAATAATGACCTTTGCTAGTTTACCTTTTAAGTCATCATCTGTGTAACCAAGTGAAGCATCAGCCGACCTAATTGGCACAAACACAAAGATGTGCAGCAGGATGACTAATAACAACGATAGGATTGTCGCAATGATTAACACCAGCCATCCGGAAAGGGCAGAGAACTTCTCAAACAAAAACCCTGATGCTCCAAACACCGTAAAAAAAGAAAAGATTAGCGCTGGATCAATAGGTGTAACATCGAAAATGCCATCCACTACATCCGAAAGTAAAATATAAATCAATGTTAATCCGCCAAAGATTAGAAGACACCAGAAATAAAGTGCCTGCATATCCATCCCAAACAAAGTCATATGGCCATCGTCTCCTTTCATTTAGATAAATTAAAGGAGGTGTGAATGAAGAGGTCCTTCTCTCAACTTCCTTCCGCTATTATTTACGTACCATTGCTTCAAAAAGTTTCAAAAAATTATTCTATTTTTCTATCTTTTTCAACAAGGCTCTTTTCTAAAAACTTTTAGACTTTATCCAATCTTAAAGGCCTAATACTTGCTACATTACGGAATGTTTCACGCGTAAAAAATACATGACAGCAACGTTCATTGCTAGATTTTAAATTTATTTAATAGAAAAAGATTTTGAAAACACCCTTCCACAAAGGGAAAAAGTGTAAACTGAGTGTAGCATGCAATTTTGATAAAAGGAGAATTCCATTGCAGAAAATAAAAATAGGTATCATTGGTGTGGTGAGTGCTGGAGTGCTGGCTGGCTGCGGTAACGTACCTCAAGAGGAGCTTGTTGGCAAGGAGCATTCCTTGAAAACAGCCATTCCTATCTATTCTGATATTAATGAAGCAGCATGGGAGGAATTTTTAGCAAAGGCAGAAGCAGAGGAGCCACCTGAAACGGATGATGAGGATTCTGGCGGTGTGGGTGAGGGCGAAGCAGAGGAGCCCGCGGAGCCGGAAGCACCGTCCGATCCTGTGCCTGAGGAACCGGAAGCCATCCCGGTTGTGGCAAACCCAAATGCCATTAATGTGATGGTGAATAAGTTTTGGTCGCTTCCAGAAGGTCACCGCCCGAGCGATTTGACGAAGCCTAATGTTCCCTTTTCTTTTGGAAATGAAAATAGTGACCGCTCCAAATTACGGGCAGAGGCTGCTGCTGCGTTAGAGCAGATGTTTAAAGGAGCAAAGGATGAGGGCTTAGAGCTCTATGCCCGCTCTGGCTTCCGTTCTTATGAAACACAAGCGGCCATTTTTGAAAATGAAATTGCTACTTACGGCTACGAGCAGGCTGTGTTGTATGTCGCCTTTCCAGGCACGAGCGAGCACCAAACCGGCCTTGCCATGGACATCACTGCAAAAAGTGTCGGTTTGGAGCTTGTGGAAAAGTTTGCGGGTACTGCAGAGGGAAAATGGCTTGCAGAAAATGCCCATGAGTATGGATTTATCCTCCGTTACCCTAAGGGGAAAACGTCGATTACAGGGTATGGGTTTGAACCATGGCATTTTCGGTATGTTGGGGTGGAGATTGCGGGTGAAATTTACGCGCAGGGGCTCACTTTGGAGGAATATTTGGGCGATGTGCGGGAGTTTTAGGTGTGATATGGGAGGGAGAGAGCTATAATGGCTCTCTTTTTTTGTGGAAGATGATTTGCAGGGGGAAAATGGAGTCCTGGGGTGGTGTGACTATGCTTTTTAGCAAGTTTTCCCTGCTACCAATCTGATAATTTGTCCACTTTTCGAATAATTAAGCCACTTTTTAAATAATTTGTCCGCTTTTCAATTAATTGAGCCACTATTTCGTTTTTCTGTCCAAGTCCAGGCAGATAAAGGCCATTCGACACCATCCGACAAACTCCGCAACAACATCGTTTACAAAACGCCCATGCACCATATAAAATCTCTTCACCCATTCCAAACACAAAACCCCCACCAACCAAGCATTCAGCTCGGTCAATAGGGGTTCACAACTCACTTACACACATTATCTTTTATTCATTTCCTCAATCAATATCTTATTCACCATTTGCGGGTTTGCCTGGCCCTTAGAAGCTTTCATAATTTGTCCGACAAGGAAACCAATGGCGCGTTCAGTACCTTCTTTATAGTCCTGAACAGATTTCGGGTTGGCATCCAGTGCTTCCACGACCATTTTCCGCAGTGCACCTTCGTCAGAGATTTGGACAAGTCCCTTCTCTTTGACAATCGCTTCCGCATCCCCGCCGTTTTCGATGAGTTCCTTGAACACTTTTTTCGCAATTTTAGACGAAATAGTCCCTTTTTCAAGGAGCTTGATCATGCCGGCTAGTCCTTCAGGTGCCAAAGCAGTGTCGTCTAGTTCTTTGCCCTCGGCATTCAAATAGGCAGACACATCACCCATGAGCCAGTTGGAAGCAAGCTTGGCATCGGCACCAGCAGCAACCGTCGCTTCGAAGAAATCGGACATTTCTTTTGAAATTGTCAGTACCTGAGCGTCATATGCTGGCAAGCCTAGCTCCTCGATATAGCGTGCTTTTCTGGCATCAGGCAGAACCGGAATGGACGCGCGAACACGCTGCTTCCACTCGTCATCAATGTGAAGAGCTACAAGGTCTGGCTCTGGAAAGTAACGATAGTCATCCGAGCCCTCTTTAACACGCATTAAAATCGTCTTTTTCGTTGCTTCATCATAGCGACGGGTTTCCTGTTGGATTTCTCCTCCTGCGCAAAGTACCTCTTCCTGACGAACAACCTCATGCTCTAAGCCCTTTTGGACAAAGTTAAAGGAGTTTAGGTTTTTCAGCTCCGTTTTTGTACCAAATTCCTTTTGACCAACTGGTCGCAAGGAGATATTGGCATCACAGCGCAACGAGCCCTCTTCCATTTTACAATCCGAGACGCCGGTGTACTGAATGATGGATTTCAGTTTTTCCAAATAGGCATACGCCTCTTCTGGAGTGCGGATATCAGGTTCAGAAACAATCTCTACTAATGGCGTTCCTTGACGGTTATAATCGACAAGCGAGTAGCCATCACCAGTGTGCATTAGCTTACCAGCATCCTCTTCAAGATGAAGGCGGGTAATTCCAATGCGTTTCTTCTCTCCGTTTACTTCAATGTCAATCCAGCCATTTTCCCCAATCGGTTTATCGAATTGGGAAATCTGGTAGGCTTTTGGGTTGTCCGGATAGAAATAATTTTTGCGGTCAAATTTCGTATCGGTGGCAACCTCACAATTCAATGCCATTGCTGCTTTCATCGCATATTCTACGGCTTGCTTGTTTAGTACTGGAAGCACACCGGGATAGCCAAGCTCGACGACACTCGTGTTGGAGTTTGGTTCGGCGCCAAATTGGTTTGGACTTGAAGAAAATATTTTGGATTGTGTTTTTAATTCCACATGGACCTCAAGGCCGATAATCGTTTCATAGTTCATGTTCTCACCCCTTACAGCTTTGGTTTTTGTTTATGATGATCCGTTGCCTGTTCAAAGGCGTGGGCAACGCGATAAACGGTGCTTTCATCGAAATGCTTGCCGATAATCTGCAAGCCTACTGGCAGTCCGTTCACGAAACCGGCAGGCACGGAAATTCCCGGTACGCCTGCGAGGTTAACTGGTATGGTTAAAATATCGTTTGCATACATGGTTAATGGGTCCAGCATGTTTTCGCCAACTTTAAAAGCCGGTGTTGGCGTGGTTGGCCCAACAATCACATCATATTTTTCAAAAACATTTTCAAAATCCTGCTTGATTAACGTGCGAACTTTTTGAGCTTTTAAATAGTAAGCATCATAATGACCAGCACTAAGTGCATACGTTCCCAGCATAATTCGGCGTTTTACTTCCGGACCAAAGCCTTCGCTTCTAGTTTGTTTGTACATATCTAGAAGGTTTTTCGTGTTGTCCGTGCGATAGCCATAACGAACACCGTCAAAACGGGCTAGATTAGCAGAGGCCTCCGAAGATGACAGGAGATAGTAGGTTGCCAACGCGTATTTAGAGTGTGGCAGTGATACTTCCTCCCATGATGCCCCGAGTCCTTCCAATACTTTTAATGCATCTAGAACAGATTGACGGACCTCTTCCGTAACCCCTTCACCTAGGTATTCTTTTGGCACGGCAATTTTCAAGCCTTTAACATCACCTGTCAGGCTTGATAAAAAGTCAGGCACATCTGCGTTAGCCGAAGTAGAATCTAGTGGGTCAATCCCAGAGATCGCTTGTAGGAGATAGGCATTGTCCTCCACTGTACGAGTAATTGGACCGATTTGATCTAAGGAGGATGCAAAAGCAACAAGGCCATATCGGGACACTCTTCCATAGGTTGGCTTTAGACCCACTACGCCACAAAATGCAGCCGGCTGACGAATGGAGCCACCGGTATCGGAGCCAAGAGAGAAAAATACTTCTCCAGCTGCAACCGCTGCAGCAGAACCACCACTAGAGCCACCTGGAACACGCTCTAAATCCCATGGATTACGGGTGTCGGCATAGGCGGAGTTTTCATTAGAAGAGCCCATGGCAAACTCGTCCATGTTTATTTTTCCGATTGTGACGGTTTCAGCTTGCTTTAACTTCGCTACTACCGTTGCATCATAAATTGGGTTAAAATCGCTAAGGATTTTACTTGCACAAGTCGTGCGTAACCCCTTTGTCACGATGTTATCCTTAATTCCTATCGGCAGACCGTATAGCAAGCCATGTTCTTTTTCAAGTCCAAGCGCTTTGTCTAATGCGTCCGCGTGTGTGCGAGCATTTTCTTCGTCGAGCGTGAGAAACGCCTTTACTTTGTCGTCTACTTCGTTGATTCGTTTGTAGGAAGTGTCGACAAGGTCTGTGACACTTATTTCTTTTTTATGTAAAAGACTATGCAATTCAGCTAGCTTTTTATCAAACAATGACATAGATTTCCCTCCCAGCTACTCGATAATGGATGGTACACGAATTTGGCCGTCCTTATGGTCTGGTGCATTTTTCAGCACTTCCTCCACAGGCAGTCCGTCTTTTGCAACGTCCTCTCTCATGACATTTTTCATGTGTAGAACATGAGAGGTAGGCAGCACATTTTCCGTATCCAACTCATTTAGCTGTTCAGCAAATGAAATGATGGCATCCAATTGACTTGTGAACATCACCACTTCATCCTCACTTATTGCCAGTCGCGCCAAATGTGCGACATGCTTTACCTGATCTTCGGAAATACGAGACATTCCCTTTCACCTCCGCAAAATATCGAAACTTGCACAATACCCCTATCATACTAAACTTCCCTCCCTTCAATCAAGTAAAGCGAGGGACGGTTCTGGGGGCTCCTTTTTTTCAAAGGAATCACAAGAACCGTTCCCCCTGCTTCGCTGCCTCATATATTTTTCTTTACTGGTTAAAATAAGTGCACGGACCTTAAACAATAGTTGTAAATACGTCAGCAAATTTACAGAAATATTACATGTTAGAATATTAAGAATAGTTTTACTTTAATTTCTTTTTGATTGGGAACTATGCCCATTGTAGCAAGGGGTACAGTGATTTTCTTCCTATTGAAAAAGGTTTTGTTCGCTTGAATTAAGGGAAATACTTTGTTAGCTTAAATACTCGTAACCGTTATCTGAGCAATTTGGGGCGCCGGAATTGCTGATTTACACACAAACCACTGAATGAATTTAGGAGTTGATATTGTGGAAACAGGAGTATTTATTTCCCTCGCATTATATTTTATTGCGATGCTTGGGATAGGTTTTTATGCCTATAAAAAATCGACAGACGATATATCAGGTTACATGCTTGGTGGACGTCAGTTAGGACCAGGAGTAACCGCATTATCTGCGGGTGCATCTGATATGAGTGGCTGGATGCTGATGGGCTTACCTGGTGCAATGTATGCCACAGGTGTTTCAAGTATCTGGATTGCCGTAGGTCTTACAATAGGAGCGTATGTGAACTATCTGATTGTCGCACCTCGTTTGAGAGTTTACACAGAAACTGCGAATGATTCTATTACCATCCCAGACTTCTTTGAAAACCGCTTTTATGATGGAACACGCATTCTTCGTTTCGTTTCAGCGATTGTCATCATCATCTTTTTCACCCTTTACACTTCCTCTGGTATGGTTTCCGGTGGAACACTTTTCGAAAGTGCATTCGGCTTAGACTATAAAACTGGTCTGTTTGTAACTGCCGGAGTAGTTGTGGCCTATACCTTATTTGGAGGATTCCTTGCGGTTAGTTTAACGGACTTTGTACAAGGCTGTATCATGTTCCTTGCACTAGTTCTTGTGCCAATTGTGGCGTTTACTGACCTTGGTGGTGTTGGCGTAACGCTTGATGAGGTTCGTGCCATTGATCCTACTTACTTGGACCTATTTAAAGGTACTACAGTAATAGGTATTATTTCCTTACTAGCTTGGGGTCTTGGTTACTTTGGTCAGCCTCACATCATTGTACGTTTTATGGCGATTAAATCGATTCGCGATTTTAAAGCAGCACGTCGTATCGGGATGAGCTGGATGACAGTTTCTATCATTGGTGCAATGGCGACAGGGCTTGTTGGTATTGCCTACGTTAACCGTACAGGAATGGAACTTGAAAATTCCGAGACAATCTTTATCGTATTTTCTCAAGTACTTTTCAATCCACTTATTAGCGGATTCTTACTTGCTGCGATACTGGCTGCAATCATGAGCACCATTTCTTCTCAGCTGCTCGTTACATCTAGTGCGCTGACAGAAGACTTTTACAGAACGTTTATGCGTCGTGAAGCTTCTGAAAAAGAGCTTGTATTAATCGGTCGTATATCCGTATTGATTGTCGCACTCGTGGCGATCATGCTTTCCCTAACACCAAACGATACCATCTTAAATCTTGTTGGTAATGCATGGGCAGGCTTTGGTGCAGCATTCGGACCTGTTGTTATCCTTAGCTTGTACTGGAAGCGTATGAACCGCTGGGGCGCACTTGCTGGAATGCTAGTTGGTACGCTAACTGTCCTAATTTGGATCTATGGACCATTCAAAATTAATGGAGATACCTTATCTGCATGGATGTATGAAATCATTCCAGGATTCATCTTAAGTACAATTGCAGTTATTGTCATTAGTTATTTAACTAGCCTCCCACGTAAAAAAGTACGCGAAGGCTTTACAGAAATGGAAGAGGCAATGGAAGCAGAACAAAATAAAGAGTAATCTACACGAAAAAGCCCGGGATTTGCTCCCGGGCTTTTTTTACAGCATTTATTTTTTACTATCAATGAGCACTAGTACTTCCAGTTGGTCCGCTGTATTCACAGCAAAAACACTATAAACTGTATCTGAGTCTAGCTTTGTACCGGAAAGGTCCAGCACTTGTTTTTTATCAGGTGTACGGATTTCTAAGTCATATGTTCCAGGTTTTAGCTTTTGATAAACCGTAACATCTTTAAATGATGCTCCAGAAAATACATTGTTCCCACCAATGATGCCTACATCCACTGTAGGAGCATCAGGAGAGAAATGGCCCACTCGCACGAGCGATTTTCCTTTCGGAGCTTCTCTAGTGTCCTCAATTGCTACAAGTTCCAGGCTGTCTAGCTTGTTTATGGCAGCAACCGTGTACGCTTTTCCACCCTCCACTACAAGCTCACTTGAAATGACAGCTTTGTCCTTTTTACCAGCTGGAAAAATGTCTACTTTGTGCGGCCCTGCTGCTAACATTAAATAGTCCGTTGCGTCTTTAAATTTAGCTCCTTGAACAGCCGCTTGACCATCTACATAAACATCCACTGCAGGTGCATCTGGAGAAGCATGGAGAATTCGCACTTGCGCTTCTTCCTTATTTCCTGTATTGGCTGAAACCAGGTTTCCTGCTGCACCTACTACAAACAGCAACACCGTTAAAATGGTTAAAAGTTTCTTCATTTGACGGTCTCCTTTTCTACACTATTTTTAAACACATTTGTTAGTATGAAGCTTTTTGATTGGAATATGTAAAAAAATAGAAATTTTTTTAGCGCAAAAAAAGAAGCGGACACCCAAGTGGGCATCTGCTTCTCTTACCATCATTATAATGTTTCAGATGTAGTTTTCGCTTGTAGGTGAAGAAGCAAGTAGTCAGGTCCGCCAGCTTTAGAGTCTGTTCCTGACATGTTGAATCCACCAAATGGTTGGTAACCAACGATAGCACCTGTGCATCCACGGTTGAAATAAAGGTTTCCAACGTGGAAGTCTTCACGAGCCTGCTCGATTTTTTCACGGTTGTTCGTGATAACCGCTCCAGTCAAGCCGTATTCTGTGTTGTTTGCAATCTCAAGCGCATGATCGTAATCTTTTGCTTTTGCAAATGCGACAACAGGTCCGAAGATTTCTTCTTTCATTAGGCGAGCTTCCGGATCTACATCCGCAACGATCGTTGGTTGTACAAAGAAGCCTTTGGAGCTATCTCCTTCTCCACCAGCAACGATGCGTCCTTCTTCTTTACCGATACCTACATATTTCATTACTTTATCAAATGCAGCTTGGTCGATAACAGGTCCCATATAATGGTTTTCTGTAGGGTCGCCAACGGATAGTTCTTTTGTTAATTCTACTGCACGGTTTAATACTTGGTCGTACACATCCTCTACGATTACCGCACGGGAGCACGCAGAGCATTTTTGACCTGAGAAACCAAATGCAGATTTTACGATGGATTGAGCAGCTAATTCAAGGTCTCCCTCGCTATCTACTACAATCGTATCTTTTCCACCCATTTCCGCGATTACACGCTTCAACCAAATTTGGCCAGGGTTTACTTTGGAAGCACGCTCATAGATTCGTAGACCAACGTCACGAGAACCAGTGAACGAGATGAAACGTGTGCGTGGGTGATCTACCAAGTAGTCTCCAACTTCCGCACCGCTACCAGGTACAAAGTTAAGTACTCCAGCTGGAAGGCCCGCTTCTTCCATTACTTCCACAAATTTCGCTGCAACAACAGGAGTTGTGGATGCAGGCTTTAATAGTACCGTGTTTCCTGTTACAATCGCTGCTACTGTTGTACCAGCCATGATTGCAAATGGGAAGTTCCATGGAGAAATGATTACACCTACTCCAAGAGGAATATAGTTGTAACGGTTGTATTCGCCAACGCGGCTTTCCAAAGGCATACCGTCTTTTAATTTCAGCATTTGACGCGCATAGTACTCAAGGAAATCAATTGCTTCTGCTGTATCCGCATCCGCTTCATTCCAAGGCTTCCCTGCTTCTTTTGTAAGTAATGCAGAGAATTCGTGCTTACGACGACGAATGATAGCAGCCGCGCGGAACAAGATGTCTGCTCTTACTTCCGGTTTCACTTTACGCCACGTTTTGAACGTTTCGTCAGCAACTTGCATTGCTTTTTCGGCTAAGTCACGATCTGCCTTTGATACACGACCAATAACCTCTTCTTTATTTGCAGGGTTCACGGAAACGATTTTTGCTTCTGTCGTTACACGCTCTCCACCAATAAGTAAATCGTAATCTTGTCCTAAATAAGAGTCCACAAGCTTCAAGCCTTTAAGATAAGCTTGTTTGTTTTCCTCATTAGTGAAATCAGTAAATGGTTCATGTTTGTAAGGTATAACCATACCATTCGCCCTCCTTTGCATTCTAAAGCGCTTGCATACAATTTTCATTCTACCTTAAGATTACTGGTCTTTCAAATATTGTTTATATTTCAATAGAAAGAAAAAATTGGATGGTTGACGACGCGAGAAAAACGCTATCCTTGCAAGTAGTGGTTACTTATTGGTTGCTGGTTTTTGTAAATGTCACAATGACTTTTGGAAAACTCACAATGACTTCTGAAAAAGTCACAATAACTTCTGGAAAAGTCATAATAACCCTTGGAAAAGTCACAATAACTCTTGGAAAACTCACAATGACAACAGAAAAAGTCACAATAAATCACAAAACTCACAATAACACCTAAATAAATCACAATAACCCTCTGAAAACTCACAATGACTTCTGAAAAAGTCACAATAACTTCTGGAAAAGTCACAAACACAACAGAAAAGTTACAATAAATCACAAAACTCACAATAACCCTCTGAAAAGTCACAATGACTTCTGAAAAACTCACAATGACAACAAAAAAAGTCACAATAAATCACAAAACTCACAATAACACCTAAATAAATCACAATAACTCCCGCAAAACTCACAATAACACCTAAATAAATCACAATAACTCCCGCAAAACTCACAATAACACCTAAATAAATCACAATAACTCCCGCAAAACTCACAATAACACCAAAATAAATCACAATAACTCCCGCAAAACTCACAATCCCCTGTTAACTCAAAACTAAACCCCACTATCCAAAATGGGTAGTGGGGTTTGCTTAACTTAATAAATATGAACAAACGGATTGTCGGCTCCGGCATTTCGGATGATTAATGCTTCCTTGCCGCTGATAGAAGAAATCGATACTTCTAGATTGATATAGTTTGGAAAATGCTCCACGACTAGGCCTGTCACGTATTGTGTGAACCCAATGAGCTCAGCTTTGCCGTTAAATTGCATGTTCACTTCTATCTTGAGCTGTTGAAGCTCGCCGTTCTGATAATATCCTTTTCCAATGATCCCTGTATGGTTTGGAAAGTAATCATCAATATCGAGCTTGAAATTCTCAAATCGAACAGCATCGTCACGGTAAAGCTCGGTGGTATTACTGTTTGGGAACAGGTGATACTTTTCGTTCATTTCTTCCCATTTGCTAATGGAGCCATCACCTGCACCAATCTTGGCTTTGGCGATGAAGTTTCCAGGAACGACCGAGTTCACTGCGTTTTGTTTATAGAGTCCAATTACAACTGGTACTTTTTCAAGACCTTCTGTGGAACGGACACGTCTTAATACTTCTTCGGCAATTTTTTTGCCTTCTGCTTCGAGTTTCTTGTCATCAATATTGTATTCACGAGGATATCCACCCTCTTCATCCGATAGATTGTAATAATGAACAGAGTTAAGGGCAATACCGATAGCGATACCTCCTAGTTCAACCTGTTCTTCCCCTTTTCGGACAAGGAAATTTTGTTCTTGGATGTGCGCTAGGTACATCGGGCTTTTTTCATTGGTTTCTTTAGTATTCTTTCCTTGTACTAGCGGAGGGTTTAACCCTTTGCTACTACCATCTTTTGAATCTTTTCTTTTCAACCAGTCACTAACCTGAGCACGTTTGATGTATTGCCCTTCCTGATACAAGTAATCATCGGAAGGGAAGACCTCTTGTGCCATCCGCATGAGACCAGTTTCCAATTCTTCAACGTCCACTCTGCCGTTCATACGTGGTGCAATTTGACCTCGTGTTTCTCCCGGCTTATAGGGAAGAATGGTTTGATAATAATCATCTGAAATTTTATATCTAGGAACAATGGCTTGCTCCGTATTTTCTTGTTGCGCTGGATCTTGTACCACTTCTTCCTGCTTCTCAAAGCCTGGCACACATCCGGTGGCAAAAAGAGAAACAACAAGGAGCACCGACAAAAACCTTTTCACTTCCAACACCTCTTATGATTGTATTTCCGCAAGCATTTGTGCTTCATTCCACACTTCTATTCCTAGCTCCTCGGCTTTTGTCAGCTTAGAGCCTGCCTCTTCACCAGCAATGACTAAATCTGTATTTTTACTCACACTACCAGTAACTTTCCCACCGAGCTGTTCAATGGCTGCTTTCGCTTCGTTTCTGGATAGCTCTTCAAGCTTTCCTGTCAGCACAATGGTTTTACCAGCAAAAAAGGAATCCACGTTTTCTGCTTGAACCTTTTTCGGCCCTTTGTATGCCATGTTTACGCCCAAATCTTTAAGCTCTGACAAAAGCTCTGTAACTTCCGGTTGTTCAAAATAAGTCACAATGGAGTCAGCCATTTTGTCTCCAATTTCATGAATAGCAGTTAGTTCTTCTCTTGTGAGACCGGCAAGCCTGTCCATATGCTCAAACTCCATCGCCAAGGTTTTCGCTGCTTTTGATCCAACTAAACGAATGCCAAGACCAAACAGTAAGCGTTCTAGCGAGTTGTCTTTTGTTTTTTCTATAGCTGAAAGAAGGTTATCAGCAGACTTTTCTCCCATTCGCTCAAGCTCGAGCAGCTGCTCTTTTGTTAGCTTGTAGAGGTCGGCCACATCTTCAATCAGATTTTCGCGGAACAATTGCGCGATTACTTTTTCCCCTAAACCATCAATATTCATGGCATTACGAGAAACAAAGTGAATGAGCCCCTCACGAATTTGTGCTGGACACTTTGGGTTAATGCAGCGCAGTGCTACTTCTCCTTCAATCCTAACAAGCTCGCTCTCACATTCTGGACAATGGGTTGGCATTTGAAAATCGCGCTCTTCACCTGTTCTTTTTTCCACAAGTACATTGACCACTTCTGGGATGATGTCACCAGCTTTTTTCACAATGACAGTGTCTCCAAGCTTGATATCCTTCTCGCGAATGAGATCCTCATTATGTAAGGAAGCCCGTTGCACAGTTGTTCCAGCGACACGAACCGGCTCTAAAATGGCCGTTGGTGTAACAACCCCTGTTCTTCCGATGTTAAGTTCAATATCAAGGAGTCTGGTTGTCACTTCTTCAGCAGGAAACTTGTAAGCAATCGCCCAGCGTGGACTTTTTGCAGTAAAACCAAGCTGTTCCTGTTGCTCGGTATTATCGACTTTAATAACGATTCCGTCTATATCATACGATAAATCCTGGCGTTTTGTGTGCCAAGCTGTGACATATTCCAAAACTTCTTCTATCGACCCACAAACTTTTCGTTCTTTATTTGTTTTAAAGCCCAATTTATCCAGATAGTCGAGTGCTTCACTATGCGAATCCACACCGGTTTCGCCAGCATCAGCCAAGCTATACACATACACGGACAGGTTTCTGCTTGCTGCAATTTTTGGATCCAATTGGCGTAAGGACCCAGCCGCTGCGTTCCGTGGATTTGCGAATGGCTCTTCCTCTCGCGCTACCTTTGCTTCGTTTAGTCTTTCAAACGAGTGCTTTGGCATATACGCCTCGCCGCGAACCTCCATGGTAACCGGTTCTTTTACTCGCAAAGGAATCGACTTGATGGTCTTGAGATTCATCGTAATATCCTCTCCAGTTGTCCCATCTCCTCGGGTAGCACCCAGCACAAATAATCCGTCCTCATAGCGTAAGGAAACAGCGAGACCGTCAATTTTCAGTTCACATACATAGCGAACATCTTCGCCAACTGCTTGTTTCACCCGGCGGTCAAAATCACGAAGGTCTTGCTCGTTAAAGGCATTTCCAAGACTAAGCATCGGAGTAATATGATCCACCTTGTTGAACATGTCCAATATATTCCCACCAACACGCTGGGTAGGAGAATCTTCTGTTTGAAGCTCAGGAAATTCCTGTTCCAGCTTCAGCAGCTCCTGTAAAAGAGAGTCATACTCCGCATCGGAAACGGACGGTTTATCTAACACATGATATTCATAATTAAATTGATTTAACACATCATGCAGCTCGCGCACTCGCTTTTGGGCTTGTTCTCTTTCCATGACTTTTCGTCCTTTCTATCCTTAAACTTTCGTTACTGGGGCAAATTTTGCAAGTAAACGTTTCACTCCGGTTGGGCTTGGGAACGCAATGTCTAGTTCCTTGCTATCACCCTCACCTTTCACACTAACGACGGTTCCTACTCCCCATTTTTTATGCTCCGCTTTGTCTCCTACCATCCAGCCAACGTTTTCCCCACCTGTGGATTGTAGCTGTCTTGCAGGTGTTGCTGGGCGATGGGGTCTTGATGCTGGTGTCGCGCCACTTCTTGTACCTCCAAATGGTGTCGCGCCTGAGGTTCTTCCACCAAACGGCGTTGAGCGTGACTCTTTAGGTAAGGCACTTTCAAGCAGCTCCTCAGGTATTTCTTTTATAAAACGGGAAGGGGGATTTATGTTGGTACGTCCAAATAATGTCCGCATTTGTGCATTCGTAATAAACAGCTCTTCTTCTGCACGCGTGATACCAACGTAGGCCAGGCGGCGTTCCTCTTCCATCTCCGCTTCTTCAAATAGGGAGCGGCTATGTGGAAAGACCCCTTCTTCCATTCCAATTAAAAAGACAACCGGAAACTCAAGCCCTTTTGCAGCATGCAGCGTCATTAAGATAACATTCTCCTGCTGCTCTTTATCTTCCTCATCCAATTTATCGATATCTGCTACAAGCGCAAGGTCGGTCAAAAAGGCAACCAAGCTCTTGTCATCATATTTTTCTTCAAAGTTTTTCGTAACAGAAAGGAACTCATCGATATTTTCGAGTCTGCTTTGTGATTCTATCGTTTTATCCGCCTTTAGCATTTCGCGGTAACCTGATTTATCAAGCACTTCCTCCACAAGCTCGGTAACAGATAAGTATTCCTGCATTTGCACGTAATTTTCAATAAGAGCTCGGAATTCCTTTAGCTGAGACGTTGCTCTTCCACTAACACCTATTAAATCTACCTCTGCAAGTGCTTGAAAAATAGAGATGTCATGCTGCGTGGCGTAATTTGCCAGCTTATCTATTGACGTTGCACCAATTCCTCTTTTAGGAACATTCACAATTCGCTGCAAACTGATGTCATCATCCGGATTTGCAATAAGGCGAAGATAGGCAAGAATGTCTTTAATTTCTTTTCTGTCATAGAACTTTGTACCGCCAACAATGGTGTAGGTGATGTTGGACATGAGGAGCATTTCCTCCATCACACGGGACTGAGCATTGGTACGGTATAAAATTGCAAAGTCGCCTAGTGTGCGATTCGGATCTTTCCGCATGAGCTCCTGCATTTTCCCTACCACAAATTGCGCCTCTGATTTTTCGGAATCTGCTTGATAGTGAACGATTTTCTGACCTTCCACATTTTCCGTCCAAAGATTTTTCTTTTTCCGGCTCATATTGTGTTCAATTACCCTGTTTGCTGCTTCCAATATTCTTTTCGTGGAACGATAGTTTTGTTCAAGCAGCACCACTTCTGCCATCGGATAATCTTTTTCAAAAGAAAGAATGTTTGCGATATCCGCCCCGCGCCAGCGATAGATGGATTGATCAGAATCCCCGACAACACACAGGTTTTCCAAACGATCCGCAAGCAGCTTTACTAACGTATATTGCGCCCTGTTCGTATCCTGATACTCGTCCACATGAATGTATTGAAATTTACGTTGATAAAATTCCAGTACTTCTGGCACTCGCTTAAATAAGTGAATGGTCGTCATGATTAAGTCATCAAAATCGAGGGCCTGGTTTTTTTTCAGCCTTTTTTGATACTCTGTATAAATTTCACTTACCTGCTGCTCATATGGCCCAAGTGGCTGTTTCGCGTATTGTTCAGGATTCATTAATTCGTTCTTTGCCGAGCTAACGGTACCAAGAATTGTGCGTGGATCAAACTTTTTCGGGTCAATATTGCGGTCCTTTAAAATGCCCTTAATTACAGAGAGCTGGTCTGTTGTGTCTAGAATTGTGAAATTACGGTTGATTCCGATTCGGTCGATGTCTCGTCTTAAGATTCGTACACACATCGAGTGAAAGGTCGAAATCCAAATATCCTCCGCGGCAGGTCCCAGCAGAACTTCCACACGTTCCTTCATTTCACGGGCAGCCTTGTTTGTAAAGGTAATCGCTAAAATGTTCCAAGGTGCCACCTGTTTTTCCGCCATCAAGTAGGCAATTCGGTGGGTCAGCACCTTTGTCTTCCCACTTCCCGCTCCTGCCATGATCAAAAGTGGTCCGTCCGTTTTCTTTACAGCTTCCTGTTGTCTAGGGTTTAACCCCTCCAGCAAGCGTTGACTTAAATATTGCATTTTTTTCACCGTCCTAACCAAACGTATGTTCTTACTTTTATTATACTAAACATTCGCTTATTTGTCTTTTGAATTCTTCACTGCTTCTACAGTTTTAAGTGCTTCTTTCAAATTTTCATAAATGGCATTTCCAACTACAACCGTGTCGGCCAAAGCTGCCATTTCCTTTGCCTTTTCTGCATTTGAGATTCCACCACCGTAGAAAAGCTGTGTGGTTTCCAGTGTATCCTTTGCCGCTCGGACAATTTCTGTGTCCCCGTACATACCACTATATTCTAAGTAAAAGATAGGTAGTTTAAACATTTTTTCCGCCAATCTTGCATAGGCGATGACGTCATCCTTGGTAAGATCTGTTTTTGCTTCAGTCAGCTTAGCCGCTTTACACTCTGCATTCATGATGCAGTAGCCCTCCGCCACAATTTCCTCCCAGTTCATGATATCTCCGAATTCCTTCAGTGCTTCTATATGTAAATCAACAACCCAATCTGTCTTTTTGCTGTTTAGGACACTTGGGATAAAATAAAAATCAAAACCTGGTGTCACAGACTCCATATTTGATACCTCTAAGGCACATGGCAACGAATATCTGCGCACTCTGCTCATCAAGCTCAGCACATTGTCTAATGTCACTCCGTCCGTTCCACCAACAAGGATGGCATCTGTCCCAGACTCGCACACTAGCTCCAAATCTTCTTCTGAAATTTCCTTATTTGGATCTAACTTAAACACGTGCTGCCACTCGCGTACTTCCATTAACACTGCATACGTCCCCCATTCTATTTATCCATTTCTCTATTATAGCAAAATCAGACGTAATACGAAAAAGGGAAAGGGGGAATGTTGTTTGGAAGATAGTAGAAGGGATTGGGTTTGATTTTGGGTGGGGCAAGCGGTGGTGGTGGTGGGGCAAGCGAGAAGAAAAGCTGGCGAAATCTGTCGAACATTGTGAAGTGGCTGAATGGAGGTCGAAAGTGGCTGAATTACGCCGCTAAGTGGCTGAATTGCACCGCCAAGTGGCTGAATTACGACCCAAAGTCGCTGAATTACACCGCCAAGTGGCTGAATAAACCCCCACTCGGCTGAATTACGACCCATAGTCGCTGAATTGCACCGCCAAGTGGCTGAATAAACCCCCACTCGGCTGAATTAGTAGAAGCCTCCATCCACATGCTCCCGGTTTCATCCCCCACCATAATGGGTATACACTCTATTAGCAACCTGGTACCTAAGAAGTGGATTTTCCATCGCATGCATAAATGAAAATTGCTGGAATATGCTTTGATTAGGAGGTGTCTGACATGCCTGTATGGCTATGGTTTGTTATTGGTTTTGCCATTCTACTTGCTTTTGGAGCAATCGTGGATCAGTTTGGGAAAAGGAACAGAAGAGCCAACCCTACAGAAGTGCATCAAGGCGTCGATCAGGTCAAGTCGAATAAAGATACATTTTATCGATGAGGGTAAGACACAGTGCGGACGGTTTGCCGGTCTTTGTTTGACGGGACTTAGCGCAGCTACGAAACGAAAAAGGTGGATCACCCATATTATTGGTGACCCACCTTTTTCTATTTCCATTAAGCTTCTTTTGACTTTTTCTCTTCTGCAACGCGCTCTAATGCCATTTCGTAAGCGTCATTGCCATAGTTTAGACATCGTTTCACGCGAGAGATGGTAGCGGTGCTTGCGCCTGTTTCTGTTTCGATTTTATGATAGGTAAAGCCTTCTCGTAGCATTCTTGCTACTTCCAAGCGCTGCGCTAAGGACTGTATTTCATTGACCGTACAGAGATCATCAAAAAATCGATAGCATTCTTCCATATCTTTTAGTGAAAGAACGGCTTCAAATAGCTGATCCAGTTCTTTTCCTCGTAGTTTGTTAATTTGCATAGTTTATATCTCCTTTATTTATGACTAGTAAGAAACGACATTCAGGTCTGGAACTATTTGAATCCATGTTTTACCTGGTGCGAGCGGTACTTGTTTTCCATTCATAAATGGCAAGATTTTTCCTTCAACTTGTTGCCATTCTACATCATATCGCTTGCCATTTTGAATGAGGATAGCCTGGCCACCACTCTGGATGTCAATGTATCTGCGGCCTTGCTCATCGATAATTTTATGCTCCGTTTGAACAATGAACACATTGGTTGCCGTGATTTCTTCCATCGTTTCTAAGTCGGTATGCTTTTCACCTGCACTGTATCTGACATAATGCTGATGTTCTTGATTATATTTGTATTCAACATGTGTTGTTGCTCTGGATGAGTAGGCAAGTTTTACATATTCTGTTGCTGTTCCTTCTACTTCTGCTGATTCCCCATCTTCTAGAAAAGTAAAAGGTGACAGGTCCGCTTCTTTTACTTCCAACGGGTAGTTTAATTGATTGGCACCCTTCCTTATATTTTCAATTGTGATATAGGAATTATGAGGTGCCTTTCGGAAGCTCGCTCGTTTAAAAAGAGAACCATCGTAGGTTAAGCCATTGATGCCATCTACTACGCCAGCTTCAATCATTTCTCTAGCTGATGGACTCCAGCCGTGGAAGACATAGATTCCATTATACCCTTTTGCTAAATCTACATAGTATGGACGAGCACTTCTGACAGGACCAATCGTTTCTGGCATTTCGCTTTGGTAGATTGCCAGGAATCTGGTGATATCCCCTTCTGCAAGAATTTCATACACAATATCGGCCTTATGCAGTCCCGATTGTGGCCTTGCTCTCACATCATTATTTACCATCACTGCAACAGGTCTCGCGAAGGATTTTTCTTCTAAAGCTGCTCCGGTAAATGGAGCTTTTTCCTTAAGTTCCACGATTTCATCAAGAACTTCTGCCTCTTCACTAGGAGTTTCCTGTGTTACTTCCGGTTCCTCTGTGTGAGTCTTTTCCCCTTTTGTTTCGTCTGACTTACAGCCTGCAAGAAGTAACATTAGCATCAGTACCCAAATAATTTGTTTTCCATTCCCCATCCTTACAAAAACACAACCTTTTAGATATTTTTTTGCTCTATTTTATTACGCTATTGATTTGGGCAAATGGCTCCGCGTCCTGTGTGGCGATGCTTAAGCCTCCTCGGCTTCGCCTGTTCCCGCGAGAGTCTCCACCTTTTCTAAAATCAACAGCTAGAAACTACTTGAATTCAACTTTCATCTTGAACAATGTCTTACTTTTATATTTTAACGCATTATTGACGGAAAGAGTACCGTTTTATTCATCACATCATAGATTCCTCTTGGTGTTATTCTAATATAAGGAAGATGTGTGGATGATAAGAATAACAATGTATAGACGGGATCTCCAAAGGAATAGCCTCTTTCAAAAAGCAAATGACGAAGATTTGTTTCCTGCTGTATTAGTTGTTCCATTGGGGCATCTGACATACCGCCAGCAAGAGGCAAGGAAATTTCGGCAAGTACCTCTCCTTCTTCGACTAGGACCATTCCTCCCCCTATCTCCTTCATATGCTCAAAGGCTTGCAGCATTGCCTGTTTGTTTTTCCCAATTAACACAATGTCACCGGTATTAGAGTAAGAGCTTGCGAAACCTTGCACATGTTTGCCAAAGCCTTTTAGCGTAGTGTTGACCCGCCAATTTCCTCCCCTGTCTAATAGCATGAGGAAGGATTCATCGTGCTCCGTTGATAAGGAATCTCCTGATACATCAACTGTGATGCTGTATGGCTTGATGATGACTTCATTGACCATTTCCATTCCTAGTGCCATCGAAAATTGCAAGTCGTCTAACGAGAGCTCCCAATCAAGCTTAAGTGGCTCAAGCCCAAGAGCTGGCCAATCCTGTTTAGGGAAGGCAGCTTCATTGGAATTGCCATCCACTCCCACCCACACGCCTTTTGAAAGTACCTTAACGGGTAAAGGGTTTTCTTTTGCGTCTAGGAAGTTAATGTTGGCTATTCTTCCAGGAGCAATGCTGCCGTGTTTGTTTTCCATGTAAAAATGGTTGGCGGCATTAAAGGAAGCCATCCGATAAGCTTCAATTGCTGGAACTCCTTTATCAAGCGCGATACTTATCGCTCGGTCAATGACACCGCTTTCATAAAAGCTCGGCGTTGATCCATCTGTGTTGAAAAAGGTCTGGTCATAATATTGCACTCCTGAGGCTTCTAGCTCTTCTACTATCTGCGGCAAATCTGGACGAATGGAGGAATAGCGCAGGGAAGCCCGGTAGCCTTGTGAAATTCGCTTCAGGACATCTGCTCCGTTCATCGCTTCGTGGTCGCTGTGGATGCCAAGTAACTGCATTTTGGTGAGTGTTTTTTCCGATGCGCCTGGAAAGTGTCCTTCCACAGGTTTTCGGTTGGCATTCGCTTCTTGCACCCAGTGAAGAATGAGGTCATCGCCTGCCATTAATTTTGGCCAGCTCGTCAGCTCTCCTCCTTGAAGGACTAGGGGATGCTGAAGCCAGCTTTTGATATTCCTTGTTGAAAATACTTCTTCTTCGTTTTCAATTTCAGTTTGTGCGTCAAAGCGACTCCACCAATACATGCTCACTGGTGACTCACTCATTTTTTCAATAAAAGAAAACGCTTTCTTTTTTGTCATCTGTAAAGTAAGCATAAGATTGTCATTTACAAATGTTGTCGTTCCTCGTTTTGATGCATATTGCGCAAAGGAAAGGGGATTATATAGTTGAAACGGATGGACATGCGGTTCTATGTAGCCTGGGACAAGAAAATAGCTCGTACAGTCAATCATCTCCGTACTGTCGCTAGTTGCAGGAAGCTCCTCACCTACATAAATAATCCGGTCCTCATAGATCCATATATTCGCTTTTGCCCACGTTTTTAGGTGGACATTTAAGTATGTTGCATTTGTTAAGACGATGGTTGGATGTTTCTTGCCATCCATCACTGCTACATGCTCGCGAATTTTTTTGCTTTTCCATCTATATGCTTGATCATGCATGCTTTACACCACTCTTCATGAGGTTGTTTCAGGTTACTCGCTTGTAATTATTATCGTGATATAACCTCTTTTTACCATGTTACCATAACAAAGTTTCACATGCATCACCCTCTTGGTAATTATGAGAAAATTTTTTCAATTCAAAGGATGGAGGAATTTACATGAAAGTAAGGCCTAATATTGGGATTATCAATGCGATGATCCGCATTTCAGCAGGGTTTGCAATCCTTGCATGGATTACAAGTAAAATGGTTAGAAGGCCACACCGCGATTCCTATAAGCTCGTCGCTCTTATGGCTGGTATGAAAATTGCAGAGGGAATCTTGCGCTATTGCCCATTAACTGCCGGATTTGAACGTTTCCAGGATTACCGCAACGAACATAGTGGTGGTGACGGATTTGATTTTAACTTTGACGATTTTGATGCAAGCGGCAGCACCGATGGGGACTCTGGTGGGGCGGATTCTTATAACCCAAGCTAAGTAAAAAAAAGCCTTTGGGTAACAACACCCAAAGGCTCATCTTTTAAAGGAGGCATTCATATGTTGGAATACCTAACCGATATGTCTTTTATATTGGCAACCTTAATTGGAGGCATCATCGCCATTGTTTTTGTTTTTGTTAAGAAGAAACGCCGGCCGCAATAGCTTTGTTGGCAATATCATTTCTGTAAAAAAGATGATCGCAGGAGATTTTTTGCAGTTCTTGATAGGCTTGTGTTTGCGCTGCCTGCAGGCTCTCATGTTGCGCTGCCACAAGCAATACTCTACCGCCGTTTGTAACAAGCTTTTCCTTTTCCATCGCTGTTCCTGCATGAAAAACAACAGCGTTTTCAAGTTGGTCCGCACCTTCTATCACAGCCCCATTTTCATAGGCTTCTGGATAGCCTTTTGATGCCATTACCACGCCAACAACGGCTTTATTTGACCATTTCAGCTCTAGATCTTTCTTTTGCAAAACTCCCAGTAACACTTCTCCTAAATCTGATTCTAAACGTGGCAATACGACCTGCGTTTCAGGATCGCCAAATCGGGCATTAAATTCAATCACCTTTGGGCCTTGCTTCGTTAAAATTAATCCTGCATATAAAATCCCTGTAAATGGCCGTCCTTCTTTCACCATTGCTTTCGCGGTTGGAAGCAAGATGGTCTCTAATGCTTCGTCTACTATCTGTTGCGGAATATGTGGGACGGGAGAGTAGGCTCCCATTCCGCCAGTGTTGGGACCTTGGTCTCCATCAAACGCACGTTTATGATCTTGAGCAATCACCATTGGGTACACTTTTTCTCCGTTCACAAATGCCATAAACGAGAATTCTTCCCCTTCAAGGAATTCTTCTACAACAAGTTTCGAGGAGGCTGCTCCGAATTTTTGCTCTGCCATCATTTCATAAACCGCATCTAAGGCTTCTTTTTCGGTCATCGCAACGACTACACCTTTACCTGCTGCTAGTCCGTCTGCCTTCAGGACAATTGGTGCCCCTTTGCTTTCAATATAATTTTTCGCTTCTTCATAGTCTGTGAAGGTTTCATAGCCTGCCGTTGGAATGTCGTATTTCTTCATTATATCCTTCGCAAAACTCTTGCTTCCCTCAATAAGTGCTGCTGCTTTTGTCGGTCCAAACACTGGAAGACCAGCCTCTTGAAACGCATCGACGATTCCATTTAAAAGTGGAACCTCAGGACCAATCATCGTGAGGTCTATACCCTTTTCCTTAGCAAAATGCAGGAGAGCGTCCGTATTTGATTCATCAATGGGAACAAGCTTTCCGACCATTTCCATTCCAACGTTTCCTGGAGCAATAAAAACCTCGGTAACGGATGGGCTTTGGGCAAGTTTCCAGGCGATCGCATGCTCCCGACCGCCCTTACCAACTACTAATACTTTCATGGGGTTTCCTCCTGTCTTTTGTGTGAAATCATTAATGCTTAAAATGTCTCATTCCGGTAAACACCATCGTCATTCCGTACTCATCAGCTTTTTTAATGGAATCCTCGTCTTTGATGGAACCGCCTGGCTGAATAATTGCCGTGACGCCTGCTTTGGCAGCTGCCTCCACGGTATCGTTCATCGGGAAAAATGCATCCGAGCCAAGCGCCGAGCCAACTGCTTTCTCTCCCGCCTGCTCAAGCGCAATTTTCGCCGCTCCTACGCGGTTCATCTGGCCTGCACCAACGCCAACTGTTTGACCATCCTTTGCCAGAACAATCGCATTAGATTTCACATGCTTTACTACTTTCCATGCAAGCTTTAAATCTTCCCACTCTTTTTCTGTTGGCTCGCGTTTAGTTGGAATCGTCACTTCCGCATTCTCAAGTCCTGCTTGGTCTTCATCCTGCACAAGCAAGCCGCCGCGTACAGAAACGATGCGGGATTTCATCGTGTCCTCGCCTTCCATCTTCACCACAAGCAGACGAATGTTTTTCTTTTGCGTTAGTACCGCCAAAGCTTCCTCTGTAAAGGATGGCGCAATAATGATCTCTAAAAATAGCTCATGTAATAACTCTGCTGTTTCCTTGTCTACCTCGGTGTTAAAGGCAAGAATGCCACCAAAAATAGAAACAGGATCTGCTTCATAGGCACGGCGGTAGGCTTCTAGGGCTGTTGCTCCTGTTCCGACGCCACAAGGATTCATATGCTTGACAGCAACGACAGCCGGGCTTTTAAATTCCTTCACAATTTGAAGCGCTGTATCTGCATCATTGATGTTGTTGTAAGAAAGCTCTTTGCCGTGAAGCTGCTCTGCAGAAGCAATGGAAAACTCAGATGCTAAAGGTGTTTGGTAAAAGGCCGCTTGCTGATGTGGATTCTCTCCATAGCGAAGTCCTTGTTTTTTCTCAAATGTTACCGTTAGTGATTCTGGATGCTGCTCCTCTACCGCTTCTGTTAGGTAATTGGAGATTAACGCATCATACGCTGCCGTGTGACGGAACACTTTAGCCGCAAGACGACGACGAGTAGCAAGCTCGGTTTTCCCATTGTTCTTCAACTCTGTAATCACACCATCATAATCAGCAGGATCCACTAACACCGCAACATCCTGATGATTTTTTGCCGCTGAGCGCAGCATAGTTGGTCCACCAATATCAATGTTTTCAATGGCATCCTCAAATGATGTACCATCTTTAGAAATGGTTTCTTTAAAAGGGTAAAGATTGACCACCACTAGATCAATTGGTGTAATTCCATGCTCAGAAAGCTGCGCCTGATGGCTTTCATTCTCACGCATTGCCAACAATCCACCGTGAATCATGGGGTGTAAGGTTTTCACTCGTCCATCAAGGATTTCTGGAAAGCCTGTTACCTCTGAAATCCCAATTACGTTTACACCATTTTCTTGCAGAACTTTTTTGGTACCGCCAGTGGAGATGACCTCTACACCAAGCTCCACTAATTTTTGTACAAACGGGACAATGCCCTCTTTATTGGAAACACTCACTAACGCTCTCATCGTATCGCTGCCTCTCCTTTAACTGTAAAAAGTTGTTGTAATGTTTTTGGGTAAAAGCTGTGTTCGATTTGATGTATTTTTTTTGCTAAGGATTCTTTTGTATCGTCTTCCTTGATTTCTAGGGCTTCTTGCGCAATGATGGGACCAGTATCCATTCCTTCATCAACAAAATGAATCGTTACACCGGTTAGCTTCACACCGTAATCTAAAGCTTGACCCACTGCGTCTAGCCCTGGAAAAGCAGGCAAGAGGGAGGGATGGATATTAACGATTCTCCCCTTATAGGCTTGAAGCAAGGTTGGACCAATCAAGCGCATATAGCCGGCTAGAACAATGAAGTCTATGTTATGTTCATTTAACTGCAGCAAAATATCCTGCTCAAATTCCGTTTTATTTTGGTAGCTTTTTGGCACGAAAGTAAAGGATGGAATGTTCGCTGCCTCTGCCCGCTCCACCACATAAGCATCCGGTTTATCACAGACTAGCAATACAGGTGCTGCATCAAGTTGCCTTTTGTGGCAGGCATCCACTATTGCTTGAAAATTCGAGCCGCTCCCAGAAGCAAAGATGGCCATTCTTGTTGTCATCGGATTTCTCCTCCGCCAAAGGTGATACCCTCGCCTTCTTTTACACGTCCAATCAAGTAAGCTTTCTCGCCGTTTGCCTCTAAAATTTGCACAACCTCCGGTAAAATTTCCTCTTCAATAGCCAGCACCATGCCGATCCCCATGTTAAAAATGTTGAACATTTCCTTGCGGTTGAGCTCGCCTTTTTCTTGAAGCACATTAAAAATTGGCGGAATTGGCCATGTTCCATAGTCGATTTCTGCTTGCAGTCCCTCTGGCAGCATCCGTGGAATGTTTTCAATGAAGCCGCCACCTGTGATATGGGCCATTCCGTTAATGTCGTGTTTTTTGAGAACTTCTAATATTGGTTTTACGTAAATTTTCGTTGGTGTGAGGAGTTCCTCACCAAGGGGGCGTTCTAACCCTGGGTATACTTCGTTCAAATCCATTCCGCTCACAATTTTTCTTACGAGCGAGTAGCCGTTGCTATGGATACCACTTGAGCTAAGGCCGACGAGAATGTTCCCAGGCTTAATGTCTGCGCCCGTGATGAGGCGTTCTTTGTCCACGACTCCAACTGTAAAGCCTGCAAGGTCATATTCGCTTTCGTCGTACATGCCAGGCATCTCTGCCGTTTCTCCCCCGACAAGGGCACAGCCAGCTTGCTCGCAGCCATCCGCAATTCCTTTTACAATGCTTTCAATTCGTGCTGGGTCCGCTTTTCCGCATGCAATATAGTCAAGAAAATATAGTGGCTCTGCTCCTTGAACCACGACGTCATTGACACACATCGCAACTGCATCCATCCCGATGGTGTCATGCTTATCTAGCTGAAATGCAAGCATCAGCTTTGTTCCCACACCATCTGTTCCTGAAACGAGTACCGGATTTTTCACGTTCACCGCGGATAGATCAAACAGGCCTCCGAAACCGCCAAGTCCACCCATCACTTCCGGTCTCATCGTTCTTTTCACATGCTTTTTCATCCGGTCTACCGCTTCGTAGCCAGCTTCAATATCTACACCTGCTTGCTTGTATGCATTTGCCATATGTGTCTCCCTTCCAATGGAAAAGCGACGAAATTTTTGAATTCCCGCCGCTTTATGTTGTCAGTTTTTTTAAAAAAAGGCTGTTTTCGTACACTTTGTTACTACTGCGTATAGATAAGACAAACGTAATCAACGTTGCATTCGTGCTCTTTTCGTGGAAGAAGATTTAAACATGTGGCAATTTTTCTTCGGAAAAAGATTGGAAAAAGCCTGAAAGCCGACTTTCTCCAAGTTAATAGCAACAATCTTTTAGAAAAGAGCCTTAAAAAAAGGTAATTAGGTTTGGTTTTGGGCTGAGTGATGGTGGTTTTTGGGTTTTTTGGGTGGTCGCTCACTTGATTACTGGTCGCAAATTTGGGAATGCGACACTTTTTGAAGTGATTGCGACACTTTTCGGTGTGATTGCGACACTTCTGACGTTTATTGCAACACTTTCTTGAGTTATTGCAACACTTCTGACGTTTATTGTGACACTTTCTTGAGTTATTGCAACACTTCTAACGTTTATTGCGACACTCCTGATGTTATGTCAACTTCCCCCGTCACTACGCTACACTTCACCACACCAATTCACCCTATTCCCTCACCCTAACATTTCTCATGCGGCAGCACTGTATCCGGAAAAATTTCCGTTGGGTACTTGCCGGTAAAACAAGCCATGCACTGGCCGCGGGTTTCCCCGTCAAATGGACGATCGATCGCTTCGACCAACCCACCAGGAGTCAAAAATGCCAACGAATCCGCACCGATGATTTCTCGCATCTCCTCCACCGAATGAGAAGAAGCAATCAGCTCCTCATGCGTGGATGTGTCAATTCCATAAAAACAAGGATTCTTAATCGGCGGTGAACTGATGCGCACATGTACCTCTGTTGCACCTGCCTCACGAAGCATCCTTACAATTCTCCTACTAGTCGTCCCGCGCACGATCGAATCATCGACCATCACCACACGCTTTCCTTCCACCACACCGCGTACTGGTGAGAGCTTCATCTTCACGCCTTGCTCCCGTAAAGCTTGTGAAGGCTGGATAAATGTTCGACCTACATATCTATTTTTAATTAAGCCAAGCTCGTAAGGAATGCCGGAAAACTCCGCATACCCTATCGCCGCAGAAATACTAGAATCCGGCACACCCGTTACTACATCCGCATCAACAGCGGACTCCATTGCCAGCTGCTTTCCGAGGCTTTTACGAGCGGTATGCACATTAATGCCATCGATGTTGCTATCTGGTCTAGAAAAATAAATGTACTCCATGCTGCACATCGCGCGCTGGGTATGCATCGTAAAACGCTCCGAATGCAAGCCGCCGTTATCAATAATCAACAATTCTCCTGGCTCAATGTCACGGATAAATTCCGCACCAACCACATCAAACGCACAGGTTTCCGATGCCACCACATACGCGTCATTCAGCTTACCTAACGACAGTGGGCGCAAGCCGTTTGGATCTAAGGCAACCATCATTTCCGTTTCGGTCATGATTAAAAATGCGTACGCTCCCTTTAGCATGGACAATGCGTTTTTCACACGGTCCTTCAGCAAGGTGTAGCCGCTTCTTTTAATCAAATGCGCCAAAACTTCCGTGTCAGACGTTGTTTGCAAAATACTTCCCATCGTTTCAAGCTGGTGTTTCAAAGCATTGGCGTTCACGAGGTTGCCATTATGCGCAAGTGCGAGACTGCCAGTTTGTGAGTGGAATAAGAGAGGCTGGACGTTCTCATAGCCTCCGCCACCAGCCGTAGCATAACGCACATGGCCAATCGCCGCTTTCCCCATGCGTAACTCTTCTAATCTACCATTTCCGAACACTTCGTTCACAAGACCTTCGCCTTTAACCGCTGTTAATTTCTCCCCATCTGTAGTGACAATTCCGGCACCTTCTTGGCCACGATGCTGCAGGCTATGCAAGCCATAATAGGTGATTTGGGAGGCTTCGGGATGTCCCCAAATCCCGAACACCCCACATTCTTCGTTTAAGCCTTTTAATTCAGCAAGCATGGAATAGCTCCTTTCCAAGCTTTCCTAAGATCCTCAACAGACAAATGAATCGCTACTTCACGAGATGCTGATTCAATATGAAGCGTACCTGTTGCTGTAACACTTCCTACTAATCTAGCATCTGTCACAGCCATCTCAAATGCTTCCTGATGTTGTGGACGAACAGACACAACAAAGCGGGATTGTGTTTCGCTAAACAAAGCAGCTGTCATCTCCCCAGTCAATGTCACTGCTGCTCCTAAGCCCTGTGCTCCCATTGCACTTTCTGCTAGTGCCACACTCACTCCGCCCTCCGCTACATCATGTGCAGAAGCTATTAAGACACCACGGATTGCTGCTAACAGCTCTGCTTGACGTCTAGCTTCCACATCCAAATCAATTGCAGGAGCCTTGCCAAAAATTTTGCCAAAAGATAGCTTTTGAAGCTCACTTCCACCAAAGTCAGCACCTGTTTCCCCGATTACATAAATCAGGTCTCCCTCATTTTTGAATTCCTGCGTTGTCACATGCTTCAAGTCATCAATTAAACCGACCATGCCGACTACAGGTGTAGGGTAAACAGCAACACCATTTGTTTCGTTGTATAACGACACATTTCCACCGATGACTGGAGATTCCAGCTTACGACATGCTGCACTCATACCATCTGTTGCTTTTTCGATTTGCCAGAAGATTTCCGGCTTTTCAGGATTACCAAAATTCAGGCAGTCGGTAATCGCTAGAGGCTTCGCGCCAGAGCAGACAACATTACGAGCTGCTTCTGCTACCGCAATCATCCCACCAACTTCTGGGTCCAAATAGAGATAACGGGAATTACAATCCGTTGTCATCGCTAACGCTTTTTCTGTGCCACGAATGCGCACTACTGCTGCGTCTGAGCCAGGAACGACCACCGTATTCGTACGCACCTGATAATCATACTGGTCATAGACCCACTCTTTGCTGGCAATCGTCGGCTGCTTCAATAAAGCCACCAACGTCTCCTCGTAGTTCGCTACTTCTGGCACCACTGCGTCCATCTCTTGAAACTCACGATAGTACGCTGGCTCACTAGAAGGCTTATGGTACACTGGCGCTTCTTCCGCTAATGCATCCACCGGCACATCAGCAATTACTTCGCCTTTATGAAGCAAGCGTAATTTTTTATCATCTGTTACCTTCCCGATTGCCACTGCTTCAAGGTCATATTTTGCCACGATTTCTTGCGCCTCGTGCTCACGACCCGCTTCCACGACAATCAGCATGCGCTCTTGTGACTCAGACAGCATCATTTCATAGCCCGTCATTCCCGTTTCACGCTGTGGTACAAGGTCTAAGTTCATTTCAATTCCAGAACCAGCCTTTGATGCCATCTCAGCAGAAGAGCTAGTCAAGCCAGCTGCTCCCATGTCCTGGATACCAACAAGGCCATCCCACTTAACAATTCCCAAGCAGGCTTCTAAGAGTAACTTTTCCATAAACGGGTCGCCCACTTGCACTGCTGGACGTTTTTCCTCGGAAGCTTCGGATAGCTCTTCGGATGCAAAGGTTGCTCCGTGAATTCCGTCACGTCCCGTTTTTGCCCCAACGTACATCACGGTATTCCCAACACCCTTTGCCTGCCCTTTTTTAATATCCTCATGATTGATAAGTCCCACACACATCGCGTTTACAAGCGGGTTTCCATCATAAGCAGGATCAAATTGAATCTCGCCACCAACTGTTGGGATGCCCACACAGTTTCCGTAGCCGGCGATTCCTGCCACTACTTCTTCAAACAAATATTTCACGCGTGGAGAAGTCAGTTCCCCAAAGCGCAGAGAGTTCAATAATGCAATCGGACGTGCTCCCATAGAAAATACATCACGGATGATTCCGCCAACACCAGTTGCTGCCCCTTGATAAGGCTCAATAGCAGACGGGTGATTATGGCTTTCGATTTTGAACACGACAGCTTGGTTGTCCCCAATGTCCACAATCCCTGCACCTTCCCCAGGTCCTTGTAACACCTTTGGACCTTCTGTTGGGAATTTACGAAGCACTGGCTTGGAATTTTTGTAGCTGCAATGCTCGGACCACATAACAGAAAATAGTCCAGTTTCCGTGTAGTTTGGGAGACGACCAAGAATTTTTTCTACCATAAGAAACTCTTCATCGCTAAGGCCCATCTCACGGTAAATGCCTTCCGCTTTAATCATCTCTGGATTTGGCTCAAGAAGTAACGACATGTGATTCCCTCCAATTACGAACGATAGATTGAAAAAGTTTCAGGCCATCTGCACTGCCCAAAAGCTCAGATACTGCGCGTTCCGGATGCGGCATCATCCCAAGAACATTTCCTTTTTCGTTTACAATGCCAGCAATATCCTGTAGACTACCATTTGGATTATCACCATGATAGGAAAAAGCAATTTGCCCATTGCTTACTAATTCCCCTAAGGTTTTCTCATCACAATAGTAATTTCCTTCCCCATGCGCAATGGGAATGGTGATAATTTCGTCTTTTTCATAGCTAGATGTGAACATCGTTTCATTATTTTCTACCTTTAACTGAACAGGACGGCACATGAACTTTAAACGCTCGTTTCTTCTCATTGCCCCTGGAAGAAGACCTGATTCTAGTAAAATTTGAAACCCGTTACATACCCCTAAAATTGGCTTGCCGGCTTCTGCAGCCTTTTGCACCTGTAGCATCACGTTAGAAAAGCGTGCAATCGCGCCAGAGCGTAAGTAGTCTCCATAGGAAAATCCTCCTGGTAGTAAAATTCCGTCATACTCCTCTAGGTTCGTTGCATCATGCCACACGTATTCTACTTCTTCGCCAAGCTCATCTTTAATGGCATGGTACATATCCACATCACAGTTAGAGCCTGGAAACACGATCACTGCAAATTTCACGACCCAACAACCTCCTCCACCTCATAACGGAAGTCTTCAATCACGGTATTGGCAAGTAAGCGTTCACACATTTCCTTAACAAGTACATCTAAATCACGGTCTGACTTCGCAATCGTTAATTCGAGGAACTTACCAATTCGCACTTCCTCCACCTCTTTGTAAGAAAGGCTATGAAGCGAGTTTTTCACTGCTGTTCCTTGTGGATCTAACACACTCTCTCTTAATGTTACGAATACCTTCACTTTATACATGCTGCTCTCCTCCAATACGGGCTAGTATTTTTTCATATGCATCAGTTAAACTTCCAAGGTTTCTGCGGAAAACATCCTTATCTAGCTTTTCATTCGTATCCTTATCCCAAAGACGGCACGTATCTGGTGACACCTCATCTGCAAGAATGACTCTTCCATCGTTTGTCTTTCCAAACTCAAGCTTGAAATCTACTAATCTCAAGTTCTTTTTTGCGAAAAATTCCGATAATACCACGTTGACTTTACGTGCAGCTTGCTTCAAAAAGTCCACTTCTTCTGTTGTGGCAAGCTTTAAAATTTCAATATGATCTTCAGTAATGATTGGGTCACCAAGGCTGTCATCCTTATAGTAGAATTCCACAATCGGCTCTTCTAGCGTGCGCCCTTCTTCGATTCCCAGTCGCTTCGCCATGCTACCGGCAGTAATATTTCGAACCACGACTTCTAAGGGAATGATGTCTACCTTTTTCACCAGCTGTTCTGTTTCTGATTTACGTTCGATAAAATGATTTTCAATTCCCGCTTCCCTAAGCATGGAAAATAGTAAGCTCGTAATCTCATTATTTAAGCGGCCCTTGCCTGTGATGTCCGCTTTCTTCTCGCCGTTAAAAGCAGTAGCGGAGTTTTTGTACTGAATCCAAACGATGTTTTCGTCCGTTGTTGCGTAAACAAGCTTTGCTTTTCCCTCGTATAATAAAGCCGTTTTTTCGACAGTCATCCCAATTCCTCCTCTACCTTCATGAGTTGGGCGCTGCTGGTAACCGGATAAAGGCTACCAGCAGACACAACTAAGCTTTACAGTCCTAATCGATCAAAAATCGTATCCACATGCTGCAGGTGGTAGTTGTAGTCAAAGCAATCAGCAATTTGTTCAGCCGTTAAGCGGGAGGTGATTTTTTCTTCCCCTTCTACTAGCTCTCGGAAATGTACCTGTTTCTCCCACGCTTCCATTGCCTTTGGCTGTACCGTGTCATAGGCTTCCTCACGAGACATGCCAGTATCAATTAGCGCCAGTAACACGCGCTGAGAGTAGATAAGACCTAATGTACGGTCCATGTTACGCTTCATGTTCTCTGGGAACACGGTTAAGTTTTTGATGATGTTACCAAAGCGATTAAGCATGTAGTTCAATGCAATCGTAGAGTCTGGTAAAATAATGCGCTCAGCTGAAGAGTGCGAGATGTCACGTTCATGCCACAGTGGCACGTTTTCATAGGCAGTCATCATATATCCGCGAATGACACGAGCTAGTCCTGTCATATTTTCCGATCCGATTGGATTACGTTTATGAGGCATGGCAGAGGATCCTTTTTGACCTTTTGCGAAAAACTCCTCTACCTCGCGCGTTTCACTCTTTTGAAGCCCACGAACCTCCACCGCGAATTTTTCAATCGAGGTTGCGATTAAAGCAAGTGTACTTAAGTAGTGAGCATGGCGGTCACGCTGCAGAGTTTGTGTAGAAATTGGCGCACGTTTAATGCCAAGCTTTTCACACACATACTCCTCCACAAACGGGTTGATGTTCGCATACGTTCCAACTGCTCCAGAGATTTTACCGAATTCAATTCCTTCTGCCGCTTGCTTAAAGCGTTCAAGGTTACGCTTCATTTCCTCATACCATAGCCCAAGCTTCAGGCCAAACGTCGTTGGCTCTGCGTGCACGCCATGTGTGCGACCCATCATAACGGTGAATTTATGTTCTTGTGCTTTTTCTTTTAAAATAGCAACGAAGCGTTCGATGTCCGCAAGCAGGATTTCATTCGCTTGCTTCAGCTGGTAAGAAAGAGCCGTGTCCACCACATCTGTAGAAGTTAAGCCATAATGAACCCACTTTTTTTCTTCGCCTAATGTTTCTGAAACCGCTCGTGTAAAAGCCACCACATCATGACGGGTTTCCGCTTCGATCTCTTTAATGCGCTCGATATCAAAGGATGCTTTTTCCCGAAGTACTCTTACGTCTTCTTTAGGAATCTCTCCAAGCTCCGCCCATGCCTCACAAGCTAGAATTTCTACCTCTAGCCATGCTTGAAAGCGGTTCTCCTCTGTCCAAATTGCACCCATTTCCGGTCTTGTATAACGTTCAATCATGTTAAAATCCTCCGTTCAGCTTTCTGCCATATCTGCCATGAAGCCTCTTGCTCCAAAGCCTGTTCTATTGTATCAGCTAAAATATTAATATGTCCCATCTTTCGTTTTTCTTTTTTCTCTGCTTTTCCGTAAAGATGGAGCTTTGCATGTTCATAGTGTGGAATGTGTTCGATTGCAAGGTCAACGTGCTCCCCTAATAGATTAACCATAACGCATGGCTTCCATAAGGTTGTTTTACCTAGTGGAAATCCGGTGATTGCTCGGATGTGCTGCTCAAATTGAGATGTCTCACACCCATCAATCGTGTAATGACCGGAATTGTGCGGTCTTGGTGCAAGCTCGTTGATATAAATCGTGCCATCTTCTAGGACAAACATTTCAACGGCTAGCGTACCAATCAGGCTAAAATGCTTGGCAAGCTTCATTGCACTTTGAATGGCGTTCATTTCTAAAATTTGATCCACTCTTGCAGGGGCAATCGTGCGATATAAAATGTTTTCTCGATGTTCGTTTTCGCCAACTGGAAATGCCGTCATTTCACCAGTGGTTCCTCTTGCCACAACCACTGAAATTTCCTTTGTAAACGGAATCCATTTTTCGAGCACGCATTCGCCAGCCTTCAACAGTTTTGCCGCGTTCTCCAAGTCCTTTTCTTCTTTTAAGACAGCCTGTCCTTTGCCGTCATACCCAAAACGACAGGTTTTAAGCACTGCAGGGTAGCCAAGTTCAGAAACCGCTTTTGACAGCTCCTCAGCGTTGGTCACTTCCACATAAGGAGCCACCTGTAACCCTGCCGCTTCGATTGCTTTTTTCTCTGTTATACGGTGCTGCGTTGCTTTTAAGACTTCACTTCCCTGTGGAAGATAGGCGTTTTGCTCTAACCAGGTTAAAGCCTCGTAGTCAATGTTTTCAAATTCATAGGTGATCACATCTGACATTTCTGCAAGCTGCTTGATAGCTTCTAGATCATCAAATGCTGCCGTTATTTCCACGTCTGCTAGCTGGCCACATGGTGAATTTGGGGTAGGATCAAGGACAGCAATTTTAAAGCCCATTGCTTTTGCGGGAATCGCCATCATTCTCCCAAGCTGGCCGCCTCCGATGATGCCGATCGTTGCTGGTGGGGTAATTTGTTTAAACAAGCTGCTCACTACTTTCTATCACTTGTTGTTCGATACGCTTTCTTCTTGCATCAAGTCTGTTAGCCACCTCAGGCTCGTACGCGCTAATCATTTGCGCCGCAAGTAGACCTGCGTTGGTTGCTCCCGCCTTCCCGATGGCTACAGTTGCAACTGGAACACCACCTGGCATTTGGACGATGGATAGTAAGGAGTCGAGGCCGTTTAGGGCTTTAGACTGTACTGGCACTCCGATTACAGGAAGCGTTGTTTTCGCCGCTACCATTCCCGGAAGGTGGGCAGCGCCTCCTGCTCCTGCAATAATTACTTTTAGACCTTTTTCCCGTGCTTGTTCGGCATAAGTAAACATAAGATCTGGTGTGCGGTGTGCACTCACTACTTGCTTTTCGTACGGTATATGTAGTTCATCTAGCATCTCACATGCATGCTTCATTGTTTCCCAGTCGGAAGTACTTCCCATGATAACGCCAACACTTGCGTTCATTCTCTTCACTCCTTTGGTTGTACAATCAAAAAAGCCCAGCGGAAATTGCAGGCTCTTCTATTAAAAGAGGGAAAGCAATCCACCTGGGCTTTTTCATCGCAAAGGTAAAACACGTATCGCCATGAAAATTGACAGTGCAAACTTCCCCTCATAGTCTGAGCTATTTACGGTGCTCAGGTAGAGACTTATGGGCCATATTCCCAAAATTATATGAGGTTTCGTTATTTTCTTATTATCTACGTTTATCTTACCGCCAACACTCCAAGATGTCAACGGAAAGCATGAACAATAACTAGGTATTTATTTCTAATGTTCGTGTTTTGACCTAATTATTCCTTCAACCTACCTTCGAACACAAGCTTTCTACCAATTGGGTGGACTTCCTTGTGACCATTTTTGACCGTTTCTTGAAAAATGGGCTCCTCCATCCGTCGAGTTGGAAGATACCCTTCCTTCGCCATTCTTTCCAAGCAGTCATCGATTGTTTCGTTTTCCATCAATTCGAACTTTCGTTTTCTTGGCGTTTTACCCATTCTTTAATTTTCCTTTCCTTCACCGCTTTCACCCAAAATCCGCCGTGAATGGTTTTTGGCTCATAAGCAATGATAAATGCCTTAGGATCATATTCTTTAATCGTATGATACAAGTTGACTTCATATTTACGCGGGGTTAGTATTTGCATCGCCATACGGTCACCCTCCAGGCCATTTGCCGCCCAGTTCGTTACACCATACCCTTTGTCACGCAAAAGCTTTGGCAAGTCCATATCGTACTCTTTTGTGATGACATTCACGGTCGTGTAACCTAGAGCGAGCTTCTCTTCAATCTTCATTCCGACGATAACCCCAACCCCATAGCCAAGCGCGTAGGCAGCAAGGTTTTGAATTTCATTCAGGTTATCAAGCACCAGCCCAAGACCTACTACATAAATAACCACTTCCACCATACTAATTCCAGCAGCTAAATATCGCTGTCCTTTTAAAGTCAAAATCATTCTTATGGTAAAAAATGATACGTAAACGATGTTAATGATGATAATGATAGCAACCATAATAAAACCATTTTCAAGCAAAGTGCACGCCTCCTAGGTGACAAATATAGTTATTAATTTTAATGGAAGAAGCTGTGTTCTGTAAACACATAAGGCATATTAATTGGGCTAAAGTCCCAGAAGTGGTAGGATGGTATAGCTGGCGTTTTTTAAACAAATACTTAGGAAAGAAGTGATGAGAGATTTTTAAAGGAGTGAACACAAAATGAAAAAAGCAACCCCTGTATTTATTGTTTCTATTGTTGTTGCAGTCTTATTCATTATTTGGGGTGTGATGCCTGAAAGCGTGTTAGGTAATGGAGCTCTAGGCCCTGTAACGACTGCTATACAAGGCTTTATAGTGGATAAGTTTGGATGGTTTTATTTATTAACAGCAACGTTATTCTTGCTATTTTGTATTATTCTTATCTTTACAAAATATGGCCGTATTAAGCTTGGAAAAGCAACAGATGAACCGGATTACAATTACATCACATGGTTTGCGATGTTATTTAGTGCCGGTATGGGTATCGGATTAGTATTTTGGGGTGCTTCTGAGCCAATGTACCACTTTTTTGCCCCACCAACTGGTGAAGGGGAAACGGCCGAAGCAGCCAGAGTAGCAATGCGCTATTCATTTTTCCACTGGGGACTTCACCCTTGGGCGATTTATTCTGTTATCGCGCTGGCACTAGCCTATTTTCAATTCAGAAAAGGCAGCCCTGGAGTGATTAGTTCTATTTTACGACCAGTACTCGGCGACCGTGTAGACGGAAACCTTGGAACCTTTATCAACTTTATCGCAGTATTTGCAACGATCTTTGGTGTTGCTACCTCCCTTGGGCTCGGTGCCATTCAAATAAGTGGAGGGCTGGCGAGTATCACACCTGCTATTTCGAACAATACCGTGACACAACTCATCATTATTGCAGTGGTAACGGTGTTATTTATGCTATCTGCTCAAACTGGACTAAACCGTGGAATTAAATACTTAAGTAATTTGAACGTTGTGTTGGCCATCTCGTTAATGCTTTTCTTATTGTTCGCTGGCCCAACCAACTTCATTATGGACCTATTTACTACAACGATTGGAAGCTACATTCAAAACCTTCCATCGATGAGCTTCCGCTTGTTCCCATTCGATCAAAATAATACATGGGTACAAGACTGGACGATTTTCTATTGGGCATGGTGGATTGCCTGGGCTCCATTCGTTGGAACCTTTATCGCCCGAATCTCTAGAGGCAGAACGATTCGCGAGTTCCTGCTTGGGGTATTGCTCGTACCAACAATCTTTGGTGGCTTATGGTTCTCTGTATTTGGAGGCTCCGCGATTTTCCTTGAATATTTTGAAGGAACTCCTATCTATAGTGTCATTGAAAATACAGGAACAGAAGCAGCATTATTCTCTGTCTTCCAGAACTATCCGTTTGGCATGATTATGTCAGGACTGGCGATTTTCTTAATCTGCACCTTCTTTATCACATCTGCAGATTCTGCCACTTTTGTGCTCGGCATGCAAACAACGAACGGCAGTATGCATCCGCCTAACTCCATCAAGTTCATCTGGGGTGTGGTTCAGTCAGCAACAGCTGCCATCCTACTTTGGACAGGAGGACTGCAAGCATTACAAACCGCTTCGATTATTGCGGCTTTTCCGTTTGCGATTATCATGATCCTGATGGTTCTGTCCTTAATGAAATCCTTCAAGAAAGAAAAATTCACGGGCGTCATGCCTGCTGATGAAAAAAATGAAAATTAACAACAGCACCGCCTGACCACAATGGTTAGGCGGTGTTTTTTATCTAGGCACTCACCTACCACTTCCTGCATATTCTGATAACAAAAGTAGGTAGGAAAGGAAGCGAGATGTCTGATGATGCCTTTTAATCAATTTAATAATCAATTTAAAAACATGGGAGATTGGCGCAAACAATGGGATCAGTTTTTTGGAGACGAATTCTGGAAAGGGTTTGAGCCCTATTTCGAAAACATGCAAACCCAAACCAATATCTACAAAAGTGAAAATGAAATCCTTTGTGTGATGTGCCTTCCCGGTCTTGTCAATCCAGATCAAGTCCAGCTCTACGTTCGTCCCCAACAACTAGAAGTAAAAGGACAAATTAACTTAAACATTCACGGCTATGAACTAATCGACGAAGGAATCGCCCAAGGAGAATTCGAACGCTCCTTTGAACTTCCTTATCCAGTTCGTGACGACAAAGTAGATGCCACCTACGAAAACGGCATCCTCTATATCCACCTCCACCGCCACATCCTAAGCGATACAAAACGGCAGGTCTATGTGAGAGGTGGGAAAAATAAGCCCTCTTCCTCCACAAGGGATTCACAATACGATGGCGAATAGTACTGACAATAACCCCTATGATTTTAGGGGTTTTTATTATGAAAAAAAAATGTAAAAAATAAAATGAACGCTAACCCGTTTCGGAGCGTCTTATGGTTGAACACATGGAAAGGAGGCACTGGGGTGGAGCAAAAAGAGGATATGCATCTTATACAAATAGCACAATCAGGGGACGATGACGCATTCACAGAACTTTTTCAGCGTCACTACTCTTTTCTATACAAGTACTTGCTTAAGCTTACACTCGAGGAAGAAATGTGTAACGACCTTGCCCAAGAAACAATGATGAAGTGTTATACCAACCTTTCATCTTTTAAAGGAAATAGTAAGTTTTCTACTTGGATGATCTCCATCGCTTCAAGGCTCTATATTGATACCATCCGAAAACGAGAAAGAGAAAAGAAAAAAACAACACGCCTCCTTCATGCACTCTCTAGACAACTCACCTTCCGTTCTAGCTCAAATCGCCTAGAATGGAGCGATACGTTTACTGACTTTAACCAACTGTCAGCGGAAACAAGAACCCCTATTTTACTAAGGCACTATTACGGGTACACGTATGAGGAAATAGGTAACATGCTAGGATTGAAGGAAGGAACCGTTAAATCAAGAGTACACAACGGAATTAAGGCAATAAGAAAGGAGTGGGACCACGATGAATGAACAAGACAAAAAGCACACGACGATTAAGAAGCTACAAAACGATTGGAAACAGTTAGAAGAACTAGCGACACCACCCATTCCCACTGCCCAAAAGCTTCAAGAACAACTTCAATTATCAAAAGCAAAAAAACGAAAAGCGTTTCAAAAGGAGCTTGGAATATTCATCTTTACTGCTTTCATTATTTTAACAATCTTTACCGCAACAATCCTACAAGTGCCACAACTATTTATCATCATCCAACTTTCCGCATTCATTGTTGCACCAATAACTTATTACATCCTGCACAAGCGGAACCAGGAAGGAAGCGTTCCATCATGACGCCAGAAGAATTGAATCTACTTTACACCCTGCTTCCATGGCTCCTACCAGTTCTTTTAATTCAAAGTATTGTTCTATTTATTGACGCAAAGAAAAAAGAAAGCTATGCCTGGTTTTGGGGAATTTGGGGCTTAATTCAGTTTCCATTACCCACCCTGCTTTACTTACTTTTTGTCGTATACCCCCATCACAAAAGAAAAAATCGGAGGATACCTTAATGGATATTGACTGGACACTGCTAGCCCCTATTATAGTATTGCAACTTATTCTTATGTCTACTATTTAACAATGTTGGATGGGAGATAATGCTTAGCAGTCTAGTGGTTTATAGCTTGTGGATATTCTTCAATATTTCTGTCACTATTTTGGCAGGAACACTCCTTCGTTCAGCTGGAGCAATTGCTGGCGTCAGCATGTTCTTTCTCGCTCTTTTGAGTGCTTCCACAGGCCTATTCTCAAAATTTATGACCTGGAGCCCATCAAACCTAAGAGAACACGCCACCTCCATTCTAATGCAAGGAGAGCTTTTGGATAAAGGCTGGCTCGTTCTAAGCATGACTCTCGCCTTATCAGTAGTGTTTATCTCTTTAGCAGTTTTCCATTTTAAAAGATTTGAACAGTTCTAAGTTAAAGGCTTTAACAAATTATTGCTATGAACCAGGAAAATATGCACAGAGTAACAAGGTTTGCGAAAACAGCCAAGTAAAAAGAGTAGCTAGCGTATTATGACGCAGAGCTACTCTTTGATTTTTCTATTTCATTTAGAAAATATTCAATAGCTGCCTTCCCCTTTAGCCTGATTACAAGCTTATCTTTTTGGTAAAAGTTCAACCGTTCTTTCATTGTTTTTTTCCTCGCTTTATAGGTAGTGAGGATAAACTTTAGAAAGTCCCACTCCATTCTCTCTGTACACCCTCCACCAAGATCATGCCGACGCTTCCCTAGGTTTGTTAGCCATCTCTTGATAACACGGTATACGCACACACGCAACGGGAGCTCTAAATAAATAATCGTATCTGCCTGTTCCGCTCTTAAACTGAAGGTTGCCGAGTAGTTCCCCTCCACAATCCAGGAATGGTTGTTTTTTATCATATTTTCTTGTGCTATCGTGAACTCCTCTAAGCTTGCCTGTACCCACCCTGGCTTCCAAAAGAACGCATCTAAGTGAAATACTTCGATTCCTAATGCTTTTCCAAGTCGCATGGCAAAGGTTGACTTCCCTACACCTGCTGATACCCCAATAACCATCATTCGTTTCATCTTAGTGTGTCCCCCCCTACTCTACACATTAGTTAGAAAAATAAGTATAGTGGAAAGGAGGTGGAAAATCTAGGGGTTTTTGAATGTAATGCTGATTTATTGACGTCATGTAGCATTTCCTCGTTTTTGGGTTGGTCCACACTTCTGCTTGACTTATTTTTATGAGCCCTCTTCATTTTTGGGGCGTGCAGCTCCTCTGCTCGACCTATTTTTATGAGCTCTACTTATTTTAGGTCGTTCTGCCGAAGAAATCGTAACGAAAATAGGTTTGGCATCAACTCGAGGGGTTTTGGCACGAACTCGACCTGTTTTGGCATGAACTCGCACCCATTCGGCATCAACTTGCCCCATTTTGGCACGAACTTTTGAAACAGATCATTCCAATTACCTTTTTTTGTAATAAACACCTAAATTTCAGGCATTTTTTCATCGCAATGTCTCACCAACACGTCCAATCTTGGCCATCTAACTAAAATAATCACCCCAAACCCCATCTTTTCATGAAAAATAAGCAAATTTTGCACTTTCACTTGAACTGTTCCCATACAATATTAATCGCACAGGCCGAGCTCATTCACACCTTCTATTGCAGCAACCCTGCGCTTCTTCATGATTTCCTGGATGTAAGTTCAACGAAAATCCCTTTTTATATTCATCGCTTTTTGATAGGTTAAGGGTGTCAAGGAATGAAGGGGGCTGGGATGGCGGAGTGGATACGAGTGGATGGATGCTGTTTTGGTTGCTTGACCTATTTTTACGGGGCTAACGCTTTTTTGTGTCTTCCAGACTAGCTGCTCGACCTATTTTTTTGACTGCTACTCATTTTTACGTCGTCCAGTACCTCTGCTCGACTTATTTTTACGAGTGCCACTCATTTTTGTGTCGTCCACCACCTCTGCTCGACCTATTTTTATAGTTCATTTCGTTTTTCGGTCGTCCAATCGAGGAAATTGAGGCTAAAATAGGTTCGGCATCAACTCGAGGTTTTTTGGCACGAACTCGACCTGTTTTGGCATGAACTCGCACCCTTTCGGCATCAACTTGCCCCATTATGGCACGAACTTTTGAAAAAGATCATTTCTATTACCTTTTTTTGTAATAAATACCTAAATTCCAAGCATTTTTTCCACGCAATGTCTCACCAGCACGTCAATCTTGGCCATCTAATTAAAATAATCACCCCAAACCCCATCTCTTCATGAAAAATAAGCAAATTTTGCACTTAAAAACACAAAAAAACCAGTGCCTACTCACATAAGCACTGGTTTCTCTCATTTGCCTGGCAACGTCCTACTCTCACAGGGGGACAGCCCCCAACTACCATTGGCGCTGAAGAGCTTAACTTCCGTGTTCGGTATGGGAACGGGTGTGACCTCTTCGCTATCGCCACCAGACATATTCAATTGAAGGTTTATTCCTTCAAAACTAGATAATGTGTTCCTATCAAGAATTCTATCGTGTCATCATGTAAATCATATTGGGTTAAGTCCTCGATCGATTAGTATTCGTCAGCTGCACGTGTCGCCACGCTTCCACCTCGAACCTATCTACCTGATCATCTTTCAGGGATCTTACTTACCGAAGTAAAAGGAAATCTCATCTTGAGGGGGGCTTCATGCTTAGATGCTTTCAGCACTTATCCCGTCCGCACGTAGCTACCCAGCTATGCCTTTGGCAAGACAACTGGTACACCAGCGGTGCGTCCATCCCGGTCCTCTCGTACTAAGGACAGCTCCTCTCAAATTTCCTGCGCCCACGACGGATAGGGACCGAACTGTCTCACGACGTTCTGAACCCAGCTCGCGTACCGCTTTAATGGGCGAACAGCCCAACCCTTGGGACCGACTACAGCCCCAGGATGCGATGAGCCGACATCGAGGTGCCAAACCTCCCCGTCGATGTGGACTCTTGGGGGAGATAAGCCTGTTATCCCCGGGGTAGCTTTTATCCGTTGAGCGATGGCCCTTCCATGCGGAACCACCGGATCACTAAGCCCGACTTTCGTCCCTGCTCGACTTGTAGGTCTCGCAGTCAAGCTCCCTTGTGCCTTTACACTCTGCGAATGATTTCCAACCATTCTGAGGGAACCTTTGGGCGCCTCCGTTACTCTTTAGGAGGCGACCGCCCCAGTCAAACTGCCCACCTGACACTGTCTCCCAGCCCGATAAGGGCTGCGGGTTAGAATTTCAATACAGCCAGGGTAGTATCCCACCGACGCCTCCACCGAAGCTAGCGCTCCGGCTTCCAAGGCTCCTACCTATCCTGTACAAGCTGTACCAAAATTCAATATCAGGCTACAGTAAAGCTCCACGGGGTCTTTCCGTCCTGTCGCGGGTAACCTGCATCTTCACAGGTACTATAATTTCACCGAGTCTCTGGTTGAGACAGTGCCCAGATCGTTACGCCTTTCGTGCGGGTCGGAACTTACCCGACAAGGAATTTCGCTACCTTAGGACCGTTATAGTTACGGCCGCCGTTTACTGGGGCTTCGGTTCAAAGCTTCGCTTGCGCTAACCTCTCCCCTTAACCTTCCAGCACCGGGCAGGCGTCAGCCCCTATACTTCGCCTTACGGCTTCGCAGAGACCTGTGTTTTTGCTAAACAGTCGCCTGGGCCTATTCACTGCGGCTCTCTCGGGCTTTAACACCCTAACAGAGCACCCCTTCTCCCGAAGTTACGGGGTCATTTTGCCGAGTTCCTTAACCAGAGTTCTCTCGCTCACCTTAGGATTCTCTCCTCGCCTACCTGTGTCGGTTTGCGGTACGGGCACCTCACTCCTCGCTAGAGGCTTTTCTTGGCAGTGTGAAATCAGGAACTTCGGTACTATATTTCCCTCGCTATCACAGCTCAGCCTTATAGGAGAAGCGGATTTGCCTACTTCTCAGCCTTACTGCTTAGACGCGCATATCCAACAGCGCGCTTACCCTATCCTTCTGCGTCCCCCCGTTGCTCAAACGGAGTGGAGGTGGTACAGGAATATCAACCTGTTATCCATCGCCTACGCCTTTCGGCCTCGGCTTAGGTCCCGACTAACCCTGAGCGGACGAGCCTTCCTCAGGAAACCTTAGGCATTCGGTGGAAGGGATTCTCACCCTTCTTTCGCTACTCATACCGGCATTCTCACTTCTAAGCGCTCCACCAGTCCTTCCGGTCTAGCTTCAACGCCCTTAGAACGCTCTCCTACCACTGTTCGTAAGAACAGTCCGCAGCTTCGGTGATACGTTTAGCCCCGGTACATTTTCGGCGCAGAGTCACTCGACCAGTGAGCTATTACGCACTCTTTAAATGGTGGCTGCTTCTAAGCCAACATCCTGGTTGTCTAAGCAACTCCACATCCTTTTCCACTTAACGTATACTTGGGGACCTTAGCTGGCGGTCTGGGCTGTTTCCCTCTTGACTACGGATCTTATCACTCGCAGTCTGACTCCCATGGATAAGTCTTTGGCATTCGGAGTTTGACTGAATTCGGTAATCCGATGAGGACCCCTAGTCCAATCAGTGCTCTACCTCCAAGACTCTTACTACATGAGGCTAGCCCTAAAGCTATTTCGGAGAGAACCAGCTATCTCCAGGTTCGATTGGCATTTCACCCCTACCCACACCTCATCCGCTCACTTTTCAACGTGAGTCGGTTCGGGCCTCCATTCAGTGTTACCTGAACTTCACCCTGGACATGGGTAGATCACCTGGTTTCGGGTCTACGACCACGTACTCATGCGCCCTATTCAGACTCGCTTTCGCTACGGCTCCGTCTCTTCGACTTAACCTTGCACGGGATCGTAACTCGCCGGTTCATTCTACAAAAGGCACGCTATCACCCATTAACGGGCTCTAACTACTTGTAGGCACACGGTTTCAGGATCTATTTCACTCCCCTTCCGGGGTGCTTTTCACCTTTCCCTCACGGTACTGGTTCACTATCGGTCACTAGGGAGTATTTAGCCTTGGGAGATGGTCCTCCCTGCTTCCGACGGGATTTCTCGTGTCCCGCCGTACTCAGGATCCACTCAGGAGGGAACGAAGTTTCAACTACAGGGTTTTTACCTTCTATGACGGACCTTTCCAGGTCGCTTCATCTACCCCGTTCCTTTGTAACTCCATGTAGAGTGTCCTACAACCCCAAGAGGCAAGCCTCTTGGTTTGGGCTAATTCCGTTTCGCTCGCCGCTACTCAGGAAATCGCATTTGCTTTCTCTTCCTCCGGGTACTAAGATGTTTCAGTTCCCCGGGTCTGCCTTCCATACCCTATGTATTCAGATAAGGATACTGCTCCATTACGAGCAGTGGGTTTCCCCATTCGGAAATCTCCGGATCAACGCTTACTTACAGCTCCCCGAAGCATATCGGTGTTAGTCCCGTCCTTCATCGGCTCCTAGTGCCAAGGCATCCACCGTGCGCCCTTAATAACTTAACCTCAGACCAAACGGTCTTGTGTCGATATCAGCGATGATATCTATTAGAAAATTACTAAGATGAACGATATTTTGTGAATATCTTGATATTAGTTACATTATCTAGTTTTCAAGGAACAAATGAGACAAATCGACAGATTTGCCATTCATAATTGAGAGAATGCTCTCTCAAAACTAAACAAAACAACAAGCGTCTTTATCCTTAGAAAGGAGGTGATCCAGCCGCACCTTCCGATACGGCTACCTTGTTACGACTTCACCCCAATCATCTGTCCCACCTTAGGCGGCTGGCTCCAAAAGGTTACCCCACCGACTTCGGGTGTTACAAACTCTCGTGGTGTGACGGGCGGTGTGTACAAGGCCCGGGAACGTATTCACCGCGGCATGCTGATCCGCGATTACTAGCGATTCCGGCTTCATGCAGGCGAGTTGCAGCCTGCAATCCGAACTGAGAACGGTTTTATGGGATTGGCTCGACCTCGCGGTTTTGCTGCCCTTTGTACCGTCCATTGTAGCACGTGTGTAGCCCAGGTCATAAGGGGCATGATGATTTGACGTCATCCCCACCTTCCTCCGGTTTGTCACCGGCAGTCACCTTAGAGTGCCCAACTGAATGCTGGCAACTAAGATCAAGGGTTGCGCTCGTTGCGGGACTTAACCCAACATCTCACGACACGAGCTGACGACAACCATGCACCACCTGTCACTCTGTCCCCCGAAGGGGAAGGCTCTATCTCTAGAGTGGTCAGAGGATGTCAAGACCTGGTAAGGTTCTTCGCGTTGCTTCGAATTAAACCACATGCTCCACCGCTTGTGCGGGCCCCCGTCAATTCCTTTGAGTTTCAGTCTTGCGACCGTACTCCCCAGGCGGAGTGCTTAATGCGTTAGCTGCAGCACTAAAGGGCGGAAACCCTCTAACACTTAGCACTCATCGTTTACGGCGTGGACTACCAGGGTATCTAATCCTGTTTGCTCCCCACGCTTTCGCGCCTCAGCGTCAGTTACAGACCAGAGAGTCGCCTTCGCCACTGGTGTTCCTCCACATCTCTACGCATTTCACCGCTACACGTGGAATTCCACTCTCCTCTTCTGCACTCAAGTTCCCCAGTTTCCAATGACCCTCCACGGTTGAGCCGTGGGCTTTCACATCAGACTTAAGAAACCGCCTGCGCGCGCTTTACGCCCAATAATTCCGGACAACGCTTGCCACCTACGTATTACCGCGGCTGCTGGCACGTAGTTAGCCGTGGCTTTCTGGTTAGGTACCGTCAAGGTGCGAGCAGTTACTCTCGCACTTGTTCTTCCCTAACAACAGAGCTTTACGACCCGAAGGCCTTCATCGCTCACGCGGCGTTGCTCCATCAGACTTTCGTCCATTGTGGAAGATTCCCTACTGCTGCCTCCCGTAGGAGTCTGGGCCGTGTCTCAGTCCCAGTGTGGCCGATCACCCTCTCAGGTCGGCTACGCATCGTCGCCTTGGTGAGCCGTTACCTCACCAACTAGCTAATGCGCCGCGGGCCCATCTGTAAGTGATAGCCGAAACCATCTTTCAACAAGAAACCAGGAGGTTTCTTGTATTATCCGGTATTAGCTCCGGTTTCCCGAAGTTATCCCAGTCTTACAGGCAGGTTGCCCACGTGTTACTCACCCGTCCGCCGCTAACTTCTTAAAAGCAAGCTTTTAAGAAGTTCGCTCGACTTGCATGTATTAGGCACGCCGCCAGCGTTCGTCCTGAGCCAGGATCAAACTCTCCAATAAAGAGTTTGAGCTGTTGCTCAAAATTGTTGCTAGCTTGTTACTTAAAATTCGTTCATGTTAACCTCGAAAGGTCAACGTGGACGCTGTTGTTTTGTTTAGTTTTCAAAGAGCATTTTTTGTCGCTCCGTGGCGACTTAATTACTATACCATGTTGTCTGTTTTCCGTCAACACAATATTTTAATTTTTTGTTGCAATCTTTACAGCGATATATCAAATCGTGTTTTTGAGGCAACGAATAATACTATACCACCTATCCTCATCTACCGTCAACTACTTTTTTAATATAATTATATTCTTTTAGATTCTCTTACTTTTATATAGTTTGCGAACTTTGCTCTTACTCCTCCCGTACCACCTCCACAAAATCCTAAACATTATATATAGAAGAATTAATAAAAGAAGGCTGTTTTCGCATACTTTATCTATACTGCGTATAGTTAAGGCACCCGCAATCAACGTTGCTATCGTACTTTATCATGGAGAAAGTTTTTTAAAATGTGGCAATTTCTATTCGCAGAAAGATTGGAAACCGGCTTTTTCTTAGGTTTTACAATCATCTTTTAGAAAAGAGCCTAAAAGTAAAACCCCCTGCATTCGCAAGGGGTTTTACTACTATCTACTATTCTATTAAGAATACAAAATACAAAATAAAAATTACAAACAATGCGTACATGACTGGATGAATCTCTTTTCCTCTTCCTTTGATTAACATGGTAATAGGATAGAAGATGAATCCAACCGCAATTCCTGTTGCTATGCTATAGGTTAAAGGCATGGCAATGACTGTTAGGAATGCTGGTACTGCTATTTCGAATTTGTTCCAGTCGATCTTCCCAAGAGCGGAGACCATCAACACGCCGACAATGATAAGCGCAGGTGCCGTTACTGGTTCGGTGATGACAGATAGTACAGGGAAGAATACTAATGATAGTAAGAATAATCCCGCTGTGACCACAGAGGCAAAGCCTGTTCTTCCTCCTGCTGCCACACCTGATGATGATTCGATATAGGAAGTAGTGGTGGACGTTCCGAAGACGGCACCAGCTACGGTTGCAGCTGAATCTGCAAAGAGCGCTTTGTTTGCTCTAGGAAGCTTGTTATCTTTCATAAAGCCTGCTTGGTTTGCTACTGCAACCAAGGTTCCTGCTGTGTCGAAGAAATCTACAAACAAGAAAGTTAGAATGACCACTAGCATTTGGATGGTGAAAATGTCGCCTAAATGAGTGAAAGCTGCACCGAATGTAGAACTCATGCTAGGAACTCCACCGACGATTTGTCCTGGACGATCAATCAGACCAAAGAGCATTCCAACTACTGCTGTGATGACAATTCCGAAGAATATGCCTCCTTTAATTCCTCTTACCATCATAATCACGGTAATGACTAATCCGAAGATTGCTAGTAGGGTGTTACCATTTGTTAAATCTCCAAGTGCGACAAGCACTACTTCGTCGCCAACTATCACACCTGCATTTTGAAAACCGATGAATGTAATGAAGAGTCCGATACCTGCACCTACTGCATACTTTAACTCTGCAGGAATGGCATTGATTATTTTTTCACGAATTCCGAACATTGTTAAGAAAACAAAGATCAAACCTGAAACTAATACGCCAGCTAAAGCTGTTTGCCAAGGGATGCCCATTCCTAGTACAACAGAATAAGCAAAAAATGCATTTAGTCCCATACCTGGTGCCAATGCAATTGGGTACTTTGCATATAGACCCATGATTAGGCAGCCTACAGCAGCAGAAAGCGCTGTTGCTGTAAAGATTGCTCCTTGATCCATGCGAAGAGCATCTGGATAATCTCCCACACTAGCTAGTGAAAGCATCAGCGGATTGACAACTAGTATATATGCCATTGCAAGAAAGGTTGTTAGTCCAGCAACGGATTCAGTTTTGTAGCTTGTGCCATGCTTGTCAAATTCAAAGTAATTTTTCATTCTGATCCTCCTAAAAAAATCCTCATAAAATAAGAAACGCCCCCGGCAGATACCAGAAGCGTAAATCAGTTGACATTTGAGAGGTTAGGAGATCCATTTATGTGTCAAAGAACACTAATTTCCTATTACCTCGTAGTCAAGCTGTTTACGGTAGCCTGGTAGAGACTTTTGGGCCATATTCCCAAATTTATACGAGATTTGAACTATAAAGTTATAATTTCTACCTTTATATTATCAAGCTACTTTCCCTTCGTCAACAAGAAAAACGAACATTCGACATAATTCTTTGTCGAATGTTCGTTTTTGAGTCACTAACTAGATAACTTTGTCTATTTTTACTCCCACTCAATAGTTGCAGGTGGCTTACTAGTGATATCATAGACAACACGGTTGATATGAGATACTTCATTAACTAGACGTGTGGAGATGATTTCTAACACATCCCAAGGAATGCGTGCCCAGTCGGAAGTCATGCCATCTATGGAGGTTACGGCACGAATACCAATCGTATAATCATATGTGCGTTGATCTCCCATAACCCCTACACTTCGGATGTCAGGAAGAACCGTGAAATATTGCCAGATGTCGCGATCAAGTCCAGCCTTTTTGATTTCATCACGCAGGATGTAATCCGATTCACGAACGATTTCAAGTTTATCATCTGTAATTTCACCAAGCACACGAATTCCGAGCCCTGGTCCAGGGAATGGTTGACGCCAAACGATTTCATCTGGAATTCCCATTTCTGTACCTAACGCACGTACTTCGTCTTTAAATAATGTGTTAAGCGGTTCAATCAGTTGGAACTGCATATCCTCTGGAAGTCCACCTACATTATGGTGGGATTTGATTGTTTGAGCAGTTGCTGTTCCACTTTCGATAATGTCGGTGTATAGCGTACCTTGGGCAAGGTATTCTATTCCTTCAAGCTTTGCCGCTTCATCATCGAATACATAAATGAATTCATTTCCGATAATTTTGCGTTTTTGCTCAGGGTCAGATACACCTTTTAATTTGTTTAAGAAACGGTCCTTGGCATCAACCTTGATTACATTCATGTTAAAGCCTTCACTGAACGTTTTCATAACAGCATCCGCTTCATTTTTTCTTAAAAGACCATGGTCAACGAAGATACACGTTAACTGATCCCCAATTGCTTTATGAATCAACACGGCAACGACGGAAGAATCTACGCCTCCGCTTAGTGCGCAAAGTACTTTTTTATCACCCACGGTATCGCGGATTTTTTGGATTTCGATTTCTAGGAAGTTTTCAATCGTCCAGCTGTCTGTGCAGCCGCACACACGGTAAACGAAGTTTTTCAACAGGTCGTTTCCGTACACAGAGTGACGTACCTCTGGGTGGAATTGAACACCGTACATTTTTTTATCTTCATTACTAATACCTGCAATTGGGCAAGCAGGACTTGTTAGGTCCGTAACAAACCCTTCAGGAGCACCAACCACTAAATCTCCATGACTCATCCAGACAACCTGTTGCTCTGGAAGTTCGGTATATAGTGCAGATTGGTTTGCTACAGTGGCAAGAGCCTTTCCGTATTCTCTGTGGCTTGCACCTTCTACCACGCCACCAAAATGCATCGTCATTAATTGCATGCCGTAGCAAATGCCAAGCACTGGAATACCCAGCTCAAAGATTTCTTCGTCGCAACGGAAGGAGTTTTCCCCGTATACGCTGTTAGGTCCACCGGAAAGGATAATTCCTTTTGGATTCATTTCTTTGATTTCTTCTGCTGTAATCGTATGTGGGTGCAGCTCACTGTAAACACCGAACTCACGGATACGACGCGTAATTAACTGGTTGTATTGACTGCCGAAGTCTAAGACCACGATCATTTCTTGAATACCTTCCACCCGAATTCACCTCATCATTTAGTTTCACTGCAAATCATTCCACTTATTTTGAACTACCAAAAGGAAAGATATGCCTTTTAATAAACAAAAAAACCAGAATTCACCTTCATATTCAAAAAATAAGAAGGCAGAATCCTAGTTTAGTAGTGTCGTACTTAAATAATACTAATAGAAAACTGCCTTCATAGTCAGGTAGTTCATGGCAACCCGGTAGAGACTCTCGAACCTTATTATCGAGGATATATGAAGTCAATCTAAATTCTGTTGTAAGTTGACCTTATTCTATCAGTGTGCCAGAACGAGGTCAAGATGAAGTCTTTTTAATTAAATTTTCCCATAATTCCACCGATTTCTCCCACTCTTTTTCGGAGGAGTTACCGCGGTAGAGGACACGTTCATAATTGGCAGTTAATGCTTGCATGTCACTTGTTTCAAAATGACGATCAACATATTTAGCATATTCCCGCAAGGTTTGGCCATCTTGTCTAGGCATCCCGACAGCATGAAGCTGTCTTAAAAGCGCTGGATACGCTCTGTTAAAGACATCGGATTTTCCTTTATAACGAAGAATATAATAGTACGGCAGCCATTTATGACGCCCAAGGAACAAAATGCCTCCAACAATAGTCACCACTGCTAAAAACAGAAGAAACGACTTGAAGGAAAGTGATAAGTCGAATGTGTTCCCAGAAGAAGTGGTACCACCTGCACCTTCTTCTTGTGCTGGATCAAGCTCTGGTCTTTCAGGCTCTTCTGTTTGTGGACTTTCTGGTTGTTCTGGGGTTTGTTCTTCTCCATCTTCGCCGACATTTTCTTCTGCCGATTGATAGACAAAGCTATATGGATTGCTAAAGCCACTAGTAGGTTCGTAGGTGACCCAGCCTACTCCAGGAAAATACACTTCTACCCACGAGTGGGCATTATTGTTGGTTACTTCAAAAATTCTTCTGGAGTTCTCTGCTACATCAACAAATTCACCCTCCGTATACCCCTTCACCCAGCGAGCTGGAATATCAATTGACCTTAGGAGAGCAACCATTGCCGTAGAGAAATTGTCGCAATAGCCCTTCATCGTCTCAAAAAGAAACTGATCAACATAATCTTGATCGCCCGTTGGAACTGCCACATCAGTTGTTTCATATTCAAATTCATTGCTTCTAAAATAGCGTTCCACCGCTTTCACTTTATCAAAACGACTTGGGTAGGGATCGGTAATTTCTAATGCCAAGTCTCTTACTCTCCCTGGCATGGAATCTGGAAGCTGCGTGTACCGCTCCACAAACTCTTCCTTACTCTCTGCGGCCGTACCTGGTTCTACCGCTTTTAAATCTTCAATATAGAATCTTGGAAAATTGTACTTTACCTCGTATTCTTCAAGTTTTACAGCATCACCATTTTCATCTATGGTCGTTATTTTTTCTGTGCTGTCATTAACACGAAGCTCTGCACCCTCTGCTTGAACTTCCGTTAAACCAAGCGGATAGTTAATATGTGGATAGGTTTTCTCCATTTTAAGGGTTGCCGAAACTGCGTAGGTTTTCACGCTATCGGTAAACCAGGAAACTTGATCATTCAATCCTCTTTTTAATAGATTCTGTTCACCCTCTGATGAATCCCAGCCTTTACCGGTATAAATATCTTTCGTTTCCACCCGCCAGTAGTGAGTACGGATTTGCTCTGTTTGAAACACCACAGAGTCATCTGGCACAAAGGGTCCTCCTAGGCGGGAGTCGTTTTCTCCATAGCCTATTTTGCGGACGCCAGTTCCAGCTCCACCCTCTCCATTACCAATGCCAGTTAAAAACGGAACCGGATCTGGCCAAATTGGCGCAGCCTTTGGCGAGAGATACCCAGCGGTAGCAGACAGAAGGATGAAAGCAATTAACGGCAGTCCCCAACCAAGCAACAACCGGTTATTTTTGTACACACCCTCTCGCTCTTTAATCCGTTCCATATGCACAAACCCTACGATGGAAAGACCAACAATAATTAAGCGAACAATCGCTCCACTGCCTACATAAGCCGTGAAAGTGTCAAGAAGCGCCACATAGGTAATCGTGATAATTACAAACATTAGCATTTGCTTTCGATATAAAATCCAGTAGATGACGAGATAGCTAATCAACCAGAGTAAAATAAAGAGAAGCATGCTCCGGAACAGACCCGTCATCCCTCCCCAGTCTGCTGACCAGATGATTCCCATGTTGTACTTTATATCTTGATACAAATACGCAAACCAACTTTTCCCTAGGAAGGTGAATTCCAACATGTATAAAACATGAAGAAAATAAAACATAAAACCTAAATGTACGAAAAAGCTTAAAATCGGAAGTATTTGCAGGAAAGACATTGAAAAGGAAATGAGCAAGAATACAACAAACACATAGAGATTATCAGTATCAGTGACATCACGCAGTGGGAGAATCCACTCCAGTAGCAGCACAAAGCCAAATATGTGCATAAGCAGCGCGTAGACGTTACGCTGATATGGATTTGTTTTTGCCATTATCAGCTCACCTCACTTATTACTTCTGACTTTGACTTATTAGGATAGATCGTTTTCACTGCAATATTTCTCCGTTTCAGCTGCTCCATATAGGCTAATTCTTCCTTCGTTAGACGGACATTATTATCCTTTGTCACATGTACCTGTAAATGAAGATGCCTAGTTGACAACTTTTCCAACGTTTCCACTGTTTCTTTTGTCAGCTTGCCAGTGACAAACAAAAACGTCACCGTTGGCTGAAATTTTCCTATCTCCATTTCTATGATTCTTGCAAAGCTTCTATTGGTATCAGGCTGCACTTTTGCAAGGTGATAGTAAATTTCTGCAAACTGTTCTTCTCCCGTTCGCAATGAATATACTGAACGCTCTCCACCGACAGAAACGAGCCCTACTTGGGAGCCATAACGCAAAATCGCTTTGGTAAGAGCCGCACAATAGCTCACGGCACTCTCAAAGGAAGAAGTCGTCGTTCTGTCCAAAAACAACATCACATCATGCGATTGCTGTTGCTCAAATTCCTTGGTCATAATATCATTGCGGCGGGCTGTTGCCTTCCAATCAATCCAGGAAAAACGGTCTCCCGGCTGATATTCACGAACCCCTACTGTCATGGAAGTATCACGAATGAGCCTCATCCTTGAGGAGGTAGAGCCTTGATCAAACTTGCTTTCATGCTGCTTGTAGGTCATGTCTAGATAATTTGGGTACACAAGAAAGTGATGCTCCATTTCCATGAGATGTTCTTTTTCGATTAAACCGAGAAAATCTCCTGTCACGATACGAATCCCTGAAAGCGTATGCTCTCCTCTTGGTAGCCGATCTAATGCATACTGAATAGTGATAGTTTTCTTAAACCATGGGAAGAGGATTCTTTTCGCTTGCTTCGTTTGCTGACAGAAAATTAGCTGATCCGATAGTGTTTCTTCTACAAAAAGATACGCAAGCGGGACTGGTATCGTCCTCTCAATCGTAATGGTGCCAACTAAACGGTCACCGGAGCGAAACTTTTCCTGATTAATAGATCGTGTTATATGAAAATCACGTAAAGGATATACCAATACCAAACATGCATAGAGCGCAAAGGGCAGAAAGCTGATAAACAAAAACCAGCTTACAAATCCACCCTGAAACATGGCATATACAAAGGTAATCAATATAAGCAGAAAAAAAGAAAGGAGCTTCCATATTTTTTTTGACCGCGTAAAAAATGCCCTCATTATCTGCTCATTGACCTTTGAACTGGAACTGGCGTGCGGTCAATCACCTTTTTCACAACCTGCTCAGCGGTCATTCCCTCAAATTTAGCTTCAGACTTCAAGATTATACGGTGCGGTAGGACAAATGCCGCTAAATACTGAATGTCATCTGGAACAACATAATCTCTGCCGTGAATAAATGCGTATGCTTGGGCGGCCTTCATTAACGCAACAGAACCACGAGGACTTGCCCCCAAATAAACAGACTGATGAGCACGTGTTCGATTTACCATATCCACGATATATTCTTTTACCGTTACGTCCACATGCACATTTTTTACCTGCTTTTGCATTTCCTGCAGCTCTTCTAATGTAATCACGGATGTTAGCTCATTGATCGGCTGTTTCTTTTCCGTTGTATGGAGAATTTCCACTTCCTCTTGAACAGTTGGATATCCCATATTCATCTTAAATAAGAAACGATCCAGCTGCGCCTCTGGCAAAGGATAGGTTCCTTCATATTCAATCGGGTTTTGCGTGGCCATTACAAAGAAAGGATTCCCTAGAGATAGGGTATTGCCATCCACTGTCACACTGCCTTCTTCCATTCCCTCAAGCAATGCAGCTTGGGTTTTTGGTGAGGTACGGTTAATTTCATCTGCAAGCACGATGTTCCCCATAATCGGCCCTGGTCTAAATTCAAACTTCAACTCTTTCGGGTTATAAATAGAGCTTCCCGTTACATCAGAAGGAAGCAAATCAGGCGTAAATTGAATACGTTTAAAGTTTGCACCAACTGATTTCGCCAGTGAGCGAACCATTAACGTTTTACCAACACCAGGCACGTCCTCTAACAGCACATGTCCCCCAGCAAGTAATGCGACAATACTTAGCTCTGCCACATTTTCTTTTCCAATCATGACTTTCCCAATATTATCTAAAATTCGTTTCACCTGTAGCTGCGAAGTTTCCATTTCTAAGTACCCCCTAAATTGCTCTGCATAAAAAAATCGACATAAATTTGCTTCCCAACCTACCATATATTCGCTTTTTTACATTAAAAACCTTTTCACACAAGAAAATAGTTTCAATTTTCCCTATTTATAGAATACCAAAAAAATGACGAAATATGGTACTAAAGATACTCGGATAAAGATTACAAGGAACGCCATGTCACTTGTTCCCCTCCTTTGACTACCAGCTGCGTGGCAAGAAAGTTCCTTTAGGCTCCATTCACCCTTTTTAGCTAACAACAGCGCCCGATGACTCCGCTGAGCTCCATTTACAGAAGATCAATTATGAAAAATACATTTTTTTCTAATTATGTATAGACTTTTATAACGCGAGCCGATATATTTAAACTATATCGGCTCACGTTATAGTTTGTAAAAAGGAGGAATTAACTCTTTTGAAAAACAGCACTCATCAAGCACTTTCAGAGTCAACCTACTACATACTTCTTTCCCTTCACACCCCACAACATGGCTATGGCATTATGCAGTTTGTGAAGCAGCTTAGTAACAACAGACTTACACTTGCCCCAGGTACACTCTATGGTGCAATTACAGCCCTTCTAGACAAGAAATGGATTGAACCTAAAGAGAAGGAAACGACTGATAGAAAAAAAGTATACGTTATTACTGCTCTTGGTCAGGAGGCACTACAAACGGAAATAGCAAGACTAGCCGAACTATACCAAAACGGGTTAGCAATAACGAAAGGTGAGGAGTAAAAATGAAAAAGATAAAAAGGAAGTTTATCCAAAACCTCTTTATCAACTTTGAAAAAGAAGAAGCATGGTTAAACCAAATGTGCGAAGACGGCCTCGCTCTCTGTGAAATCACCAAAAACTATTATGCGTTTGAACCTTGTGAGCCAGGAGCTTATATTTATCGAATTGAATTTCTCAAACCCGATATCTATCGAAACGAAATAGATTCCTATCTTACCTTTATGGAGGATGTAAACGTAGAGCTCATTGCCTCTTCTAGAAGATGGCATTACTTCCGAAGAAAGAGCTCCTATGGTGAATTTGAAATCTATTCTGATTTCGACTCGCGAATTGAACATTATAAACGAATAAATATTATCTGGTATATGCTTTCCATCCCTTACTTAGCGACAAGTATCACACAAATATTCTCTATATCTAACATGACAAAAAGTGAACTAGTCCTAAACGCCCTACTTTTTCTAATTGGTATCCTCTTTTTATGCTTAGCCCTTCCACTAACCAAAAGAATAAAAAATCTACAAAAGAATAAAGCGCTGGTTGAATAAAAAAACAAAGGAATCAGGCCTCTTGATTTCTATACTAATATAGAATGCAAAAATAGTCGGTATTTCTCGAATCAATATAAGAACTGGCATACCAACAAAAGAATTTCGTTTAAACAAACATTTGTTTAAAAATAACTATTCAAAGAAAATGATTAGGTGTTGTGATATTCTAGTTAATATTCTTAAAAACCTTACAAACCAGCAAAGGAGCTTGAAAATGACGCACAATCGAAAAGTCGTTTTATTTATCGCTACTAGCCTAGATGGATACATTGCTACAAAAGAAGAATCCTTAGATTGGCTCATGGAAACAGAAGGAGAAGGAGATAACGGTTATGCTGAGTTTTACCAAACCATCGATGCCGTTATCATGGGGAAAAAAACGTATGATTGGGTAATGAACCATGAACTTGAGGAATTTCCTTATAAGGGAAAGGCATGTTATGTATACACAAGGTCTACTAATGTTGAGGACACAGAAGATGTCACGTTTGTACGGGGCGAGGTGAGCGAGTTGATACACCAGCTGCAGCAACAACCTGGTAAAAATATCTGGATCGTTGGGGGCGGTGAGCTGCTTCATCACTTTATTAAGAAGGATTTGGTCGACGAATACATTATCACCATCGCGCCCACCATCTTAGGTGGCGGCATTCCACTCTTCAAAGAAGATAACCAAACCACCAAACTAAAACTAAACCAAATTAAACAATACGGCGACTTTGCAGAAATCCGCTACACAAAAAAATAGAACCAGGGGGACGGTTCTTCTTTGGTTCATTCTATACCCGAATGAAACACCAGACCCGTTCCCTTGGTTCCTATTTCAATATACCTTGCAAAAATAGTCGATATAACCCGATTTGATTTTACCGTCTACATGACAACAAGAAATTTTCCCATGATCGAACGTTTGTTTAAATTTTCCTATTCAAGAATAAAAATGACATCACCAGATCGTACTAGTTTGCTAGTGGTTTTCATGCGAAACACATACTCAGCTTTTCATTTTGGTATGCATCTCTAGGTACGCTTTGATTTTACCGACTGCTTCACTGCTGATATGATGCTCGATGTTCTTTACCTCTTGTTGAATTAGCGCTTCTTCGAGTTTTACAAGGCGGAAAAAATTCTCCAATACTTTATGATTTCGTTCCAATTCTCTTCCGATTGCAAATCCTTTTTTGGTGAGATTGATAATCCCATAAGGTTCGTAGTCTAAATACCCTTGACTAGAGAGGCGGCCAGCCATTCTAGATGCTGATGGAACTCCGACATTTAGGGATTTGGCAATATGAGAGATTCTTGCATACCCATTTTCCAAGACTTGATAATAAATTTCTTCCAGGTATCTTTCCTCAGAAGGTGACACCACTGAATACGCACCCCTTTCCAAACACGTTTTCCTTCATCCACTCTCCTCCTAATATCATTCTTATTAGGATTTGTATTTAAGGAACATTTTTTTGAAAGGCTGTTTTTTGAACACTTTGTTGCTACTGCGTAAAATTAAGATACCCCTAATAAAAGTTATTGTCGTGCTCTTTGGCGGGAAAGTTGCTTTCATAATGATTGGAAAAAATCTATAAGCTGCCTTTTTTTAAAAAGCTCCCTTCATCCGAGGATGAGGGAGCTAGGCGGCAAGTTACTTCGTTAAGCCTTCAAAAATGGTATCGATATTCCATTCCATCATAGAAATGTAGGAATCTCCATCCTCACCTGGTTTAGCTAAAGAATCGGTGAAAACTTTCCCCATGATAGGTACTCCTGTTTCTTCCGATACAGCTTCCATGCTACGGCCATCAATACTAGTTTCTAAGAATAAGCCAGTAATTTTTCTTTCATTAATGATATCCACAATTCTTGTAATTTGATCTGGAGTTCCTTGATTTTCTTGGTTGATTTCCCAGATATATTCTGCTTGGAATCCATATGCTTCACTAAAGTACTTAAAGGCACCTTCACTTGTTACAAGTACTCGTTGCTCTTCTGGGATTTCATTGAACTTCTCTTTTGCTTTGTTATGAAGTTCTTCTAATTTTGCAATGTATTCTTCGGCATTCTTTTCGTACACTTCTTTATTTTCAGGGTCTACTTTAATTAACCCATCACGCGCATTTTCTGCATATTTAATTCCGTTACGAACATCCAACCATGCATGAGGGTCTTCTTCTCCCTCTTGACCTTTTGTTGTAAGGAATTTCACATCTACACCTTCACTCATAAGGAATACAGGTGCATCCTTTCCAGCTTTATCTGCTGTTTCCATAAGCTTATTAAACCATGAGTTTCCAGCCTCAAGATTCAATCCGTTATAAAACACCGCATCTGCATCGGTTGTTTTTTGTACATCTACAGGTAGTGGATCGTACTCATGTGGATTAGAACCAATCGGAGCCAAGCTATGGATTTCCACTAAATCTCCACCAACATTTTTCACGATATCATAAACGATAGAGTACGTTGCCACGACTTGCACTTTACCTTCTCCGTCTTCCTTACCATTCGCTTTTTCCTCACTGCATGCCGCTAAAGTCATAATTGCAAATACTGAAACTAAAAATAACGATAGTTTTTTCAACATGTTTGGTTTCCCCCTACTTTTCTTTTTATTTTTCTAAACTTACATCAAAGCCGCACGTTTCTTTCTTGTTTTCATCGTTTTCCAGAGCAAACCATGCTTTGGCGAGAACAAAAATACTAACGCAAAAATTGCTGTTGCTGATATTACGATGGTTGCTCCTGAAGCCAGATTGTAGGTAAAGCTAAAGTATAGTCCTACAACCGAGGAGATAACTCCAATTCCGGCTGCAATGAAAATCATCACCCATAACCTGTCTGTTAGCAGATAGGCAGCTGCTGCAGGAGTAATCAACATTGCCACAACCAATACGATTCCAACGGTTTGAAGTGATGCCACTGTTACCATGGTAAGGAGCGCCATCAGGAAGTAATGAATCAACCGAACTGGCAATCCGTATGCTGCTGCCATCGTGCTATCAAAGGATGTAACCAACAATTCCTTGTAAAACAGATAGACCGCCGTAAGTACGAACAAGCCAGTACCAAGGGTGATCCACATATCAGAAGGACGAACTGCCAAGACATTCCCAAATAAAATATGATATAAATCCGTACTACTTTTTAACATCGTAATGATGATAATCCCAGCCGCAAACATAGCCGTAAACATAATTCCAATGGAAGTATCGTGCTTGATACGACTGTTTTGACTCACAAATCCAATGGCAATTGCTGTGATAATCCCTGTGAATACAGCGCCAAAGAAAAAGTTAATTCCTAGAATGTAGGAGATTGCCACACCAGGTAGTACGGCGTGCGAAATAGCATCCCCCATCAACGCCATCCCTCTTAGGATGATAAAACAGCCAATCACTCCACAGATGATACCAACCATAATGGAAGTGAGAAGTGCTTTTTGTAGGAAGCCATATTGCATTACTGCTTCAATAAATGCCATTTTCCTTAAACCCCCATTTCCGTCAAGAAGGCAAATTGTCCTTGGTATGCTTTCTCAATGACAGTGGATTGGAAAACCTCCGTTGTCGATCCATAACTAATCAATTCTTTGTTTAATAAGATCAACTTATTAAAGTAACTTGTCGCTTTACTTAAGTCATGGTGCACCACCATCACTGTCTTCCCTTGCCAACATAGTTCTTTTAAGATCTTCACGATGGTTTCTTCACTCGTAACATCCACCCCGACAAACGGTTCATCAAGAAAGAAGATTTCCGCTCTTTGAGCAAGCGCTCTTGCTAAGAACACACGCTGCTGTTGGCCACCGGATAATTCCCCAATCTGGCGTTTACTGAAATCCTCCATGCCAACACGCTGTAGACATTCATAAGCCCACTCTTTTTCCTTTTTCCCCGGACGCTTAAATATGGATAAGTTTGGATAAGTGCCAATCAGAACAGCATCCAAGACAGTGATCGGGAAATCCCAATCGATGTCATTTCTTTGGGGAACATAGGCGATTTTTTTACGAACGTCCTTTACTTTTTGGCCCAGGATCTTTACATTTCCTTTATCCAATGGAATGAGGTTCAACATTGATTTTAATAATGTTGACTTACCTGCTCCATTCGGCCCGATAATTCCTACTAGATTACCAGTATCTATCGACAAGCTGACCCCTTTTACCGCTTCATTTCCATAATAAGAGACATGCAAATCTTGGATAGAAATAGCATTACTCATAATCAAATCCTCCTTATAAAATAACTGCCTATATATGAAAATGCTTCATTGTAAGAAATTCAGTTAGACTCCTAAAAACATATGCCACTTTCTAGGTTTTTGTTACATACATATTTATTTACACAAACCATTAAAGTTGCACGAGCTCAACTTTTAAACTAAAAAAATTTTGTTCTATTAATGAATGCATCAAAGAATCCAAAAACAGAAAAAGTTTACCTAATGCAAAATATATAGCCTTAGCCATAAAAAGTCAACACATTTGACTGAAATATTTATAATAATTAGCCAAATTAATTTGTTCTAAAATCGTTCTTTTGGAATATACACCATGGGGAAGGTTTTATTGGCGTTGCAAAACTGTAATTTTGATTGAATTTTACATTTACTTTCAAGTCCAGAGAGCACCGACAATTGGATAAACAATGTTATCGCAAATTTGAAACAAAAAATCCATCTCCACATATTTGGTAACCAATTTAACCTTAACACAAATATTATTTTGTTAATTTAATACTACCCATGTGCAACTTTCCTCATTTCGTGATATAATAAAGATAATTATTTTTGTTCGGCGTAAAGGATAGTATGAATAACAACTTTTCATCTTGATGATACTTTGGCAAGGATAGTAATACATTGTGCGCTAACGCACTGGGAGGCAACAAAAATGGAACAAGGTACAGTTAAATGGTTTAATGCAGAAAAAGGTTTTGGTTTCATCGAACGTGAAAATGGAGACGATGTATTCGTACACTTCTCCGCAATCCAAAGCGATGGTTTCAAATCTTTAGACGAAGGTCAAAGAGTAACATTTGACGTTGAGCAAGGTGCTCGTGGAGCTCAAGCTGCTAACGTTCAAAAAGCATAAACTAAACTTTTAAAAAACAGGCCCCTTATAAAGGGCCTGTTTTTTTATGCTTTCCATAATAAAGGGTTTATACCTGTGGACAGCTCTCCTAGGTGTTCCACTATCCGAACAAACCACCTGAACCGTCCCAGTGGTTTCTCCCCCTGACTCTATATCAATATACCTTGCAAAAATAGTCGATATAACCCGAATTGATTTCAAAGTCGACATGACAACAATATTTTTTTCCTTGATCGAACGTTTGTTTAGAAATAATTATTCAAAGAAAGCTTCCTTTATGTTGTTGAACCAAAAACCTCATTCACTTCCGCCTCCAGTTCACTGATTAACGTAAAGTTTTCTTTTCTATCTGCTAATGCTTTCACGATGCTTGCATAATACCAATGCTGATCCTCTTTCCCTCGATTAAATCGCTCCCAAATCTTGTCCCCTTTTTGTTGAATATCGGTTCGAATGGATCGTAAATTATGCAATTTATCCGCAACAATAACCTGCATTTCTTCTTTAGATGTATCTATTAATAAATCAATTGTATGCTGCTTTCTTTTTTCCCATGACAAGCTCTTGTCATTTTCAGATGCTGCCGCAACTAAATCAGCTACCGTGCTCCCAAATTCTTCCGTTAAACCTTCATACGTCGCTTCGGTGTCTTCTAAAGTGTCGTGTAAAATACCCGCTGCAACCACTTCTTCGGAGCAGCCTGCCCCTTGCAACAGCATTCCAACCGCAAAAGGGTGTGTAACATACGGTATCTCCGTTCCCTTTCTGGTTTGATTCTTATGTGCCACTGCAGCAAAAACAATCGCTTTTTCTACCATATTCATAGAAGTTCCCCCCATCTCTTTCTATTCACCGTAACATATTCTCTTTTAAAATAATGAATCCCTTTCTTCCTCCACATTCTTCTACTCCAAAAGACCGAGAGAAGACCATTCTAACTGCCAATTCCTACTTAACCTGAAACGTATACACTATTGGTAAGAGAGGAGTTGGGGTCGTGAACATCATTAAAATTACGTTAGAAACCACTTGCTTAGATGAGATGAAGCTTTTTTATCATGAGGTGTTGGAGCTTGCTCTTGTGGAGGATTTTGAGAACTATTTTACCGTCGAGGCAGGAAGTACAAGGCTCACATTTATTCATTCGGAGCAAAAGCCTTATTATCACGTTGCGTTCCGGACGGGTTTAGAACACTTTGACTATATGTATCAAAAATTAGAGAAGCTCGGGGTCTTATTAGAAAATGAGCACGGAGAAACAAGCATGTATTGGAAAGGAAAGCAGCTATATTTCCATGACCCCGAACGAAACATAATGGAGATATTAGAAAGGCCAAATTCTGCTAACACCTCCATAGAAGGCTTTTATGATATTGGCGAAATTGGGTTACCTTCACCAGATCTAAATGAATTCAGTCAGTTTCTATCTACTATACCTAATGAGTTTGCAGCGGTTGACCCGAGTTTTCGCTTTTTCGGTGGAAACGAAGGAGTTTTCGTCCTAACCAAATCCGGTCGTCCTTGGTACCCGCTGCAAAAACGCGCCTATATCAGCCCTGTGACAGTGGAAATTGCAAGTGAAGATGCATCCGAACACAGGTTGTATCACCCCACTCTTCCATACAAAATAAAAGTAAAACCTAAATGGAAATCCAATCTCTTGCCTGTCTATCAAGTTCGAATAGCTCGTTCTACCGATCAATGGGAAGATGTCCTCGCATTTTATGAAAAGGGTGTTGGTCTAGAGCGAATTGGCAGCTTTGAAAATCATGATGGCTATGATGGCGTGATGCTCGGATTACCGGGTGCATCCTATCATTTAGAATTCACTAGGCATGTCGACGGTCACCCTTGTCCAGCACCAACAGATGATAACCTACTTGTGTTCTATTTAACCGATCAAAGAGCGTTTGCGGATGCAAAAGAAAGAATGCTTTCGCTTGGGTATCACCCTGTTCCCCCAGTCAACCCATATTGGGAGAGTCGAGGCGTTACCTTCCGCGATCCAGATGGGTGGCGAGTAGTGTTTTGTTTAGGGACGGGGATTTAAAATAGCACGACGTTTTAGGGATTTGTTGTAATCGAAAAAAAGCACAAAAGACCTCCGGACACCATCATTCGGAGGTCTTTTTAGATGTAGCATCCCTAAAAGTTTCCTATCACGCATGAAAAATGACCAATAATCAATAATATGAAGGTACTTTTTAATTGTTGGAAGGGGTAGAACGGATGAAAAAATTATTATTTGTGATATTAATTTTACCATTGCTGGTGAATATGCTTCCTGGGACCATTAGTGCCAACACGAATAAACAGGAACATTATATTAGCCAGTCTGAGGTAGATTTCAAAAATGATTTCAGAAGACTTTGGATCGATCACGTGTTGTGGACAAGTAATTACATTTTAAGCGCCACCACTCCAGGAACAGAGGATCAAGAGCAGGTCCTAACAAGACTATTAAAAAATCAAGAGGATATTGGAAATGCTATTAAGCCGGTGTACGGTGAAGACGCAGGAAACAAGCTTACCGAGTTACTTAAAGAGCATATTTTGATTGCTGGAAAAATCGTCGATGCTGCTAAAATGGGAGACAAAGACTTGGTAGATCAACTTAACAAAGAATGGTACAGAAATGCGGATGATATTGCGAAATTCCTTAGTGATGCCAACCCCAAGTTATCAAATGAAGCGTTAAAAGAATCGCTTTACATGCATTTGGAGTTAGTTGCCGATGACTTATCAGCAAGCTTAAATAAAGAATGGGATGCAAGAATCGTGGCAGTTGATGAAGGAATAACACACATCATCTTAATGTCTGATTTCATTTCTGATGGTGTGGTGAAACAGTTTCCGGAGAAGTTTAAATAAAAGACAGAGGGACGGTTCTACTGGCTCATTCGCAACTTGAACGAACCGCCAAAACCGTCCCTATTTTCTATTTCCATATACCTTTCGAAAATAGTCGATATTTATCGACTTAATTTCAAGACCAGCATTACAGCAGATAATTTTCGCTTGATCAAACGTTTGTTTAGAAATAACTATTTAAAGATAGATACCTTCAAATTTACTTGAACTATTTTAAAGCCTTAAATACATTCTGTAATTCTTCTTTAGATGCTCTCCTGGCTTGAATATTAAGGTCCATTTTTACTAAATCATTAGGATACCTAGGGATTATGTGAAAATGCACGTGATTGATTTCCTGCTCGGCGTACTCTCCATTATTTTGAATGATTGTGTAATCTCTACACAAACCTCTTTCAACGAGCCTGTTACACACAAATTGGATGCTAGATATTACGTCCTTTAATACCTCTTCATCAAACATCTCATCAAACATCTTATAGTGTTCTTTAGGTATAACTAATAGATGCCCATATGTTGCAGGGTAAATATCCAATAATGCTAAAGTATGGGTACTTTCATGAACAATAAATGCTTCTCCCCTTTTTTGCGCGATGCTACAAAAAACACAATCATTCATTTACTCGCCTCATTTCACCGCTTCATACGTAATCACCTGCGACACATCAGATGGATACTCTCCAAATCGATAGTCTGCAGAAATAGTGATGTCTTGAAAGCCGACTTTTTCAAGAAGCAGTACCATCTCTTCTACTCCGTACCACCTGAGCGGGAAGATTTCAAGTTCAGAATCTACGAGTTTCCCTGCTCTCCATTTCTCATACTTATGATGGGTGACCTTCACTTGTTGGATGTAATCAACTTCCACTAAGGTTGATTCAAGCGTAATGGTGTCACCTTTATCGTTGTACATAACCCGTTTGGAAACATAACCAGGGGTAAATTGATCTTGCAGGAAGGTATCGAAAATTAATTTCCCACCCTTTTCTAGGTGATCATAAAAGCATTGAAGTGCGGAAACAGATTGCTCCCGATTATGTAGTAAAAGAAAAGACCCACAAGGAACAATCACAGCTTGATACTGCTGCTCCAGCAAAAATCCAGACATATCCTGTTTGGAAACAAAGGGATGAACACCTCTAGTCTCACAATTTTTCATACATAATTCCAGCATATCATCGGAGTAGTCAAACCCTTCCACATCGATTCCTTTTTCCAACAAAGGAATCAAGATTCGGCCATTGCCAACAGCTGGCTCTAAAACCTTTCCAGTTATCCCTTTCAATCTTTCATAATAGTACTCCACGTCTCCAAAAGATCTTCCAATATGCTTATCCAGATCATAAACCTCTGCAGACAGCTTTCCATAGTAGCTAACCATAATTGTGCGCACCCCTTAAAATAAACTCTCAAAAGATATTCTCTTCCAAAGCATGTAAATCCTCTCTCCTTGGGGGCGTGAAACACATGACTGCATAAAGCAATTTTCAATTAGCATACTATACCAAGTAAGCAGTAAGCTAAAATACTGAATTCAAGATATTCATGTGTTATCATGCGTGTATATTATCAATAGAAAGGATGTTTACCTTGAATCTAGATAAGCTTTATTCAAATACAGCAATAAAAAACAAAGCGTTTAAAAACCGATACATCGTAGCTCCTATGACGCGAATAAGTGCAGAACAAGATGGTCGGGCTAATGATACGATGACAATATATTACGAGCGCTATGCAAAAGGCGGCTTTGGTTCCATCATTTCAGAAGGAATCTATATCGACGAAAGCTACAGTCAGGGGTATGATGATCAACCAGGGCTTACCCGTGAAGATCATGTACAAGCGTGGAAGTCTGTGGTGGACACCGTTCACAAACATGACGCGATCATGATTGCACAGCTCATGCATGCTGGTGGTCAAAGTCAGGGGAATGCGTACACGTCTGAAACCATTGCGCCTTCTGCTATCCCCCCTAAGGGTGAGCAATTAGGGTTTTATGGTGGATCCGGACCATTCCAAACGCCTAAAGCAATGACAGAAACAGATATAGAACAAGTGAAAGACGCGTTTGTACAAAGCGCTCTTCGCGCGAAAGAGGCTGGATTTGATGGTGTTGAAATTCACGGAGCAAATGGATATTTACTAGATCAATTCTTAACAGACTATTTAAATCATCGCCAAGATCAATATGGTGGATCCAAAGAAAACAGATTACGGTTTATCCTTGAAATTATTGAACAAATACGCAATGCCGTAGGTTCAGATTTCATTGTCGGCATTCGAATTTCACAAATTAAAGTTGCCGACCCAAATCACAAATGGGAAGGTGGCGAAACGGAAGCAGAATATATTTTCTCCCAATTAGGGCAGTCTTCCTTAGACTATATTCACGTTACCGATGGAGATGCCGCGTCCCCTGCTTTCGGAGAGAACACCCGAACGCTCGCACAGGCTGCAGTAGAATTTGGAAAACTTCCTGTCATCGCGAATGGTGGGCTAGGTGACCCTGAAAAGGCTGATAAAATGTTAAAAGATCATCAAGTAGATTTCGTTTCTTTAGGAACAAGTGCCTTAGCTAACCCAGACCTACCAAATAAAGCGCAAAAAGGAATGCCATTAGAAGCCTTTGACTTTGAAAAAATTCTTTTACCTATTGCGAAAGTAAAAGAGTTGGAGTTAGAAATGGACATTGTTCAATAATAGGCCATTTAAATAGCTATTCCCTTTGATGGTAAGTAGTTCAGTTAATGTGGAGGAAATTAATAATCACAGTGTATCTCACATTCCAAAAATCAAAGGGATTAGCGATGTAATTATCCCTTAATTTAGCACATAAAAACGCTTGGATTATTGAACTGCACCCCAATTGTTAGACATAAAAACTATCAATTGGAGGTGCAGTTTTTCTATGACTAAATTTACTCCTGAAGAAAAACATGATGCGGTTTTACGTTATTTAGAAGGCAAAGAAAGTTACCATACTATAGCCAATCTATAATACATCTGACAGTGTAATTAGAAACTGGGTAATGCAATATGAATCTGAAGGTAAGAGATTATACAAAATAACGTGGAGTTGGTACGAGAAATAAAGAGTTAAACTGGTGATAGATAGAAGCAAGTCATTCAGAGGGCTCAAAATTTTGTTAATCTTTCATATTACGCAAAAATCACGCTTACTTTCCCTTCTCTTTGTGCAGTTTCTAAACAATTATGCAAAAAATCTTGTATTTGTTTAACATCCCACTTGTCAGCTTCATGAGAAGGCTGCAAATTATAATTTTGGCCAAACTCTCTCAAGGCATTTTCTATTTGTTGCACTGAAAAATCCGAGCCTCCCCCTGATCCACTCACTCCTGCAAAAAATTCATTGGCATCAAGGACAGCGTACAGTATATGGGCATTAAAATTCCCCTTACAAAAACGAGCATACGCAACTTCCTTTCTTACTTTGTTATAACCATAAATATCGTGACCCATAAAAATCTCCCTTCCAAGATATTTTTCCCTTGTGGCTAGGCTACTTTGAGATGCTGTTTAGATCTACCGACACACCACCCCCTTCATTAAATTAATTGATGAAAAGACATGCTATAGAAAGCTGGATTTTTTGAGATAAGAAATACAAAACCTGAAGTAAAGCAGAAGAAAAGTATGAAGTACTACACTAGGGACACCAAGAGGAAGTGCAGGCTGTCCACATACATCTTTTCATAACATCTTAAATATGTCAATATTCAGAAAATAAATAAAAAAGAGCAGGTGGGCGGTTCTCTTAGCTCATTCGAAACCCAAATGAACCGCCAGAACCTCCCTCCGGTTTCTATTTCAATATACCTTGCAAAAATAGTCGATATACCACGATTCGATTTCAATACCTCCATTCCAGCAAAAATAAATCGCTTGATCGAACGTTTGTTTAGAAATAACTATTCAAGGAAAGTTCCTTTGAAGGTTTCACATCTATTATTACTGCTATAAGATCCTTAATATTTTTTATAAATTCTATTTTATCTATCATGCAACAAAGAAAAAACACTTCCTTGTAAAGTAAGAGGTTCCTTAAGGTTAAGGGAGGGACAACCATAAATCACAACCAAATTAGCCGCAAAAAAAGGGACTTAAAAAAGGCAATGGATTTAAAAGTAAAAACCCCAGATGTAATGGTCCTAGGGTTTTATGTCTATATATCCTCTTTTTTCGTTAAAGCACCCACATACTCAGTGTTTTCTCCTATTAGCTGGTGTTGTGAATTAAACTTTTTTCTAAAAACGCTTAACAAATCTATACCCTGTTATATCGTACCCTAGGGATTTATATAGTTTATGTGCCTTACCTCTCTCTTCACTAATGCCACTTAAAAGATATATGAAATTTGATCCTAAACTCAAAGACCATTCTTCTACATACTTAATCAATGCTTTAGCGATACCTTGACCACGATACTCTGTCTTTGTAACTAAAGAAGTGATTTGAACCTTTACATCATTGTTTGTGTATGTAGTATGGAGTGTAACACCAATCATTCCAAGCAAATTCTTATTCTTTACTGCAACGAATGTGTAGTAATTTGAATTTGATTCTATCCGTTTCATCCTTATTTCCATTTCCTCATCAGACGTAGGGTAGCCTAATTCTGATATCAAACCCGAAAATTGAATTAAATCAGCTGAATCATATTCCCTTATCTCCATAAGTTTTCCTCCACATTTTTCCTAATATTGTATCATTTTTAACTTCCTATGGATTTTATTATTAATGATAAATGGATCGAACTAAGTTATCTATTAACTAAAACCAAAGAGTTTGCAACCTTAATCAACTCTTCTTGTGAATACAGTTCTTTTCCTTCTTGATGGGTAAAAACAATGATAGTATAGTTAAAGCCTTCTTCGTTTAGTGATAACGTTTGTTTGTTTTTAACGTATGAATATAACCCTTCTCTACCATCACTTAACTCTATTTGTTCTACAGTTGAATGGTTTGAGCTTCTATTGTTCAAAGATGGTGTCATTTCTATAAAGATAAGCTCCTCGGAATAACCACCAATTCCAATTGATAAAGCAAAATCATTGGCTTTTGCATCTGATAATCTTTCAGGCAACTCTTCTATCATTTGAATGTAATCATATACCCTAACTTCCTTTACATCATAAGGTAAATAAGTTGGTAGTTTAAAATCATATGGAAATTCTTCCACTCCCTTTAAGTTATGGACTATTGGGTGTTGGGACACTTCCTGATTGCAACCTGATAATATAAATACCAAGGCTATTATTATTTTTATTCGCATAAATACCCCCTAAGAAAACCTTTTTCTTCCACAATCCTACCCGTTAATCAAATATCCATTATTTACAATTTTATCACACAATTCCTTATTAAAGACGTAAGAACACGTCATTTAGTACCCTAATTAGCACCTCATTTTTTGTACACTTGAAAATTAAGAGGCTCATTTAAGTGTCAATTCACCACACTATCGAATGAAAACATGGTTATAACAACAAATAAAGCAGGTCTAATTCATATGCGAATTAGACCTGCTTTTTGTAATTTTTTCTCCCGAAACGGTGGTGAATAAAGCAAGCCCTAAAACTTAAACAACTCCGCAAGCTTCACCAAATCTTTTTTGAGTTGTTGTACTTCCTTCTCGTTCATGTCTTTCATTTGTAAATCTGGATACAAATAATAAATCGTATCTTCGGTAACCAGCTTTAAATCGACCCCACCGTATTCCTGATTAGATTCTGTCAGCACTGCTCGTTCCTTGCCGACTTGTATTTCGACTGTTTCATAGGATGCGGAAGGGTATTTTTCATGTGATAAGAAAGATTTCATCATTTCTTCAATAGACAATTCGTTCTTTTGGGTGTGAATTTGAATCATCGTATTTCGTTCGTTCAAGGTGTATATATATGCAGCATCCAAATATAAATATGGGCCATCATCATACTCTGAAATGGAATAACCAATACTCGGCTCCCCAATAATTCTTTCAATGTGATGGTGGGCATCCAACGGAAATACAAGCTGCTCTTTATCCAACTCATACACACTTTTCTCCTTCTCTGTTGCAGTCATCCTAAAAGAATCATCCGCATTGAGGTAAAGAGGGACCCCCCCAAGAAGGAATAAAAATGCGGCAGCAGCTATTAGTCTGTTCGCTATTCTTTTCTTCCTTAGCTTTTGAATGTTAGAATTAACACGTTTTCTGACCAAGTCCGAGTTGTCCATCCTCCACTCCATATCATACTCCAGCCTTTGAAGTGATTGATCTAAAGTGTTTTTATTGTTTTGCACGTTTTTCACCCTTGTTCTCCTCCTCATCCATCCATTCTTTTGACAAAGCTTGAATCGCGCGCATCAAGGTAGACTTCACTTTACTTTCCGACCAGCCCAAGATATGAGCAGTTTCCAATACAGAAAACCCTTTTATCTTTCTTAAGATGATTACTTGCTTGTAGGTATCCTTTAATTTGTTCAAAGCAAGTAAGAGCTCCCGAGAATTTTCTTTAAGGAGCAAAATATCTTCCGTTGAGGCAGCTTGCTCCTTGTTCAAGAACACATTGGCAAATATCCTTAAGGGTTTCCTTTTTCTTAAGTAATCGATTGTTGTATTATGTGCAATTTTGAATAACCAGGTTTTTGGGGAGGAATCCCTTTTAAAAGAAGAATAATACTGATAGGCCCTCACAAATGTATCCTGAGTCAAATCCTCCGCTTCTTGAGCATCTTTTACCATGAGGAAAATATATTTATAGATAGTCTGATGATACTGTACAAACCAATGATCAATTTCGTTTTCTTTGGACAAGGTTAGAGGAACCTCCCTTCTGTTTGTAAAAAATCCATCCCTTTCTTAAAGTTTATGTTTAGACGGTTGAACTCTATAAAAGTTGCACTCTTGTAAAAATTATTCTGATAGATTAACGCCCTACCAAACAAAAAAAAGATGGCAACATCACCATCTCTCTTTTTTTGCTCTATTCTATTTCTTCAATTTCTATCTCTACCTTATACTCCTCGGCTACTTCTGTGAACAAAGTCATATGCTCTTCAAAAATAACATTGTATTCTTCGTAAAGAGCATCTCCTTTTTCCAATACGCTTTCATCATCAAGCTTATAGCCTTCTGCATAAACCTGATAGACTTCCAGCAATTTCTTGTGAGCCTGTATTAATTTATCATGCGACGGTTGCAACGGCTCCCATGAAAGGTCAATCAACTCTGTATCTTCTACCAGTTTTTCGAGAGCAGGAATACTCGTTTCGATTAGATATGCGTGAGCACGCTCTAAATCCTCTTCTTCAAACACATTTTCAGCTGCATCCATCTCTATTTGCACACCAGCTTCGATAAATGGATTGCTATCCTCCAGATAGACTAATATTTCTTCTTCGGCTTCAATCTGCCCTTTTATTTTATCCACCGCTTCACTACAAGCAGTTAAAGTATTCGCTATCACTAATAATCCACACACTATCAGGATCCTTCTTATTTTTTTCATGTTTTCCATCTCCTTCCTTTCTCATATTAGCAAAAGCTCTGAATAAGATATATACTTTTTTTATTTTTAGGACCGTTAAAGACAGAACACGTACCTCTAGATGAATGTGTAAAAAAACAGGATAATAATCAAAGCTATCTAAAACTCCATCTAAATTTCAACAAAATACGAACATTTATCATTTACACAACCATAAAGTTCGTTTATAATCAAACTTGTGTTGAAATAAACGTTCAAGTTTCATTCGTATATTCTTAGAGATATGGTCTAAGAGTTTCTACTAGGAGCCGTAAAATCCTAACTACGAATGGGTGGATTCCTCTACCCATTTTTAGTTAGGATTTTTTTGTTACTTTATGATTTTTACGAACATTACGATGAAAATTAATCTTTTAGGGGTGTGTTTCATGGAAAATGTATTTGATTATGAAGATATTCAGTTAGTACCAAATAAATGTGTCGTTAACAGCCGTTCTGAGTGTGATACCACGGTGACATTAGGTGGCCGTCAATTTAAGCTTCCTGTCGTCCCAGCGAATATGCAAACCATCATTGACGAAAAGATTGCCCTTTATCTTGCTGAAAATAACTACTTTTACATCATGCACCGCTTTGAACCAGAAAAACGTCAAGCATTTATTGAAAATATGCATGGAAGAGGGCTTTATGCTTCCATTAGTGTTGGTGTGAAAGAAGAGGAATATCTATTCATTGAAGAGCTTGCCTCAAGAGCACTTACGCCTGAATTCATTACCATCGACATTGCCCATGGTCATTCCAATGCTGTTATCAATATGATTCAGCATATCAAAAAACATCTACCAGAGAGCTTTGTGATTGCTGGAAATGTTGGGACTCCTGAAGCGGTGCGAGAACTAGAGAATGCCGGCGCAGATGCAACAAAAGTCGGGATTGGTCCTGGTAAGGTTTGTATCACAAAAATTAAAACAGGCTTTGGAACGGGAGGCTGGCAGTTAGCCGCACTTCGTTTATGTGCAAAGGCAGCAAGCAAACCGATTATTGCAGATGGCGGAATCCGCACACACGGCGATATCGCGAAATCCGTACGCTTCGGTGCCTCCATGGTTATGATTGGCTCCCTTTTTGCTGGACACGAAGAATCACCAGGAGAAACCATTGAAATAGAAGGAAAGCTAGTCAAAGAATACTTCGGCTCCGCTTCTGAATTCCAAAAAGGCGAAAAGAAGAACGTAGAAGGCAAGAAAATGTTCGTGGAGCATAAAGGTTCCTTACAGGACACACTAACCGAAATGGAACAAGATCTTCAATCTTCCATCTCCTATGCGGGCGGAACCACATTAGACTCCATTCGTCACGTTGACTATGTGATTGTGAAAAACTCTATTTTTAATGGAGATAAAGTATATTAAGCCTTTAAGGGCAAATAAAAAACAGCAGATGCCCTTAAAGGGTTCTGTTATCTGTCACAATAAGTATAAGAAATAGACCATCAAATTGTAGACGAATTTGATGGTCTGTTTTTGTTGAAATGACTGCAATTTTAAGATATTAATGGTTATATTTGTAGTCCGATTTGTATCTATTTCTTGTAAAAAACCCTACTAATGTTGTAATAAAACCTATTGCAAATATTATTTGCACCAAGTTCGAAGGAGAGTCTGTACCTCCTGTAAGTATGAGCTGAAAAAATATACTCACAATCAATATTGCGATTCCTAACAGCATTATTTTTATTGGTTCTTTCGTATTGTATTTCCCCTTATTTGGTAAATTTATCTTCTGCACTACTGCCCAATCCTTATGTAAGAAGCTAAGCGTTGTACTGCAATAGCCCTATTTAATTGAATAACACTTTAATATCCAAATTTATTAACGTTCTTACTAATGCTGGAAATCTGACTTGAAAAATTCCTTTTTCACATAAATTGTATAAGCTAAGACAATAATTGAAAAAATCACATTACCGATAAATGGTTGATAGGGTTGATTAGACAATAAAATAAGACTTATTATTCCAAAAAGCACTGAATACGTAATCATTATCCAATAGCCCCATTTTTTTAACCTTATATATCCATAAACCATTCCCAATGATATAAGAGCCACTAATACCCTCATTAATCGGTCTAATACACTTGTTAATCCAAACCTCTCAGCAATGCTAATAGAGTTAGCCTCTGCATTATAAAAAACTGCGGTAAACAATAATACCATCGCTCCAAAAATATAAAAATAACTAATTAATGATACACCCATTGGTCTCTTCAATACGTTGTCCCCTTTACTATTTATTATTAAATATCAACTAAGGAGCGATCCACTATGCAACAATCGCCCTATTTTCTTGAAATCTCGATATCAAAATAGATTCTTATAATTTCATTTTCTCTTTATCTAGACCAAAACTTATTTACTCACTACACCCAAAATAAATTTTAAGTCTTTACGTTTCTTCTCCATTCGCTTAAACCCTTCTTTTGAATCCATTATCAGAACAGTTCTTCCCACCCAAACCCTTATGTATAGGGACTGTAATTTTATTGGACCTACAATTCCTTTTTCCTCAAACTCTGTACTATCTTCTAATTCTGTTTCTGTTCTTATTAGCCAACTATTTCCTATACCAAACTCAATAAACTTCAAAAATTTTACCTCTTTCAATTATTTTCAGAACTTAGCTTATTGCACAATCCTGCCCATTAATTGAATAAGGGCAATAGCTGGATCAATTTGCTGATCTTCAGTTATTGCCACCGTTAGCTTAATATGATAATAACTCAACCGCTGGATAGTTACGGTCTAAAAGTTTATCCAAAACTTTTCCACCCTTAAAAGAATTGTTTGATATTTGTCCGTCTGAATATCTATCTATTATCAAATTTTCTTCTGTTTGTGGCTCTCCGTAAGGATACCTAATAAATTCAACACAAAGAGATTCTTTAATGATTAACTCCTTATCGTTAAACACTATTTTGTTTGGATTCCATATTTTCAATTGTTCACCAACGTCAAATTTGAAATGTAATATCCCATCATCAAAACTACATTCTAAAATCTTGTGGTAATTATCATAGGGTCTCGCAAACCACTTCCCATAAAAGCGTAATGTTCCTCCAGGCTTAACATCAAGGTTAGTAATTGTCTTAGCTAACTTCACTGCATTCAAAATAGCACCTCTTTCCAAGTAGTCATATTCAACTATCCTACCCAATTCCTAAATAAGAAGCGATAAGTTATGCTGCAATCGCCCTAGATTGTTGAATAACTTTATTTTATCGGTTGATTAAGGTTATTTAGAAGTAATTCTTAGAAAATATCCATCTGGGTCGGCAATCTTAAAACCTCTCATATCCCACGGATATTTTTCTACGTCAACTTCGATAGGGTAATTGTAATCAAGGCAACGAGAATGTACTTTTTCTAATTCATCTACAACTATAATTAACTCAAAACCATTTCCTTTAACTTCGCTTTTAGCTTTACTATTAAAATAATGATTATTACTTAAGACAGTATCTGAGGTTATCAATAACGAGAAACTATCGTAATTAAAACGTGCGGATCTTTCATTCCTTCCATAGAGTTTTAATCCAATGATGTCTTGATAAAACTTGATAGAATTTTCAATATCTCTTACATACAATTCTACACGAAAAAGAACACTCACAGTTTCAAGCCCTCCTTCCTCAGGAATAATCCATTATGCAGCAATCGCTCCTAGATTGCTTAATAAACATCATTTCAGTATTAGAGAAAATAACTTTTATTTGATAATTATATTTTGAGGTCTTTTTATTTTAGGCATAAGTAGTTCATCATAGAAATCTTGTTTATAAGCTGAATTCCACGGTTTTAGTCCATAATATACTTCTGCCAATTCACTTAAAATAGCAGATGAAAAGGAGAGTGAACCAACGGTACTTTCACCACGATGCTCTTTAGGAACATCATCTTTAGTAATTTCAACTGGCACATTACCAATTACTTTCCATTCAAAACAATCAAGAAATTTGGCAGTAATATTTAATACCGAAAATACTGGTGAGGATGTAATTGTCTCAATAGGAAGGTTTTCTTTACCTCTACAATCAAAAAGGGCACAATTAGGAGAATTGTACGTCTCCCATAAAACTTGACCGAAAGAATACGTACCGTCGCTTAAAGGAACCGTAAAAACATCACCAACTTTCCACTTTTGTGGTCTAGGACGTTTCCAATCCTTTATTATGCTCTTTATCTTGCTAATATCTTCGGGGGCAAATTCTTGACAATAGGGTTCTATTGCAAGGTCATTGATAATAAGAGCAACTTGAAGAATTTCCTCTCCTCTTTTTGAACTAGTATGGATAAATATTGAACCGCTTTCATAATCAGTTTTTACTTTCTTATACAAATCATTTTCTGAACTCTTTAGAACTCCGCGTAGCTTCTTTATAGCTTGTTGGTTTGTTTCTACTCCAAATTCATCTGCTATACTTTGTGCAATCATAAAGGTTGACATTGTATAATCAGGAAGATGAATTTTAATAAACCCAACATTCACAGATAAATCCTTTATAATTTCCTCATTCATTTTATTCACCTACCAACTTTTACAGGAGTTTTTCCCTCAAATAAATTAATGATATTGTTCTTCAACAATCCTGCCCTATTCTTATGTACGGAGCAATCCATTGTGCTGCAATCGCCCTAGATTGTTGAAGATACTTGTTACCTTGTAAACAGCCAAATTATGATAAGTATGATTGCAATTACAGACCAGAAAATAACCTGCTTATTCTTCATATTCAACCCCCACCTTTACAAAATCCATCAACAATCCTCTCTCTAAACAGAAAGGAGATCCCACTATGCAACTATCGCTCCTAGAGAATGCAATAAAGGCTTAAAAAAACTGAGATTATTTTGAATTCTTTATAATCTTAAAAGACAAGCTTGATAAAATAAATGCCGCTCCTATTAGTATTGGTGTTACCACAAAAAGTCCTAATAAGTCAGTTTTATAATTCCAAGGCACAAAAGCGTCCCATAAAACCGCCATTAATTTCCATAAAAAGGTAAAAATAAATAGAGTAAAAATAAAATATACTACTTTTTCAAAGACTTGTTTCATCTTATTTATTTCTCTCCCATATAAAATGCTTAGTAGAAACTTATTCATATTATAAAATCCTTATTCAACAATCCTGCCCTTATATGGAATAAGGTCTTACCTTAACATTAACATGAAATGGTATAAATCTTAAAAACGGCATTTATTTTTTTAAATATAAAAAGCACTGCAATTCGCAGTGCTCTTAGTTATACTAAATGGCTATACATTTTTTATAAAGATTATAGTTTTGTGAATCCGTTAAAATGTCCTGCTGTTTTCTTCATGTAAAGATAAGGATTCCCTTACCTTTTCGTTTTCATTAAAAGATAGATAAAGTATGGTGCACCAAGGGTAGCTGTAAAGACCCCTGCAGGTACAATGGAAGGTAAGAACAGAGTCCGTCCAATTAAATCTGCTACCAATACTAAAATGGCGCCGATGAATGCAGCGACTGGAAGTAGAGCTCCATACGAGGAACCTACCAGCTTGCGGGCAATATGTGGTGCCATCAGTCCGACGAAGCCAATACCCCCTGCAAATGCAACGGAAATTCCGACTAACCCTGTACTGATCATAAGTAAAAGGAAATGATGACGTTGCACCGCGCTTCCTACGCCAGTAGCAATATCCTCACCTAAGGACTGAACGTTCACATTCCTTGCGGAGAGAAAAGCAAGAATCAGCAGCACCACGGTGACAGGAAGAAGGACGTTCACATCCTCCCAGGTGATACTATTGACGCTTCCTGTAATCCAAATGTTCGCTTGGCTAGCCATATAGATGGGACCTAGGACCATAAATGTGGTAGTTCCCGCCTGCATTAAAGCAGAAATACCAATTCCAATAAGTATGAGTCGAACGGGAGTTACTCCGTCCTTCCATGAAAGGAAATAGACTGCAGCTGCTACTAAGGACGCTCCAATAAAGGCGGCAACTGGCAGCCATTTAATGCTCACGATTAACGAGTAATTATCATCACTAAACAACCAAAGAAATGCCACAACGGCCATTGCAGCACCTGCAGTTACCCCGATGGTGTCTGGGGCAGCGAGGCTATTTCGAATCATGCCTTGCAGAATTCCCCCTGCCACCGCTAATGCCATTCCGACTAAAACAGAGGCGATGATTCTCGGTAACCTAAACTGAAAAACAACGAGCTGCTCAAGCTCTGACCCGCCTCCAAAGAACAAGCTAATAACTGTAAATGGGTGGATGCGAAGGTCTCCTAACCCAACACTCACAATAAAAACAATACACGTGATAATAACAAGTATGCCAAGTTTTAATAGTGCATTTTTATCTAAAAGCAGGGATACCTTGTTCTTACCAATTCGAAAGCTGCGATATCCCTTCATCCTCTGTTAAACCCCTTCCTTGCTATGTAAATAAAGTACGGTGTCCCGATAAGTGCGGTCATCACCCCTACTGGAACCTCTTGCGGCATGACGATATACCTTGCCCCTATGTCTGCTGCCAAGAGAAGAACGCCCCCAAGCAACCCTGCAAAAGGCACGAGCCATCGATGATCCGTACCAATAATACGTCTTGCTATATGGGGAATGACAATGCCGATGAATCCAATAGGTCCTGCAACGGCAACCGACCCACCAGCAAGTAAAATCACAAGAACACCTACCATCAGTTTTAGCAAGCCAACCTTGACCCCAAGTCCTTTGGCGACATCATCTCCCATGGCCAACACATTCATCACTGGGGTTAAAAGTAGCGCCAACACCCATCCCCCTAACAAATAAGGAAAAACAGATGCCAATACTTCCAGCTTTCTCCCTTGGATCGATCCAGATAACCAGAACAAGACCTCATCCAGTGCGGCTTCATTTGTGACCAATATTCCTTGCGTAAAAGAAGAAAAAAGGGCGGTAATCGCCGCTCCGGCAAGGGTTATTTTCATCGGTGTTAATTCATGCTTTCCGATACCACCAATAAAATAAACAGCCAATGCAGCAACTGCTGCTCCTAAAAAGGATACCCATGTGAAAATACTCAAGTTTGCCACCTTAAAGAAGGAAATCACAAACACTACCGCAAAGCTTGCCCCTGCATTAATTCCCAAAATTCCAGGGGACGCCAACGGGTTCTTCGTCAAGGTCTGCATAAACACACCCGCCATCGCGAGAGATGCGCCGACACATGCCGCAATTAACGCCCTTGGCAAACGAACCGATTCGATGATGATATGCTCGTTACTTCCATTAAAGGAAGTGAACGCTTCATAAGCTAGCTTTACTGTTGTATCGGTATACCCTAAAACAATGCTCATCCCCATTAACAGGAGGAGCAGTAAAGTCACTACTATAAATTTTACGATTGTTTTCCAATCTACCATTCTACTCACTGTTATTACCATCCTATTCTATGTCTATTAACAGTTTAGAAGATAATAAAAAGTGCGTCAATGATAATGAGAATTATTTTCAATTTAATATTGACAGTTGTTTTATCTTGCCATATTATAGTGAATGTAATAAGTAGTTGATAATGATTATCAACATTATTTATACATAAAACGCTTAGGGGGAAAAACAGAATGAAAAGAAAGTTTTGGTCATTAGCATCTATTGCTATCCTATCTCTATTTGTATTGGCTGCTTGTGGTAATACAAATAACAACACTTCAAACAATTCATCAAACGGTTCTAAAGAAGCAACAGAAACAACAACAGAACCAACTAACTATACAGTTGAACATGCAATGGGTACAACGGAATTAGAGAAAACGCCAGAGCGTGTGGTTATCTTAACGAACGAAGGAACAGAAGCATTATTGGCACTTGATGTAAAACCTGTAGGTGCTGTTATGTCTTGGGATCAAGATCCTTGGTATGAGCACATCAGCGCTGACATGGAAGGCGTTGAGGTTGTTGGGGATGAAATCGAAGTAAACATCGAGAAAATCGCTGCATTAAAACCTGATCTAATCATCGGTAACAAAGTCCGTCAAGAAGCATTGTACGACCAATTAAACTCCATTGCTCCAACTGTCTTCGCTGAGGATCTAGCGGGTGACTGGAAAATCAACTTTGAACTATATGCTAAGGCCTTGAATAAAGAAGAAAAAGGTAAAGAAGTAATTGCTGCATACGATAAGAAAGTAGAAGATCTAAAAGCAAAGCTTGGCGACAAAGTAAACCAAGAAGTTTCCGTAGTACGCTTCAGCTCACGTCCAACTCGTATTTACTGGACAGATTCATTCTCCGGAGTGGTACTTGACCAAATCGGTTTCAAACGTGCCGCTCACCAAGAAGAACTATTCACAGCAGACAACAAAATGGGTAACTTTGCTGTAGAAGTAGACAAAGAATTAATCCCTAAAATGGACGCAGATCAACTATTCTACTTCACATATGCCGACTCCACTGCAGTGGAAGAAGAATGGACAAACGATCCACTTTGGCAAAACCTAACAGCTGCGAAAGAAGGAAATGCGCACAAAGTAAGTGACATCATCTGGAACACAGCTGGTGGCGTAAAAGCTGCAAACCTTATGGTTGATGAAATCGAAGAAATCTTCTCAGCTGAATAATGCATGTAAAAAGGTACGGGAATTCCCGTACCTTTTTTGTATGCCCTCTTACTTAAACCAGCCCTTCCACTTAAACCAAATATACAAGCTTACCCCCATCACGACCATAACGCCAAGCGCGATAAAATACCCGTATTTATAAGTCAGCTCCGGCATATATTGAAAGTTCATGCCGTAAATACCCGCAATAAAAGTCAGTGGCGCGAAGATGGAGGTGATAATGGTAAGAACCTTCATTACATTGTTGGCTTGGTGCGAGTTCAAGGAAAGATAATTATCCCGTATGTCCGCCGTCAATTCCCGGTTGGAGGTAACCATGTCAGAAAGTTTCAGGAGATGGTCGTAAATATCCGCGAAGTACTCTTTCCGTTTCATCACACCATTCAGGCGATGTGTATTGAGCATGCGGTACAGCAAATCCCGCATCGGGTTGATCGTATGTCGCAGGTCCAATAAGGAATACCTCGTATCGAACAGCTCGTCCATCAGCTGATTCATCGATTTGTCTTGAGTATTGTCCTCAATTTTGTCCAGCTGGTCCTCCAGCTTATAAAGAAGCGGAAAATAATTATCAACAATGTCGTCTAGAATCTCATAAAACACATAATATTCATCCCAATTTTCCACGTCCTTTGGTGGCTTATCCAAGCTCCTCCACACCTCATCCACTTCTTTAGAAGGTGCCTGATGAAAACTCACCACATAATTTTCCCCTAAGAAAAAATTCACTTCCTCTTTATGAAGCTCGTCTTCCTTTTGTTGAATACTGTGCGTCACAAAAAACGTATGATCATCATAATGATCCAGCTTCGGCCGCTGCAACCTATGTATGCAATCCTCTATTGCCAATGGGTGGAAGTGGAACGTGCTGTCTAGGTGTTTTATCTCCTCTTCCGACGGTTGGTTAAAGTCCACCCATATCCATTTATATGCGTTCTTATCAAGGTTTTCAATACTGATATTTTTGTTTATTTGAAGATCCTCTGTCATTCCAGCGATTCTTATCATTTGGCTTCCCCCCACATTCCTATAGGGTTCTTATACCCAGATTTGTGGGGTTTTAAAAGCAGCGTGCCAAAATCAAACAGGCACTTAATGGAGATATGGGTTATACACTAGAGGGAAAGGAGTGTCAGCTATGCCTTGGCAACATAAAATTCCACACTTAATGAATCAGCCCATTGGAGTCTCGTTTTCAGATGGCACAGGAACTTCCGGCGTCTTATGCGGAACCTCTAATGGAAAGCTTTTAGTGATGGAATACCTATACCATTCACAATTTGCGATGAAGCAATATGATATGAATACTGTACAGGATATACATGGGTACCCGGGGTGTTCGGGGCAGCGGTTTTGGGGATGAGGGAGTTTTCACAAACATAAAACAAAGAGGCTTTCCATTGTTTAGTCACTAATGGGAAGCCTCTTATAATTTTACTTTATTATTGGAAGGCTCTTGGGTCCAGTGCTTCTTTAAATAGTCATCTTCCAACTTGACTGCGCCAACCAATTTTCCTGTTCTTTATAATCAGGCGATATTTTACCTACAAGCCGCCAGAAGGAGCGGTCGTGATTGAGATGAATCATATGGCACATTTCGTGTACTACTACATAATCAATTACTTTCATGGGAGCCATCGCCAACTTCCAATTGAAAGTTAACTGTAATTGGGAATCACAGGTTCCCCATGTAGTTTTACTATCAGATATACGGATAGTTAAAAAGAACAAAGATCCCTAAGCAGATCACTCCCCATTCTTTTAGACATACTCACACTTCTTTATTAATTGAAGCTAACGTGCATATAAAGGAAATACAAGAACGGCTTGGACATAGTGATATAAAAACAACAATGGACATCTATGCACACATGACACAGACAATAAAAAAAGAGGCTTCAAATAAGTTTAGTAACTTAATGAGAGACCTCTCTTCCAATCTTTTAAATTGAAGTATCCATGAGTATACTTATGGATACTTCAACAGTTGTTTTATTTTTGATTAGCCATTTCTCTTTGCATCTTGTCGGTTTTTTCCATTTCATTTTTTACTTTTGTAATAATTTGATCTCCCACTGAATGAATAAATTGTAATTTAATTTCACTATTCCATTCTTTCTTGTCTTCTGCAATCGCATAATTTTCCAAGATCCCTGGGATAATATTTTTATATAGAATTAATGTCAAAATTATTTTTTCTTTATGTAGCTCGTCGTACATTAAACTACCTTCGTATTCTAGAAGACGAATATTTCCTTGTTGTGATAACTCAAATAAGAAGTTTTCATTTGAATCAAAACGAATACTCAACCTTAAAGATTTTAATGTATCATCACCAAAAATAAAAGCTAACGTACCCAATAATGCTGAAATTCTTTCACCTTCACCACTCATTAAATGTGCGTTATCAGCTGCAGCTCCACTATAACCAGTAAAAGTATCGATAGTCATATTGGGGCTAGTAGAGATTATTTTATCACCTATTAAAAATTTACTGAGTAGCCAATAATAAGTACTATCAGAGATATGGAATTCAGAAGGAAGCATTGAAGTTGTGCCCCAAAGTGAGTCTATAAACAAATCCTTTAATATGTAATTAATCTTATAAACAGTACTCTTTGAATAGTTCATATATATAGCAGCATAAACATTTGAATCACTTTCAAAAAAGAGTACATCTGATTCAACTTTATTTATTCTGTCAGTTCTTTCTAACCATTGTCCATCTGGACCTTTAATTATATTTTTTGCTCGTTCAACATATGCTGTTAAGTATATATATTTGAAATTTACATCTTTAGTATATTTAATTTCATTGACTCCGATAGATTCACCTGTACTCCCTGGTTGCCATCTCTTTCTTAAAGTCTCCCCCTGCGGCCATTCTCCTCTTTCAGGTCTGGCATCGAGGTTAGAATTCTCAAAAAGTTTCTTAGAGGCATCTTCAATTGATTCAATATCATCTAACTTTACCAAAGCTACTGGAAATTCCATTTTTAACTTCCTTTCTCTAATTCTATTTCACAAGGTTTTATATCCGTACTTATTAATATGGAAATAAGCCAACTAAAACAAAAACGTATAATACTATTTTTTGAGTTAATTTCTACTTTTATTTTAATCAACCCATTACGTTTAAAATTTGAATTGGCCATTATTGATAATTTACCATCTATAGAAGTGGATAAATCACTTTCGGAGAGCAATTCCAAGAAGTTAAAATAAATTTCTCCAGGTTTTTGAACAACAGAGAATAAGTCTGAATCACCAATTTGGGGTTCTATTGAAAGCCACTTTGGATGCCATTGTATAGTCACGCGTACTCCCTTTAACAATGAAGAGAATACCCATAATGCATACCTTATTTCTATTTGTCCCTTGAGCTTTATTTTTGTAGGTAATTGCATACCAGGAGTTTCTTCATTAAAAGGGAGAGTTGTAAAGTTTTTTTGACTTTTACGATCAATTATTTCTAAAGAAATTAGTGCCGGTTTTTTTAATATTTGTGACATTAACTTAATAAGTAAATTATAAAAAAAAGTTAAAAGCCCTACATCGATGGCTCCGTAAATTGTAACCGGTATATTTTTGTTTGAAATTTTAGCAGCTAAGTCAGTAGCCAATATCTGATCTATAAAATTAAACAAAAACGTAAATGGTCTAATATCCATAAACCAGACCAATACTATTATTAATGGCACAGTACCTGCTTGTATTAACCACTTAAAAAAATTCAGCATATCATTTTACCTTTTTAACTCTGGCTAACATAGTACTTCACCAGCTTCAATAAATGAATCCTGATTTGCAAAAAGGATACCGTTGTTATTAAAAACAATTCGTTGCCCCTCCGAGGTAAAACCAACTGACTCGAATTCTACATCGTATTCTTCCTCGAGGCGATTGAGTTCCTTGGTTATGCAATTTTTATATAATTTAATTTTGTCATAACCATGAGTCTTTGAAATTTTAAAGATGTACTCATTTAATTGATTTGTTTCTCCTTCAGGTAAGTCTATATTTAACTTATAGTTAATTCTGTAGCCTTTTGAACCTATTTTTTCAATTATCTCTATAAAATGTTTGGAAGTAATGATGAGCTGTTGTGTCATATGGAAAGGAACTCTTTGCATTATGTATTTAAGTTTATTATTATTAAAATCATATTTTATTCCTACAATGTTTGACTTTTCGAACCCTACAATATTTTCATCACCAAAGATATTTATAAGATCTCCAACACCATTTGAATTAAATACTTTAAACATTTTTAATTGCTGTCCTCCCATAGATAACAACTCCTTCCCTAGAAAATTATTTTATATTATAATGTCTAAATGCTCCATTAATATTAACATTTATTAGTAAATTCTACAATTATTTGTTTTATATATATTAGGATTAAATAAAAATGAGGTGTTCAATGAGTAATCTCATTGAACACCTCAAATTCTTCAACTAATTTCGGTCATTATTCCGGACAGTAAAATGCGCATCTTCATCAAGAACCTTTATAAATAAAGGATTCTTAACAAATATTACATCATGCCGCCCATTCCACCCATGCCGCCCATGTCAGGCATGCCGCCGCCAGCGTTTTCTTCTGGGATGTCGGCTACTACTGCTTCGGTAGTCAGGAACATCGCAGATACGGAAGCTGCGTTTTGTAGTGCGGAACGAGATACTTTGGTTGGGTCAACGATACCAGCGTCAAGCATGTTTACCCATTCGCCAGTTGCTGCGTTGAAGCCGATTCCTACTTTTTCTTTCTTTAGACGATCTACGATAACAGATCCTTCTAGGCCAGCGTTGTGCGCGATTTGGCGTACAGGCTCTTCCATTGCGCGAAGAACGATGTTCACACCAGTAGCTTCGTCGCCATCTGCTTGGATTTCTGCTACTTTGTTGTAGATGTTTACGAATGCAGTACCACCACCGGCTACGATACCTTCTTCAACAGCAGCACGTGTGGAGTTTAGAGCATCTTCAATGCGAAGTTTGCGCTCTTTTAGTTCTGTTTCAGTAGCTGCACCAACTTTGATTACTGCTACACCGCCAGCAAGTTTAGCTAGGCGCTCTTGTAATTTTTCGCGGTCGAATTCAGAAGTTGTTTCTTCTAATTGCGCACGGATTTGGCCAACACGAGCTTGGATTTCTTCTGTGTTGCCGTGTCCGTTTACCACAGTTGTGTTTTCTTTTGTTACGACGATTTTGTCTGCACGACCTAATTGGCTGATGTTCGCAGATTTAAGGTCAAGGCCTAGTTCTTCTGTGATCACTTCTCCGCCAGTTAGGACAGCGATGTCTTGAAGCATAGCTTTACGACGGTCACCGAATCCAGGAGCTTTTACAGCTACTGCATTGAATGTTCCGCGTAGTTTGTTTACAACAAGTGTTGCTAGTGCTTCGCCTTCTACGTCTTCAGCTATTAGTAACAATGGCTTGCCTTGTTGTACTACTTGCTCAAGAACTGGAAGGATTTCTTGGATGTTCGTGATTTTCTTATCTGTAATTAACACATAAGGGTTTTCAAGAACAGCTTCCATTTTGTCAGAATCTGTTACCATGTATGGAGATGCATATCCACGGTCGAATTGCATACCTTCTACTACTTCAAGCTCTGTTGTGAAGCCTTTAGATTCTTCAAGAGTGATAACGCCGTCGTTACCCACGCGCTCCATTGCTTCTGCGATTAGTTGGCCAACCTCTTCGTCCGCTGCAGAGATAGATGCAACTTGTGCGATGGAAGCTTTGCCTTCGATTGGTTTAGAGATTGTTTTTAATTCTTCAATTGCAACCGCAACCGCTTTTTCAATTCCCTTACGAACGCCCATTGGGTTCGCACCAGCTGTTACGTTCTTTAAGCCTTCGCGGATCATCGCTTGCGCTAGAACTGTTGCAGTTGTTGTACCGTCACCAGCAACATCGTTTGTTTTGCTAGCAACTTCTGCTACAAGCTTTGCACCCATGTTTTCAAAAGAATCTTCTAATTCGATTTCTTTTGCGATGGTTACACCGTCATTTGTGATAAGTGGAGAACCGAATTTTTTCTCAAGAACCACGTTGCGTCCTTTTGGTCCTAATGTTACTTTCACTGCATCAGCTAACTTGTCTACACCGCGTAACATGGAGCGGCGAGCTTCTTCACTGAACTTAATCTCTTTTGCCATAATTGATAGACCTCCTCAGGAAAGTTAAATGTATTTTTGGTTTTTCATTATGAATATGCGCCAGCTGGTCTGTCAGCCGCACGCCTTGATTATTTGCCTACTACTGCAAGTACGTCTGCTTCTTTAAGGATAAGAAGTTCTTTGCCTTCGAATTTCACTTCTGTACCAGCGTATTTAGAGAAGATTACGCTGTCGCCAGCTGCAACTTCAAGTGCTACGCGCTCTCCGCTTTCTAGTACGCGACCTGAACCTACTGCTACTACCTTACCTTCTTGAGGTTTTTCTTTCGCAGAGTCTGGTAATACGATACCACTTGCCGTTTTTTCTTCTGATTGAACAAGCTCAATTACAATGCGATCACCTAATGGCTTTAACATGAAAACAACCTCCTTGGTTTCATAAGTAATGTTTGGTTTATTATTAGCACTCTTACGTCTTGAGTGCTAACACAATTATTATAATAAATAATCTCTTTTCATTTTGCAAGTATCTTTATCTAAAATTTTTTCGACTTTGGAATCCTTTACATTTTTCATAAAAGTACTGTTAAATGCCGCTGTTGATTTCCTCAAATGGCTCCGCGTCCGCGGGGTCTCCAGTCTATCGCTTCAATCCCGGGGGAGTCTACGCCCTTGCTCCAATCAACAGCGAGAAACTACTTCATGACAAGGGGGAGTGGTTGCGAAATTTGTTGTCAGGTGTCGAATGGCCTTTATGTTGCTTCAAATGGCTTAATTAATTGGAAGTTGGATTAATTATGGGTGAAAGTCGCTTAATAAATCGAAAAGTGGATTAATTATGTCCCAAACCCCCTCCATTAATTTCATCACCCTCCCACGAAATCCAAACTCAATCAAAACCCACACGCAAGAAATCAATAATATAGGAAACCTTATCATTATAGGGACATATATATTGTATGGTACAATACGGAAAGTGAATATTGCACAAGAGGAGCTCGTTATGACGAAAAAGTATTGGTATGTCATTATCGTATATGTAGTTATGCAGCTGTCCATAGCTGGGGGAGTTCCGCTGCTTCTGTGGCTTGGTATTGGTGAAGGGATGGAAAACAGAATTCCATATTTGATAGGACTCTGGGCCTTTATCAGTTTTACCTTAGCTGCTATTATTATTTGCTGGATGCTGCGGAAAGAATGGAAACAAGAGGATTTTCGCGGCGAACCGGTTTCGTTGTCGATTACGGTTCTTTGGTCCATGCTTGGTTTTCCAATCGCGCTGATTGGTCAAGCGGTTGCGGCGATGGTTCAGCAGCAGCTGTTTGGGATTGAGCCAGGCTCACAAAATACACAACAAATCATGGGGTTTGTGTCAGCGTTCCCGTTAATGATTTTTGCAGTAGCCGTGGCTGGGCCAATTATGGAGGAGATCATCTTTCGGAAGATCATTTTCGGCGCCATCTATAAGCGCTTCAATTTTGCTGCAGGGTTGGTTGTCAGCTCCCTCCTATTTGCCCTTGTCCATCAAGACTTTAAGCATTTACTTATCTATTTTGTGATGGGCGGGATTTTTGCATTTTTATATGTAAAAACAAAACGGATTATTGTGCCGATTATTGCCCATGTGGGAATGAACTCGTTTGTAGTAATCGTACAATTTGTGTTCCGGGAGGACATTGAACGGTACATGCAGCGGATGGAAGAGATGCAAAACAATCTTCCGCAGTTTATTTCGTTCTTTTTTTAGGCTATGTTACCCGTAATCAACGTTACTGTCGGGCTCTTTTCGTGGAGGAATATATAATGTTGAAGCAATTTTTCTTCGCGTAAATATTAGAAAAAGTCTTAAAGCCGACTTTTTCTTTGTTAGATGCAACAATCTCTGAGAAAAGAGCTTTTTTAAGACTTGGAGGATTATTTGATGAAAATTACACCGTTACGCATGGTTTTCTTTTATTCGATCATGGGGTCCTTGTTTTTGTACCTCGCGATTGCCTCATTAGGGGAAAGCATTTGGGAGTGGCACACGATTTTGTTAATGCTGATTGCCACGTTTGATTTTGGAGTGGCGATCCGCTCATACTTGCTTCATAAAAAAATAAAAGAGATCCAAAGAAAATAGGCTCACACCTCTTAGGGTGCGAGCCTATTTTTGATTTAATTCCTGTTCCATTAATGCTTCTGCTTTCTTTGCTTTTCGGTAAGCCGTACGCGAGATGACGATGCTTATTTCATATAGAACAAAGAGCGGGACTGTGACCATCAGATGAGAGATTAATTCTGGTGGTGTAATCAGTCCGCCAATGACCAATAGAGCGAAATAAGCGAATTTACGGATTCGTACGAGCAAGTCAGGTGTGATCAGGCCAAGTCTTGTTAAGAACATCACAATGACTGGCATTTGAAACAGCAGCCCAAATGGAAGGGTGAGCTGAAACAAGAATTGAAAGTATTCATTAATTCCAATAACCTGATTAATGTCTAAGCGGTCTGCCAGTCTTCCCATAAAGTCGACAACAAATGGAAAGAGGATAAAGTATGAAAAAGCTAGTCCACTTATAAACAGGATGATGGAAATAGGGATATAACTTAAGGTTACACGGCGCTCTTTTTCGTATAGTCCTGGACTGATGAAGCTCCAGAGCTGAAAAAGGGTCACCGGAAACGTGATGATAAAGGCGATGATAAAGGCAAATTGCATGAAGATTTTGATGGGATCTGTCATGCGAAAGGCATTCATCGTCAGCTCTTTCGCTTCGTTGGTGTTTTGTAAGTATACGATAATCGGTTCGGCGAGTAAGAAGCCACCGATGGCCGACACGAAAAAGAAGGATACCACCAGGATGATTCTTTTTCGAAGCTCACCTATATGGTCATAAACCGACATTTCTCTATCTGGCATATATGTTCATCCTTACATTACTTCGTTTCTTCTTTTTTCTCTTTATCGTCGTCATCGGCCAATCCTTTTGTCGCGTTCTTGAATTCACGCAACGTATTCCCGGCAGCTTTCCCTAGCTGTGGTAACTTGCTTGGTCCGAAGATTAATAGTGCTACAAATACAATAAGTAAGAGGCTTCCCATTCCTAATGAACCCATTTTTGACACCTCCTCGAAATATTCTTATTCTACAACTTTTTTACTCGCTTGGATAGTGCTTGAGAAAATATACCAATGATTGGAGTTCCACCGCTAAATCGATGTGATGGATGCGAATGTTTTCCGGTACATTGATACGTGCTGGTGTAAAGTTCAGTATGCCCTTTACGCCCTTTTTTACAAGTCTATCCGCAATAGGCTGCGCAACAGGAGCCGGAACCGTCAAGATGGCTACCGTCACATTGTCTGGCAAGTGTACTTCCATATCGTCTAAATGATAAACAGGGACCCCACCGATCTCCGAGCCGATTTTGGACTCGTCCACATCGAAGGCCGTCACTATTTTCGTATTATTGTTTTTCATAAAATTATAATGTAGGAAGGCGGTTCCTAAATTACCTACACCTATTAGAGTAACATATGTTAATTCGTCTTGGTCGAGCGTTTTCCTGAAAAAAGTTAACAAATATTGAACATTATAGCCATAGCCTTTTTTTCCAAGAGCGCCAAAATAACTGAAGTCTCTGCGGATGGTTGCCGAATCGACCTTTACTGCTTCACTAAGCTCTGCCGAGGAAACTCGTTGTTTTCCTGAAGCATGCAAATTTTGAATAAAACGGTAATAAAGAGGCAGTCTTTTTGCTGTTGCCTGTGGTATTTTCCATTGTTCGTTATTCATATTACTCCCCCATTTGTACGACACGTTTGCTCTTAATTCTATTCTATCACGTTACGAAAACGATTACATTTCTATCTTTTTAGACTTTGTTAAAAGTGATTATACTTTTATATGAAGTTTCTAGTTGTTGATTGTAGCAAAGGCGGAGACTCCTGCGGGAATGAAGGGATTGACAGGAGACCCCACAGGGCGATAGCCCGAGGAGGTTCCTGCATCGCCCCGCGGACGCGGAGTCATTTGCAGAAATCAACAACGTAGTTTGAACAGAGCCTTTTCATAAAAACCCCAATATCTTGATGTTAACTAAGAAGAAGGATAAACTTATCTTAGAATTGCTTGAGGTGAAAAGGATGATTATTTTACAAGTAAATCAGCTATCGAAATATTTCGGTGCTGACCTTATTTTATCGAATATAAAACTAGAAGTACAATCGAAAGATAGAATTGCCTTGGTTGGACGCAATGGGGCCGGTAAATCTACTCTACTTAAAATCATATCCAATCAGCTTTCCTTTGATTCAGGGGAGCTTATTAAACCAAAAGGAGTCTCCATTGGCTATTTAGCTCAGGATACGGGCTTGCAGACGGAGCGCTCGATTTGGGATGAAATGCTGACGGTGTTTACGGAGCTTCGTGAGCTTGAAGGCAAGATGCGCGAGCTTGAGGCAAATATGGGGGACCCTGCTTATTTTGATGATCAGGCCCGCTATGTACGTGTGCTGAAGGAGTATGACGAGGTGCAGGAGTCCTTTAAGCAGCGTGGGGGCTTTCAATATGAAGCAGACATCCGCTCTGTTTTGCATGGGTTACGTTTTTCAGAATTTGATTATGACACGCCGATTGAGACATTGAGTGGTGGGCAGCGCACTCGTCTTGCGCTTGCAAAGCTTCTATTAACAAAGCCAGATCTGTTGATTTTGGATGAGCCAACCAACCACCTTGACATCGACACGCTTTCTTGGCTCGAAAGCTACCTGCAGGGCTACCCAGGTGCGTTGCTGATTGTTTCGCATGATCGCTACTTCTTGGACAAAGTGGTGACAACCGTTTATGAGATTTCTAGAAAAAAATCAACGAAATTCATCGGAAACTATAGCAAGTATTTAGAGCTAAAAGCAGAGCAGTATGAACGGGATATGAAGTCCTTTGAAAAGCAGCAGGATGAGATTGCGAAGCTGCAGGATTTTGTGGCCCGTAATTTAGCGAGAGCTTCCACCACGAAAAGGGCCCAAAGCCGCCGAAAGCAGCTCGAAAAGATGGAAGTTATGGAGCGTCCAAAAGGAGACGAAAAATCCGCTTCGATTATGTTTGATATTGATAGACAAAGTGGAAATGATGTTTTAAAAATAAAAGATTTAGCTGTTTCTTATGATGCGACCCCTATTTTTCGACATGTGGCGATGAGCCTATCACGCGGGGATAGTGTCGCACTTGTTGGTCCGAACGGAATTGGAAAGTCGACCTTATTAAAAACACTTGTCGGGAAGTTAAAGCCACTTGCTGGCGAGTATGGTTTTGGTGCCAATGTGAGCATCAGTTATTATGACCAGCAGCAAGCAGACCTGACCTCCAATAAAACCGTGCTAGCAGAGCTTTGGGATCAATATCCAAACAAGGTGGAAAAAGAAATCCGTACCGTGCTCGGTAACTTTCTTTTTTCAGGAGATGATGTGTTAAAGCCAGTGTCCACTTTGAGCGGTGGGGAAAAGGCACGGCTTGCGCTGTCGAAATTGATGATGGAGCGCTCCAATGTGCTCATACTGGATGAGCCTACCAACCATTTGGATTTAGACAGCAAAGAAATTTTAGAAAACGCCTTAATTGATTTTCCTGGTACGATTCTATTTGTCTCGCATGATCGTTATTTTATTAACCGTCTTGCAACCAAGGTCTATGAATTAAGTACAGATGGAGCCAATGAATATTTAGGCGACTATGATTATTATGTCGAAAAGAAAGAAGAAGCCGAGGAGCTTGCGCGATTGGAGACAGAAGCCGCTAGCGCAAAGGCGAATCCTTCAAAGGCTGTTGCCTCTTCTGACACGAAGGAAAAGCTTAGCTATGAGCAGGAAAAAGAATTGAAGAAACAAGAACGCCAACGCCAGCGCCGAGTAGAAGAAATAGAAAAAGCGATGGAAGAGCTAGAAAAGAAGATGGAGTATAACGAAAGCCAGTTATGCTTACCCGAAGTGTATCAAGACCATGAACAGGTGCTAGCTTTAAATACCGAAAACGAAGAGCTTCAGGAAAAGCTTCTCTCCTTCATGGAGGAATGGGAAGCACTTGTTTCAGAATAGGAGAACAGTATGAACCGTCCATTTGCGATCATCCTACTAGTTGTCATTATCATCAACACCATCCGATACATTAGCTATCTCATAACAGGACCCATCCAAGCCTACTACTTCGTTATGCTCAGCATCAACCTTGCTGGCCTAGGATTGGGTATCTATTATTTGTTTTTCCAAAAAAGGAAATAAGACAGGGGGACGGTTCTGGTTTTCATAGAACCGTCCCCTTGGCTTTTATCGTGTTGCACTAGGTAATGTGGAAGCATTTCGAAGCATGCCCCAGTTTGGCAGGTAGGAAAAAAGTGCTATTGTGAGGATAGCAAAGAAGTTCACTCCAGCTTTCACACCTTCCATGTTTACGATAAAGTCCATAATGGCAGCCCTAGTGTAAGGAACAAAGAAAAGAATTGCTAATAAAGCTAATGTGCTCAAACCTCCAACAAGCCCGAGACGGTAAAAAGTGCTCCCAATTACAAATCCGATGGAAAGGAACAAAAAACAAATAACACTGTCCACCAATATCTGGTTATACCACGTTTGAGCAAGCGTTGTGCCTTCCACTGTATGAAAGGTTAAAAACTTATCTGCTGAAACAATTGTTGTTAATCCCTTAAAAAGAGCTTGAATCACTGTATTCATAACCGAAAACACAACCGCAACCATCGCACTAAAAGTCAACACGCTAATCGTATACTGACTCCTGGTTGCCCCGAGTTTAATACAATATGGGAAGGTTTCTTTCGTTGTGATAAATCCAGTAATCGCACAAAAAATATATATCGCCAAGCTTGGCGTAAATACCATCATTGTATCAAAGGAAAGCACAATTAGAAACGAAGCACTCATACTCAAAAGTAAGATGGACCAAAACACCTTAAAGGAAAATCTCATATCAACTGTAAGATAATATATTATTGCCTGCATATCCTTAAGCATATTTCTTCCCTCCAATATTCTCTTCCTCTGTCATGTATACCATCAGCTGCTGAATGGAGCTTCGATCTGCATCAAGGTGTAGGTTTTCCGCTTGCTCCCTTGTAACTCCTTCTCCAAAAACCGTGGCCGTTTTCCTTCCTGCAAGAACAGACTCATGTAGCACACGCTTTCCTTTTATAAACTCATCCACTATGTCTCGTTTTCCTGAGACAGTTAGGCTTGAACTCACTAATTTTTCTGCAGATTCATGAAATAGAACCTCTCCATTATTCAATAGAATAACTTCTTCAAATAGATTGCTTACCTCATCTATTAAGTGGGTGGATAAGATAAAAGTCCGTGGATATTCTTGGTACTGCTCTAAAAGTATTTCATAAAATTTGTAGCGTGCTGCAGCATCTAAGCCAATGTATGGTTCATCAAAAATAGTAATCTTTGCTCTGCTAGCAAGGCCAATAATAATGCCAAGCGAGGATTCCATTCCTTTAGATAGTCCTTTTGTTTTTAGCTTTGGGTCTAAGTTGAAGGTGTGAAGTAGCTCCTCCGCTAGCTCCCACGACCAATTAGGATAAAATAATGAAGCGACTTTTAGGATGTCTTTCACACGTAAGCGTTTGATAAAGTTATTGGATTCATTAACGAGGCAAATTTCTTTGGTGAGGTTTCTATTGTTGAAGGGATTTTGTCCGTTTATTAGTATGTCTCCTTTTGTTGGCAGCGTGTGCCCAGCCAAAAGCTGCATTAGGGTTGTCTTTCCCGCCCCGTTTCTTCCAAGCAATCCATAGATTTTATTCTCCTCTAGTGTAGTTGTTAGACTATTAATCGCCACTTTGCTTCCATAGCTTTTAGTGACATTTTTTATTTCTACTCTCATTCCCTTTCCCCCTTGTGGATAAGTGTTGCTAACTCTTTTTCGCTAATGCCAAGTTTCTGTGCTTCCTTTTTTAGTGGAATTATAAAGTCTGTGAAAAAAGCGTTTTTTCGTTTAGCGAGGATAATATTTTTCGCTCCATCAGCAACAAACATGCCAACCCCTCTTTTCTTAAATAAAATTTCTTGATCCACGAGTTGATTGATACCCTTCGCTGCAGTTGCCGGGTTTATGTGATAATATTTTGCAAATTCATTGGTAGATGGGACCCTCTCGCCTTCTAACATGCTTCCTTCTAAGATTCCACTTTCTATCAGCTCTGCTACCTGCTGAAAAATGGGTATATCACTTTTTAAATCAATATCCATACTACTCACCCGCCTTACTACGATCTTAATTGGTTTGTTGGTTAATTACTTATGTAACTAACTATATAACCTTTTTGATATAACGTCAAGATAAAGTATGGAAAAATTTTTCATTCTTACTTACCCACAGACTTTTACACATATCCACCCCTATTTTTATAGTTATCAAGAGGTTTATCCCCACTATCCACAGTTTTCTCAAAAGTTATCCCCAAAATCTATTCACATATGTCGCCTTTATTTTTCAACAAACTAAAAATCTTACCCACAGGTTTTCCACAGTCATGTGGATAAACTCCAAGAACAAAAGCGCAATGCGCCCGTTTTGCGACGTACAAACTTTGTCTAGTTGCAGCGGCTAGCTCCTCGAGTCATAAGCCCTCTTTCCTCCGGAGCCTCCTACAGAAAGCTGTCTTATGCTTGTCGGAGCTAAACGAGCCGCTTCACTTTTCGTGGCACTGAGCCGTATGAGATAAAGAAAACACGAAGAGCGTTAGCTTTTTCGTGTTGCCTTATCGTAAGGAGGCGAGGGAAGTTTGCTAGTCGCTGGCGCATGGAGCTGGACGCTGCTACTTTTGTTCCAGATATCCACAGACATATTTTTTATAATTTCCTAAACAACAAAAAAACCTTTTAACTGATCGTTATCAGCTAAAAGGCTTTTCAATATCTAATCCTGGATTGGCATTCAGGTCCATTCCAGAGCGTTTTCCTAAGCGGTACAGGACACTTCCTGCAGCTGCTATCATCGCCGCATTGTCTGTGCACAACGAGAGCGGAGGAATGATCAACTGTTTCCCCTCTTTATCCACAGCCGTCTGAAGCGCACCTCTAAGTCCCTTATTAGCGGCTACTCCACCTGCTAACAAGACCTGGTTCACTCCGTATTCTTTCATGGCCCGAATTGTTTTTCCGACAAGCACGTCTATTACACTCTCCTGAAAGCTTGCTGCTAAATCCTCAGGGATAATTTCTTCTCCCTTTTGCTTTGCATTGTGAAGCGTGTTAATTACCGCTGATTTTAGTCCTGAAAAGCTAAAATCATAGGAGTCTTCTTCTAGCCATGCGCGAGGAAGTTTAATAGAAGGTGTCCCCTCTTGTGCCATCCGGTCAATATGTGGACCTCCAGGATAAGGAAGCTGAAGCGTACGGGCCACTTTATCGTAAGCCTCACCCACAGCATCATCCCTCGTTTCGCCTATTACTTCAAAGGAACCATGCTCTTTCATATAAACAAGCTCCGTATGCCCACCTGATACGACTAGAGAAAGCAATGGAAACTCTAAATCTGCTACAAGCTGATTGGCATAAATATGGCCTGCAATGTGATGCACGCCTACTAGCGGCTTGTCATGCGCAAATGCTAATGCTTTTGCTGCATTTACACCAATGAGGAGGGCTCCAACAAGTCCTGGCCCTTCTGTTACGGCAATTGCATCGATGTCCTCCATCGTTAGTTCGCTTTGTGATAGCGCTTCTTCTAGCACCATCGTCATTTGCTCCACATGATGTCTGGAGGCAATTTCAGGTACCACCCCACCAAAGCGTTGATGGCTTTCAATTTGCGAAGCAACAATATTTGTCACGATTTCTTTTCCGTTTTTAATAATGGCCACGGCTGTTTCATCACAGCTCGTTTCAATGCCAAGTATTAATTCATCCGTCATTTTCATATATTCACCCACATCACTAATGCGTCTTCATGGTTATCCACATAATAATTTTTTCGAATGCCTCCGTTTTGGAAGCCGTGCTTGCGATATAATGATTGCGCCACAATATTGGAAACCCGTACTTCTAGGGACACCGTTGTTGCTCCAACCATTTTACAATATTCCATCGCTTTTGCTAACAGCAAATCTCCTAACTTTCGCCCCCTGCAGTCAGGGTCGATGGCAATGTTGGTGATTTGCGCTTCTCCCATGACAATCCAAATGCCACAGTACCCGATTACTCTCTCGTTTTCCTTCATGACAAGATAATGGGCATATGGATTATTCGTCAGTTCATAGTAAAAAGCATCCTTTGTCCACGGTGTAGCAAAGGATTTCAGCTCCACCTTGTACACTCCGTCAATGTCATAGACAGACATTTTATTGATCCCGATTAACGAATTCATCCTCTTCACCTATTTTTCTTTACTTTCCAACCATTTCGCCTCTGCCTCTGCAAGTCTTGTATAGTTAGGAACAAAAGCATGCACGTCCTCTGCTTCTCTCGTTAGCCCAAGAAATGCAAGTTCCCTAGGTTTTAGCGTATTTTCACTACCATGGGCAAAATGCGCCAGTTCTCCTAGGTACTCTATGATAGTTTGCTTATGAAGGTGCACATCATTTCCCATAAATAGGACAGGCTCCTGCTTATCTTTTATAACAGCCAGCCAGTCTGTTAATAAAATATTGATATCCTCGATGTCTGTCTGAAGTTCACCATCACGATAACGATACAGTCCTGTATATACCTGACCTCGTCTTGCATCCATCAGCGAACAAATGCTACCTTGAAAATAACGCCCATTTGCAGCAACCGCTTCTAAGCTTGAAATTCCCACCAATGGCTTGTTCATGCTCCAGGCAAGCGTCTTTGCAAGCGTCACGCCTATTCTAACACCGGTATAGGATCCTGGTCCTTTTCCCACCACAATTTTATCTAGTTCTGCTGGCTTGATCTCACAATCTCTCATCAGCTGTTCGATGGCTGGCATCGCACGAAGGGAATGATTTTTTTTCAGATGGGTCACAAGCTCTCCAACTACTTTATCTTCCTCTATAATTCCAACACCCAATACATACGTTGAGGTATCAATCGCTAATACTTTTGTCATTCCACTAACTCCTTGCATATTGCTTCATAGCGTTCACCTTTTGGCGTCAGCACAAGCTTTCGTTCATCATCTCCATGATGGTAAATATAGATTTCCAGTCTTTCTTCTGGAAGAAACTCCTCGATTAAATGGGCCCACTCGACCACCGAGACACCTTCGCCTTCAAAATAATCATCAAACCCTAAATCCTCTTCACTTTCTGCCAGACGGTACACGTCCATATGATACAGTGGCAATCGCCCGTGGTATTCTTTTATGATTGTAAATGTTGGACTGTTCACATTTCTTGTCACATCCAGTCCTTTGGCAAGTCCCTTTGTAAACGTCGTTTTCCCTGCTCCAAGATCTCCTTCTAACAGTATCACTTCTCCACCATGAAGAAGTCTCCCTAACGCCTCAGACTTTGCCATGGTTTCCTCAGCAGAATGAGTCATAACCTCCACTTGCAACATCGTACCCTACTCCTAACTTCTCTTAAAATGATTAAAGCCTGATTTTTTTATTTCACTATTGCCTTCGTTCGTCTCTAAAAATAGCCTTCCGGACCCACTTTGCACTTTTCCAATGGCGGTAATCCGAATTCCTTGATTCTCACATTTTTGAACAAGCATTGGCCAATCGTTTTCTGCAATGGTCCCAACAAGCTCGAAATCCTCTCCGCCAGTCATTGCCCATTCCACGGCCTTTTCTCTATTATAATCCATTATTTCTGTGCTTAACGGTAGTATTTCCTCATTTATCACAATATCTACCCTGCTCGCTTCTGCTATTTCCAAAAGCTCACTTGATAGTCCATCACTAACATCATTTAAGGCTACTCGGTCAAATTCACTTAAGAGCCTGCCTAGAGTAACCTGTGGCTTTGGTCGCTGATGATGTGCAACTAAACAATCATCGTATTGTTTACTATGTAAAAGGATATCAAGACCCGCTGCCGCATTCCCTACTGTCCCTGAAACAAATACCACGTCTTGATGAACCGCATTGGAGCGCAGCAATCTTTTGCCTTTTTCAATTTTTCCAATCACAAACACACTTAGGACAAGCGCCTTTCCAGAAGTGGTATCTCCACCAATCAGGTCCATCTTATACTCATCTCCAAGCAGCTGCATTCCTTCATATATCTCCTGTAGCTCCGTTTGACTCCATGACGTTGGAATCGTAATGGAAACTAAATAATAAAGAGGAATTCCACCCATTGCGGCCACATCACTAATATTTGCAGCAAGTGCCTTAAAGCCTATGTCCTTGGGTGACATCGTTTTCTTGGTAAAATGAATGTCCTCTACCATCGTATCCACACAGATGACTTTTTCAAATCCATCCTCTATATCCACTATCGCAGCATCATCACCTATCCCGACAACTTTATTTTCATGAAACAGGCGCTGTGGCTGAATGGCTTTAATAAATGCAAATTCATCCGAAATAGACAAAAGGCTCTCTCCTCACTTCAGTGTGCTATCGTCTATTATAGCGAATGGGCTAACAGAATGAAAATGTTTCCCCACCATGTTTACATCCACCAAAAAAAGGATATGGACAAGAGATAGCTAATATAAAGGAGGAATCTTCTAATGGCATACACAGATCGTCAGGCAACCGAAGACAGAGTTGAACAAAAAGTTGAAAACATGGATCCAAGCAAGAAGGAGCAGATTTTAGCTGATTTTGACACCTTTAAAAGCTACTTAAGTGACAAAGTATCCACAGGTAAAAAGGTTGGCCTTGGAGAAGAGCAGCTAGCAATTGCTGCTGAGAAGGTCGGCGACTATCTTGCCAAGCATGAAGACCCACGAAACAGTGAAGAAAAGCTTTTACAAGAACTATGGAAAGTTGGCACCCAAGAAGAACGACACAAGCTCGCTCATATGCTTGTTAAGCTTGTAGATTAATAAATACTTAACTCAACCACCTTTAGGGGTGGTTTTTTTTATGAGGTTTTTATATAAATGAGTGCTTTATAGCTGTTGATTGGAGCAAAAGGCGTAGACTCTTCTCGGGAATGAATCGATTGACTGGAGAGTAGTCGTGGAGGCTCACAAATCGCTCTGCGGACGCGGAGCCGTTTTGCGGGAATCAACAGCATATTATTACTAAATGCATTGGGTAAATATTCCTAAGTAAAATTATTTATAAAAAGAAGGAATTTGTCATAATTTATAGAATATTTAAACTTGGTAGCCGATATAATTTATAGGGGGCAAATATTAACTTAGGAGGGAAAGCAATGCGTTTTACTAGTTTTTTGTTTTTTAGCATCTTGGTTTTAGCACTTGCAGGTTGTAATGGAGGAGGAGATGGAGCAGGAGCAGAAGAAGCTGCCATCGAGTTAGAATACTCCTTCGAAAATAATGGACAAGAATTTGAAATCATCCACGCATATCAATTATTTGATGATTTTTATGCAGAAGGACTTAAAGGGGAAGAAGCTAAGAATTATTATAACTCAAATATTCTTGATGGAATTGCTGATAGATGCTTTAAAGGTGGAGAATTTGAACAACAAGCAGAGTATGTATTAGCTCCGCCAAAAAATAGAATTGCTGTGCAGGACAATTTAAAAAGAATGGATTCTATAGAGATAAACAAAGCGATTAAAGATGCGTTAACGAAGTCGTCCAACGAGCTTCCTGTGGAAGGAAGCAAAACAACGGTTTGTATATTCCCAACTGACAATAATGCACCAGCAACGATTGTCACAGCAGGTGTAGGTAAAATCGTTGTTCTATTCGATAGAAACACGACAAACAATCAATTGAAAGCAACTGTTGCAAGTAAATATCACCACAGTTACTGGGTAGATAATCATTATAACGGCGAATCCTTCACCATCCTTGACCACATGGTTATGGAAGGAAAAGGGATGATGTTCCAAAAAATGATTTATCCAAAAATTGATGTAGCTCCTGTAGATGAAACATACAATAAAGATTTATGGACCCGAATTGAAGGAGATCTTGAAACAGAAGACGATAAACGAGCAAAAGAAATCCTTCTAGGCGGAAAAAATGGATTACCAAATCAGTACGGTCTAAGCGAGAGCTACAAAATGGTGAAGGCTTATGCAGATGCGAAAGGCTTATCACTTGAAGACTGGACGGCAGTAACCTCTCAAGAAATCCTTGAGGCACATAAAGCTAATTATAACTAACATATTTCTAGAAACAGGGTGAAATCAACTAGGTTTCACCCTGTTTCTATTAAATGAGAGACTGACAGATCGTTATTTATAGCATATCTTGTTAAGAGAAGGAGGTTAGATTAAAACATGAAAACTAAAATTTCTTCACTTAAACCGGCATTATTGAATGATCACCAGTATACAGACCTTTTATATAATGGCCTTGATGATGATAACCAACCGGGAGAGTGTATTTTTGTACCTGGCAGCAGCAAAGCAGTCGATTACCGACTCCCTAAAGCCCTAGAACTCTATCGTCAAGGAAGGTCTAAGAAAATTCTTTTTTCAGGTGGTGTTATCTGGGATGGAAACTTAATAACAGAGGCGGAAACACTGAAAGTAAAAGCGCTGGAAGAAGGAGTCACGGATCAAGATATCCTTACCGAAACCCAATCCCTACATACAAAAGAAAACGTACTCGCTTCCCTCCTTATCCTTGATCGCGCCATTGGGCTTCACCACATGAATAACTTGATTGTAGTGACAGCTCCCTATCATTTGAGAAGAATGCAGCTCACGTTAAAAACATATATGCCAGCTTGGATAACTTATAGTTTAGTAGCCGCCAATGACAAAACCACAAGAAAAGAAAATTGGCACCTTAATCCGTATGGGAGAAAAAGAGTAGAAACAGAAGCAGCTAAGCTTATTCACTATGTAAAAAAGGGAATTATTATGGATGATATCGTGGAAATTGCGGGCATAGGAAAGGACTAGGATTGAGGTGTTTGTGGGGGTGTAGCCAAAAAAAGACAAAAAAAATAACGAAAGCAAGTTTCGTTTTTTAAAAAAATGGCGGTCCCGACCGGGATCGAACCGGCGATCTCCTGCGTGACAGGCAGGCATGTTAACCGCTACACCACGGGACCATTTTGGTTGCGGGGACAGGATTTGAACCTGCGACCTTCGGGTTATGAGCCCGACGAGCTACCAGACTGCTCCACCCCGCGATAATAATAAATGAATCATTTCTATAAATAATGACCGCCTGGCAACGTCCTACTCTCACAGGGGGACAGCCCCCAACTACCATTGGCGCTGAAGAGCTTAACTTCCGTGTTCGGTATGGGAACGGGTGTGACCTCTTCGCTATCGCCACCAGACAATTATTATTATAATATACTTTTGAAGAAAATCAAGCTATTTTTAGCATATTATTCCTTCAAAACTAGATAATGTGTTCATATCAAGAATTCTATCGTGTCATCATGTAAATCAAATTGGGTTAAGTCCTCGATCGATTAGTATTCGTCAGCTGCACGTGTCGCCACGCTTCCACCTCGAACCTATCTACCTGATCATCTTTCAGGGATCTTACTTACCGAAGTAAAAGGAAATCTCATCTTGAGGGGGGCTTCATGCTTAGATGCTTTCAGCACTTATCCCGTCCGCACGTAGCTACCCAGCTATGCCTTTGGCAAGACAACTGGTACACCAGCGGTGCGTCCATCCCGGTCCTCTCGTACTAAGGACAGCTCCTCTCAAATTTCCTGCGCCCACGACGGATAGGGACCGAACTGTCTCACGACGTTCTGAACCCAGCTCGCGTACCGCTTTAATGGGCGAACAGCCCAACCCTTGGGACCGACTACAGCCCCAGGATGCGATGAGCCGACATCGAGGTGCCAAACCTCCCCGTCGATGTGGACTCTTGGGGGAGATAAGCCTGTTATCCCCGGGGTAGCTTTTATCCGTTGAGCGATGGCCCTTCCATGCGGAACCACCGGATCACTAAGCCCGACTTTCGTCCCTGCTCGACTTGTAGGTCTCGCAGTCAAGCTCCCTTGTGCCTTTACACTCTGCGAATGATTTCCAACCATTCTGAGGGAACCTTTGGGCGCCTCCGTTACTCTTTAGGAGGCGACCGCCCCAGTCAAACTGCCCACCTGACACTGTCTCCCAGCCCGATAAGGGCTGCGGGTTAGAATTTCAATACAGCCAGGGTAGTATCCCACCGACGCCTCCACCGAAGCTAGCGCTCCGGCTTCCAAGGCTCCTACCTATCCTGTACAAGCTGTACCAAAATTCAATATCAGGCTACAGTAAAGCTCCACGGGGTCTTTCCGTCCTGTCGCGGGTAACCTGCATCTTCACAGGTACTATAATTTCACCGAGTCTCTGGTTGAGACAGTGCCCAGATCGTTACGCCTTTCGTGCGGGTCGGAACTTACCCGACAAGGAATTTCGCTACCTTAGGACCGTTATAGTTACGGCCGCCGTTTACTGGGGCTTCGGTTCAAAGCTTCGCTTGCGCTAACCTCTCCCCTTAACCTTCCAGCACCGGGCAGGCGTCAGCCCCTATACTTCGCCTTACGGCTTCGCAGAGACCTGTGTTTTTGCTAAACAGTCGCCTGGGCCTATTCACTGCGGCTCTCTCGGGCTTTAACACCCTAACAGAGCACCCCTTCTCCCGAAGTTACGGGGTCATTTTGCCGAGTTCCTTAACCAGAGTTCTCTCGCTCACCTTAGGATTCTCTCCTCGCCTACCTGTGTCGGTTTGCGGTACGGGCACCTCACTCCTCGCTAGAGGCTTTTCTTGGCAGTGTGAAATCAGGAACTTCGGTACTATATTTCCCTCGCTATCACAGCTCAGCCTTATAGGAGAAGCGGATTTGCCTACTTCTCAGCCTTACTGCTTAGACGCGCATATCCAACAGCGCGCTTACCCTATCCTTCTGCGTCCCCCCGTTGCTCAAACGGAGTGGAGGTGGTACAGGAATATCAACCTGTTATCCATCGCCTACGCCTTTCGGCCTCGGCTTAGGTCCCGACTAACCCTGAGCGGACGAGCCTTCCTCAGGAAACCTTAGGCATTCGGTGGAAGGGATTCTCACCCTTCTTTCGCTACTCATACCGGCATTCTCACTTCTAAGCGCTCCACCAGTCCTTCCGGTCTAGCTTCAACGCCCTTAGAACGCTCTCCTACCACTGTTCGTAAGAACAGTCCGCAGCTTCGGTGATACGTTTAGCCCCGGTACATTTTCGGCGCAGAGTCACTCGACCAGTGAGCTATTACGCACTCTTTAAATGGTGGCTGCTTCTAAGCCAACATCCTGGTTGTCTAAGCAACTCCACATCCTTTTCCACTTAACGTATACTTGGGGACCTTAGCTGGCGGTCTGGGCTGTTTCCCTCTTGACTACGGATCTTATCACTCGCAGTCTGACTCCCATGGATAAGTCTTTGGCATTCGGAGTTTGACTGAATTCGGTAATCCGATGAGGACCCCTAGTCCAATCAGTGCTCTACCTCCAAGACTCTTACTACATGAGGCTAGCCCTAAAGCTATTTCGGAGAGAACCAGCTATCTCCAGGTTCGATTGGCATTTCACCCCTACCCACACCTCATCCGCTCACTTTTCAACGTGAGTCGGTTCGGGCCTCCATTCAGTGTTACCTGAACTTCACCCTGGACATGGGTAGATCACCTGGTTTCGGGTCTACGACCACGTACTCATGCGCCCTATTCAGACTCGCTTTCGCTACGGCTCCGTCTCTTCGACTTAACCTTGCACGGGATCGTAACTCGCCGGTTCATTCTACAAAAGGCACGCTATCACCCATTAACGGGCTCTAACTACTTGTAGGCACACGGTTTCAGGATCTATTTCACTCCCCTTCCGGGGTGCTTTTCACCTTTCCCTCACGGTACTGGTTCACTATCGGTCACTAGGGAGTATTTAGCCTTGGGAGATGGTCCTCCCTGCTTCCGACGGGATTTCTCGTGTCCCGCCGTACTCAGGATCCACTCAGGAGGGAACGAAGTTTCAACTACAGGGTTTTTACCTTCTATGACGGACCTTTCCAGGTCGCTTCATCTACCCCGTTCCTTTGTAACTCCATGTAGAGTGTCCTACAACCCCAAGAGGCAAGCCTCTTGGTTTGGGCTAATTCCGTTTCGCTCGCCGCTACTCAGGAAATCGCATTTGCTTTCTCTTCCTCCGGGTACTAAGATGTTTCAGTTCCCCGGGTCTGCCTTCCATACCCTATGTATTCAGATAAGGATACTGCTCCATTACGAGCAGTGGGTTTCCCCATTCGGAAATCTCCGGATCAACGCTTACTTACAGCTCCCCGAAGCATATCGGTGTTAGTCCCGTCCTTCATCGGCTCCTAGTGCCAAGGCATCCACCGTGCGCCCTTAATAACTTAACCTCAGACCAAACGGTCTTGTGTCGATATCAGCGATGATATCTATTAGAAAATTACTAAGATGAACGATATTTTGTGAATATCTTGATATTAGTTACATTATCTAGTTTTCAAGGAACAAATGAGACAAATCGACAGATTTGCCATTCATAATAGAGAGAATGCTCTCTCAAAACTAAACAAAACAACAAGCGTCTTTATCCTTAGAAAGGAGGTGATCCAGCCGCACCTTCCGATACGGCTACCTTGTTACGACTTCACCCCAATCATCTGTCCCACCTTAGGCGGCTGGCTCCAAAAGGTTACCCCACCGACTTCGGGTGTTACAAACTCTCGTGGTGTGACGGGCGGTGTGTACAAGGCCCGGGAACGTATTCACCGCGGCATGCTGATCCGCGATTACTAGCGATTCCGGCTTCATGCAGGCGAGTTGCAGCCTGCAATCCGAACTGAGAACGGTTTTATGGGATTGGCTCGACCTCGCGGTTTTGCTGCCCTTTGTACCGTCCATTGTAGCACGTGTGTAGCCCAGGTCATAAGGGGCATGATGATTTGACGTCATCCCCACCTTCCTCCGGTTTGTCACCGGCAGTCACCTTAGAGTGCCCAACTGAATGCTGGCAACTAAGATCAAGGGTTGCGCTCGTTGCGGGACTTAACCCAACATCTCACGACACGAGCTGACGACAACCATGCACCACCTGTCACTCTGTCCCCCGAAGGGGAAGGCTCTATCTCTAGAGTGGTCAGAGGATGTCAAGACCTGGTAAGGTTCTTCGCGTTGCTTCGAATTAAACCACATGCTCCACCGCTTGTGCGGGCCCCCGTCAATTCCTTTGAGTTTCAGTCTTGCGACCGTACTCCCCAGGCGGAGTGCTTAATGCGTTAGCTGCAGCACTAAAGGGCGGAAACCCTCTAACACTTAGCACTCATCGTTTACGGCGTGGACTACCAGGGTATCTAATCCTGTTTGCTCCCCACGCTTTCGCGCCTCAGCGTCAGTTACAGACCAGAGAGTCGCCTTCGCCACTGGTGTTCCTCCACATCTCTACGCATTTCACCGCTACACGTGGAATTCCACTCTCCTCTTCTGCACTCAAGTTCCCCAGTTTCCAATGACCCTCCACGGTTGAGCCGTGGGCTTTCACATCAGACTTAAGAAACCGCCTGCGCGCGCTTTACGCCCAATAATTCCGGACAACGCTTGCCACCTACGTATTACCGCGGCTGCTGGCACGTAGTTAGCCGTGGCTTTCTGGTTAGGTACCGTCAAGGTGCGAGCAGTTACTCTCGCACTTGTTCTTCCCTAACAACAGAGCTTTACGACCCGAAGGCCTTCATCGCTCACGCGGCGTTGCTCCATCAGACTTTCGTCCATTGTGGAAGATTCCCTACTGCTGCCTCCCGTAGGAGTCTGGGCCGTGTCTCAGTCCCAGTGTGGCCGATCACCCTCTCAGGTCGGCTACGCATCGTCGCCTTGGTGAGCCGTTACCTCACCAACTAGCTAATGCGCCGCGGGCCCATCTGTAAGTGATAGCCGAAACCATCTTTCAACAAGAAACCAGGAGGTTTCTTGTATTATCCGGTATTAGCTCCGGTTTCCCGAAGTTATCCCAGTCTTACAGGCAGGTTGCCCACGTGTTACTCACCCGTCCGCCGCTAACTTCTATAAAAGCAAGCTTTTAAGAAGTTCGCTCGACTTGCATGTATTAGGCACGCCGCCAGCGTTCGTCCTGAGCCAGGATCAAACTCTCCAATAAAGAGTTTGAGCTGTTGCTCAAAATTTGTTGCTAGCTTGTTACTTAAATTCGTTCATGTTAACCTCGTAAGGTCAACGTGGACGCTGTTGTTTTGTTTAGTTTTCAAAGAGCATTTATGGAGCGGGTGATGGGAATCGAACCCACGACATCAGCTTGGAAGGCTGAGGTTTTACCATTAAACTACACCCGCATATTATAAAGTATCGGGAAGACAGGATTCGAACCTGCGACCCCTTGGTCCCAAACCAAGTGCTCTACCAAGCTGAGCTACTCCCCGTCTAACGCTTTAAAATAAGCAATGGCGCGCCCGAGAGGACTCGAACCCCTAACCTTTTGATCCGTAGTCAAACGCTCTATCCAATTGAGCTACGGGCGCTTTATATTAATTTCTATTTTCATGTCGTCTCTCAAAGGCGACTTAACTATCATAACAAGTTGATGTTTCAATGTCAACAACTTTTTTTAAATTCTTTTGGTGCGGCCGAGAAGAGTCGAACTTCCACGGGGTTACCCCCACTAGGCCCTCAACCTAGCGCGTCTGCCATTCCGCCACGACCGCGTAACATGAAAGCTTTTAAAAATGTATGGTGCGGGTGAAGGGACTCGAACCCCCACGTCAAAGACACTAGATCCTAAGTCTAGCGCGTCTGCCAATTCCGCCACACCCGCATACATATATTAAAGAAAAATGGCTGGGCTAGCTGGATTCGAACCAACGCATGTCGCAGTCAAAGTGCGATGCCTTACCGCTTGGCTATAGCCCATTAAATATACTTCTTGTTCTAAGCTTCTTCGAGTGAACTCGAAAGTTGTGAAGCTATTAAGAAAAAAGTTCCTTCTGGTGGAGGATGACGGGATCGAACCGCCGACCCCCTGCTTGTAAGGCAGGTGCTCTCCCAGCTGAGCTAATCCTCCTAGGATAGAAATGGGAAGCAAAACCAATGTTTTGCATCCCACTTAGTAGTGACCCGTACGGGATTCGAACCCGTGTTACCGCCGTGAAAGGGCGGTGTCTTAACCGCTTGACCAACGGGCCATAATAGAATGGCGGAGAAGGAGGGATTTGAACCCTCGCGCCGCTTACACGACCTACACCCTTAGCAGGGGCGCCTCTTCAGCCACTTGAGTACTTCTCCAATATGGCTCCACCAGTAGGATTCGAACCTACGACCCTTCGGTTAACAGCCGAATGCTCTACCGCTGAGCTATGGTGGAACGGTATTATAGATATTGACAACGAATATTTATTTCTGATATACGCCGAACGTCCCGATTTCAGGGGGCATATTCACGATGTGGCTCAATCGGTACGCTGTAGCGTCTCGAAGAAGCTTATTCGAACGTGCTCTACCGCTGAGCTATGGTGGAACGGTACCAGTTTCCTACGACATATCTCGTAGGCGACTGTTTTAATTTTAATAAGCTTGTCAGAAAAAGTCAAGTGCATTTTTTCTAAAAAGATATATTATCATAATTGTTTCCTCGCCGCCTTTGTAAAAATAGCGACTTGAAAAATGTATCATATTTTACTCTTTTATGTCAACATTTTTTTGCATTTCTTCGAGCTTACCTCGACACTTTCCACACCTGTACTTTATCGTGTTAACTTTTCGTATTCTTTTATATATCTGTTGGCAATCCACGCATTTATATATACGAAAAGCTTTCGGCTTTGTGGAGGCTGTGTGAATCGGAGTACAAAACCTTGGAGCTCCAACCTCTTTAAGTAACTTTCGAAAGTCTTGATCTCGATGCTTATATCCTCTTCCTCTAATATGAAGATGATAGTGACATAGCTCATGTTTAATGATTCCGACTAGCTCCTCTATACCTAGGGCATCATAGTATTTTTTATTGATTTCAATATTGCTTGTTGAGGTTAGGTACCTTCCCCCGGTTGTTTTAAGCCTAGGATTAAAAGTAGCATTATGCTGAAATGGCACCTTAAAAAAAGCCAGAGATATCTCTTCAGTTAATCTTTGCAGGTCTTTATCTTCCATGATTATTTCTTTCTCTCCCTTCTCTTTGAACCCTCTTTCTTATACTGCATACAATAGAGCAAAGATTTTTTTCATGAGAGGATTGTTACTTCGGGGGCTTCGGATTTTGAAGTTGAAGGAGGTCAGGCGCTTGCCAACTTGGTTTAAAAAACAAATGCAGCGTGCTTACTTGGAGAAGGACCGCTACCAAATCAAGATGCTGAATCAGTGTTGGTTTTTTTATCATAAAAAAAATGGATAATACTAATTACCCCCAAGCCTCCCTTTTTTTAAAAAAGAGAGACTTGGGGAGCTTTTGTTTACGCTTCTTGCTTTTGCGGCTCTAGCATGGTTAAGGATACTCGGCCTTTGTTTACTTCTACACCTTCTACCCAAACGGTGACAATATCACCAACTGCTACCACATCAAGAGGATGTTTAACGAAACGATCACTCAATTTGGAGATGTGCACAAGTCCGTCCTGCTTTACGCCAATATCCACAAACGCTCCGAAATCAACAACATTTCGGACAGTTCCCTCTAATTCCATTCCCTTTTTCAGGTCTTCCATCTTTAATACGTCCTGCTTCAACAACGGCGTTGGCATGTCGTCACGCGGATCTCGTTCCGGCCTGATTAAGGAGTCGATAATATCTTGAAGGGTGATTTCACCGATTTGAAGTTCGTCCGCCAGTGAATGTACCTCTACTTCTTTTAAAGCTTCCTGCAGCTTTGAAGTCCCAATTTCTTTTTCAGAAACACCTAACTGCTTAAGAAGTTTTTTTACGTTTGCATAGTTTTCGGGATGAATGCCAGTGCGATCTAGCGGTTGTTTTCCATCTACAATTCGCAGGAATCCAATACACTGCTCGTATGTTTTGGCGCCAAGCCTTGGAATTCCTTTCAGGTCTGACCTGCTCGAAAACTTCCCTTCCTCTTCACGCTTTTTCACAATATTATTTGCTACAGATTTAGATAGACCCGCTACATATTGCAACAAGGAAGAAGAAGCGGTATTGACGTTAACCCCTACCTGGTTAACGACCGTTTCGACGACAAAGGTTAAGGAATCTGAGAGACGTTTTTGGGCAACATCGTGCTGATATTGTCCAACTCCTACTGATTTCGGGTCAATCTTCACCAGTTCAGCAAGTGGATCTTGAAGTCTACGAGCAATGGAAACAGCACTTCTCTCTTCCACTTGTAAAGTAGGAAACTCTTCTCTTGCAATCTCAGACGCTGAATAGACACTTGCTCCGGCTTCATTCACGATCAGGTAAGAGATACTTTTTCCACTTTGCTTGAGTACTTCTGCAATCAGTTGTTCTGTTTCTCGTGAGGCTGTCCCGTTCCCAACTGCCACTACTTCAATCGCATATTCTTGTAAGATAGCTAACAGCTTTTGAACGGCTTCCTTCCTTTTGTTCACTGGTGCGTGAGGATAGATTACTCCGATGTTGAGCACCTTTCCTGTTTCATTAACAACAGCAAGCTTGCAGCCAGTACGGTAGGCAGGGTCCACCCCAAGAACAACTCGTCCCTTTAGAGGGGGTTGAAGCAGAAGGTTGCGAAGGTTTTCTGAGAAAATATGAATCGCCTGTTCCTCTGCTTTTTCTGTTAACTCTTTTCTGATTTCACGTTCAATAGCTGGCTCAATCAAGCGCTTGTATCCATCCTCCATAGCCTCTTGAATAACAGGGGCGGCAATGGAAGACTCTTTTTTAATGATTTGGCGCTTTAAATAACTCAATATCCGGTCCATTGGGGCACTGATCGATACTCTTAGAATTTCTTCTTTTTCTCCACGGTTGAATGCCAGAATTCGGTGAGGGAGGATTTTGTTAATTGCCTCTTCATATTCATAATACATGGCATATACTTGCTTTTCGTCTTTTTCTTCATTTTTAACAGATGACACCACAGTACCTTGTTTGTAGGTAATGTCACGAATATATTGACGGTATGCAGGTTCATCAGAGAACATCTCAGCCAGAATATCCTTTGCGCCAGCCAAGACATCCTCCACCGTATTCACCTCTACCTCTTCTGAGAGAAACTCTTTTGCTTTTTCGTCTAAGGTAGGTGCACTCGGAAAGCTTAGTAGCCATAGTGCATAAGGTTCTAGCCCTTTTTCCTTCGCCACCGTAGCTTTTGTACGGCGTTTTTGTTTATAAGGACGATACAGATCTTCGACATGCTGCAGTTTGGCCGCTTTTAAGATACCTTTTTTTAGTTCGGGCGTTAATTTCCCTTGTTCTTCAATAAGACGAATGACTTCTTCTTTTCTTGTTTCAAGGTTTTGTATGTATTGCCATTTTTCCATAACCTCTCGAATTTGCACTTCATCAAGAGAGCCTGTTTGCTCTTTTCTATATCTTGCGATAAACGGGACGGTGTTTCCTTCCTCTAAAAGCGCAATTACTTTTTTGGCTTGTCCCTTTGATACATTTACATCTTTCACTAGCAGTTGTACGAGCTGTTCGTTTTTTTCATTCCATTCCAATTTGAATGCCTCCCAACGTTAAAACCCAATTTTTATTTTATCAAAAATCCTGAGCATACAAAAAGACTAACATCATTGCGTTAGTCTTTTTTATCGGATTTCACCTGAAATAATGGTGACATCATCCAATCCTTTACTCGTGAACATTGCTGCGATTTCAAGCAGGGAAGTAGCGGATGGAACGTCTTTTATATAATTTTTAACAGATGGGATGTTAAGGCCATCTGAATAGATGAAAAATTTCATATTGGAGCGATAGGGAAAGCGGTGAGTTTTAAGGTTTTGAGGTTTTCCCGACAAGTAGCCCTTGACCGGAAGAGGATAAATGAGTTTTTCTGTTGGAGGATAAAGAAAGAAGCGAATATTTCCAACACAGCTGTACTCAACCTCTTTGTGACCATAATGAACCTTTAATACGGAAACGGCTGCTCCACGTTTATTTTTCATTGCCTCATTACAGGCTTTCATAATTGTGGTTACATTCTCTTTCTCGTATTGTTTGGCAGCAGAGACAACTGCTTGCGATGCATCGTGAGCAAATTCTCCGCTGCCTAAGCCATCAGCTACCACACATAAGAAGTATTCATCAGTTGTATTAACATAGTAGCTGTCGCCACAGAAATACATTCCATTTTTGGCATTTTGGTAGGCATTAACATTCGCTTTTTCATGTTTAAACTGTTCAATCATGAAAAAATCTCCGAGTTTGCGTTATCTGCCAGGAACGCTTGTTTTAATTTGTTAAGTGCCTTTCGTTGAAGCCTCGAAACATGCATTTGAGAAATCCCTAGCTTCTCACCCGTTTCCTTTTGACTCATGTTATGGAAAAACGTGCACTCAATAATTTGTTTTTCTCTCTCTGTCAGAACATGAAAGATTTTTTGTAGTACCAGCTGTTGATCCACTTGATCAAAACCTGCATCCTGGTTCCCTACAATATCTAGTATAGTGACAGTGCTGCCGTCTGAATCTGCTTCAATCGCATTATCCACAGATAGAGCCTGATAATTTTGGCTCATCTCCATCGCTTCTAAAACTTCTTCTTCGCTTACCTCTAAATAATCTGCAATTTCGACCACTTTTGGTGAACGTTGAAGTTCATTTGTCAGCTCTTCTACTGCAGATTTTATTTTAGGTCCAATTTCTTTTATTCTACGTGGCACATGAACACTCCATGTTTTGTCACGCAAAAATCGTTTGATCTCTCCAATAATAGTAGGAACAGCAAAGGCTTCAAAGCTTCTGCCAAAACTCGTATCAAATCGTTTCATCGCCCCTAGTAGTCCAATCATGCCAACTTGAGATAGGTCTTCATGAAAGGCTTTCCCTCTGGAATACTTTCGAGCAATCGATTCAACTAGTGCAGTATAATGCTCCACTAATTGTAACTGAGCCTCTTCACAGTCCTCTTGCTGGTACCGCTCTAAAAGTAAATTAACATCCAGCTTATTGGACGGAGATTGATTCTTCATCCCTTTCCACCTGCTCTCCTTGTACATACTTTGTCATGAAAACTGTCACGCCTTGATTGGAATGAACTTTTACATCATCCATTAGCGTTTGGATTAAGAATAATCCTAACCCTCCCTCATGCAAAGTTTCTACTGGTTGCGACTCAGTGTACGGACCAACCTCTTCTCTTACCTTGTCAAAGTCAAAGCTTTGACCATTGTCAGCTACCACTAGTTCGAGTCGGTCGTCATAAATACCAAATCCAATTCGGATGTTTCCAGTTTCATCTTTCTTGTAAGCATGCTCCACTGCATTTGTGCATGCTTCGCTTAATGCAATTTTCATGTCCTCAATCTCGTCATAGGTAAAACCCATTCGATTGGCGATTCCAGATAGCGTCAGTCGAATTACCCCAACGTATTCCGCCTTGGCTGGAAAAGCCATTTCTATATAGTCGTAAGCCCGGTTCATTGTTCCCCCACCTTTAAGTGAACTTATTTGATGGCTTGTTTCGTGCTTGAAAAAAGCCTACTTAATTTCCATAATTCCCGCTAAACCCGTAATATCAAACAATCGCTTTAATCTATCAGACAGTCCTTCTAATCGAAAGATACCGTTGTTTGCTTTTACGGTTTTAAAGAATCCCACAAACATACCTAAGCCTGTGCTGTCCATGTAATGAACATGGGATAAATCAAAAACTACCTCACCAGAATAGTTCTCTATCAAAGGAACTACCTTTTCTTTTACCTTTGGTGCGGTATAAGCATCTATTTCACCTTCTAAAACGATACGAGTTTCGTTTAGCTCTTCTTTAATTTGAATATCAATATTCATTCCTACGTCACCTCAAACACGGATTAGAATTCCATTTTAGGTCATCTCAATACTACATACCCGCCGGCAAAATTTTTAAACCCTTCTTTTAAGGATAATTAATGTAAAGTCATCCCTTAATTGGAAATCTTGCACTTTTTCTAAATCTCGATAAACTAGCTCGACAATTGCTTGTGGAGATAAATTTATATAGGATCGAATCAAATCTATTATTTTATCAACCTCAATAAAGCCTTCTTCTGTCCTGCACTCTGTTACTCCATCTGAAAAAAGGATGACCATATCATCTACTTCTATTTGTTTTTCATATTGTTCGTAGGTTGCTAGACGGTCGATGCCAAGCACCAATCCTCTTGCATCCAGCTCATAAAACTCATCCTTCTTCGCGTCGTAGTAAAGCGGCGGTTCATGGCCGGCAGATGCGAACGAAAACAGATGTTTATGAAGATCATACATCCCATAAAACATCGTAATAAACATACTTGCATCCACATTTTGCTCCACTACCCTGTTAAGGTTTCCAAGCACATAGCTTGGTGCCACTCTTGTGTCAGGTAAACTGTCCATCGCATACTTAATCATGCTCATACACATCGCTGCCGGAATACCTTTTCCAATAACATCGGCAATCGCTACACTGAACGAATCCTTTTCATTGTGAACAAAATGATAATAGTCCCCACTCATATGTTTAGCTGGCACGCTGATGGCACCAATCTCTACAGATTCCGTGTCAGGAATTTTTGTTTCTAGTAAGGTCTGTTGCACATTCGCAGCAATTTCAATCTCTGTTTGAATCTCCTGCTGACGGTGCCTTAAGCTTTGATGCTCACGATAAGCAATACCATATCCAATCATCACCTCTAATAAAAAATCGAGGGAATGCAAAATATTATCTGGTATATCAGGGGACAAGTCCTGAAGCATTGCTTTATGGACGCTGATAATTTCTTCAGGAGAAACCTTTTCTCCTAATAATCTGCGGCTAAACTCCTGTCCTTTATACAACGCTTCCTCTGATTGTCTGCTAAGGTATGCGGAAAGAATCTCTTTATATTCCCGTTCTAGTTCTTCAAAATTCATGGGTTATCCCCCTTTCTAGCGAACCCACTTCGCGGCATAGATGGTCGTTCCTCCTTCTTGGGAAGAATCAATCTGAAAAGTGTCCATCAACCGCTTTACACCCGGCAATCCAGCACCAAGGCCTCCTGATGTGGAAAAACCATCCTCCATTACTTGACGAATATCTGAAATCCCCGGACCATCATCTGTAGCGATAACCTTAAGTCCTGTTTTCCCATACTCGTCCAATTCTTCTATACAAATTTGACCTGTGCCTGCATATAAATATATATTTCGTGCTAGCTCTGAAATGGCAGTAGTAATTCTCGCTTGGTCTACTGTCCCAAAGCCTAGGTCTTTGGCGACATTCCTGCCCATTTGCCGAGCAGCTACGATGTCCCACTCGTTTCTAATATTTACACAGGATTGGACAGTCATGTTTTACTCCCCCAGTTCCTGTTGTAATTTCTCTAGACCCTTTTCTAAATCTAAAGCCGTATAAACTTCATCCAACTGAATGCCAAGCTCCACTAATGTAATAGCAACAGCCGGCTGGATACCAGTTAGTACCACCTGTGCACCCATTAACTTGGACATGCTGATGACATCTCCAAGAACTTTGGCGATAAAAGAATCAATCATATCAACCGATGTTAAATCAATCACAACGCCGTTTGCACCTGTTTCATGAATTCTGTTTAACAAATCCTCTTGAAATTGCAACGCTGTCTGATCATCAAGCTCCCATTGGATAGAAATTAACAGGCAATTATGAAGTTTTAATATTGGTATCCTCACTCTTGATCCCCCGCATTCACTATTTTTCTATTTGTCATCTCAAGCGCTGTTTCAATACCTTTTGCCAAAGAATTCTTTGTGATAATTTGATCTAGGTTAATTCCAAGGTTAACAATGGTTTGCGCGATCTCAGGACGAATTCCAACGAGCAGACATTTTGCTCCTACAAGCCTAACTGCCTCAGCTGCCTGGATAATATGATGAGCCACCATCGTGTCCACTACCGGCACACCTGTTATATCTATAAGTACGACTTCTGCACGGTGCTTCACCACACCTTGAAGAAGGTTTTCCATAATTTGTCTTGCTCGTTCTGTATCAATGGTACCTACTAGAGGCATCACGGAAATTCTTTCAAAAACAGGTATTAAGGGTGCTGCTAGCTCTTGCAAGGCAATTTTTTGCATGGAGACAGTATGTTCCCACGTACCAGTATAAGTTTTCACGATTTCATTATGCACAGGTCGCAACCACTGATCAAAGTCATACATCAAGGCTACTTTTTGTGAATCATCCTTACTTTTTGTCATTTCTTCAAACACAATCTTACCAAAAAGAGATAATCCGTCTGTTACATAAAGGAGCGGCCAACCGAAGCGAACAATCTTTTCGGCAAAATCTGTGAGCTTAGTAGATAAATCATCTTGATCCTTGCTAATATTGTTCAATAACAGGTTGATGTATTCTCTGCTGGTGCTTAGGTAAACCTTTTCTGAAATCGCCTTTAGTTCTTTTTTCTCCCCGATTTCGTCCATTCCTGCTATCCATTTATCAAAAATGGCTTCGCGATTCTCTTCAATAAAGCTGATAATGTTTGGATTCATTTTCCCCGCTCCTTTTCTGAAATACAATACCGTTCTATATTACTTCGACAAAAATCAAATATTTCCGCTACTACCACTATAAATTTTTCTGAATTTAAAAGTCAAATATGTTTCATGACCATTCTACCAAAATTGTGGTTTTGTTGCCTGAATTTGGTGGTAATAGGTAAACTACCAACAAAAAAGCAAAATAAAAAAAGCCACTCACTTACTGTGAACAGCTTTTTTCTTAAAAAAATGGAATGCAACTTAAAAGTCAATAAGTCCTAAGCTTATTTGGAGCGCCTCATCCACTTTGTCCATCATCTCTTCATCGAGATGTGTTATTTTGTCGGTTAATCTCTGCTTATCGATTGTTCGGATTTGTTCGAGCAGGATAACAGAGTCACGTTCAAAACCATAGCGCTTTGCATCGATTTCAACATGTGTTGGGAGTTTGGCTTTTTGAATTTGAGCAGTAATGGCAGCTACTATAACGGTCGGGCTAAAGCGATTTCCGATATCATTTTGGATGACAAGTACTGGTCGAACGCCTCCTTGCTCAGACCCAACAACCGGGGATAAATCAGCAAAATAAACGTCACCACGTTTGACAATCAAATGATTACCCCCCGCTTACTAAGCGTTCAACCGTGTGCTCCGCCTCGTATTCAGCCAAGAAAGCTTCAGATGCAATGTTTAGATTAATTTTGGACATCTCCATGTACCCGCGTCTCATAGACTCGCGAATTTGTCTCTTTTTACGCTCGCGTAGATACATTTTCGTTGCTTGAAAAATTAAGTCATTTCGATTGCCGTTTTCTTGTTTTACCAAACCATCTAATTCCGATACTAAGTTTTGAGGTAATCGAATTAAGATTTCAGTTGTTGCGCTGGATTCAGACACAGCATACACCTCCAAGAACTACAGACACATAATACTATTCCATATTCCATAATACCATCATTGCTGCCTGTTGCAAAGTCCAATTAACGAATTCCTCACTATTATCACTTTAATTTCCTTTTTTTATGCAGTTGGTTGCCATTTAATTCATAGAGGCTGGTTTGTCCTGTAGGTAATTCCTCACTTCCATTATACTCCCATTTCTGAAAAACATGCGCGGCACCCTGTAGCTAATCATGCATGGGACCTCATAGTTGATGGTTTCTAGCTTTTGAGCGACATCATCTGAGCTGATAGTATGCTCGTTTTGCGATCCGATTAACGTTACGTTTGTTCCGATAGGAAGCTCATAAGGCAGCTTTATCATAAACTGATCCATGCATATTCTACCAACAATTGGAACAAGCTTGCCATCAACCAATACGTTCATTCCCTGTAATTTTCTGATCCATCCGTCCGCATAGCCTACAGGAACGGTCCCAATCCATTCTTCGTCTTCTGTCTTGTATGTCGCACCGTAACTTACGCTTTCACCCTGACTAAGCTTTTTGACGTGAACAAGCTTTGTATGGAGGGAAAACGCTTCTTTTAGTGGAAACGGCAAGGTTGGGGCCATTTCTGGAGATGGAGTTAGCCCATACATCGCAATTCCTACCCGTACCGCATTGAACATTCGCGTTGGAAATCTTAATGTGGCTGCGCTGTTGCCGCAATGAATCATCGAAATGTTATGGTTTTTTGTGATGTCAGCTAAGAGGTTTTCAAATTTCGCAAATTGCTTTTCCACATAATCGGAATCTAGCTCATCCGCTGTTGCAAAGTGAGTATAAATCCCCTCAAGTTCAAAAGACGGGGCCATTTCTACAAGCCTGAGGATTTCATTTATTTCTTCTTTGTCTCTCGTGCCTATTCTCCCCATTCCCGTATCAAGCTTTAAATGGAGACGAATTTTTTGGTTGTCCTTATAAAAATCGATGGCATCTTTTACCCAATCTTTTTGAAAAACAGTGAGGGTAATGTTTTCTTCAGCAGCAAGCGGCACATCGGTAACTCTGGAGGCTCCAAGCACAAGAATTGGCGCGTTCACTCCTTGCTTTCTAAGTGACATTGCCTCATCAAGAAACGAAACAGCAAGGTATTTCGCACCTGCTTCTAATGCCGTATTCGCCACCTGAGCATCACCATGTCCGTATGCATTTGCTTTCACTACCGCTATGACGGTGACATCTTGTGTGACATGCTTCTGAATGGCACGTACATTTTCATATATATTGTCTAAATTTACTTCAACCCATGTGTCCCGATGAAAGCTTGACATCTTAACAGCACTTCCTTCAATTCGTTTAAATATGTAATATCATAACGGAATTGCGGAGAAAAGTCATGCGAGGTAACAGAAGTTCGCGTAAATTTTTATAGGGGGGAGGGAAAGTGCAAAAATTAATCCGGTTGGAGCCGTTTTTAATTCGGAAAGGCCTATAATTAATCCGCAGTGACCGTTATTCAATCCAAAAACCTCGATTTTAGATCCTATCCAAAAATACAAAATTACCCCAACTGCAAATTCCAAAAAAATAACCCCCGCCTCTAAAGCGGGGGAGGTAACTACTCTATTTCACTGCTGCACCCTGCATGGAGCGTGCAACCATCATCAATTCTTCCTGCGATAGGTCTTTGGAAACGAGGGTAAAGTCAATGCCTTCGTGGCTCCAGGTGATACTGTTGTCCGTCATAGCACCCACTGTAAACCCTAGATCCGCAATGTGGCCGTTCACAAACTGTGCGGTTGGCACCTCGGCATAACGAGATTTTTCCTGAATCAGGGTGAAGGTTTTATCGCCTTCCCACGTCATCACCACGCGCTTGCCATTAGCTGTTTCCACTTCTGCTTGCTCTTTCAGCACACTGCCGGCTGGCGTATCCATTGGAGTCATCACAGTAAAGGCCCCATCGTTTTCCTCACTCACCTGACCTGAAGTAGGAAGCTCCATCCGTGCGCTTGTCATGTTCTTTTTCACATCAAAAGCATCCGCATCAAAGCTTGCATCAAACTCAAAGTCAGAGAATTCCACAAGCACTAAGGCTTTTTTATCTGGATCCATGACTTTTACCGATACTGGGGAAAGGTCACTTTTCCTTAATGTAATTTCTTGTGTTGGCAGTAATTTATTGTTTTGATAATTGGTTTTTGTTTCAAACACATAGTGTTCTTCGGTTGCGGTGAAGGTGGCCTCTGGATCGTTCTTAATGTCATTTACAAGTGATTCAAATAAGTATGCCTGACTGCTGTTTTGCGGCCATTCGCTGTGGAAGCGGAAGCTCTTGTTTAAAGCTGGTGTTAAAACAAATACTCCCTCATCGTTGCGGATGATGATTTGACTTTGGTCTTTGGCGGCATTTTTCAAGTTTACCTTGTAGTAGTTCGGTTTGTTATGCCCGATTTGCACCTCGTAAACCTGTGGCTCCGCTCCAGTTTGCAACGTCATTTTTGCATTAGATTGATAGCCCTTCATCTCTTCTACCTTGGCGCCTAACGCAGCTGTAACGTCTTCTTTTGATTTTGTACCACACCCTGCGAGAACAAGGATACTCACAAGGCCAACCAACAATAATAGCCATGCTTTTCTCAAATTTTTCATCCCCTTTGCCATAATTACATGATTCATAGAGAAAAGTGAGAATGAAGAGTGACAGCTTGCTGCTTCTTTTTCATATCGCAGGCAATTGGCAGCTCTTACTTGTACACCTTGTCTCCTTTCTGAACTATGTATATGAGTGACATTTGGGGAATATGCAGACTAGCTTGACAAGCTTTCAATAATTACTTGTGCTATCGCGTAATGCTCACTATGCGAGATAGAAAGATGCACATGATGAGCGTTAGGTTGCACAAAATAAGGCTTTCCCTTATCCGTTGTCCTAATCGTCATATCGTGAAAACTAAGCTCCTTGCCAATGCCAGTCCCGTTGGCTTTGGAATACGCCTCTTTGGCAGCAAATCGCCCTGCTAAGTACTCGACGCTTCTCTTCCCAGTGAGCCTCTCAAAGATTTCCTTCTCTGATGCTGTTAAAATACGATCGATAAAATTTGGCTGGCGATTCATGAGCCTCTCGATGCGACTCAGTTCCACAATATCAATTCCTGTCCCTATAATCATACTCTGACCAACCTTTCTCATATAGTAATGGTATAGTTAAAATCTCACAAAAAGACTTTTCACGACGAAAATGGTAATCTAACTTATATAGAAGGGATGAGATACATATGTTTGTCCGAACGGAAAACTTTCGTACATTTATAAGATTATATCCTATTATCACCACAATTGTGGCAATCCATCTTGTTTTATGGTTGGTTGTCCAATTTTCCGGCACTTTTTACAACCTTACAATCGGCTTTAATATGCTCGTGTGGCAAGGAGAATATTGGCGCCTCGTTACGCCGATATTTTTACATGCAAGCCTGACGCATTTCTTATTTAACTCGCTTTCTCTTGTGCTTTTTGGACCAGCAGTAGAGAGAATGCTAGGAAAAGGTAAATTTATCGCTTTCTATTTACTAGGAGGCATCATCGCCAATGTTGCAACCCTCTTGCTCCGCCCTGAAATTTATCTCCACCTAGGAGCATCAGGTGCCATCTTCGCGATTTTCGGTTTATATTTTTACATGGTCTTCTTACGTCCTGACTTACTCGATGCAGCAAACTCTCAAGTCATCCTCACCATTTTAGTGATCGGACTTGTCATGACCTTTTTAAACCAAAACGTCAATGCCGTTGCCCATCTGTTCGGGTTCTTTGGCGGAACGGTGTTAGCTCCCTTTTTCTTAGGAAGAGGAGCGGCAACACGGCCGCGAAACCTGAAATCGATTTTCCCTAATTTCGGCAGACCCTCTGGAGCACGAAACCCAAAGAGCACCATCGTTTGGGTGGTTCTCATCGCCTTGGTTCTTATCGGAATTTTAAGTCGTTATATATAATGGCTATTTTCGAGAAGTTTGTTGCTACTGCGTAAAGTTAAGAGCACGACAACCACGTTGTTGTCGTGCTCTTTTCGTGGAGGAGTTTTAAACAGAAAAGAGCTTTTATAATGGAAAAAAGCAAGGGAGATGGCAGTCTACACCACGTTCCCTTGCTTTTTATCATAGGAATACCATTCAAACACCTTTGCTCCATCCACATTTTCCACATCAACCACTCGAAAACGCTTGCCACCATTTCCCGTTTTTATCGCTGCATTAATGGTGTACAGCTCTCTTTTCCCTTGAAAAAACGATTCTTTAAGCTCAAAAGACTGAATGCGCTTTTTGTTCATTAGGACGGTATTCTTACTCAAATGGCGATAGGAAAGCTGAAGCTGCTGATCATGAACAAACCAGCCCGCATGCTTATATTGACTATAGCCTAAAAGCAGAGCAAGAACGACGGTGATAAACGCAAACGCCCCGTATGGCTGAAAAAAGTATGCGATAGGAGCAGAAATCAGGAACGCTGGCAGGGTTAGCCTCAACAGATACCTAATCAAAGAACGCTTTGGCAACCCGTTCTTCTGAATTGAAAGCTTGTATATAGGCACAAAATCGGCAAGATGCTTCTCTACTTCCGACAGTTTCATTAGCGGAAACAAGATGGTTGAAAAATCCGCTTCCTTGCCACCGGAGCTCCCCGCACTTTCCACATACACCGTGGCAAGTCCAAATGGCTGTCGTAAAATATTTTGAGAAATTCTTATGGCTTGGATTCTCTCTAACGGAATGGTTAGCTGCCGTTTTTCTATAAGCCCTCGAGAAATATGAAGCTCATCCTCTTGCTTTTTGACGGTAAAATTTCCATACTTAATCATCGTTAAAGCAATGGAAATTAACCACGATAAAAACAATACGACAAATACAAGGGTGGCAATTAAATAGACCCCCGCCTGCAGGAAACTGCCAAAACGATTCATCAGCTGTTCATACGGTACCACCTGATCGAATTGAGATAGAAAGGCTGCTACTGCAGATAAAACCACACCTATTCCACCAGAAGTGGTCCCCACGATAAATAAGGATTTAAAGGATATTTTATACTCAGGACCTTTTGGTGATGGAAAGGAAGATTCCTCTCCAAAAGGTAGATCTGTATCGTCCATCGTTTCCACTGTTTTTCTTTTGGTTAGCAGTTCTTCCTTTAGCAGACCTGCTTCTTCCTTTGTAACCGCCGTGAAGATAGCCTCCGCTTCCGTAGTTCCACCCGCCGTTTCAACCTGGACCTTTACCAAACCGAAAATTCTCTGAATAATCCCCTCAGACGAATCAATGGTCTGAATTCTCTCCATACGAATAAAGCGTCGTTTTTTCACGAATATTCCAGATTCAATTCGCAGTTCTCCATCTTCTATCCAATAAAAGAAGCGGTACCAAGATACAATTCCAATGGCAATCAGTCCCAGTAACCAAATACCCATCACAATGATGTAAATACCACCAAAAAAACCGTCTCCGGTGCTGCCAAAGAACACAAAAATAATGATGGGAAACAACAGCTCACGAAGCTGCTTGAAAAAACCAACCACAATGGCCGCGGGGTGCATTCTTCTTTTTTCAGACATCATCATCTGTCACCCTCGCAAGCCTGGATATGTAATCCCGCACCTGATCTGCTTGTTCTTCATCCAGGGCAGGGATAACATGAATCGTTGCCGCTGTAGAGATTAATACGGTCGAAAGATGATATCTTTTTAAAATGGGCCCTTGTGTAGTGTCCACGTGTTGCACCCGTACCATGGGTATTAGTGTCCGTTTTTTTATAAAAATCCCGGATTGCAGGTCAATTTCATGCTCATGAATGTCATAGCGCCATCGTTTCCATTGGAGAACCGGAATGATGAAAACAGTAAAAATAATCATTACCGCTACAAGTGCAATGGCAGTAATAAACGTCCAAAATGGTAAATCAAAGGCACGTTGAATAAAGTAGTATCCTACTGCAAGTCCTATGTAAAAAATGGCATTCAGTCCCGCTGATATTCTCCAAACGGATAATGCCCTCTTGTCTATCCTTTGTTTCGGTTCAGGTCTCATGTGATTCCCCCCTCATGCTTGATTGCATAGTTATTAGTATACTACTTATAAGCAGAGTTGGAAAATTTTATTTGATTACAGGTAGGTATGTTGGGTTATGGGAAGGACAGCATCCCCCAAGCCATCAAACACACCCACTCCTTAAAACACAAAAAAACCGGCAAGCCCAAGAGCTTACCGGTTTTCCTTTTATTATACGCGTTCTTTGTTTGAACGTTTGTAGCCTTGACGTTTGTTGTTACCGTCACGGAACTCTCTCGAACCAGAACGTCCGCTTGGTTTTCCACCAGAGCGCTTATTCCAGTTACCTTTGCTTCCACCATGACTTTTTCCACCACGGTTACGGTCTCCACCGCCGCGATTACGGTCGCCGCCGCGGTCTCTTCTAGAGTGAAGTGGTGCTTCCTCTGTAAGACGGATAGGTGTTTCGTCTGGCTCTTTTGTGAACAATTTAAGTGCTGCAGATACTAATGTTACAGCATCGTGCTCTTCTAATAATTGCTCAGCAGCATTGCGGTAGAAGCCAAGGTTTTGGGAATCTACTGCTTGCGTTAGTTTTTCCATGGACATTTTTTGTTGGCCTTCTAATGCCTCATCAAGCGTTGGAGCTTTCAATTTCTCCATTTTACGCTTTGTTACACGTTCTACATGGTGCAGGTAGCTAATCTCACGAGGGTTAACGAATGTAATCGCTAAACCGCTTTTACCAGCACGACCAGTACGGCCGATACGGTGAACATAGCTTTCAGGATCTTGTGGGATATCAAAGTTGTAAACGTGCGTTACACCTGAGATATCAAGACCACGTGCCGCTACGTCTGTTGCAACAAGGACATCGATAGAACCTTCTTTGAACTTACGAAGCACGCTCATACGCTTCGCTTGAGAAAGGTCACCGTGAATTCCTTCTGCAGAATAGCCACGTACATTCAATGCATCAGATAATTCATCCACACGACGCTTGGTACGACCGAAAATGATCGCTAGCTCTGGAGATTGGATATCTAAAAGTCGTGTTAACACGTCGAACTTTTTCTTTTCTTGTACTTCTACATAGAACTGTTGGATGTTTGATACTGTTACTTCTTTCGCTTTTACCTTTACGCTTACAGGCTCGCTCATGAAACGCTCTGCAATCGCACGAATTGGTGCTGGCATTGTAGCGGAGAAAAGTAGTGTTTGTCTTTGCTCTGGTACTTCAGCAAGGATTTTTTCGATATCCTCGATGAATCCCATGTTTAGCATTTCATCTGCTTCGTCTAGAACGACTGTATTTACACCTTGAAGGCGAAGCGTTTTTCTGTTGATATGGTCAAGTACACGACCTGGCGTACCAACAACGATATGAGGGTTCTTTTTCAATGAACGGATTTGTCTTTGAATATCTTGACCACCGAAAACGGATAATACGCGAGCACGTTTATGATAAGAAGCTTTATAAAGCTCTTCTGCAACCTGAATCGCAAGCTCACGCGTTGGAGCAATTACGATTCCTTGGATAGAGTCATTGTTAACATCGATGTTTTCAAGTAGTGGTAATCCGAATGCAATCGTTTTACCTGTTCCTGTTTGTGCTTGACCAATGACATCTTTGCCTTCAAGTGCTACTGGGATGGTCTCAGATTGGATCGGGGTTGCTTCCTCAAACCCCATTCTGTTGATGGATTTCATTATGTCTTCTGATAAACCTAGTTCTTTAAATAACGCCAAATTATTCCTACTCCTTTATATATACAAATTAAATAATTAGGCATACGACAAGCGCTTGCCTAATCTCTATAGTAGACATTATTAAACACATTAACTGTTATCATACCACTTCCTCCTACAAATAGCAATAAAGCATATTGGCAACTTATAGGAGGTTACGCTTACATTAGGGCTGTTATTCACTTATTTATTTTTCAAGGAGTTAAAAATGATGTTGTTTTCCATAAAAGCTTCTTTTTTCAAGCTCCTATTTTAATCCTTCAATTACTTCTTCCAGCTTCATCCCACGGGAGCCTTTGACGATGATAACATCCTCAGGCTGCAAAAGTGGTAAAAGCTCCGAGGTTAACTGTTGCTTGTTCATAAAAACCTTTACTTTTGTTGGGTCCATCACCTCTTGTGCACCTTTTGCAATTTCTGTTCCCAATTCTCCAAATGTGAAAACATAGTCAATGTTCTTATCTTCAACATATTTTCCTACTTCATAATGGAAGGAGCGCTCCATGTCGCCAAGCTCGAGCATATCCCCAAGAACAGCTATTTTTTTATTATACCCATTTAGGCTCGACAACAAATCAAGTGCAGCACGCATTGATGTTGGACTTGCATTATATGCATCATTAATAATTGTCCACCCACCAGACGTTTCTACGACTTCATTTCTCATTCCAGTTATGGTTAGGTTCTTTAGGCCCTTCACTCTGTTCTCTTCTGTTACGCCAAAAAGCTCTCCCACAATGATGGCAGATAAGGCATTGGTTACATTGTGAGCACCAAGGACCGGGATAAAATACTCAGTTTCTTCTATTATAAAATGTGTTCCTTTTCCTTTTAGGGAAATGTCGCGCGCCTGATAGTTATTATGTTCCCCTAATCCAAACTGAATAACATGAGGGAAGCTTCCGACTCTTTCCGTTAATAGAGGCTCATCCCCATTAATAATGAGCTTTCCGTCCTGTTTTAAACCTGTGGCAATTTCAAGCTTCGCCTCTGCAATGCCTTCTCTTGAGCCTAGGTCTTGCATATGGGATTCACCAATGTTGGTGATAATTGCTGCATCCGGCTTCGCGATTTGAGATAGCAGCTCAATTTCTCCTCTACCACTCATTCCCATTTCAAGGACAGCCACCTCGACATCTTCTGTCATCGAAAGTAGTGTCAGGGGAAGACCGATATGGTTATTGTAATTCCCAGCTGTTTTATGCACACGAAAGGTTGTTTCCAACACTGATGTAACCATATCCTTCGTTGTTGTTTTTCCGTTACTTCCTGTAATGCCAACTACCTTCATGCCAAGCTGTTCTAGGTAGCTTGCAGCAAGTTGCTGTAGGGCTTCAATGGTATCGTCGACAAAAATAAGGTTAAGGTCGGTTGGGGGCTCAGGCTGGTCTTTTTGCCAAAGGGAAGCAACCGCTCCCTTCTTTTCAATAGCGTCTCGAACGAATAGATGCCCATTAAAGTTTTCCCCGATTATCGGAATATAAAGCTTCCCGTTCATATCCTCGCGGGTATCACGGGATACACCTTCCGCTATCACAGCCGCATATTCACTTGAAAGACCATCTCCCTTGGCCATCTCTTGCAGTTCTTTTAACGTTCTTTTAATCATCTTATCATCTCCTTTATGTAAGCATAGAGAAGGGGTTTTCCCTTAATGGTCCAACCCCTGTTTGTTAAAATGTATGCTTGATTTTTTGTTTCTCTTCGTGACGTGCTATTCCGTAGCCAACCAGCTTTTCAATTAGCTCTGGGTACGTAACATCTGTATGCTGCCATAATAATGGGAACATGCTAAATGGGGTAAATCCTGGCATCGTGTTTACTTCATTAATGTAAAGGGTGCCCTCTTTTGTTAAGAAAAAGTCAGCACGTACAAGTCCAGCACCATCGATCGCTTTGAATGCAGTAATTGCCATTTCCCTTACACTTGCGTAGGTTTCGCCGTCAATTTCAGCCGGGATAATCATCGCTGTATCCCCATCTTCATATTTTGCTTTATAATCGTAGAAATCTTTTTTCGCAACAATTTCTCCCACAACGGAGCATTCTGGCTCGTCATTGCCCAGTACCCCAATTTCAATTTCACGAGCGCCTTCTAAGCCTTGCTCGACAATAATCTTGCGGTCAAATTCAAACGCTTCACGGAAGGCAGCAGCAAGCTCTTCTCTGTTTTTGGCCTTACTAATTCCCACACTAGAACCAAGGTTAGCTGGTTTAACAAAGCAAGGATAGCCAAGCTCATTTTCTACCCTTTCATACGTCACCTCAGCAGCCTTTTCCCACTCAGAGCGTAGGAAGTGCACGTAACCAACTTGTGGAAGGCCGGCTTGCGCGAAAAGGTTTTTCATAATAACTTTATCCATCCCTGCAGAAGAAGCTAACACACCATTTCCGACATAAGGAAGGTTTAATAGCTCGAGCATTCCTTGCACTGTTCCGTCTTCCCCGTTTGGTCCATGCAAAAGTGGAAAAATAACGGTTGGAGCTTCTGTTTTATTTTCCGCCGTTGGTAACGCAAGTGGCGCAATCGTTTTGCCGCCATCTTCAAGCTTTAATTGTTGCACACTTTCTGCTGGCCCACTAAGCAGACCTCCACGTTTCCATTCCCCTTTTTCGGTGATGTATAACGGATATACGTCATATTTATCCATATCCAAGGCCTTTGTAACTGCCAGGGCTGTTTGCAAGGATACTTGATGTTCTGCGGACTTTCCGCCATATAATAAATGTACTTTCGTTTTCATATGGGCTCCCCCTAATTAAAGATGATCTATTTTTTATTACGCATTTGTGCTCAATTATTTTATTATAGCATCTACATGTTAGAATTCGAAACTGCTACGTTGGGTAAGTAGGTTGAAAGTTTAAATTGTCTACAACGTTAAACGACGCTGTTGAATTCCCCCATTGACTTTGCGTCTAAAACTAGGCTTTCTATAGATATATGAATGTGATTCCACGGACGTGTGTTGGTCAAACCTCACTTTTAAGAAAAAAAGAAGAGCAAAAATCGCTCTTCTTTACCAAGTAATTTTGGTTGCCTTTATTTCTTTTGGAGTGACGGTGTACAAATGGTCATCAATGTACAAGATTCGTTGCACCATCTGCTCCCATTGCTCGTAAAGTTCATCTTCTTTTTGATGAGTGATTTGCTTGTGCAGGGTAAAGCCTTTTTCAGGGTCAATGCCGTAAACAAGCGCCCCTTCAAACTCTAATCGATAGCTTTCGTCTTTTTCGTTTTCGTGGTACATCGTAATTGGAAACGCAAAGATATCTTTTTCTTTATGAAACAGTAGCGCCTTATGGTCATAGTTTAATGGCGAATGAGTGGACCTGCCTCCAATGATTTCTGTATGTTTTTCAAGTGGGTTGGTTGGGTCACTAACATCAAAGAGGGAGATTTTCACCCCATTTGTTACGACCCGTGTTCCCCATTGATCTTTTTCTAATTTCGTATCATAGCCAAAGCCAATGAGATGATTTTCATCATAAGGATGCAAATAGTTACTAAAGCCAGGAATTTTCAGTTCACCGAGTACTTTCGGCTCATTCGGGTTACTTAAGTCAAAGACAAAAAGTGGATCGACTTCTTTGAACGTGACAACATAGGCTTTATCCTGCATGAATCGTACAGAGTAAATTCGTTCGCCCCTGGCAAGATCGTCCACACTACTCACCGTGTTTAAGCCGCCATCAAGAATATACAGATGATTGCTGGATGGTGATTGCTCATCCCACGCCTGCCCTCTTGTTGCAGCAACCCGGAAGTAGCCTTTATGTTCATCCATGGAAAACTGGTTTAGTAGATACCCTTGGATAGAACCGTTTGCAGCAAACTGCACATTCGTTCCTTCTACCGAAAATCTGTAAAGTTCTGTGTTTTGGTTATCCATCCAATTGGGGCCATGGTAATGATTTGGAACAGCCACATACAGATTATCTTTGGACATGTAAATTTGATTTCCACTTCCGACATAGGTCAATATGGAGGCTTCTTCTTCTGGTTTTTCCAGGTCAAATGCCGCAATAGTCATAAAATTATCCTCTGAAGAGTCTGGAAAATAAGAGATTTTATCAAATGGAACTGGTTCCATTTTTTCTTCGTCTTCTCCAACCGACTCCGAATATCTAGGTCTTAAATCTGCTTCTGGATGCTCCTCTAAAATCCAATAGTTTGCGTATTGATTGGTTAGAAGGTAGACATGATTGTCAATTTTTCGGCTTGAAATATAGTATCCTTCTAAGGTGATTGTTTTTTCTACGACTGGGTTCTTGCGGTCTGAGATGTTATAGATGATCGCACGGGTCGATTCGTAGACTGGTAAAATCATATCAGTAGTGCTCGTTTCTTTTGATTGATTATACGCCTTTTCATTCCAGTGATTGCCGATGACTACTAACTGATCTCCATCAAGAAACAGCTGAATAGGATTAAATGCTCGGTAAGCAACTTCCGTCATGACTTTCATTTCTTTGGTCGGTTCTGCCTTCGTAATTTTCAGTTTCTGATCGATAACCTGATAAATATACTCGCCATCGGTTTTTACGATGTCCGCTTCATCCACTCCTTGAACTTGGACATTTGTGTCGGAGAAGTCACCACCGCCACCACCAGACTCTTCTTCATTTGCCATATCAGCACTAGATGATTCTGCCTTTTCATCTGAGGCAGCCGAGTCTCTTCCAAATCCAAAGATGGAACCATCAGAAGCTTTTTGTTCTTTTTTCCATTGTTCCAGTCTTGAACTAAATAGTGTATTTAGTTCTTCCTTCGAGCCAATGGTTGGCAATGTTTCATGCACCATAAACGTTATTTTCTTTTTTCCATTTAAGGTTTCTCCATCCACAGACTCTATGTCACCATCGATATGCAGTTCGTAGGGTCCATTTTCAACAAGATACCCATTTCCCGGTGCAGAAACTTTAATCGAGTTATTTTGAATGTCGAGCTTAACCTCTACGAAGTCCCCATTCTTATCTTTTATATAAATGGATTCTTCTTTAATGGATTCCTGCTTAATGGATTCTGAGAATGTCAGCATCCAGCTTTTGTTGGTCAGGACTGTCTGAACGCCATTAAAACTATTTGTCCCACCCGAACTATTCACAGCAAACGGTTCTTTTGTCAGATAAATGGAGCCGAAGATAATTGCAAGTGTTGCAGTAAGTAAAAGATACATGATCACCCTTTTATTCATGGAAATGCCCCCTTTACACGGTTAGACGCACCTTGTGTAAAAAAGTTACATTGTTGGAAATGTTGTGTTTGAAAAGAGGTGTTTTTGAGGTTTGGGTTGTTTTAGCATGAAGTCGAGGGAGGGTGGCACGAGGTTAGGGGACTTGCATCAACCTGGGGGTTGGCATGAACTGGGGGGTTGGATGAAATTGAGGGGTTGGCACGAACTCCAGGGGTTTCGGCATCACCTCTAGGTGTTTTAGCACGAACTCGGGCCGTTTTGGCATCAACTCCACCTGTTTTAGCATGAACTCGGGGTGTTTTGGCATCAACTCGGTTCAACCCCCTAAGTTTGGACACATACTACTATTTACTAGGGTTATCTCATTATTTTAATCTTCTACCGCGCTTGCGCTTGGTTGCCCCGAGAAGAAAGGTTAAAGTGAATCGCTTTAACCTTTCTTCTCGGGGTAAACGTTACATCGTTAGCTCTACTGGATCCATGGATTTTGCCAACCATTTGGCATAATACTCACTTGGACTGTAGTCGTTTAAACTGCCGTGATACCTTCTATTATTATAAAATTCAATATAAGCATCCACAGTATTAAACGCATGATCAAAAGTTATAAATTCGTTTTTCTGATAACATTCTCTTTCAAGCACACTATGAAAAGACTCTATATAAGCGTTCATATTTGGTGATTTTGGTGGAATTCGTTCGTGTTCGAATTTATCCTCACTAAACTGTTGGAAATGGTTGCTGATAAACTGAGGGCCATTATCTGAACGAATAATGAGTCTACTTTCCCCTTGTCCAACTTCTTCAGCTGATGTCATTTTGACACCACGTTTCATCATAGCTTTCATCAACATCTTGGTAACTTTAGTCGCTTCACACGTCTTCCCAAGATAGTACCCCACAATCTTTCGATCAAACACATCTATTGCGCTCACAAGATAGAAAAAACGGCGAGAATTCATCACATATCCATATTTAATATCTACTTGCCACAACTGATTAGGACCTGTAATCTTACGATTCTTTGCGAGTCTGCGTAGGTGTTTCTGCTTCTTTTCCCTTTGAGGCATCAAGATATCAAGCTCTTTACATAGACGATACACTTTCTTTTTGTTGATAATGAGATGATGTTTTCTTCTTAAAGCTTTTGTTAACTTCCTATATCCGTATATCTCTTCTTCCCCTTCGATAAGCTGCATGAGATACACTTTGATTGACGTATCTTTTACTTTCTTTTTCGTCTTTCTGTTCAGGGAATAGCCAGGTATAGGTCTTCCCCCTGTAGGAACCTTAGCTTTTGGTGGATTGGCCAAACGGTAATAATAAGTAGAACGAGTAATGGAAGCATACTTTAATACACGGCTGGCAGGGAATCCCTCGTCAATCCACTCTTTAGCGAAAGTTATTTGTTCCGAAAGGTTGGTAAGTTTTTTTTTACCATTTGGCGAAGCATCGCTACCTCTAGTTCTTTTTCACCTAAAAGTTTCATGGCATGGTCATACTTCTTTTGAAGTTCTTGAGTAGAAGTAGACTCTGAAAGTGGCCTAACACCGTCTTTTTCCATCTCTGCTTCTATTTCATCGCGATACTGTCTTATCCAATTTCCTAGAGTAGAACTGCTCACTCCAGTTTTCCTAGCGATAAAAGCAGTATTCCCAGATTCAAGTGCCATTCTCACATATTGCTTTTTTACATCTTCCATCGGTCCATTACGTTTACTCATTTGGACTCCTCCTTTGATACTTCTATGATAATATCTTTTGAAGTAGGTGTCCAAATCAGTTAGGGGGCTAAATAGAACTCCACCTGTTTTAGCATGAACTCGGGGTGTTTTGGCATCAACTCCACCTGTTTTAGCATGAACTCGGGGTGTTTTGGCATCAACTCCACCTGTTTTAGCATGAACTCGGGGTGTTTTGGCATCAACTCCACCTGTTTTAGCATGAACTCGGGGTGTTTTGGCATCAACTCCACCTGTTTTAGCATGAACTTTCAAAAATGAGGAGATATCATAGGTGAAAAAGAGCGACTTGGTATCCTTTTTCATAACAAACTAGCAACATTCCTGTGAAAGTAGCCTTAAACTGCAAAAAAAATGCCCAGAAACACCGTGATTATCAAACCACATTGCTTCTGGACATATTTTAAGCTTCTATTTTTTCCTTCAATGCCTCAAATCCATGTCTGTTAACAAATTTTGCAAACTGCTCACGTTTTTTTCCTTCGCTTGCATAGATGTCTATCAATTTATCGATCATCACATATAATTCCTCATCAGTCAGCTTGCTAGCAAACAACGCTCCTGTTCTAGCGTCGGTCCCTTTCGCTTTTCCGCCAACATATAAATCAAACCTGTGATCGTGTTGTTTGATAACGCCGATGTCATTCACTAAAGGCTCGCCGCATGCAACAGGACAACCTGTATAGGCAGGCTTTAATGTAAAAGGTACCGGTCTTCCTGCAATGCGTCTGTTAATCTCCTTTGCAACTGGCATCCCTTCTTCTAGCTCCCCTTTGCAAAAATTGCAGGTACGCAAGCTTTTGACGAAATTTCCGACAGGATAGCAGTGGAGGCCAACCTTCTTGAACTCTTCTTTGATGTCATCCAATTTTTCCTCAGGAACGTCTACATACAACTGTTGAAACGTGGTTATCTCTATCTCATCCTCGTCTTTTAAATACCGTGCTAACGTCAAAAGCTGCTTGCTGTTCAATTTAGCACCAAAGCTTATGCCTCCGTTTACGGCAAGCTTCATCATTTTCTCTCCCATTCCAATGAACCCCTTTATTCTGTTATTTCTAACACATATGGAAAGGCATACACTTCTCCGTTCAGCTTGAATTCTGCCCACAGTTTATACATGCCTGGCTGGGTGAAATGTGCTTCAAACACCGGCTCTTCTCCTTCTCTTGGATGAACATGAATAAACTCTTCTAAGGCTTCATCCACCACTACCACATGTCCTAACGCACCTAAATAGTTTTCAGGTTCCCCACCTTCAATATCAAAGGTTAATACTACATTCTCTTTTACCGAAAAATTATCTGCATTCAGGGTTACTTTATACCCGTTTTGTTCCTTCGTCCAAGACGTTTCCGGCTTGAGTTGTGCATGCTTTTCCTCATGGTCCCCATGCTGTCCAACCATGACAGAAACCGGTTTGGTCTCATAGCTTCCTTCTGCAGGAGTTATATCGACAAACGCTGCATACATACTATCTTCAAGGTCCGCTTGCGCTTCAAACATTCCAGGCTCGATTTTTTCAGGGTGAAGATGCTGGAATTTCTCCAAATCCTCACTAATGACAATAAGGTGCATGAGTTTTTCATGATTTACCTTTAAATCATCCATCGCGTTTCCTGATTGGTCTGTAAGCGTGACGGTTAATTTGTCTTCCTCAAGTTCCACAGCTGCCTTTACGTCACTATCGTCATGACTGTCATGATCCTCTTCATGTTCCCCATGCCCTTCTTCCTCATGTCCTCCATGGGATGCATTTTCATGTGTACTGTCTGTGTTATCTCCTGCAAAAAATGCATATGCGGAGTACCCTCCAATGACGAGAAGTAAGTAAACAATGGCGGATCCAATCCATTTTTTCATCGCGTTTCGCTCCCTATTATAATTTTACCTTTTGAAGTCTTAGGGCATTTAGCACAACAGAGACCGAGCTAAAGGCCATCGCTGCTCCTGCAACCCATGGTGCGAGGAAACCAATGGCTGCAATTGGAATTCCCATCGTGTTATAGGCAAAAGCCCAGAAGAGGTTTTGCTTAATGTTCGTAATCGTTTTTTTGCTCATCATGATGGCATCTGCAATACTGTTTAAATCCCCGCGCATCAAGGTAATATCTGCCGCTTCCATGGCAACATCGGTTCCTGTACCAATAGCCATCCCAATATCAGCGGTTACAAGAGCTGGCGCATCATTGATACCGTCTCCCACCATCGCTACTTTCTTTCCTTGTTGTTGAAGCTTTGATATCTCTTCTGCCTTTTGTTCTGGCAATACTTCTGCAATGACGTGATCAATGCCGGCAAGGGCTGCAATCGCTTTTGCCGTTCTTTCGTTATCTCCTGTCATCATCACAACCTCAAGACCCATATCCTTTAAGCGTTTTACTGCTTCTTTGGATGTATCTTTAATGGTATCTGCGACTGCGATGATGCCTTTATAGTGGTCATCAATTGCGATGAGCATCGCCGTTTTCCCATCTGACTCCATGGTCTGAATGCTTTCTTCTGCACTCTCCACTGGAATGTGGTGCTTTTTCATAAGCTTTCGCGTTCCAACCAATACCTTGGTTTCCCCAACGGTTGCCTCAATTCCGTAACCAGGAACCGCTTCAAAGGTCGTGACACTACCGAAATCTATTCCTTTATGACGAATTCCCTCTACAATTGCTTGTGCGAGTGGGTGCTCTGATTGCTTTTCAGCAGCCCCAATGATGGAGAGAATTTCTTTTTCATCTGTTCCTTCTTCCAAGATGACATCCGTTAACACTGGCGCACCATTTGTCACGGTGCCTGTTTTATCTAACACAACGGTAGTAAGACGGTGCGTTTGCTCTAAGTGCTCGCCTCCCTTAAAAAGGATGCCAAGCTCTGCAGCTCTGCCAGATCCCGCCATGATCGAAGTGGGAGTTGCAAGACCAAGTGCACAAGGACACGCAATGACCAGAACAGCAATCAGGTTTACAAGGGCTTGTGCAAAGTTTCCAGGATCTACGATAAAGTACCAAACAAGAAATGTTGCAACGGCAATTCCCACCACAATCGGAACGAAAATGCCTGATATTTTATCCGCCAGTCGCTGAATTGGAGCCTTAGAACCTTGCGCCTGTTCGACAATGCGAATGATTTGAGCAAGGGCTGTTTCCTTTCCTACCTTCGTTGCTTTCATTTTTAAGAAGCCATTTTTATTTATCGTAGAGCCATAGACAGTATCTCCACTCTTTTTATCTACAGGGATACTTTCTCCTGTTAGCATAGATTCATCTACCGCTGATACACCGTCAATAATCTCGCCGTCTACTGGAACTTTTTCTCCAGGCTTAACATATAAAATGTCTCCAACAAGCACTTCTTCAAGCGGGACTTCCAGTTCTTCCCCGTCTCTTTGAACAATTGCTGTTTTGGCTTGAAGTCCCATCAGCTTTTTGATAGCTTCCGAGGAACGCCCCTTTGCCCTCACTTCAAACAATTTTCCTAAAATGATTAGAGTGATAATAACGGCACTTGTCTCAAAATATAGCTCGACCATGTGTGCATCAGATCCGATAGATTGAATCGACAAGTATAAGCTGTACACATAAGCAGCTGTTGTTCCAAGCGCTACAAGCACATCCATGTTGGCGCTTTTATTCCTTAATGCCTTATAGGCTCCCGTGTAAAATTGCCAGCCAATGAAAAATTGAACCGGTGTTGCCAGAGCAAGCTGAACCCACGGATTCATCAGCATGTCAAGTAAGTAGATAAAGGATGTAAACGAAAAATGACTAACCATGGCCCAAAGAAGTGGGATGGTTAAAATAAGGGCGAAGAAAAACTTCCCTTGTTGCCTTTCTAATTCTTTTTGACGAAATGCCTCGGTGCTTTCGTTTTTTTCTACTTTTTCGGTTGCCCCGTATCCTGCTTTTTCAATACGGGCGATAATGTCTTCGGGCTTCAGTTTTTCAGGATTGTACTCTACTGTCCCGCTTTCTAAGGCCAGGTTAACATTGGCGGTTGTCACACCGTCCATTTTACTCAGCACTTTTTCCACTCTGCTTGAACATGCCGCACAGGTCATGCCAGTAATTAGAAATTCTGATTTGCCTTGATTTTGTTCACTCATTGTCGTGCCTCCTTATATACCTATAGGGGGTATATTTTTTGCCGAATAAAACGTGCAACTCTTATTAGATTGCACGTTTTTATTTGCCTTTACGCTACTTCATAGCCTTCTTCATCAATGGTTTCTTTGATTTGGTCCACCGTTACTTCCTCATTACTATATTCAACAGCTACCGTACCCGCAGCAAGATCTACTTTTACTGCATTTACCCCTTTTAATTCACCAACGCTTCCTTCCACTGCTTTGACACAATGACCGCAAGACATACCGTTTACATTCAATGTTACTGTTTCCATTCTCCCATCTCTCCCTTATTTCATTAGTTTTTTTACTGTTACAAGTAGCTCATCTAACACTTCTGTGTCGCCATCTTGAATTCTTTCAACCACACAGGATTTCATATGTCCTTCGAGAAGAAGCTTCCCTAACCCGTTTAATGCCGATTGAACGGCAGCAATTTGAGTGAGAACATCGTCACAATAGGTGTCTTCTTCAATTAAACGTTTTACTCCACGCACCTGGCCCTCAATTCGGTTCAATCGGGACACAAGTGACTTTTTTACTTCTTCAGAATGATGACTTTTACGTACTGTATCATCTGTATGGCAGCAGGATTCATTGTCTGTTACTATTTCTTTTGGAAGGTTTTCCATTTATAAATACCTCCTGTTCCTGTATAATGTAACATACCCCCTTAGGGTATGTAAAGAGATGAGATTCAAGTTTTTTAAAATAGGTGAAAATGAGGGAAACGGCATGTGGAGAGATTATCTTATTGAATTATTTTCAGCGTCAGGTCCTTGGATTGCTGTTGTTATTAGTATTGTTATCAATACGATTATTAGTATTTTGGCCTTTGTGCCAAGTGTATTTATCACTGCCGCGAATCTTGCCTTTTTTGGCTTTTTGATAGGCACCTTGATTTCCTTTTTAGGAGAGAGCATCGGTGCGGTGGTGAGCTTTTGGCTCTATCGCAAAGGTATTAAAAAATTCGCTCCAGATGCGTTACTGAAAAATAAATGGCTATTTCGTCTACAGCAAACAGATGGCAAAAATGCATTTATACTAGTCCTTGCGCTCCGCCTATTCCCTTTTGCACCATCAGGACTTGTCACGCTTGCAGGGGCAACGAGTAAAATTGGGTTGGGTTCTTTTGCAGTTGCTAGTACAATAGGAAAAATCCCAGCACTGTTAATAGAGGCATTTTCTGTGTATCAGGTGTTGCAGTGGAATACACCTGGTAAAATCATTTTGACTCTTGTTGCCATTGCGTTACTTATTGGTGCTTGGAAGAGTAGAAAAAAGAGTGACAAAGCTTAACGCCCTGTCACCCTTTTCCTAGCTTTTCTGCTGAAACGCACTCTAACAGAAAGGCCTCTTTTCTTCCTCCAAAAAAGCTTAAGTGATGAAGTGGTCTCGTCATTGCTACATACAATAGCTTCACATCAATTTCCGTTTTTGAGTATTCTTCTTCTAATGAACACAAAATAACGGCGTCAAACTCAAGCCCTTTGGCAAGCTGAGCATGAACGATCACCACATCTTTTTGATTAATTTCTTGATTTTCCTCGAGCAGCTGCACATTCCACTCCGAGTTCATCCTCATGAGTTTCTCAAGTTTTCTGCATTCATTCTCCGTCTTTCCGATAATAGCAATCGTTTTGCGACCGAGTGCATACTGCTCCCCAATCTCCTTATTTAACTGGAATGCCATCTCCTTTTTTGACGCTTCCCATTCATGAAAGACGGGCTTTTCCCCGTGCCGTACAACAGGCTCCACTTTTGGAAGTTCAAACGGGAGAAGCTTAAGCACATCATTTGCCGTTTCCATAATCTCTACTGTTGTTCGATAGCTCTTTTGCAAGGTTGTATAGGCTGCACGTGGAAAGATTTCCTGTCTAACCTTGTTCCAATCCTGAATGCCTCGGTAGGAATGAATACCTTGAGCAAGATCGCCTACAATCGTGAACATGTCTGTTTCAAGGGCACTTTTTAATGCGGCCAGCTGAAAATAACTGTAATCCTGCGCTTCATCAATGACCACATTGCGAGCCCGCAAGTCCTTATCAATGCCATATAAATGGTGCTGCAAATATAACAGCGCTGCTAAATCCTCCAGTTCATACTGCTTTTTTCGATGTAGGGTTGTGTGATAGTCAATAAAATATTTAATCTGGTACTCATCCAGGAATTCTTTGGCATAGCTACTGAAAAGCTCCTTGTTTGTGACCAATTCCTTAAAATAATGAAACAAGGTGTGCTTAGGAAGCTTGCGAATAAAGGCGTTAACAGCAGTGCGTGATTCGCGGTTTATTTCCGTTATCATTTCATCCTTTTTATCCATCGCTTTCGTCACATAGCTTTTTCGTTTGGCCGGGTCAAGCTTGGAATTAAACAAGGCTTTATCGAGCTTATGATCGTAGAATTTTGCCACCTTTTCAAGCAACACTTTCTTTTCTGTGCGCACATAGTTTTGGAGCACACTTTTCACTTTTTCCACCCTACGATAATAGGGTAGGTAGGTATATTCGTTGCGGATGAGATTATCGATTTTTTCTGCTGTGTACAGCTTAAATTTTGACGTTAAATAAAAATCCTCTTGTGGGATAAGGGTTTCTAAAATGTCCGATAAATAACGATCGATGATTTTTTTATATTCTAGTGATCCTTTAAAGCCTGCAAGCCATTGAATCATTTCTGGATTGTCATATGTATGATTGATGAAACCCATTAGCTTCTCTGATGGTGGCACTAGCTTTATTTTTTTGCCAATGCAGTTTTTCACAAAGTCTATGAAGGTGGTTTGCAAAATTCTGTCCACGCCAAGCTCCGGAAGCACTTCAGAAATATAATCAATAAAGAGATTGTTCGGCGCAAGAATCATGAGCTGCTCTGGACGGAATTGCTCCTGATAGGTGTAGATAAAATAGGAAATTCGGTGAAGGGCAATGGTTGTCTTTCCGCTCCCCGCCGCTCCTTGGACAATAATCGGTTTATTCAAATCTGCTCGGATAATCCTGTTTTGTTCCTCTTGAATCGTGGAAACAATGTCTGTCAACCTATTGCTAGAGCTACCAGACAAGGATTCCTGGAGTAATTCATCGGTTGTTGTTAAATCAACATCCCTAATGTCCTCAAGCTTTCCATCTTCTATGATGTATTGGCGTTTTAAAGAAAGGTACCCATCATAGGTTTCTCCCTCTGCTTCGTATTCCACCTCACCAAGCCTTCCATCATAATAGAGGTTAGCAATAGGCGAACGCCAGTCAACGATAATTGGGTCTTGGGTTTCTCGATCGAACAAGGACGCTTTTCCAAAATAGAGGATTTCACTTTCCTCTTTTCCTTTTCGTCTGTAGTCCACTCTTGCAAAATAAGGTTTATGATAGATTTTCTTGAGGTTACGAATTTCTTCTGTGGTTCGTTGGAGTAGATTTGCATTGGTGAGCATGTTCATATAACTGAAACTGCTATCTTTGAAGTCCATGCCATCTAAGGCTTCTTTAAAGCTCGCTTTGAAGGATTCCTCATCTAGTTCAGTTGCTTGGATTACTATATCCATATACTTTTTGGTGAATGTTAATCGTTCTATCTCCTGCTCGAAGTCAGGATGTTTCTTCTTTCGTTCTCCCAAACTCTTCACACTCCCTTACTTTTTGGAGACGCAAAAAACCATGAATCGGAGCTTCTCCATCCATGGTAAATCCTTGGGTTCCATTATCAAAGTACAACGCAACGTAGGTTTGTTCATTTTTTTGCCGGAAGGATAATTATAACCGCTTTCAAAATAATTTGCAATTTTCTCTTATATTTCATGGTTTTCCTTGTCAGAGTCGCGTTGCAATTGTAAACTTTACTAGTATTAAGGTTTACAATTATGACTAGGAGTGATTACGTTGACATGGAAACAACTTGCTGAAAAAGTAGTAGGTGGCTATAAACTTACACCTGCAGAAGCGCTGGAAATTTTACAAGAAGACGATGATCGAGTACTTGAGCTTGTTCAAGCTGCTTTTGATATTCGCAAACATTACTATGGAAAAAAAGTAAAACTAAATCTCATTATTAACGCAAAAAGTGGACTTTGCCCGGAAGACTGTGGGTATTGCTCGCAATCCATGAAAGCCGACACAGAAATTGACAGCTATCCACTCGTGAGCAAGAAAGTGATTGTGGACGGAGCAAGGGAAGCGAAAAAAAATAAAATTGGTACGTACTGTATCGTGATGAGTGGACGAAAGCCAACCAATCGTGATGTAGATACCGTGGTAGCAGCCGTGCAGGACATCAAAAAAGATATTGAGAACATCAAGCTTTGTGCCTGTCTAGGCTTAGTGAATGAAGATCAAGCAAAGCTATTGAAGGAAGCTGGCGTGGATCGCTTCAATCACAATATAAATACGAGTAAAGGACACCACAGTGCCATTACGACTACCCATGATTACGATGATCGCGTTCGGACGCTTGAGATTTTAAAGGATGCTGGAATTTCTCCTTGCTCTGGTGTCATTTGCGGGATGGGAGAAACGCTTGAAGATGTTGTCGAAATGGCATTTTCCTTAAAAGAGCTTGATGCCGATTCCATCCCTGTGAACTTTCTGCATCCGATTGAAGGAACGAAGCTAGCGGGCATGGATGATTTAACACCATTAAAGTGCTTGAAGATTTTAGCGATGTTCCGCTTTGTGAACCCTACAAAAGAAATTCGGATTTCGGGTGGGCGTGAATACAATCTTCGCACCTTACAAACGATGGGACTTTACATTGCAAACTCCATCTTTGTTGGGGACTATTTGACAACTAGCGGGCAAGCCTCCAACCAAGATTTCCAAATGATTAAGGATTTGGGGTTTGAAATTGAAGAAAATGCCTTCGAAACGGAAAGCCAGCAGTTTGCAGGGGTGTAAGGGTGGATTGAGGTGGTTGAGGTGACCGGGGGTGATGATTGCATCACTTTTGGAGGTTATTGCATCACTTTTTACCGTTATTGCATCACTTCTACTCTTAGCACCAAACCGCGCTGCTCAAGCTACCCATTCACCTAAGTTTAGAGGCGGCCCTGCCTTCAAAACGGAAAGCCAGCAGTTTTCAGCAGCACAAAAAAATCGGTCAAGGTACAATCCCCTTGACCGTTATACTTCCAATGAATATTGATCATTCAATAGCGCGAGCCTGTATCTTGAAAGCTCCCCTGTCATAACATCATTCGCGATCGCTGGATCGTTGCACATAAATTTCTCCGCATCCTCTTCGTTGTCCGCAAGAAAAATAACAATGCCAAAGCCTGTTTCATCGGTTTGGTCTGTTCTTCCTGCTAGGATAACCTTGCCCTTCTCCACATTTTTCTTTAAGTAGGAAAAGTGCAGGGAGACGACGTTCTTTTCTTCTACTGTCCAATTCTCTGGATCATACAGTCTTTCTGGCAATCGCAATACGTATATATAGGTTTCCCGCTCCATCATCCACTTCCTCTCTCTAATGATACCTTCTATTTCTACAATATTCGTGATATTCCTTTTTTCTTATGACTAATTCGCTAAAACGAGATCTCTTTTATTATTTCGGTCAGGGCTTTAGTTCTAACTATCCTAGCCTATAAGTTGTGTTTTCTTTTTTTGGAAAGGAACACTGAAACTCCGTAGAGAATATGTAAGCATCTTGAAAAAACGGAGGAGGATACCATGGATTTTTTCTTTGTTGCCTTTGTACAGCTTAGTATTATTGGAACGATTATCTTTGCTCTTTTCACTCTTTTGCAGTTTCTTTTGCCGAAGATTAATTTGCTCTATTTCGTTGCACTTGGTTATGCAGTAGGAAGTCTCATGGTTACCTATTTAGGCGGCTTGCATTATTTTATCTTTTTCAGTATTTTGGCCTCTCTCGCGTTATTCGCCGTTTTGACCGTTCGATTTTACCGTTACATGTTTAAATTAACCGAACAAAAAGCCAATGAGTGGAAAGAAATGAATGTGTAACAAAAAAAGTGCCGATTCAATCTCATGAACCGGCACTTTTTTTATCCATTCACAATGGTTCCTCCGTTTATGTGAATCATTTGACCAGACACATAGGAGGAATCTTCTGAAGCGAGGTAAACATAGGCTGGTGCAAGCTCAGCTGGTTGCCCAGGACGTCCCATCGGAGAGTTTGTGCCGAACTCATCGACATTTTCACCAGGGAACGAGGCTGGAATGAGCGGTGTCCAAATTGGACCTGGCGCCACCCCATTCACCCGAATACCTCGATCGACAATATTTTCAGATAAGGACCTGGTTAGAGCGACAATTGCTCCCTTTGTTGCTGAATAGTCCATTAATACTGGCATTCCTTTATATGCAACGACGGATGCCGTATTAATGATGGAGCTCCCTTTATCTAAATAGGGCATTGCTGCTTGAATAAAGTAAAAATAGGAAAAAATATTCGTCTTGAACGTACGTAATAACTGCTCTTCGGTAATGTCTTCAATTTTTTCTTGAACATGCTGTTCGGCAGCATTATTCACGAGTATATGAATTCCACCAAGCTTCTTCGACGTTTCCTCCACTACATTCGTACAAAAGCTCTTCTCTCCAATATCACCCGAGTAAAGTAGGCAGGTTCCTCCATATTTCTCGACTAAGTTTTTTGTTTCCTTGGCATCTTCATGTTCATCTAAATAAACAATGCTCACATTTGCGCCTTCTTTTGCATAAGCGACCGCAACTGCACGGCCGATTCCGCTGTCTCCACCAGTAATAATGGCATTTTTCCCTTGTAGCTTTCCACTGCCCTTATAATGTGGGTGATCATAAATTGGCTCAGGGATCATTTGATGTTCATCCCCTGGTTGTTTTCTTTGTTCCTGAGCGGGTTGTCCATCTTTTTGGCGATTTGCAAATAATTCATCCATTTTATACACCTTCCCTTGTTAGATTTGATAGTTACACCATTCCACTTGGGCAGGTTTTAAAACGTATTAAACGATAGGAAAAGCCAATCGAAAAAAAACTTGTTTATTTTTCTTTTGACAGGGGAATTACCTTCTGTGTAGACGTTGAAAAAAAATACCATTAAAAAAATAGAAGGAGGAAGGACACATGCTTTGGACAATATTTGTTGTACTATTGGTCTTATGGATACTCGGTTTTGCAATGGAAATTGGCGGAGGTCTCATTCACATTCTGCTAGTCCTTGCTTTGCTTGCTATCATCTTTAATTTATTTGGCCGCAGACGAGTCGGATAGACACTGTTCCAGATATTAGAATGAGTAGGTAAAACCATATCAGGGCATACCTAATATAAGGCTATCATGTCGTATAGTTAGGAGGCAGACTTCGATGTTATGGACAATCTTTATCGTACTTTTAATTCTATGGTTGCTTGGGTTTTCCTTTGATATTGCAGGAAATCTCATTCACATCGTTCTTGTAATAGCACTAATTGCTTTAGTCTATAACCTTTTCATCGGCCGAAGAAAGCCGTAGTAACAAAAACTACATGCGCAGGCAGATGCATAGGAGCTAGACGTCACTACTATGAATTTACTTAAAAAAAGCCGGAAGAGGGATAAACCTTCTTCCGGCTTTTCTGTTGTCTTTTATTTTGTTAAAGCATCCGTCAACACTGGGACTACTTGTTTTTTACGAGAAACGACACCTTTAAGTAAAACAGTATTGTTCTCTAGAGTAACGTTATATGCTTTTTCTACTGCAGGCGCCTGAGAACCCAGTGCAAGACCGACAGAATCGTTTTCAAGAATATCCGTTACCACTAATAGGAATAAATCTAAGTCCTTGTTAGCAACAACCTCTTTAATCACGCCTTCAAGCTCTGCTTGCTTAGCAAGAACATCGTTTGTATCAACCGTATTCACCTGAGCGATTTCTACTTTGTATGAACCCATTTGGAATTCCTTCGCATCTAAAGAAATCAGCTGTTCTACTGTTTTGTCACTAATGTCCGCTCCAGCTTTTAGCATCGCCAAACCGTATTCCTCTGCATTAACTCCTGCAATTTCAGCAAGCTCTTTTGCAGCTTGAACATCTTGTTCTGTGCAAGTTGGAGATTTGAAAAGCAACGAGTCAGAAATGATCGCAGAAAGCATTAATCCTGCAACACTTTTTGAGATCTCTACGCCGTTTTCTTTGTACAGTTTGTTTAGAATAGTCGCCGTGCAACCCACCGGCTCGGCACGGTAGTATAACGGGTCACTTGTTTCGAAATTAGCGATACGATGGTGATCGATAACTTCCAATACACGAACTTGATCAATATCATGGACGCTTTGCTGACGTTCATTGTGGTCAACTAAAATTACCTCTTGTACTTCATTTGCCACCGTTTCAACTAAGCGTGGAACTTCTGCATGAAACTCCTTTAAGGCATATTCTGTTTCCCCGTTCAGCTCACCAAGGCGAACAGGCTCTGCATCCATACCTAATTGTTTTTTTAGCTCTGCATACGCAATGGCAGAACAAATGGAATCTGTATCTGGATTTTTATGTCCTAAAACGAATACTTTTGACATGAGAACGCTCCTTGTAAAAAAGATATTAAGCTACGATAGCTCTTCCTCTTTGTATATTACCTCATATTTTAGTTAGTTTCAAAAACAAAAAAGAACGAGTACAGTATCGCACTCCATACATAGGCATAAAGGGGAATCTTACAATCTACTCCTTATTTTATAACGCGCCTATTAAATTTGATTTTCCTGTTCCTTCCATAATGAGGTCCTTTAATTGAATAAAAAAATCTTGTTGATTACACCAACAAAATTTTTTTGTAAGCAAAAGAGTATCGAAATGATCATATTCCAATACTCTTTTTAGATATAGGTGGTTTGTAAAATTGATCGCTTAAAGCTTTTGGGTTCAGCTTATCTTAACTTTTAGTCAATTGAGCTCGATCCTCACTAGATGGTGGTTCTTCCATCCAACCATTTTTGACCATGATTCTCCCACCTTGTTTTGCAAAATCATAAATATCTTTTGCAAGGAGCGCCATTTTTGCAGGTAAATCGCTTCGTAGACTAAACGCACCGCCAATTGCATTACTTCCAAGTCCAAATGTACTTAATAAGCTGGTATTGTACATCATTAATTTATCAGAGAATGGAGCGACAGTTGAATTTGTAGCTTTACCTGCATGAGTAGCCGGTGGCTCAATGTAATCCTGACGGAAAAATTCTCCTAAAGCTGTTTCAACTTTCTTTGATAATTCCATTCCTTTAACAAAATATTTTCGTACCTTATCTTCTTGTGCTACTTGAGCAAATCCAATCATTAATTGCATGCCCGTAAGGTTGGTCTCAATGGAATGATGAATAAGAGAAATCTCAATTGTATTTAAGGGTCTTTCATTACTTAACCAATTCAACCCAGTTAAATATTTTTGATTATGTACAAATTTAACTTCTTTTGGCATCGAAACATAAGGGGGACGTGAAAGAACTCCTGCTTCTAAAAGAACATGTGTGGCTTGGTCATACGCCTCTTGTCCTTCCTCAGTTAAACGTCTGAAAAATTTTCTTATATCTTTCCTGTAAGACATGGTCGAATAGAGAGCGTAAAGATTCGTTCCTATTTTAGACATCATGTGCAAATACATCACATCGTACATATAGTCAAATAACTTTGGAGCCTCTTTATTAACGTCTTTTTCAGTAAAACCGATTGGAATAGCCGCGCCTTCTTGTTGAAAAATCTTGGTCACAAACTCTACACTTTCAGTAGCACGGTCATAATAATACTGTAGAATCATTCGTATTTCCTCTTTTTCAACATGTTCCAGGAAGTATTCCAGAAATCTCATGATCATTGTTTTGTCTTGATAAGTCATCCACAAGTTCGCTAATTCTGAAGATGCTAATGGTATTCGATTTGAACTATCCACTCAAAAACCTCCAAACTCCATTCGTTTTCTTACACTTAATTTGAAAATTTTAGTAGAGAATCATTATTTTTTAACAGCAAAAATTGTTGAAAAAATCGTTTATTTAGGATATGGCAACAAAAAGCGAAATGAGGGGTTACTTTATTTATTATGTACTTTCATCAATTATCCATACGGTAAGCTCGTTCTTTCTCCCTTTTGGAAAGTTGGTATATTTTTTACATAGAGAGAAACGATATGGTGAAGTTAAAATGAAAAGCTAATAAATAGGAGGAGATGGCCATGTCTAAGGAAAAAAACGGATTTCACAACCAAGAAGAGAATAAGCATTCCGAACAACATCCCCCATACTTTGATGCTACCATACCAAAGGATTCCATCATGCTTGATGAAGATATGTCAAAAAATGCAACAAATGTCGATGATATTGAAAGGTAGCTTAATGTTATGGAAGCAAAAAAAATCCGCATGATATAGGCAACCCATTAGCCTTTCATGTCAAACTTACGAAGCGTACAGTTGGAAGAGGATAGAAGAATAGAAAGAGCCTCAGGATTTTGGAGTCTCTTTCTTTAGCCAACCTCGCAACCTAGAATGTAAACAAAAAAAAAACGCCCGGTGAATTTCGTTTGTGAAATTCGGTGCGTTTTCCTTTGATATTTACTTGTTTGCACTACAAAACTGATTCTAATGGGTAAGCCGCCCCTATTTCTGCATTAGTTATGGAGTCGGAGTTACTGTTCGTGCTTCTTTGCTCGATTTTTTGTTCACAAGTACCACAATTCTGCCGTTTTCAATATCTGTGGCATACATGGGAGCTTCTCGATCGGAAAGACCCAGTTTTGCGAGCCTATTGCCAACACCCTTTGGAATCTGCGCTCCATCTGGAATGAATGTATGCTTTAGCTTATCCATTACAGAATCCTCTTGTTCTGCTTCAATTCGTTCGAGTCGTGTGCCGATTGGATAGTCATGGCTAACATTATTGTCGAGTGCAACGACGACAATTTCTTCTGCATGATACCCTTGTACGATAAGGCCTTCAACAACATTTCGTGCTTTTTTATCCGAATCGTAAACACCAAGTATTGTCTTCATGTTTTTTCCTCCTAAGAATATCAGTATTGTTTTATACTGAATACATTCCCGTCTGGAGGCTATTCAAACAATTTTCCTGTCATTACCATCTGTAAGATCTCATCCAAATTGAGCCTGATGCAGTCTGCTATAAATTCCCGCAGAGCTCAATAAATCTTCATGACTTCCTTGCTCTGCAATTCCGTCTTTGGTGACCACCATGATTCTGTCTGCATTTTTTATCGTGGCCAAACGGTGGGCAATGACCAACGTCGTCCGGTCCTTCGCAAGCTCCGTTAAGGAAGCCTGAATCGCACGTTCTGTTTCGGTATCTAGCGCGGACGTTGCTTCATCTAAAATAAGGATCGGTGGGTTCTTTAAGAAAATTCGGGAAATCGCCAGGCGTTGCTTCTGTCCACCAGATAGCTTCACTCCCCGCTCGCCTATTACCGTATCCAAGCCTTGAGGCTGCGTCTGAATAAATGTATCTAGCTGCGAGCGACGTGCTGCTTCCATGATTTCCTCATCTGTGGCATCGAGTTTTCCATACGCAATATTTTCACGGATTGTTCCGGAAAACAAGAAAACATCCTGCTGAACAATGCCTATTTGACTACGTAGGGATTCTAGCTTCAATTCACGAGTATCGTAGCCATCAATGAGGATGCCGCCTTCTTCAAGCTCATAAAAACGTGGCAACAAGCTGCAAAGCGTGGTTTTACCTGCACCAGATGGTCCTACAATCGCAATGGTTTCTCCTGCTTTAACAGAAAGGTTGATGTTTCTCAATACTTTTTCTGTGCCCTCATAGCCAAAAGAGACGTTTCTATAGTGAATTTCGCCTTCAAGCTCCGCATGCACAGCTCCTGGTGCATCAGCAATATCAGGCTCTGTGTCCATAATTTCTGTGTATCGCTTAAAGCCTGCAATCCCTTTAGGATAGCTCTCAATAACGGCATTAATTTTCTGGATTGGTCCTAGTAATATGTTCGAGAGTAAGATAAACGCGACAAACTGTCCGTAAGTCAGCTCTCCGCCAATGACAAAAAACGTTCCGAATAGCAGCGTAAATAATGTAACTAGACGCATCAGCATATAGTTCGCAGTCACGTTCTGCGCCATAATTTTATATGAAGAAAGCTTCGTGTTTCGGTAGCTTTCATTGTTCACAGCGAACTGCTTTTGCTCGTGTTTTTCATTAGCAAAGGCTTGAACAACACGGATTCCCCCGATGCTATCCTCCACTCTCGCATTGATTTCGGCGACATTATGAAACATGCGGCGGAAGGTTTTGGTCATTTTCTTATTAAAATAGATCGCAAGGACCATTAGCACTGGAATCACGATAAAGGAAAGGATTGCAAGCTTCCAGTTGATGGTCAGCATGATGATGAATGCACCAACAAGCGTCATCAGCGCAACAAAGACATCCTCTGGTCCGTGATGAGCCACCTCGCCTATTTCCTCTAAGTCCTTCGTTAGCCTCGAGATAGAATGACCGGTTTTGTTGTTATCGTAGTACCCAAACGATAGTTTTTGCATATGCTGAAACAGCTTGCGGCGCATGTCCGTTTCAATATTGATGCCTAGCATATGTCCCCAATATGTAACAATGTAGTGCAGGCCCGTATTTATGGCATAAACAGCCAGCAACCCAATGCAGGCCCAGACAATTAGGTTCCAGTTCTGCTCCGGCAACAACCGGTCTATCACCTGATTAACTGCAACCGGAAAGGCAAGCTCCAGAATCCCCACAAGTACCGCACAGGAAAAATCTAAAATGAACAGCCATTTATATGGCTTATAGTAGGAAAAAAAACGGCGAACCACGGACTCCACTCCCTCTTAGGAAAATTTCGTTTCCCTAATGATAATCATTATCAACTATGATAACTATACTATTTTTCCATGCGGAGCGTCAACGAGTAATAGTAGGAAAGTAACCTAGAGTTTAAAAAAATGGAGAATATAGGATAGTTTTTGAGCGACCTGTATACCCCCTGCACGTATATTTTTTAGGGATTCAGCGATTATACGCAGAATTCAGCGAAAATGAACATGATTCTGGCGAAATTTTCGTTTATTCAGCGAAAAATAAGAAATTCAAGCGAAAATCACGATATTTCAGCGAAACGATAAATTTGTTGCTTTCAAAAACCCCATATACCCCCTGCATAGAAAAAGCCACCAAAGGGAGTGTCTCCCCTTGGCAGCTAACCAACTACATAAACACACTTTTCTCAATTTCTTTCATTTCATAAAAATAACCCTTCGCTTCCATCAATTCATGGTAGGTGCCGCTCTCGACCACACTTCCATCCTCCATCACCACAATCTGATCCATTTTTTCCAGACCAGTGAGACGATGGCTGATGAGGACAAGGGTATCATCCGCAGCCCTTTTAAAGAGTTCCTCCAAAATCGCACGTTCTGTAATGGCATCTACAGAGGAGGTAGGTTCATCTAACATCCACACACGCTCGCCTTTGAGAAAAGCACGGGCAATTGCGAGTCGCTGCTTTTCGCCACCTGAGAGGTTTTCTCCCTTCTCAAGAACACGATCCTCCAGCGTAAAGTGATCGAGTTGCACTTCACGAAGTGCTTCTCTCATTTCGTCATCCGTCAGGCCATCCTTTGCAAGTGCTAAATTGTCTCTGATCGTTCCGTAAAAGAAGTGATTTTCCTGCAGAACAACATTACTTCTGCTCCAAAGACTTTCAGAGTCAATATCTCTGCTGTCCTGATCATTCACCAAAATACTTCCACTTTCATGCTGTTGCAGCTTCAACAGCAAGTGCAGCAATGTCGACTTTCCAGAGCCACTCGGACCAACGATAGCCGTTTTGGTTCCTGCTTTAAGATTCACACTCACATCACGAATCGTGGAACGGGGCTCATTCGGAAAAGCAAAGTCAACTCCCGTCATGTGAAACGAGAGCGCTGTACTATGTGGCAATTCTTTTAAACGCGCAGAAGGTGTGGGAATCTCCTCCTCATACACTACTTCCTCCAAACGGCCGGCTGCTCTTCTGCTATCCTCATAAAAGCTAGGTAATACCGCCATTGGTGCGGCATTTTCAAAGACCGTCAAGCTAATCATGACCAGCATTGCAAGGAACAGCCCTTCAAATTGACCTTCTGCTGTTAGGAAAGCACCAAGCGCTAACAGGACCCAGGTCACAAGCAGTGTCACAAACGTATTAATGGAATGATTTAACATGGCCTGCTTGCCTTCGCGTTCTTGTTCTGTCACGTAGTCAGAGGCGACTTTTTCTAGCAACGCTTCTTTTTCTTCCAGCCTCTGATAAATTTTCAAATCTCGAAAGCCATAAAATAGTTCGGTTACTTCCGCAGAAAGCTTGGCACGCTCTTCTCGCACATTACGCTGAAGCTTGCGTTGCCCGAGTGCAAAAATCGTCGGCACGACAAATCCGGTGAGAAGTAGCCCAAGAAGCATAACGACTGCCAATGCCACGGAAAAATAAGTGATGAAAAGAATCGTGCATAAAAAAACGAGAACGAGCACTGCCGGTGGATAGAACACGCGTAAAAAGTAGTTTTGCAGGCTTTCGACATCGCCGACAATTCTTGCGAGCAAGTCCCCACTTCGATATTTTTGAAAAATTCGCGGTGCCAATGGCTCCAATTTCTTATAAAACGAAACGCGCAAATTACTTAAAATAGAGAAGGTTGCACGGTGAGAAAAATAGCGCTCTCCGTAGCGACTGAAGGCACGCGCAAATCCAAATAGTTTTAAGACGGCAATCATGACCGTTAGCGTATAGATTGGTGGAGTTAACGCTCCTTTAGAAATCAAGTATCCACTTGTTGCAAATAGGCCAACTGCGGCTATTCCAGCAGCAAAGCCCAGAAGGATGGACAGTAGCACATCTTTTCTTTCTCGTAACACCAAAGTGGTGATATGGCGCAATTCCTTCATTCCGCATTCCCTCCTTGCTGAATGGATACCATCTCTTTATAGGCTGGGACTTTTTCCAAAAGCTCCGTATGGGACCCTTTAGCTAGTAGATTTCCGTTATCTAAGAAAAGAATGAGGTCCGCATTTTTAATCGTATGCAGGCGGTGGGCAACTGTAATGACGGTTGCGTGCTCCGAAAGTTCTCGCAGCGATGCTTGCAGTATTTTTTCTGTTTGCAGATCTAGTCCAGTTGTTGGCTCATCAAACAGAATGATAGACGGTTTTTTCAAAAATGCCCGTGCAAGTGCGAGTCGTTGCTTCTCGCCACCTGAAAGCCCGCGGCCCCCTTCTCCAATATTCGTCTGAAAGCCCTGTGGTAAGGACTGAATCAACGTAAAGATACCGGCCTTTTTTGCAGCCAGGTTCAACTCTTCTACAGTAGCTTCAGTCTTTGCCCCAATGATCATATTTTCTGCAATGGTTCCCGCAAAAATATAGGGATGTTGTGAAATATAACTTACTTGGTCAAACCAGGTTTTTTCCTGATAGGTAAACAACGGCTTGCCATCTATTACTACGGTCCCTTCAGACGGTCGGATGAGTCCGGAGATAAGGTTAAGCAAGGTGCTTTTACCGGAACCACTTTTCCCAACAAGCGCTACTTGTGAAAAAGGCGGTAACTTCGCTTCGACCCCCTTAATCGAGAAGCCTTCTGCACCATACTGAAAGCCAGCATGCTTTAGTTCGATAGCAGGTGGCGTTAGCTTATCTGGCAGCTCTTCATTGCCCCACTCCATCGCTGCTTCCTCTTTGTTTAATTCATCGAAGATTTTCTGCGCAGCTCCCATGCTTCCACGACCTGTGTGGAAGGCACTACCGAGCTCTTTTAAATAGAGATAAAATTCCGGTGCTAATACTAGAACAAAAAAGGCCGTGAAAAAGCTGATATTTTCAAAGACAACAAGCTGAAAGCCTGCCTCCAATGCGATAAGCCCAATGGCAAGCATCGAAATAAATTCCAGCATCAGCGCTGATAAAAAGGCAATTTTCAACACTTCCATCGTGGCATCGCGAAAGCTTAGACTGCTATTCTCGATTGTGTGCTCCTGCTTTTGCGAGCGATTAAACAGCTTTAAGGTAGTTAACCCCTGTAACGTATCAAGAAAGGTCCCGGAAAAAGCATTTAGCTTTTCCATTTGTTCTTCTGATTTATTCTTCGTCTTCAACCCAACAACAATCATGAAAATCGGGATAAACGGAGCGGTGACTAAAATAATGAGACCGCTGTTGACGTGCTGACTGAAGGCGGCAATTAAGATGATTAACGGAACAATGCTAGATTGCATCACCTGTGGCACGTATTTACTAAAATAGGAATCTACTTCGTCCACTGCATCCATCATCACACTTACCTTTTGGCCTGATTGCCCTTGAAGCGCTGCTTGGATTGGACTTTTAGATAGTTTTTTTAATAGCGAGGCTCTTAGCTCCTTTTTCACTTTAGCAGCAAGCTTCACACCGGTAATTCCATTTAGATAAGTGAGGGCTGCTCGTGCTGCTAAAACAGAGAGTAAGCCTGCAAGAAACGGTAGTATTTCTGTGAACGAGTAACCCTGAAGGAACACCCGATCCACAATGGTCACAAAGAAATACGCCTGGCCAATCACGGTCAAACCGGTGAGTACGGCAATAAAAAGAAGTCTCATTCGAATGCCTTTATGTGATTTTGCAATGGCTTTTAGGTCCGTCATGTCGTTTCCCTCGTTTCATTTTGATGATGGGATAGGTTTTGTTTGATTGTTTGTTTGTTTGTGAAAAATCTCACATACTCTTCTAGTACCCATTATATAACAGATACAATCCAATTTCTCTTTCTGTGATTGACCAATTTATGACAGATTTGGGGCGGGATTTAACCTATTGAAGTTTGATGTTGGAAGGGACAGGCTGCTTGATTCGTTTTCTTTTGCGACTGCGGTTTTTCGGTCGTCCACCACCCCTGCTCGACTCATTTTCCTCTTCGGCTCCCGTTTTTCGGTCGTCCAGCATCTCTGCTTGACTCATTTTCCTCCGCGGCTCCCTTTTTTCGGTCGTCCAACACCCCTGCTTGACTCATTTTCCTCTGCGACTCCCGTTTTTCGGTCGTCCACCACCCCTGCTTGACTCATTTTCCTCCGCGATTCCCGTTTTTCGGTCGTCCAGCACCTCTGCTTGACTCATTTTCGTCTGCGACTCCCGTTTTTCGGTCGTCCAGCATCTCTGCTTGACTCATTTTCCTCCGCGACTCCCTTTTTTCGGTCGTCCACCACCCCTGCTCGACTCATTTTCCTCCGCGGCTCCCTTTTTTCGGTCGTCCAGCACCTCTGCTTGACTCATTTTCCTCCGCGGCTCCCGTTTTTCGGTCGTCCAGCACCCCTGCTCGACTCATTTTCCTCCGCGACTCCCTTTTTTCGGTCGTCCACCACCCCTGCTTGACTCATTTTCCTCCGCGACTCCCGTTTTTCGGTCGTCCAGCACCTCTCCTTGACTCATTACACTCCGCGGCTCCCGTTTTTCGGTCGTCCTACACCCCTGCTCGACTCATTTTCCTCTTCGGCTCCCGTTTTTCGGTCGTCCAGCACCTCTGCTCGACACATTTTCGTCTGCGACTCCCGTTTTTCGGTCGTCCAGCACCTCTGCTTGACTCATTTTCCTCGGCTACTCCCGTTTTTAGGTCCACCACCAGCCTCCGTGCTCAACCCACTCTCCTCCAAACCCCTCCTTTTCCGGTCGTGTGCAATGCGCTTTCAAAAAAAATTATTGCATTTCTCGCTTTCCTGTTGTAAATTAGTAAAATAATTAAAACGTTCAGATAATACTAATAACTATATAATGAAATTTCTTATCCAGAGAGGTAGAGGGAATGGCCCGATGACACCTCAGCAACCAGCAGCGCTCAGAACAGCGTTGAAAAGGTGCTAATTCCAGTGAGCAATGTAGGTTGCTTGCACAGATGAGAAGAATGAACTTTCAACCAAAAAGTCTTCTTCTTATAAGGAGGCTTTTTTCTTTTTATCCAAATGCCTCCTCCCCCATCCTAAGGAAAACCAAAATTAGCTATCGGGAGGTCTATTCTATGTATAAAACAGACACAAAGCTTGCGCAAATTGGTAATAGAAGTGAAACAGCCACTGGAACGGTCAATCCGCCTGTTTATTTTTCCACGGCTTATCGTCATGAGGGGATTGGTCAATCGACAGGCTATGACTACACGCGTACAGGAAATCCGACGAGACATGTGTTAGAGCAAGCAATTGCGGAACTTGAAGATGGCGACCAAGGATTTGCGTGCAGCTCTGGAATGGCGGCGATCCTCACGATTCTTTCTCTTTTTAAATCAGGTGACGAACTCCTTGTTTGTAAGGATTTGTACGGTGGGACTTACCGACTGTTTGAGGAAGGCTATAAAAAATGGGGGCTGTGTTGTACGTATGTGGATACCACAAACCTAGAAGAAATCAAAGCAGCGATTACCCCACAGACGAGAGCTATTTTTGTGGAAACTCCAACTAATCCCCTGATGGTAGAAACAGATTTAGAAGCCGTGTCACAGCTTGCAAAAGCGCGAGACATTCTTTTAATCTGTGATAATACCTTTTACACTCCTGTTCTATTAAATCCTATAAAGCTTGGTGCGGACCTTGTCATTCATAGCGCGACCAAATACCTTGGTGGCCATAATGATGTGCTTGCCGGACTGATTGTTGCAAAAGGCAAAGAGCTTTGCGAATCGCTAGCGCTTCACCATAATGCCGCAGGTGCGGTCCTCAGTCCTTTTGATTCTTGGCTATTGATGCGGGGCATGAAGACCTTGTCCTTACGTATGGAACGTCATGAAAAAAATGCGAAGGCCATTGCAGAGTATCTCAAAACACACCCAGCCGTAACCGATGTGTTGTATCCGGGGAGGGGCGGAATGCTGTCCTTTCGCATTCAAGAGGAAGCCTGGGTGAATCCGTTTTTGCAAAACTTACAGCTAATCACCTTTGCTGAGAGTCTTGGTGGCGTGGAAAGTTTTATCACCTATCCAGCAACCCAAACGCATGCCGATATACCAGAGGAGATTCGCATCAAAACCGGCGTTTGTAACAGGCTGCTTCGTTTTTCTGTTGGTATAGAAGACGCTGATGATTTAATACGTGATGTAGAGGCTGCCCTAAAAGCAGCATCCATTCAAAAGGAGGTCCTATCGTGAGCCATTCTTTTCAAACGAAATTGTTGCACAATCAGCATAAGGTCGATAAGCAAAATGGGGCGGTCAGTGTGCCAATCCAGCATGCTTCCACCTTCCATCAGTTTGATATCGATAGTTTCGGAAAATATGACTACGGCCGCTCGGCAAATCCGACGAGAGAAGCTTTGGAAGAAACCGTTGCCCAGCTGGAAGAAGGAACGAGAGGCTTTGCTTTTTCATCCGGCATGGCGGCAATCTCCACCTCTTTTCTCTTACTCTCGCAAGGTGATCATGTGCTGATTTCGGAGGATGTGTACGGCGGGACGTATCGGATGGTGTCGCAGGTGCTGACACGATACGGGGTTGAGCATACGTTTGTTGATATGACGGACTTGGATAGAGTAAAAAAAGCAATCAAGCCAAATACAAAGCTTTTTTACGTCGAAACACCGTCCAATCCGTTGTTAAAGGTGACCGACATCAAAGCCATTTCTGAGCTTGCTAAACACATAGATGCCCTAACCTTTGTTGATAACACTTTTTTAACGCCAGCATTGCAAAAACCGCTCGCACTAGGCGCTGACCTTGTTTTACACAGTGCAACAAAATTCTTGTCTGGTCACAGCGATGTGGTCGCAGGACTTGCGGTTGCCAAAGACCCAGAGCTTGCCAATCGACTGGCATTTTTGCAAAATTCCTTTGGAGCAGTGCTTGGGGTGCAGGATGCATGGCTTGTCCTACGAGGATTAAAAACCTTGCATGTTCGGCTAGAGCAATCGATGAAAACGGCGCATAGACTTTCAGATTTTTTCATCCAACACCCCGCCGTCAAAAAGGTCTATTTTCCAGGGCTCTCGACACATCCTGGCTTTACCCTTCAGCACAGACAGGCGCAAGGACCAGGAGCGGTGCTATCGTTTGTGCTTGAAGAGGGTGTGGATCTGCGAAGCTTTGTTAACAGCGTCGAAATTCCAGTGTTTGCTGTTAGCCTTGGTGCGGTGGAGTCGATTCTTTCTCTTCCGGCGAAAATGTCTCATGCGGCGATGCCAGAAGAAGAACGACAAAAGCGTGGCATCTCAGATTCTCTGCTGCGATTATCAGTTGGCCTTGAGAGTGCGGATGATTTAATTGCTGATTTTGATCAAGCATTACACATCGCTTCAGAAGGATTGGTTGAACAACGGAGGGTATATCATGGGAATATTAGATAGCCTACAGCAGGATAACATTTTAATTGCAGATGGCGCGATGGGAACCCTCCTTTATTCTTATGGATCGGACTGTTGCTTTGAGGAGCTGAATCTTTCCCAGCCTAACCAAATCTATCATATTCACCAGGCCTATTTGAATGCCGGTGCGGACATCATCCAGACCAATACCTATGCAGCAAACTACCATAAACTTGAACGTTACGGCCTTCAGGATCAGGTAAAAGAAATAAACAGCGCTGGAGTAAGATTAGCAAAAAAGGCGGCAGCTGACCATAAAGGAGCCTATGTGGTCGGAACTATTGGGGGCATCCGCGCAATCAAACCAGAAGCCATACCACTAGAGGAAATTAAGCGTACCTTTCGCGAGCAGCTCTACTGTCTTCTTTTAGAAGGTGTGGATGGTATTTTACTAGAAACATTTTATGACCTGGAAGAACTCGAAACGGTATTGCAAATTGCTCGAAAAGAAACGAAACTGCCCATCATTTCACAGGTGTCTCTGCAGGAGGTCGGGTATTTGCAAAACCGGGTGCCAATTACAGAGGCAATGAACCGGCTTGAAGCCTTAGGTGCTGATATTGTTGGCTTAAACTGTCGGCTTGGCCCTTATCACATGATTTCGACACTAGAAGAGGTATCGATTCCACAAACTGCCTTTTTGTCCGCCTATCCGAATGCAAGTCTTCCTTCTTATGTGGACGGCAAGCTCGAATATGATAGTGATGCCGCTTATTTTAAGGAAACGGCACTTGCTTTTCGAAATCAAGGGGTTCGGTTGCTTGGAGGCTGCTGCGGAACAACGCCAGCTCATATTCAGGCCTTTTCTGAAACGCTAAGAGACGTTCCTCCTGTAAAAGAAAAGCAGGTGAAGCGAAGAGAACGGAAGATTATCCTTCCGTCCAAAAAGAAGGATGTTCCTACCCCTCTTTTTGAAAAAGCAAAAAAAGAACAATCCATCATCGTGGAGCTAGATCCTCCACGTAAGCTAAATACAGATAAATTTTTGCAAGGAGCTCAGGCATTAAAGGACGCCGGCATTGACGCTTTGACGTTGGCTGATAACTCTCTTGCATCTCCGAGAGTTTGCAACACGGCACTCGGCTCGATTGTGAAATCACAAATTGGAATACGCCCGCTCATTCATATCACCTGCCGGGACCGGAATTTAATCGGATTACAATCGCACCTGATGGGACTCCACCAGCTCGGCATTCATGATGTGCTCGCTGTCACAGGAGATCCGACAAAGGTTGGCGATTTCCCTGGAGCTTCGTCCGTTTATGATGTGACATCATTTGGCTTGATCAATATGATTAAGCAGTTCAATCAAGGCGTCTCTCTTTCCGGAAAAGAGCTCGGCGAAAGCACCAGCTTTTCCGTTGGCGCTGCCTTTAATCCAAATGTCCGGGTGATTGACAAAGCGGTGGCACGACTGGAGAAAAAAATAGAAGCTGGAGCGGACTATTTTATCAGCCAGCCTGTCTTTTCAGAGGAAAAACTGCTGGAAGTTTACGATGCAACCAAGCATATTGATGCCCCTATTTATATTGGTATCATGCCACTGACGAGCAGCCGGAACGCGAACTTTTTGCATCATGAGGTACCAGGAATCAAGCTTACGCAGCCTGTTCTTGACGCGATGAACAGCCATCAAGATCACCCCGAGCGTGCTAGACAAGAAGGCCTGACGATTGCCAAAGGGCTTCTTGATACGGCGCTAACGCTATTTAACGGCATCTATCTGATTACGCCGTTCATGCGCTACGAGCTGACGGTAGAGCTAGCAAACTATGCAAAAAAACAAAACCTGTCTCATTCAGCAAGGAGGATACAAAATGTCTAAACCTATGACACTACTAGAGCAGCAGATGCATAAGAAAATCCTCATCATGGACGGTGCGATGGGAACCATGCTGCAGGAGGCAAACCTGACACCAGATGATTTTGGCGGTGAGGAGTACGACGGGTGTAATGAAAACTTAAATATCACAGCTTCTCAGGTCATTGAAAACATTCATGTTGCTTATCTTGAAGCAGGTGCTGACATAGTGGAAACGAACACATTCGGTGGAACTAATCTTGTTTTAGACGAATATGACCTCGGCTTCAAAGCGTACGAGATTAATAAGCTGGGCGCCGAAATTGCCAACCGTGCGACAGCAAGGGTTTCTACCTCCGAATGGCCACGCTTTGTCGCTGGCTCGATCGGCCCTACGACGAAAACGCTTAGTGTGACTGGCGGAACCACCTTTGATGACCTCACAGAATCTTACGAAGAACAGGCTCGCGGCTTACTCGATGGCGGCTCTGATTGTCTTTTAGTAGAAACAAGTCAGGATTTATTGAATGTAAAATGTGCGTTTCTTGGCATTCAGCGCGCATTTGAAAAAACTGGCCTAAAAGTGCCCATTATCATTTCTGGCACCATCGAGCCTATGGGTACCACGCTTGCAGGGCAAGCCATAGATGCCTTTTACATTTCTGTGGAGCATATGAAGCCACTTGCGGTTGGTTTAAACTGCGCAACAGGACCAGAGTTCATGCAGGATCACATCCGTACTTTATCTGGCCTTTCCAAAAGTGCGGTCAGCTGTTACCCAAACGCAGGGCTCCCAGATGAAGAGGGACACTATCATGAAACGCCTGAAAGCTTAGCTACTAAGCTTGGAGGTTTTGCCGACCAGGGCTGGCTCAATATTGTCGGAGGGTGCTGTGGTACCACGCCAGCTCATATTCGTGCCATTGCAGAAATGATGAAGGATAAAACGCCTCGTGCAACAAAGGCTGTTTCTCACCATAGTGTTTCTGGGATTGAATCGTTTATCTATGATGATCCTTCCCTTCGACCAATTATGGTTGGCGAGCGGACCAATGTCATCGGCTCCCGTAAATTCAAGCGTTTGATTGCAGAAAAAAAATATGAGGAAGCAGCTGAAGTTGCTCGCGCCCAGGTTCGTGGTGGTGCACATGTCATTGATATCTGCCTTGCGGACCCAGACCGCGATGAGCTGGAAGACATGAAGGCCTTTGTTCAAGAGGTCGTGAAAAAAGTGAAGGTCCCACTTGTCATTGATTCAACGGATGAACATGTCATTGAAGTGGCGCTGAAGCACTCGCAAGGAAAGGCTATTATCAACTCTATTAACCTCGAGGATGGCGAGGAGCGCTTTGAAACCATCATCCCGCTCGTTCATAAATACGGGGCAGCACTAGTTGTAGGAACAATTGATGAAGACGGCATGGGCGTGAGCGCAGAACGCAAGCTTGAGATTGCCAAACGATCGTACGATTTACTCGTAAATAAGTATCATGTATCGCCATCTGACATCATTTTTGATCCGCTTGTTTTTCCAGTCGGTACCGGGGATGAACAATACATTGGTTCTGCGAATGCCACTGTGGAAGGAATTCGTTTCATCAAAGAACATTTTCCTTCCTGCTTGACCGTTCTTGGTGTGAGTAACGTATCGTTTGGACTGCCACCAGTGGGACGCGAGGTCTTAAACGCTGTGTATCTTTATCACTGTACACAGGCTGGACTGGATTATGCGATTGTGAACACCGAAAAGCTTGAGCGCTTTGCCTCTATCCCTGAAGAAGAGGTGAAAATGGCCGAGCGTTTGTTGTTTGAAACAACAGATGAGTCACTTGCAGAGTTTACGGACTTTTATCGTGGGAAAAAGAAAGAGGCAAAATCGAATATTCCGGATCTTCCGCTTGAGGAGCGCCTCGCCTATTATGTGGTTGAAGGCACGAAAGAAGGGTTATTGCCAGACTTAGAGCTTGCGTTAGCCGCTTATCCGACACCGCTAGAAATTATTAACGGCCCTTTGATGAACGGAATGAAGGAGGTCGGCCGCCTATTTAATGACAACCAGCTCATTGTGGCAGAGGTTCTGCAAAGCGCCGAGGTCATGAAGGCATCTGTTGCCTTTTTAGAGCCGCACATGGAAGCAAGCGACACCTCTTCCTCTAAAGGCAAGGTGCTACTTGCAACTGTCAAAGGCGATGTTCATGATATTGGCAAAAATCTCGTCGACATCATTCTAAGCAATAATGGCTATGAGGTGGTTGACCTCGGAATAAAGGTTACCTCCACCGACCTAATTCAAGCGATTAAAAAAGAAAAGCCAGATATCGTCGGGCTCTCAGGACTGCTCGTTAAATCAGCACAGCAAATGGTCTTAACAGCGCACGATATGAAACAGTCAGATATCTCTGTTCCTATTTTAGTAGGCGGAGCTGCACTTTCGCGAAAATTTACCGACCAAAAAATCTCTAAGGAATACGAGGGTCTGGTACTCTACGCCAAGGATGCGATGAACGGATTGTCGCTTGCAAATCAGCTGCGCTCACCGGAGGAGTTTCAATTGTTAGTTGCGGAACAGGCCCAAAAGAAACGGAAGCTGAGTGAGGTTGCTGCCGAAGCTGCTGGAATTAGTCAACGAGCTTCTTCAGCGGTCGCGACTGCCGTAAAGGAGAAGGTCCGCTCCAACGTTTCGCGCGATGTCCGGGTCTTTACGCCAAGTGACACTAAGCGTCACTTGTTACGCCATATTTCCGTTTCCCATGTGGAGCCTTATATCAATATGCAAATGCTGATAGGCCACCATCTTGGCGTGAAAGGGAAGATTGAGAGATTGCTTGCTGAAGGGGACACGCGTACGCTTCAAGTAAAGGATGTAGTGGATAATCTGTTATCACAAGCCAAGCAGAAGCAGCTCATCTCCCCTGCTGCACTGTATCAACTTTTTCCTGCTCAAGCGGAAGGTGACACCCTGTTTATTTACAACCCAGAGGACCATTCCCAAGTGCTGGAGCAATTTGACTTCCCTCGTCAGGAAAAAACGCCGCATCTTTGCTTGTCAGACTACGTAAAGGAACGGAGTAGCGGTGTGATGGACTATGTGGGCTTTTTTACCGTCACGGCAGGCCGAGGCATCCGCGAGCTTGCCGCAACGTATAAACAAGAAGGCCGGTTTTTAGAAAGTCACGCCCTACAAGCTCTTGCATTGGAAACTGCAGAAGGTCTAGCTGAGCTTGTGCATCAGCAAATGCGCGATCGTTGGGGCTTTCCGGATTGTGTTAGCTTTACGATGAAAGAGCGTTTTGCAGCAAAATACCAGGGGCAGCGCTTCTCCTTTGGCTACCCGGCATGTCCAAATTTAGAGGATCAAGAAAAGCTGTTTAACTTGTTAAAGCCTGCAGACATTGGTGTGGAACTGACAGACGGCTTTATGATGGAACCAGAAGCATCGGTATCCGCCATCGTTTTCGCCCATCCAGAGGCTAGATATTTTAATGTATTGTAATAACAAGAAACAGGCTGGGACAAAATTTTTTTATCCTAAGTAAAAACCGAACTGATTATAGTATTTGATCAAATCAGTTCGGTTTTTTTATTATTACAATATGCTTTTATTTCTTAGATGACACCAGCGGTTGATTGGAGTGCATACGTAGACTCCTGCTTAGAGAAGTGGCCAATGTGAGACCCCGCATACGAAGCCGAGGAGGCTCACGGGTCACCCGCGGAAAGCGAAGTCTTGCACGGAAATCAATAGCGGTATTTAATGCGGCATTACTATTGTTCGTCTTTTTGTTTGTGTTTTTAAGTTTTGTCCCAGCCTCTTATTGTTGAACGAACGTTTCATTAAACGAGCGTAATGGAATATGAAGGATAAAATATTTTTTTGAATGAACGATCGTTTAAGTGCCTTAACCCTTAGTGCGACAAGGAATGATGGTGGTAAAACGAACGATTGTTTAACCTGTTGATTGGGCTTTATTTTTTGTGTTAGGTTTTAATCGATCGTTCGATTAACTGTTAAGGAACATCAATTGTCAGATCATCAAAATAATATTTTGCCGGCACATAGAATATCCCAAGATCCTTTGGCTTTATGGTTGTTTGATAATAAAGCTCCACATATTTTCCTTTTACTTTGTATTTGGTTGGTTGATACATGGTGTTTTCCTTATCCTCTAACTGCAAACTGCTACCAATCAGTTCATGTGGTATATTCCCTTTATCAATCGTCACGACAAGGCTGTTGTTTTTCTCCATTACCTTTATCACCTGAAATGTACCATTTACCGTATGGTAGCCTTTTCCTTTTACCAACGGTTCTCTAATTACATTACTAGGAGTATAATCAGCAATTATCGGGATGATTTGGTATGATTCCACATTCCGAAGAGGAGCAAATTCTGCCAGTGCTGGGTACGATTTTTGCTGACGTATTCTTTCAAGAAATTCATCATTACTGCTCATTGTAAAATAGTTATCTGCCAGATAATATCCACCTGATTGCTTTCCAATAATAATATAATTTAAATGCATGTTATTGGTAATCTCGGTTGAAATCTGTTCTGGCAAAAATAGATTTGTTTGTATTTCTAATTTAGAAGCAGTTTCCTCTAGAGTAGCCACTCTAAATTTAGCGCCTTCTTTGTTTTGTTTTTCAAGACCCATCCCTTTGACGAGATAACCACCTTCATTTATTAAATCAAATTGAAAATCCCACTCTGCCTTTGGTTTTTTCCATTCCTCATATCTTACATTTAATTCGAAGTTCACTTCATCCGGGAGGTCACTCACATCAAAGGAGAATATTCCTGTATGTTCTTTGTTCGGCTCTAGCTTATTCAAACTATACACTGTAACACCAAGGTCCTTATCCTGATAACTTAAATTGGTGACCATTGTTCCTTTTTGCTCCTCTTTTGATAGCACCTTGTATCCTATCACCAATCGTCCTTCATCCAAAAACGCTTCTGTCAGCTTTAGTTGAATATCATTTGATTCCTGCTCTAAATTTAATTCCGTGGCTTTTCCTTCTGTAACAACTAATTTGATTCCTTTGTCACCATGCTGATACAAGATATTGTCCTCAAAGCCGGCACTAGAAGTAAGCTCAGTGGTTTCATGTTGGCTAAGGAAGGATGAAGCTAGGACGGATATAATCCCGATCACTAGTATTGCGGCAAGGCTCCCTTTCCAGGCCTGAAACCTCCTAGCCCTTTTTCGATGTTGCTTTTGGGCAATTTCCAATGCATGTTGAACACGTTTGTTTAATTCCTCATCTGGAACATGAATTTCTCCAAACGCTGCATCTAGGTCATGATTAAGCTTCTCCAACCTTTTCTCCTCCTTCATCCAACTCCGATTTTACCTTTGCCAATGTTCGGTGAATTTGCGATTTAATGGTACCCTCTGGCTTATTGAAAATTTGTGCCATTTCTTTTATCGAATAACCGTAATGAAACCTCATCATCAAAAGCGTTCGTTGTTCAGGCTTTAGCCTTTGGAGTACTTCTGCGAGGTCTAGCTTATGTATGGAGAATTGGGTTTCCTTGATGGGCTCTTCGTATTTTTCTATTTCTAAGAAGGTAATTTTTTTCTTCCTCCTGAGTTCGTTGTTTGCTGCATTGATTAAAATTCTAGTCATCCATGTAGAAAAATACTGCACGTTTTGGAGCTTTTCAAATGCCTGATAGCCATTGATGATGGCTTCTTGTACAACATCGAGCGCATCCTGCTCATTTTTCATGTACGAAAAGGCTATTTTATAGAGTTTTTCTTGTTCTTGTCGAATTAAGCTTTCAAATGTGGGTCCTGAGTCGGACGTTTTAAAGAATTTGTTCCATTTTTTCATCTCGTTTGGACCTCCTTTCCTTCATTAGACAAACAGAGGATGAAATACGTTGCGTTGATAAAAAAAATATATGAGCTGTGAAATAAAAACCCCCAGCCATACGCAGCCAGGGGTCCATTACTCACATTTAATTTTCTTCTGTTAGCTTAAATCGCTTAATCATCTCACTTAAATCCTCACTCATCGTAAGCAGCTCCTCAGCTGAATAGGCGATGGTGCTAATCGCTTTCACCTGCTCGTCGGTTGACGCAGCGATCTCCTCTGTTCCTGCTGCGGATTGCTCAGCAATTGCCGAAATACTTTCAACAGAAGCAAGCACTTCTTCTTTCGACTCGTTCATCACCTTCATGTTTTCCATGATTTCTTCGATAAATCCGATAATAGAACGAATATTCGTTGCAATCTCACCAAACGAGTCTCCCGTGTCCTTCACCGCATGGCTTTGTTCCTCAGAGATATGATTGGTGCGTTTCATCTCGTCTAATATAACCTTCGATTCTGCTTCAATGCTTGAAATAACACCTTTAATATGGTGAGTGGAATCTGCTGTTTGCTCGGCAAGCTTTCGCACCTCAGTTGCAACAACTGCAAATCCACGGCCGTGTTCGCCGGCACGAGCAGCTTCAATGCTCGCGTTTAAGGCTAGCAAATTAGTCTGTTCCGAAATTTCATTAATGGTGTGCGTGATTTCTTCAATACTTTTAATCTTGTCGGTAAATTGAGTCATCCGTGTATCCAAGCTCTTGACAATTTTTCGTGATTCATTGGTATGATCCTGAAGATTTTCAAGTTTCTGCATACCCGTCTCATTTGCCTCGACAATTTGACCCGATAGCTTATCGAGCTCCCCTTGCTTAGAAAGAACGTCTTCAATGTTTTCGGCAAGATGTAGTGTACGAGAATTGGTTCCCTCAAGGTCTGTCGCTTGTTGAATCGCACCTTTTGATAGCTCCTCAATAGCACGATTCATTTCCTCACTTGTTGCGGATACCTCTTCTGTGACTGCACTCATATCCTCCACCGCTGCTTTCACCTTTTGCGATGAATCTCCAACCGTACTAATCATTTCGCGCATATTACCAAGCATCGTTTTAAACGAAGTGGCAAGCAACCCGATTTCATCCTTTGTTTTCACTTCAATGTCACCGGATAAATTGCCTTCCGCAACTTTTTTCACTTCTTCATTTAACTGCAATACAGGTTTGGTAATATATCTTGCCAGCACAATCGTAATCACCATCGCTAAAATAATGGCAATTACTCCAACAATCAAAATCGTTCTTAAAATATCTGCTGCTAACTGCTGCATGTTTTTCTCTAAAAACACTCCACCAATTTTCCAGCCTGTTTCATCGACGGTTTCATAAGCTAACACTCGTTTTTCCCCGTCAAAAGTATACCTTTCTACACCGTTACCTGCATACTCCTCGTACATGTGGTCGATAAAGGGTAGGTCTTGATCGAGTAAATTTTCTCCACCCAAGGTAGGGTGAACGAGTGCCACACCATAGTTATCAAGAAGGATAGGATACCCTCCATAACCTAATTGCTTTTGTGCAACTAAGGCCTCTAAAGAAGTCAGGTTGATATCTGCAGCAATGACTCCACTGATCACACCATTCGCTTTTACTGCTTTTGCAAGCGTGACAATGGGTTGATTGGTGTTTGTGTCTATATACACATTGGTAAATACAACTTCATTTGGGCTGCTTAACGCGTTAATATACCACGCGCGAGTGGTTGGATCAAAATCTTTTGGCAGCTCAATTTCCGGTGACGTATACAATTTTTTGTCTGGAGTTGCTATGTAAAATAACTGCATGTCTGGAAAGTTTTCTAATACTTGACTAAAGCCTTCAAGCATTCTCTCGCGATTATCTGGTGTTTCTCTTTCCAAGAAGTCAGACACCAAAGGCGTGCTACCGAAGCTTGAAATAATACTAGAATATTTATCTAAATAAATATGAATAGTCTCTTCCAAATCTCCCATTGCGGCTTCGGCATTTGCCACCACATCACGATCAATCTTCTTTTTTGCTTGAATGTAAGTAATCACACTTACACTAGAAATAATTAATACAATAACTGCTATAAATGAAAAAACAAGCTTACTTCGTAAAGTTCGAAACATGTTGATATCTCCTTTAGGTTTTTACACTAAAAGTTATATCGTCAAAGGAATTAGAAAGTTAAGCATTCCGTCAAAAATGATTCATAGTTTTGATGTAACAAACGCCCCTGTACCAACAAGGGCAAAAAGCAAAACTAAATATAAGGCAAGCATCCCTGTTTCCACTGTTTCTACACCCATAAAAACCAAAAACATCAGTACTGCACCACTACCAACTAGCACAAAATAAAGCGCACCTAGAAAATATCGTTTCATCATAAGGATGTTTCGTTCATCGAATGTAGGGATGTTGGTTTTATTCTTTTTCTTCCTTACTAGGAAACTAATAATAATGACAAATAGAACTCCTCCAAAGGTACCGGTAAATACTGACCTTAAAAGCTCCATATCAAAAATGCCATCTTTTCTGCCGATTAAGTATACCCCTAAGCTTCCTCCAGCCAGAATACAACTGATGATGAAGGCAAAAGCTGACCAATACAAAATTTTCATTTTCACCTTTTTTTCTCCCCCTTTGTTTCTTCCAAATAAAACATTTCTTCCATCGGTACATCAAAATAAGCAAGGAGCTTTAAGGCTAATTCCAAGCTTGGATTGTACTTGTTTTTTTCTATAGCGTTAATGGTTTGTCTGGTAATCTGTAAATCTTCGGCCATTTTCACTTGTGTGATCCCGCGTTTTTGCCTTATTTCTTTTATATGATTGACAACACTCATGAACGCTTCCTCCAAAAGGTAAAGATATCTTTACATAAAGTATAAAATAAAAAAAAGAGCGTGTAAAGATATCTTTACACACTCGCCTTCCGTTCCATAAAATTCAATCCAATTCCCATAAACAGCACGCCCATACAGAACAATACAGAGGCAGGCAAGAAAAATTCCGACAAGCCCCACTCTAAGATGGTCGCTCCCTTTAGCATCTCCATTCCATATGTCATTGGAACGAGCTTTGATAAAAACAATAGTGCCTCTGATTGAACGATTTCTAGTGGCCAATAAGCCCCACCAATCATCGCCATGCTGACAGCAATCAGCGGAATAATCCCATCAAGCTGACGTGGGTTCGTTGCAAGCGCACTAATTAGCACTCCTAAGGAAACGAGCGCAAACAAATAAGGAATAATGACAACGAGAATAAACGGAAACCCTCCATAAAGATCCACACCAATTACATAGTGAAAAAATAAAAAGATAACGGCAAGCTGCACATACCCAATGAAAAAGCTATAGCTAACATGCCCAAGATACATTTGTGTTTTTGTTAGTGGGGAGAGCACCATTCGGTTCCAAATGCCATTACGCTTTTGGTCTAGGATGGTACTTACTGTGAAGCTGACTGTAAACACGACGAAAAATAGAGAAAAGCCAAATAATGACTGAATGGCAGCGTCATAAACAAACTCATCTTCATTAAACGATTTTTGGGAAAATGAGAACATGCTGCTCGCACTCGCTACTTTTTCCTTCAATTGCTCTGGAGTTGAACCAAGTTCCGTCGCTGCCACACGTAGCACACGCTCATTTTGCAGCACGGTTGCCACATGCGACTCCATTAAGGTGCTATTTTGGGTGGTGGCGCTCATAAACAGCTTATAGCTATCTTTTTCAAGCTGTAGGCCAACATCGATGCTCGCTTCATCTAGCTTCTCTTTGATGACTTCTTCTTTTTCAGCGATAAAGGTGAAGTTTTCCACATCCTCATTCAGCGCTTGAAGAAGGGAGGTCAACTCGGTTTTACTAAGCTCCTCAGAAAAGACAGGAACCTTCACTGGGGATGCATGATTTACTTGACCAAGTGCTAGGGCAAACACCACAGTCAGGACCATCATCCCAATAACCGCAAAGGGCTGTCTGCGTAAATGATGTATGTGATTGATGAGTATTGCGCGCATTTAACTCACCCTCCTTTTTGGATAACATGGAATAGCAATCATGATTAACAAGACTGAAATGGCAAGGAGACTTCCAAGGTTCGTGACAATATCGGCAAGCTCTCCGCCGCTTAAAATTTTCACATATCCCTGCAGAGCAGCTCCATTTGGCGTAAAGGCTCCTATTGCATACATCGTTTCAGATACTTCACTCCACGGCACAAAACTGCCACCTAAAAAGGCAAATATGCTGACAAGGAACCCGGAAAAAACAGTAGAAATTTGCTGAGTGTTGTAGCGATAATTCAGCGCCGTAATGAGCACGGTCATCGATCCTATCACTAAGCTAAAGCATAGGGTTAAAAGTAAAAACGCGACAATATCCGACCATAACACCTGATACACCAGCGCCGCCGCCCCGAACAAGATACTAAGCTGGACAAACGAAACCATTACAGCTGAGAACCATTTACTTGCTGCATAAATGAAAGGAGACGTGTTGGTAAGTAAAATTCGGTCATATACAAAGGATGTCTTTTCGTTATAAGCATAGCCTGCAACAAACGAAATGACATAAAGGGCAAACATCGTGCTCATGCCAACAGCAAAGTATGCAAAGGAATTGACAGGTACTTCTCCTTCTAAGGTCACTTTTTCACTATCAATCTCAGAAACTGTCTCAAAATCTGGGGAAGCCTGATTATTCTGCTGTGCCTCCCTAGTAAGTACCGTATAAAGCCGCATTTGCTCGGTAAATTTCTCGACCACATCTGATACCACACTAGCTTCAAGCCCTTTGTCCTGATTCAACATAAGTTCTAGCTTGGTATTAGCGTCTTCATCAAAGAACTGCGCTTTCCACGTTTCAAATCGATAGCCCTCTGGAAAATAAAGCACACCAGCATATTTTGCATTTTCTACAGCTGCCGCTCGTTGGGCTTCTTCTTTTACCGTTAGAAAATTGGATAATTCCCCTTTCATCACTCCATCGACTAACATCTCAGGAAAAGCCGTTTCCTCGGCAGCAGTGACAAGCGCTACCTGTGCTTCTTCTGGGATATCCTCCTCTTTCATCCAAGCCTTAAATTGCTCTAGTTCTTGTGCTAAATTCCCATGATCGACCACCGCTACCACAGCATTCAATTTCACGCTGTCCTTTCCATTGCCACCTAGTGCAAAGCCAAGAATGGTGATAAGGACAAACGGCATCGCCAGGAGAATGAGCACTTCTTTTTTATCTCGCAATAAATGTAAAAAATCTTTTTTTATAAATGTTCGTAACATGCGCTCCCTCCTAATCTCTCAATGTCCGACCTGTCAAATGCAAGAATACATCCTCAAGCGTTGGTGCTTTAATTTGAATGCCTTTTAGCGGGGAGTTCGTTTCCTTTGCTGCAGAAAACACATCCTCTAATAGATTGATATTTTTTGGCGCGAGCAGGATGATTTTTTTTTCGGCGACGGTTACAGACGAAATGACAGGAATCGCTTTAAGCTTTTGTATAAAATCCGGATTGGCTGTCTCCACCTCCACCTCAATGGAATGCTCCGAGGAGAGGATGTTTTTCACTTCTTCTTTTGTCCCAGAAGCGATGACCTCTCCTCTGTCCATGATATAGATGCGCTGACAGAGAAATTCGACCTCCTCCATGTAATGACTCGTATACAAAACCGTCATCCCTTTCTCTTCATTCAGCCTTTTCACGGTCTCGAGGATATAGTTTCTAGACTGCGGATCAATCCCGACTGTCGGTTCATCCATAATGAGGATTTCTGGATTATGAAGAAGCGCAATCGCAATATTCAATCGGCGCTTCATTCCACCTGAAAAATTCTTCACAGGTTCCTTCTGTCGACCTTCAAGTCCCACAAGGGTAAGAACCTCTTGAATTCGTTGCTTTAACTCCACTTTAGGAAGCTTATAAATGTTCCCGAAAAAACTCATGTTTTCCATTGCCGTAAGCTCTGGGAAAACGGCAATTTCTTGCGGCACCACCCCTAAAATTTCTCGAAGATGCTTTGGTTGATCCTTCACACTTTCACCCTTTAGGAGCACCTCTCCATTTGTCGGCTTTACAAGCGAGCTCAGCATGGAAATCGTGGTGGACTTCCCCGCTCCGTTCGGACCAAGAAGTCCCACGGTCTCCCCCTTTTCCAAATATAAATTTACCTCTTTAACGGCTTGTGTGCTTTTAAATGTTTTTGTTAATTGAATGGCTTCTAGCATATAGAAAACCTCCTTTGATACATTTACTATACTTTCCGATTGGAAAATTTTAACCTGAAGAAGGTCATTACTTTGAAGGGATGAGGGTGACTTTGGTCATTTTTCATAAGGCTCTTTTCTAAAAAATTGTTGCTAAAACCTAAGAAAAAGTCGGCTTTAAGACTTTTTCCAATCTTCGGGCTAAGAAAAATTGCCACGTTTTTAAAACTACTCCACGAAAAGAGCACGACAGCAACGTTGATGACGGGTGTCTTAAAGATACACAGTAGCAACAAACTTTGCGAAAACAGCCTTTTATATAGGCTCTTTTCTACCGCTGTTGATTTCCACAAACAGGCTCCGCGTCCACGGGGCGATTTGTAAGCCTCTTCGGCTGCGCCTGTGGGGTCTCCAGCCTATCGCTTCATTCCCGCCGGAGTCTCCGCCATTTGCTCCAATCATCAGCTAAAAACTACTCATTATTAACATCGTTCTTTCACTAAGCCAACATAAAAAAGGGCTGGCACCCACCGGCAGCCTCACCCCACAATTCTTTGTTTTTCTTTATCCGGCAATTTCAAAAGATTACTAGCACCTAGTTTGACAAGATTACTAGAACCTGTTGTTTCGTCTATCACATTTAGAGCAAATCCTTCCATGGTACCTGGAAGCTTCCATCGCTCATACACCCCTTCATCGGCACACACGATGGCATAAGGAAAAGCTGTTGCGTGCTGGTGTACGACTTTTGCAAACATGGATGGAGGAATCATCACACTTTCTTGTTTCATTCTTGCCAGCAATAATAATGCTGAATGTAGCTGTTGCTTTCCTTCCCCTACATTTAATTCGACGTAAGAGGGATTGCCAAACTTTTTAATATTAACCAGCACCGAGTAGGCAATATTATGTTTGGTTGCATAATGGAGGAGGAAGGCGGCACCGCGGAGTTTTTCTTCAAAGTTGCTTGTATGAATGTCGATGATAAATAACCAGGACAGCTGCGACGTTCGCTCGTAAACTTTGGATTGAAGGGTGTTCATTCTCGCAGTTGCTTTCCAATGGATTTGTCCAAAGGAATCCCCGTTCACATAATCTCTTGTGCCAATCACCCTGCTTTTTTCTTCAAAAAGAGACGTTCTTACTGGGTGTTCTCCTTGCTTTTTAGGAAGAATCCGTTCTAAGCCTTGCACCGTTTGACTTTTCGGATACACAATCACCTCAAACTTCAGCCTTCCCCTCGTCTGCTGGTACACCTTTCCCCAGCCAAAAAACGATTCAATCTCTAGGTCAAATAGCTGCAACTGCGCTACTCCTCTTTTTGTTGCTGTAAAGGGTAGCTCCACCTCCCAAACACTCCTGCCAATCTGTTGAAACGGCATATACATCTGATTGATATGAAGCAGCTTTTCTCCGCCATGAAACAACAGGTTCTTGTCTGTTCCCACGCGCAGTTTACCAAAGAAAATCGGGAGATGACTTCGATGACTGATTTGCAGGCGAAGCACTCCCTGTTCTTCATCAAACAGCTTTATTTTCTCTTCTACCACCTTCATTTCCAAATCCCGTCCAACAAACATTAAATAGAGATAGTTAGCCCACATGTAAGCAAAAATCGAAAACAGGAGGAATATCATCAACGTAGATCCAACATAGAGAGCCGATGAAAGTAACATAAACAAAACCGCTGACGCCATTTTGTGCTGCTTGGTTATATTTATTTTTTGATGCCAGCCCTTCCATTCCCCATTTTCATACAAGCCCGTACTTCTATCTCCTAACCTTTCCTTTACCCTTCGTACCATGGAATCATAATAATAATCCCGCATATTTGGATCCACACTGCCACCCCCCTATTCCATCAGACGATACCATTTCTAATAGCAAAAATCGCCAGCTGCGTTCGGTCCCGCAGACCAAGCTTTTGTAAAATTGCGGTGAGATGATTTTTCACCGTCCCCACAGACAAATACAAGGCTTCTGCAATCTCTTGGTTATTCTTCCCCTCGCCAACTAATTGCAAAATTGACCTCTCCCTGTTTGTCAAATCAACTTCCTCGTTTGTTTGCGGTTCTGACCGATTGATTAGCTTTGGCACCACTTTCCCTGCTACCGCTGCATCAAGTGAGATGCCACCATCTAAGCAGCTTTCCATAGATGAAAGTAGATTTGCTGCATCCGCATCCTTTAAAATGTACCCAAGTGCCCCAAGCTTCAAGGCCTCCATCGCATACTCATCATCAGCAAAGGTGGTCAAAATAAGCACCTTCGCCCTTGGGTCTCGCTGCCGAATGATTTTAGTCGCCTCCAAGCCCGTCATCACAGGCATTCGAACATCCATTAACACAAGATCTATAAGGTGCTTTTCATACGCATCCACTGCATCCTTTCCGTTTGCCACCTCCGCTACGACCCGGAAATCTGGATGCTGCTCAATCATCATTTTGATTCCTTGCCTTACTAAGCCCTGGTCCTCTGCCAACAAAATATTATTCATGCTTATGTATCTCCCTTCAAAGGGAAAATCCCTTTCACAATGAAGTCTTTCTCTGTCGTTTCTCTTTCCATCCTGCCTCTGAGTGCTTCCATTCGCTTACGCATATTTTGAAGCCCAAAGCCCTCCTGAACGGACTGAAAATGGGCTGTCTTATTTTTGATTGTCACTTGAAAGCTGTGCGCACCAAGAATTTCAAAGGTAATCGTAATCTCCCGTGAGCTTCCGTGTCGCATGGCATTGGTGAGCGCCTCCTGAACAAACCGATAAACCGTACTATTTTGTTCATTGGTCAACGCCTGCGTCAAGACCCCGGTTTTTGTGGTCAGCTGAATTCTCATTTGTGTTTCAGCTTCCAACTTCCGAATGAGATGAATGACAGATGATATCCCCTTTTCTTCCTCGCCCTGCAGTGCCTTTACTGCCTTGCGCATTCCTTCTAGGCTATCCCGTGCCAGCTGTTTTGTCTGTGTGATGATGCCTTTTAGCGTTGGTTCCCTGTCCGCTTGCTGCTCTGCCACCGCAAGCTGCATCATCAGCGCTGTCAGCTGATGCCCAACTGAATCATGAATATCCCTGGCTATCCGATTTCGCTCTTCTACCCTTGCCACCTCTTCATTTTCATGCAGCTGTCTTTTTAATGCCCGGTACTCCACAAGCAGGCTTTTCCAATCCCGATCCAGTCTGCTATTTTCAGTATAGTACTGATGTGTCCACGCCGCTGTTCCTACCAATAAGAGGAGCAGAAGCAGCTGATAAAAGAAAGAATCTGAGAATGCTAAAGTAGTAATAGAATAGAAAGTCGGAAGAAGAATGGCAGCTAGACTGTGTCGTTTCTTACCTAACTGCAACATGGCATCAAGCAATAAAAAATACAAAAGCAGCCATGGAAGTAAATCATATGGGGTGAGAATCAAGTGCTGCATGACAACAACCGTAAGGGCCGTTAAAAAATATGCCGGCCATTTTACTTTCCAGATTGGGTAGGAAAAATATAACGCGAGTGTTGTGCCAGCTATTAGCAGATATACTGCTAGTATTGAGTTTGATAGCGAATAGTAATAGGGGATGCTGAGAAGTATGACAAGAAGAAATCCAAGCTTCCCCCAAAAACGACTAATATTCATTCTAATGTCCTTCCTTTAGGGTGTAGTTAAAGCTCTCTTTATCTTTTTCATTGTTTGTTCATTGGTATAGACAGAAAAATGGGTGAAAAGTTTCTGCAGTGCTTCCTCCTTGGACAGGTGAGACGTTTCCAGGTTATTTTTTGCACACCATTCTTTCATCGTTTCGTAGGAAGTACTGCTCCAGCCGTTCTTTTCCCCATTCTCATCCTGCTTTTCCTTTGTCCCAGATACCACAATCGCTAAATTACCTTGCAGCTCCAGCAATGCTTGATCAAACGCCTTTTTCTTTTCTTTTTCCTTCATGTCCGCTTTTGCTCTAAGCACTCGCGTATCGATACCAGGCTCTTGTTGGATTATTTCGTAAAGTATTGCCCCTTCCTTCGATACCTCGCCTTTTTGATATCGCTCGTCGATGGATTCTTGTGATTTTGGGAAGGCTGCGAGCATAATTGGCAGCATGTCCCTTGATACAAATACGGCCTTTTTCTTTAAGAATTTCCCGTAAGCTGCCACCCCATCAGCTGCAAACCTTGTCCTCCACATCCACGGATCTCCCTCTGTATCTGAATGCCACGCCTCTTTTTCCGTCAAGCTTGTGAGCGAAGGGTAGTTTTCAAAAAGGGGCGCGAGCGGAAGAATGCCGAATTCTTGGATGGCCTCCACCGCTTCGTTGTATGTATAAATGGTGCTTGCTTTTAACGTCATGTATCACATCTCCTTATTTTTCCTTTTTAATGAGTTCTACATGGGGGGTGGATAGTCCTTTAAATATGGAGGGGATTTTGGGGGTGGGGGAACTGGGGTCAGGGTCTGATGACGGTGAGGGTGCAGATGCGGGTGGGAGTGCGGTGCAAAAATTGTCGGTGTGTGTCGAATGGCATTTATATGGTCTGAGTTGGACAAATAAAATGAAAAGCGGCTTAATTATTGAAAAGTTGGACAAATAAATTCCAAAGTGGCTCAATTATCGAATAGTTGGACAAATTCCCATCGCACCCCTCTCCTCCCACTCTAAAATTTCCCACAAATATACCTTGCATTACAAGATACCTCCCCATATAATAAGGGTATCATGTAATGCAAGATACCTACCATCACTCCAAGTCAGTACCTTGCATTACAAGGCACCAATCTAAAACGCAAAGAAGGTGACCAAATGGCAGCAAGAAGCCAGCTTTTGAAGGGAATACTTGATGCTTGTGTAATGGCAATCGTCGAGCAAAAGCCTGTGTATGGGTATGAGCTTTCCCAGCAGCTTCAAAAAGTCGGACTGCCGGATATCAGTGAGGGCACGATCTATCCTGTTCTGCTCAGACTTCAGAAAAACGGCTTCATCCGAGGGGAGATGCAGCCTTCCGCAACAGGTCCAAACAGAAAATATTACTTTCTAACAGATGCTGGCAAGGAAGAATTAACAAAAATCGCGAACGAATGGAGCTTGATTGCAGGCCCAGTCAGTCAGCTCCTACACAAAGGGGAATGAACATGAGAAAAACAAAGGAACTAATTGAGGAAAACAATCAAAAACGGAAGCTGCTTAGTGATGATAACCTAAAGCTTTACGAGGATTTTCTTGTCTATATCCGGACGGACCTTCGAATTGCTGAGCAGGAGAGTGAAGAGCTTTTAATAGAATTGCTTGATCATTTGCTAGAGGCGCAGCATGCGGGCCGCAACGGAAAAGAGCTTTTTGGGAATGATCCGAAAGCTTACGCAGAAGAGCTGATAGAAGGACTTCCGAGGGAGAAAAAACGTAAGACCATCCCATTTATCACTTCCATCCTATTGAACCTTTTCGGCTGGGGGGCTGTCATACTTGCCATTGTCCATCTAGTGTTTCCAAGGTTTATGGATGTAAAGGAAGTCCTGTCACTTGGCAGCCTTATGTCCAGTATTTTTCCCTTAATCTTGATTACGTCAATTGGCACCAAGGTGATCCTTACTCTTGTACGCTCCACCTTGTTTAAAGAAGAGAAACAACATAAAAAAGCATATTGGAAAGCAGGACTATTTGGTGGAGGATCATTCGCCATCATTCTCCTCATCACGTGGCTTACACCTGACTTTGGCCCGAACATACTTGTGGCATGGTGGATTTATCTTATGATTGGGCTTGGGTTTATCCTTTCAGGTAAGGTTATCCAAAAGGCGTTTCACACACATTAGAAAGGAGAATTTGACATGAACAGCCTTCCATTATCAAAAGAAAGCAGAACGTTTATTGAAAATTTACGAGTCTATTTATTTTCGAGCGGTAAAAAAACGGACGAAATTGATGAGATAACCTCAGAGCTTGAGGTCCATCTTTATGAAGCCGAGAAAGAACAAAAAGATGTCACACATATTATTGGAAGCTCCCCAAAAGAATACATGGAACAGCTTTCAAGTGAAATGTCCTTTGATGTCCTTGGCTGGGCGAAGTTTGTTCCCATCATCATTCTTGGCGCATTCTCCGGAATCGTGCTGAAGGACATCATTTTTACAGGCTTTCAATACTCCCTACTTGAATTAATCGGTTACCCTATTGTTTGCATTATCTCCCTGTTTGTCTTCATGGGTACCTTTAAATTCATTGCAAGCCATAGCTTGTCCCGCTCGAAGGAATTCTTATTTCTTAGTATTGCTGGCATCTTACCTATGTTCCTGTTTGGAGGATTAATGTTCCTTTCTAACATCGTCACTACCCCTATAATTTTGTTAGGTTATTACGGGAACATTGTTGTCGCCAGTCTGGCCATTACCTTTTTAATCGGGATTTCTATTTGGAGTAAAACTCTCGTTTCCATTATGTTATCCATCTTCTATATTGTTCCGGAATATCTGCTTGGAATGACTACCCTATCTATGGAAACACAAGTAATCGCTAGTAGTATCCTCATGTATGCAGGAATTGGAGGCTATTTGTTCCTCGTGAGTAAAAAAGAAAAGAGAGCTGCCTAATCTTTCATGGCAGCTCTCTATTTTACTGATTCTGCTTCCATACGGTCCATGTATTCCTGTACCACTTTGTTGTTACTTTTTTCACTGCCAAGCTTCAGCATGGCACGGCCAACAAAGTTTACTCCCTTGTTTTGACCCTCATACGTTAATTTTGTGTGCTGCTCGTCCACTTTGTCTAGCGTGAAGCTTAACGTAATTTCAAAGGCCTTCCCTAAAACGAAGGAGATTTGTTTGTGTTTTTTCTCTGGAGTATCCACATAAGCAAGTGTTTCTACAATATACGTTTCCACCCTCTTGCCCTCACGGTATTTTTGGCGGTGCTTAGCGCCAACCTCTGTTTCTGTTTTTTCAATTAGGGTATGCTCCTCCACTTTGGGCATCGTTCTTGTAATATTTTTATCAAGATACAGCTCCCACACCTTTTCGATATTCGCTGGAATTACCCGTTCTTCGTGCCATTCAATCATGATTCTGACTCCTTTCCTGATTCTAAAAACGCATCAATTTCCTGTGATTTCGTTTTTAGTTCTTCGATTTGTTGTTTGATTTTTTGTTGTTTTTGTTTGAGAAGGTCTTCTAAATGTTCAAAGGATTGATCCTCCATGACGGAGACCATTTCTTGAATCGTGAACCCGAAGCTCCGCAGTTTTGTGAGTAGTACAGCTAAAAAGTAGCTGCCATCGTCATAATAGCGGTAGTGGTTGTTCGGATCAATGTAAGCAGGCTCTAGCAGCTTAACTTCTGCATAATAGCGCAGCGTTTCTTTACTCAGTCCAGTCATCTCGGAAAACTCGCTTACCTTATACATTTCTTGCCCTCCTTTTTACAGTTTAAACTGTGGGGTGCACCACAAGGTCAAGGGGGATTAGCGTGGGAATTGCAAAATTCATGGGGGAACAACCAAGGTGTGGGAGAGGGCGAAAATTGCCGATGCTTGTCGAATGGCCTTTATATGACCAATAAGCGCAAATAAAATGAAATCTCCGCAAATATATTATAATCTGCGCAAATAAAACCGCCAAACCCGCAAATAAATCAAAATCTCCGCAAATAAAAACCACCCCTCCCCCAAAAATACTCTCCAAAAACCAAAACTACCCGAACCAACCAAAAAACCCAAGGCACGCTTTCATGCCTTGAGTCCCCCAATCTCAATTTTCTCTACCAACCAGCTTTGTTATCGTATATTTGTCATTATCAAAGTCATATTCGTACGTAATAGTGTAGTTCTTCCCCACTTCAAATTGCTTACACGTCTCTTCAGCGGCTTCCTTGCTGCCAGGTGAACTGCTATAGCTAGTCTTCAATTTATTGTCGGTGACCGTACACACAAACCTTTCATTATCACCTTCTGTCACAGCCACCTCATCCGCGGTAATTCTCTCTTCCCCAGACACTTGAGGAACATAGCTATACATCACAAACGTAAAAATCAGCAGCAATGTCCCGGCCACTATGGAAATCCGGCCTTTTTTCTTTTCCGACCTCACAAGCGAACTAAACACGCCATAGCCGACCAGCCCAAAGCTGATAGCGAACAAGACCAAACCTAAAATATACATAGATTACCCCCCGTTTCTACTCTCTCTACTTACCATTATATCGTATAGCTTGGCAATCATTCGTACTTTTTTATGGAATGGATGAGTTGTTCAATCTCAATATCCTCCAATTGTTGATAGCTGTTCATTATTTGAAAACTTATGCCACCCTCCTTCCACGTAATAATTTGTAAATCTGGCCTTGCGTTTTTTACGGTATATTCAATTTCTTCCCCTTTTATCGTAAGGGTGGTATTTGTATAGGTTGGAGCATCTTGGACGACTCCATTTGGCATATCAAAATAAACCATTAATGCGAGTAACTCCCCCTCGGATTCCTCCCCTATGTATCTTACATCCACAACTCTAGAAAAGCTGAATTGCAAAGGGGTTGAAATAACTTTTTTGTATTCAAACGGCAACTCAGTAAGGTGGTACACCGGCTCCCCAATTTCCTCAAAAGCACTTAAACTATCCTGAAGTTCTGCTGATAGGCCTGGTTTTTCTGGTATCAGACTTGAAACGAAAAATAGGAGCAAGGTCGCGATAGTAACAGAAACGAGTATACTCGGAAGTAACAAAGGTTTTCGGCTTTTTTCCTCTCCCCGCAACACCCGCTCCAGTCGTTCACTTTCAGATTCATCCATAAAAAGATCAGGTCGATGCTTTAGTGGTTCCAGCCATTCAGGGTTATTTTTCATAAAACATCACTCCTTCCGCATCATGGCCAATGGATTGTTTCAATTTATGGAGAGCGCGGTGGTAGGTGGTTCGTACTTTCGCCTCTGACCAATCCAGGATTTCAGCTGTTTCTTTAACGGAAAAGTCCTTAAGTGCCCGCAAGATGACGACTTGTCGATAGTCCTTTTTCAGGTTGGAAAGTGCATGCTGTAACAATTCCCAATCCGCTTTTCTTTCAACGTGCTTTGTAACTGTAGTATCTTCCATTAGCTGTTCTCTGCGCCAACGTTCTGGCAGCAGCCGTTGGAATTTCTTTTTCCGGTAGTAGTCGATGGTAGTGTTTTTGGCGATGGCCATTATCCATGTTCGTGTGATCGATTTTCCTTGAAAGGTGTTTATGTTATGGAAGGCTTTGATGAAGGTTTCTTGGGTGAGGTCCTTTGCTTCTTCTATGTTATTCGTAAAATAAAGGCAGTATTGGTAGACGTCCTGGTGGTATGGCTGATAAACGTCCCTGATAAACGCATCCTTGTTATCCTCCAATCAATATTCCTCCTTTTTCAATAAGTCTGTAGTTAATAGTCGATTGAGTTGTTAAATTGTTACAGTTTTAGTTTGCCTTTTTAAAAAAATGCTCCCCCAACCAATCTGGCTGAGGGAGCTTTTGTCTTCATTTCATTCAAAAAAATACTTCCGAGTGCGCATTTGAACATTAATCACAATCCCAATTGCGATCATGTAGGTTAACAGCGAGCTTCCACCATAGCTAAAAAACGGCAGTGGAATACCGGTAATCGGTAAAAGTCCAATGGTCATCCCTATGTTTTGGAACACTTGGAAGGTGAGCATGCCGATGATGCCTGCGCATAGGTAGGAACCAAACGTATCGTGACACTGGAGGGCAATCATCGTTATTTTATAGATCAAGAAGAAAAATAGGGAAATGACGACGGTGGCACCAATGAAGCCAAACTGACTGGCGATGGCGGCAAATATAAAGTCGGTGTGCGCTTCAGGCAAGTAGACGTTCATTTCCCCGTAGCCAGAGCCGGTGTATTCCCCTGAGCCGATGGCAAGTAAGGAACGCACGAGCTGGAACCCTTGTACGTCCTGATATTCGTATGGGTTTAACCATCCGTAAAATCTGTCCAGCTGGTATTCTGGAATCAGATACGTATGGAAAAAAGTTGGATGGGCGATAAAAATATAAATGAAGGTGGCAATGAAAACAATCACGGCGCCTAAAATGGACAGGATGATGCTCCATCGTATCCCTGAAACTAAAATTAGTGCTGCAATAATTGCACAATAAACAAGGGTGGTTCCCATGTCTGGTTGTTTGGCGACCAACAGAAGTGGCAACGCAGACACACCAAGTATTTTACCTAGTAATAGGTAGCTTTCGCGAAGATTGGATTCTTCATGTTTTGCACGATGGTCGGTAATCACTTTACTGATGACGAGGATGATGGAAATCTTCATGAGCTCAGAGGGTTGCATGTTTCCAAGTCCGGGTAGTTCGTACCAGCTTGTAGCACCTTTTATTGTACTGACGAGGGAAGATGGAACGTTAAATTCCAGCCCCAAAAGGAGCACTACTCCGATGCCGTAAGTGATCCAGGCAAGGTTTTGAAGGTAATCAAAGTGAATAAGCAGGGAGATGCCTATTCCTATTGCACCGATGACAAACCATACTAATTGTTTTTCTACAAAATTAATATTTTGTAATACTGGTGGCAAGGTTGGTTCTACACTTTTGAGTGCGAGCAAGCTTGCCATCACCATAATCCCCATAATAAAAAGTAACGTGGTATCCAATTGAGGTTTATAGTCTTTTTCCACTTCTATTCTCCGTCCTATGCTTTTTCTTTTTCTTTGATTTAATTTATATTATGATGTTAGTAATGGTATAATTTTATATTTTCCCAAGTAAAGCATATTCGAGATTCTTTCATAGGTCAATCGTTAATATTTGGGTTGTGCATGGTACGTCGAATAAAGGGAAAAATATGCTTACCCTAAAATTAGGAGGAATACATACATTGTTCATTGCAATATTGTTCTTTTTGTTTATGTCTTTTTTCTTGTCTGGTAGTGAAACGGCGTTGACAGCTGTGAATAGGATGAAGATTCAAATTCGTGCAGAAAATGGGGACATCGCTGCTCAAAAACTATTAAAGCTCATTGAAAAGCCAGATAAATTTATTACAGCCATTCTTATCGGAAATAATATTTCTAACATTATGCTTCCCACCTTAGTCACGTTAATTGCCATCAAGTACGAAATTAGTGTGGGTGTTGCGACTGCTGTTCTTACTGGTGTAATTATTATCTTTGCTGAGGTGCTGCCAAAATCGGTTGCTGCTACCTTTGCAAATAATGTGGCTTTTATTGTTGCACCTGTTATTAGGTTTTTACTGATTATTTTCAAACCGGTCATCTTCCTTTTATCACTTTTTACCAATATGGTCATTAGAATTCTTTCTAAAGGCATGGTGCAAGAGGCAACGCTTTCTAAGGAAGAGCTAAAAACGATGGTCGATATCGGACGCAACGAGGGAACCTTTTATGAAGAGGAGTCTCAGCACATCATTGGTGCGATTGATTTTTACACTAAAGATGTTCGTGATGCCCTTAAGACGCCGAGGATTGATATTCATGGGCTTTCTTGTGAGGTGACCTTTGAGGAAGCTAGGGACTATGTGATGGAGAGCAGCTATACAAGGTATCCTGTTTATAAAGAGAACATGGATAATATTATTGGTGTGTTTCATGCCAAGCTTCTTCTTCATTGGTCCTTGCGTCCGGAGTTAGAAATAAAGGATTTCATGGACACGACCCCGCTGTTTGTAGCGGAAGCAACCTCGATTGAAAAAGTCTTTAAAATGATGCTAAAAGAAAAGAAGCATCTTGCCATTGTCATTGATGAATACGGCGGGACGACAGGGATTATCACGCACGAGGATATTATTGAAGCGATGATCGGACAGGAAATTGAAGATGAAACCGATGAGTCTGGCGAAATTCTCATTGAAGAGCTCACAGATAGTCACATCATTTGCCACGGTAAAATAGCCATTCGACGTTTTAATGAGGTTTTCCGGACAAGAGTTCCAGAAGAAGAGGACACGATTGCTGGCTTTCTTTTTAAGGAGCTTGGCCATATCCCGGAAGAAGGCGAATCACTGGAGTTCCACCATTTACACTTTGATATTGAAAAAATGGAGGACAACGTAATTAAAAAAGTGAAGGTACGAAAGAAGGCAAATTAAAAGGTGCACCTCCTGATTAACGGAGGTGCACCCTTTTTTATGATGATTGATGTTGATTTGATAAGGCATTAAGTTGCAGGCAAACCTGCTTCACTTGGTGATTTTCCATATCCAGTACGGTCCAGACGTTATCACCATGTTCCACTTGCTCTGCTTCATCTTCCTCGATATCTTGGAGCATCACCTGCATCCAACCACCGATGGTATCAATATCGTCTTTTTCATCAAATGTGACACCAAACTCTTGCTCAATATCTGTAAGCAGCACAAGGCCATTTATATGATAAAGATCGGTTTTTATTTCTTGGATGTCAGGAACTTCGTCAGCGTCAAACTCGTCACGAATTTCTCCAACGATTTCTTCTAGAATATCTTCCATCGTGAGTATTCCAGCTGTTCCACCGTACTCATCAATAACAAGCGCGATATGCACCTGCTCTTCTTGCATTTTGAGTAAGGCATTCTGCAACGATGTGACTTCATGGATAAGTGGCAGCTCGTGAAGGAAGTCTTTCAACTCTCCTGATCTGCCTGCTGCCATGTTCGTCAGCATTTCTTTTACGTTCACAAATCCAAGTATATTATCCTTGTCCCCATCCTCTGTAACCGGGTAACGAGTGTATTGGTGCTCGTCAAGGGTTGCGATAATTTCTTCACGGGACATACTATTGGACAAAGTGACGATCTGTACACGCGGAATCATAATATCCCTCGCCACTCGCTCGTCAAAAGTGAAAATGTTTTCCATATAGGATAATTCTGTTTGATTAATTTCTCCACTTTCAAAACTTTGCGCCATGATGATTTTAAGCTCTTCTTCTGAGTGTGCTTGTTCATGAGATGCTGGCTGTACCCCAAACATGCGAAGTAAGACACGAGCAGAACCGTTTAGCAACCAGATTAGCGGGTACATAAGCTTACCAAACCAATACAATGGTCTTGCGAACAAAAACGTCATTTTCTCCGCATATTGAATCGCCAGTGTTTTTGGTGCAAGCTCTCCTACCACCACGTGTAAAAACGTTACTAAGGAGAATGCTACTGCAAAAGAAACTAGGGTTGTTACCGTTTGCGATACCCCTAAGCTCTCAAAGAGTGGGTACAATAGTCTTTCTACTGTCGGTTTTCCTAACCAACCAAGACCAAGCGCTGTAACAGTAATACCAAGCTGACAGGCAGATAAATAATAGTCCAGATCTGTCACTAGCTTTTTAGCGATTAGCGCTGTTTTGTTTCCTTCTGCAATTAGTTGATCCACACGAGACATCCTTAACTTAACGACTGCAAACTCTGATCCTACAAAAAAAGCTGTTAAACCAATTAACAAAGCTAATAAAAGTAAATTCATGATCAATATACTGTCAATATCCAATTGGTTCCCTCACCCGAGGGATTCACCTCCGAAAATTTCACTTTATTGTTTATTCCTATAGTTTTTTCCTCGTACTTAGGTGCGAACTCCTCCTGTCACTATACGAAAAAAACCCTACCACCTAGCTGGTAAAGGGTTTTGTTTGTGTAATTATTCTACCTTCACCTGATTGGCAAAGGTCTCGCAAACAACATTTTTCAAAAAAATGTTGCCAGTTAAGCCGGTGATACGATAGCATCACGGATTGACGACATAACTGTCAGCTACTCCCCTTTGGAGTATATATAGGCCCAAAAAAAAAGGGCGATAGTCTAAACTCATAAACTATCACCAAAATTCTAATATAGTTTTCTGCAATTGTCAATTTTTTACGAGAATAATAGGATAGAATGTCCAGCCGCTTAGGTCAAAAGCTGGACGTTATTTCTTTTTCGTGCCAGTGTAAAGGAAGACCGCATCTCTTAAAAATGCTGCCGTTCCTGGTTGTTGCTTGTCATAGTAAGCCGTGAACCTTTCGTCATCGACATACATCTGTGCAAGCCCAGCGTGAGCCTCTTTTGAATAGCTGTCCCAATAGAAGCTTAACCATTGTCGGTGCAATTCAGCTGCTTTTTGTGCAAGTGGCGAAGTGGGATCTCCCGTTTGAAAAGCTTCATGTAGGACTTGTAACACCTCTTGTCCAAGCTTTTCGCCTTGCTCGTATTTTTCCTTTGACATGCCTTTTAGCTTGGCATTCGACTTATCGATGGTTTCCTCGCCGTATTTTGTGCGGATTTCCGCTCCATACTTTTGTTCATTATCATCTATGAGGTTTTGTTTAAAGGCTTCGAATTTTTCTTGATCGCTCATGGTAATACTCCCTTCCTTTGCAGCCAAAGTCATGTCGACACTTTTTATTAGTCCCTCTAGCCGCTTCTTTTTTGTCAGAAGCTTGTCACGATGTTCTTGGAGTGCTGTTACTTCGTCAAAGGCTGGCGCATGAATGATTTTTCCGATCGCCTCCAGATCCAGGTCCAGCTCGCGGTAAAAGAGGATCTGCTGCAGCAGGTCTACCTCTTTTTGCGAATAAATCCTGTACCCTGAAGAGTTCATTCTCGCCGGCTTAAGAATGCCAATCTCATCATAGTATCGCAGCGTCCTGCTAGTCACCCCAGCCAATTTTGCTAATTTTTGTATCGTATATTCCACCTTGAATCACCTCCTGACAATTTCACTATACACCTTGACGCAGCGTGAAGGTAAAGGGGGTTTTTGAAGTTTTTTTTGAGGAGAATGGGGGAAAATTGGGGTTTGGCATCAACTCGGGGGTTTTTGGCACGAACTTAGTAGTTTTTAGCATCAACTCAGGGCATTTCCGCATCAACTCCACTCATTTCGGCATGAACTTGCTGTAAAACGCTTTAATTTGTTATTTTTTTACAAAATATAGGTGGTTAATTGGAGCGCAGAGACCGGTTTCGACCTAAAATTGAACTGTTAGCATAAACATTCTCCATCTAAAATTGCCAGGCTGTCACAAAATAGTGGTCGTGCCCCCGCCATACAGCAGGGGTCACCACCAGTTATTCCACCCTCACTGCCGTACCATAAGCAATGATTTCGGAGGCGTTGGTCATGACACTTGAGGTTTCAAGCCTCATACAGACAATCGCATTCGCGCCTTGTGCTTTTGCGTCCTCCACCATGCGACCAATGGCTTTTTGACGAGCATCCTGCATCATTTCGGAGTACTCCTTAATCTCTCCCCCAACGATGGTTTTTAAGCCTGCCAAAATATCTTTTCCAATATGCTTGGATTGCACGGTGCTTCCCTTTACAAAGCCCTTTAATTCCACAATTCCCTTACCCGGAACCGTTTCAGTAGTCACGATAATCATTTTTGTCATCCTCCTCTTTTTCCTTTTGTCGCTCGATTATGAGCACAATGAAAAGCCCAATAACTGCTAAAGCATACAATATGTAAAACAATACACCTAACCAAAAATTAATAAGAAGTAAGACTACACCCACAACCTGTCCAAGTACTGCAACGAGTAGCAAACTGGTTTTCAGAGTTTCTATCATCGCTTATCCCCCCACAGATTAATTCCCTCTAAAAGTAGAAACTCCTTTATTCATTTGAAGTATATTTTCCAGCTTGTCTTTTCATACATGATTAGGACAAATTTGTTCAATATAAAAGGGAATGTGAAATTTTTTAAGGAGAGATGCTACGATGCAAAATCAAATGAACTCACAAGGACAAAATATGAATCAAATGCCACCAACCGGCACACAAGCAAGCACCAATCATGGCGGCCATGAGCTGTATGATGCTCACGAAGTCATTGCAACTGTCATTAACATGCTCGATCAATACCAAATGTATGACCAACATATCCAAGATCCTGTTTTAAAAGACATTCTACACCGCCAATATGCCTTTGTAACGCAAATGTACAACACCATTGTCGAGAGCTTCAGCACGGGGCAAAAGCCATCTGAGTCCACACATGTGTACAACATGAATCAGACGCATGATGTCGTGTATGGCATTAAGCCTACACAGCCGAAAAAGCCAAATCAATCGGTGAGCGACCTTGCAGACAATGGGCTATCGGCTTATATGCTAGGACAGACGAAGGGGCTCGCTTCTCTATTTTCGATGACAGCGCTAGAAATGACAAACCCTGTACTTCGACGTGTGATTGCCGATAGCGTTCCGAACTTCATTGAAATGAGCTACGAGATTTTCCTGTATCAAAACAAACATGCCTACTACCAGGTGCCACAGCTTTCCATGCAGGATATGAATACGATGCTGCAAAGCTATGTAACGGTGCCAGAGCAGCAGGGGAATTTGCCGCATTAAGAACAAAAGCGGAATGCGCCAGCTTTTCTGGAGTATAGAGCTAAACAAGAAGGCCGTTGAGCATATAACACTCAACGGCTTTTTGTTATTTCTTCTCTCTTCTATATAAATCCATCGATTTGTAGCCTTCTCCTAGTATGGTTACCATTTCAAGCAGGCGTTTTTCCTGCGTTTCCTCACGCTTAGCACTATACACATAGCGTGCCCAGTCCTTTTGATAGCCGTAGGTGAGCGCATCATATTTCGCCAGCACCTCTTCATTATTTTTCAAAAAGCTGCGAATATCGTCAATGTGCACGATATAGTCATCCACACATTGGCTTTTCTTTGCGGTCGTCGCCTTCTTTTTCGGTGGTACAGCCTTCATCCCTACCACGGTGAAGGTGTCATTCAGACTGACCATCCGAGAAAACTTGAGGATGCTGTTTGGCAGATATTTTTCTTCATCTAATTGAAGACTTTCGTATAAGCTGTCGCGTTCGATGTATTCTTTGTAGGTAGGATTGTTCTTTTTAGGATAGGCCACGTACAAGTAGCCGTTTTTCTCAATTTTTTCATTAATGGTGCTAATGTTCTTATCGAAATCCTCCATGCTAAAAATAAAAAGGATGATGAGGTCATACTTGTCCTTTAGCACGGAAGTATCGTGTTTGAGCTCCTGAAAGTCCTTTAAATCTTGTGGCATATTTAAAATTAATCGATTGCTGTATTTGTCCAGGTTAAGTTTTTCAATAATGGTTTTTTGCGCTTGCATGCGACCCGCTCCTTTTCAGAAAATGGAAAACTCTACTTTCTATAGTATAACAAAAATCCAGTAGAGAAAAATGAAGGAGAAGTTTATTTTTTCGCGTGATAGAAGGATTTGCGCTCGTCTTCTGTTGTGTTACAATATTGTCTATCATAAGTGTGGAGAAGTTCACAACATTTTAATAAGGAAGGTTGAATACTTTGGAACATAACCCCGCTAACTCTAATTTTATCCGCAACATTATTAAGGAAGATTTGGAGTCAGGCAAGCGAAATCACGTGATTACCCGCTTCCCTCCAGAGCCGAATGGATACTTACATATTGGACATGCAAAATCAATCGTCATCAACTTTGACCTCGCCGATGAGTTCAACGGCAAAACAAACTTGCGCTTTGATGACACGAACCCACTAAAAGAAGACGTCGAGTACGTAAATTCAATTAAAGAGGACGTCAAATGGCTTGGCTATGACTGGGATGGCCTTTTCTTTGCCTCTGATTATTTTGAAGAGATGTACAACCGTGCCGTTCTTTTGATTAAAAAAGGCAAGGCGTATGTGGATGACCTGTCTGCTGATGAGATTCGTGCTTACCGCGGAACCTTGAAGGAGCCTGGAAAAGACAGCCCATACCGTGAGCGTTCCGTGGAAGAAAACCTCGACCTGTTTGAGCGCATGCGTAAAGGCGAGTTTGGAAACGGTGAAAAGGTGCTTCGTGCAAAAATTGATATGAAGTCACCAAACATCAACCTGCGTGACCCGGTTATTTACCGTATTTCGCACGCCACTCACCATAACACAGGCGACAAATGGTGCATCTACCCGATGTATGCATTCGCTCATCCGCTTGAAGATGCGATTGAGGATGTCACCCACTCCATTTGTACGGTCGAATTTGAAGACCAACGCCCGCTTTATAACTGGGTAGTCGCGGAAACGGAAATGGCTGGAACGCCTCAGCAAATTGAGTTTGGCCGCTTGAATATCACGAATGCAGTGATGAGTAAGCGTAAGCTCCGTAAGCTTGTGGAAGAAGGCATTGTCGACGGCTGGGATGACCCACGCATGCCGACAATTTCTGGGCTGCGCCGTAAAGGCTACACGCCAGAAGCCATCCGCGCGTTCGTTCGCGAAACTGGTGTTTCCAAGGGCTCTGGCTTTGTGGACTCACAAATGCTCGACCACTTTGTGCGCGAGGATCTTAAATTGAAATCCCCTCGTACGATGGGTGTGGTTCGTCCGCTGAAGGTGGTTATCACTAACTACCCAGAAGGACAAGTGGAAATGCTGGATGCCGAGATCAATCCGGAAAATCCGGAAATGGGTACAAGACAAATTCCTTTCTCCCGCGAGATTTACATCGAGCAAGAGGATTTCATGGAGGACCCACCGAAGAAATATTTCCGCCTCTTCCCTGGTAACGAGGTTCGCTTGAAGCACGCGTACTTCATTAAGTGTGAAGACTTTGTAAAGGACGAGAACGGCAATGTCGTGGAAATTCACTGTACGTATGATCCTGAGACGAAGAGTGGCACAGGGTTTACCGGACGTAAGGTGAAGGGTACGTTGCACTGGGTGGAAGCATCGCAGGCGGTTCCTGCTGAGTTCCGTTTGTTTGAACCGTTGCTTTTGGATGAGGAGCCTGAGTCTGAGGTAGCGCCTGAGGTGGCAAATGTTGCCGGCACGGAAGAAGAGTCTGTGGAAGCTGTCGAAAAGTCCTTCCTTGACCAGGTGAATCCGAATTCAATGCAGGTGCTGAACGGCTTTGTCGAGGAAAACATGAAGGGTGTGGCGCCGCAGGAGAAGTTCCAGTTCTTCCGCCACGGGTACTTTAATGTCGATCCGAAGTATACGACAGCTGATAAGCTTGTGTTTAATGAGATTGTGTCGTTGAAGAGTTCGTTTAAGTTATAGATTGTTATGTGTGTGGCCCCCTGTTCTGGTTGGAACGGGGGGATTTTGTGTTTTGGGGTGGTTGGCCGGGGGATTTCGCGGGGTGAGTGTCTGTCGGCGAAACGTGTCGCTTGGTGTCGAATGGCCTTTATCTTGCCTCAAATGGACAAATAAATGGAAAAGTGGCTTAATTATCTCGAAAGCGGATTAATTATTTGAAAAGCGGCTCAATTAATTAAAAGTTGGACAAATTAATTTCACCACTCGGCTAATCCGGCCTCGGAAGTAATGCTCGAGCACAAAAAAATCCCCCCGTTCCTACAAAACGGGAGGATCATTACCTACTTTTAAACAAACCACCTTAGATAAACGAAAAATCCAACTATAATAACAACAAATAAGGCTACATAGATGTAGCTGAGCCGTCTCACATTCCCCTTTGATTCCTCCCGGTACTTTTTGTCCCCGGTTCCCGCCACCTGGATCGTTACAAACAGTCCGCCAATTAAAATAAGGATACTTAGTACTCCTAATGCTACCATCATGGTCGCTCTCTCCAATCGTGAATTTCTATCTACTTTGAAAGTAGCGTATTTTGGTAGCTTTTTCAATGAATTGGCTTCGAATTTTCTGTTACCTAGGTACGACGGGCCGCTCCCTCCGCATTAACCTTGCCATCGGAATATAGGTGAGCACGAAAACCAGCAAAGCTGCCAGCTCCAAGTTAATGTAATACCAGACACCTGATCCAAAAAAGGACAAGATGGTTTTTGATTCCGTTGGGTTAGCTAAATAGAAGAAGTTTGTGCCTAGGAACATATTGATGAAGAAGATGGGCGCCGCAATAATGTTTACAGCGATAAAGCTTCTGATGATTGCCTTCTTCGGGACTCGGTACCCTTCATAAAAAATAAAATAGAGCACCGCCCAAGGGATCGCGGAATGATGCAGAAAGTATTTCAGGAAACGATAGTGTGGAAATTGGTAGACCATTTCAGGGGTGACCATGCTTAAGATAGGCGGAACAAGTCCAATAAAGTAGAGTAAGTGGAAGAGTTTTTCGTTGGGTTTAATGAAAAGGTAAATGGCCATAAAGGTGCTAATGGAGCAGAGTTGAATGGGCAGGTCCTCCACTCCCCATTGATTGGTGGTCACCACCCAGACCTGATGGGAGATTTCGCAGGCTACTAAGATGATACATAATGTCCACTTGATTTTTGACTGATGGGGCTTGAGGTTCCTCCAGAAATAAACCAACACAAAGCAGATACTGAGAAACACGAGAAACGCTACGATATGCTGCACAGAAAACAAACGAAATGTTTGCATGGCGGTAACGGAAAACATGTTGGATGTCCCCCTCTCTTATGCGCTTGTATGTATTTTATTCTTGGTGGGTGGGGGTTACGACTAATGGTGGGGAATTTTTAGGGGGATGTCGTGGGGGATGGTGACTGAAGCGGCGCGAAACGTGTCGCGCGGTGTCGAATGGCCTTTATCTTGCCCCAAATGGACAAATAAATGGAAAAGTGGCTTAATTATCTCAAAGGCGGACTAATTATCTGAAAAGCCGCTCAATAAATTAAAAGTTGGACAAATTAACACTCCACCACTGCCAACCCGAAAACAAAAATGAAAAAATTTCCATATCAGGCAGGGAATCCACCTCCCAAAAACGAATTAAACAGGGAAATCCACCGAAGAAAAGGAGACAATCATGATCAAAAAAGAACGAGAAAAGCCCTTCAAGTTACTCGCACATGAAGCCGCCATGAGAAGAGTCCCCAAAAACCATCCAAAATACCCTCAAATGGAAAAAGAATTCTCCCGATTGCACTATGGTTACAAAGGTGAAAAGGCTATGGACTACTTTTCCTCCTTCCTTCCCCATGAAAACTATCAAGTATTGCACGGATTAAGAATCCCGGACACAAAGGGTCGCCACTTTCAAATGGACTCCCTCCTGATTACTCCAACTCACTGCCTCATCCTAGATTCCAAGTACACCTCAGGAAAACTAGAGTTCGATGAGGATACCGGGAGTCTCATTCGGCACAATGATGACGGGTATGAAAGGCTTGGTGACCCGCTGGCGCAGCTTGCAAGACAAAAAATTCAGCTAGCCTCCTTAATAAAGGAACTTAAATTGCCTCCGATTAAAATCCAGACACAAGTGGTCATCTCGCACAAAAACGCCACCTTATTTAGAAAATCCCCTACTCTACTTAACAAAATTGTCTTTCACACTAGCCTTCCCACCAGAATCCAAGCTATCGACAACACACAAAAGAACTCTTTCTTTTCATCTAAAGAAACCAATAAACTGGTAAAAACACTTCTAAAAAGACATAAGGATGACACTTCGTTTAATTTGATGGAGTCTTACGGCCTCACACCATCTGATTTTATTAAAGGGATTATTTGCGATAAGTGCAGTTATGCTCCTATGAAAAAGCATTTTCAAAAATGGGAATGTCCAGCTTGTGGCCATAGAGATGAAGAGCCTGTTTCGAAAGCCATCAGGGACTATCCTTTGCTTGGACTCGGTAACACGATAACCAACAAGCAGTTTAGAGAATTTGTCTGCATCCTCTCTACAAGCATCTCCTCTAAAGTGCTTCTAACTTTAAATCTTCCACACAAAGGAACTACAAAAGGCCGAACCTACTTTTTAAAATAATCCCCCTCCCTTCCATATTGCATAAACTAGTAAAATAGTTATATACTTAATTGAGAATGATAATCAATGTTATTTATTTTTTCTGTGGGGAGTGACGGAGCTTGAAAATGGATGTGTTTGATGTAACGATTATTGGCGGAGGTCCGGCGGGGCTTTATTCTGCTTTTTATAGTGGGCTTAGAGAAATGAAAACGAAGCTGATTGAGTACCAGCCTCAATTGGGCGGTAAAATTCATGTGTATCCAGAAAAGATGATTTGGGATGTTGGGGGATTGACGCCTGTTCCGGGTGCTAAGTTAATGGAGCAGCTGGTGGAGCAGGGTTTAACCTTTGATCCTCAGGTTGTTTTAAATAGAAAAGTAGTTTCCATTAAACGAAAGGAAGAGGGCCTCTTTATTCTTGAGGATTCCCTTGGTGAGCAGCATTTTTCTAAAACGGTGATTGTCGCTGTAGGAGGAGGCATTCTCCATCCACAAAAGCTGGATATCGAGGGCGCGAATAGGTTTGAAGTGACAAACTTAAACTATACGGTGAAATCCTTGAAGCATTTTAAAGATAAAACGATCATCATTTCTGGTGGTGGGAATTCGGCCATTGATTGGGCAAACGAGCTCGAGCCAATCGCCAAGCAGGTGTATGTTACATATCGGAAGGAAGCATTATCCGCACACGAGGCTCAAGTGTCTCAGCTTTTAAACAGTTCGGCGGTTTGTTTTTTCCAAAGCTCCATCACTAAGCTTATTGCAAGCTCCAATCATGAGGTTATTGAACGAGTGGAGCTCACGAATCATCAAACAGGAGAGGTGTCTTATTTAGCTGTTGATGAAATTATTATCAGTCATGGGTATGAAAGAGACGGAACATTGATCGAGAACAGTGAGCTGCCAATTGAAATGATGGATACTTATTATATTAGTGGCAATGCCAACAGCGAGACGACGGTACCTGGCCTTTATGCTGCAGGCGATATTTTGAAGCATGATGGCAAGCTACACCTTATTGCAGGTGCATTCCAAGATGCTGCAAATGCCGTTAACAAAGCAAAGCAATACATTCAACCACAGGCTACCAGTTACGCAATGGTATCCTCACATAATGAAATCTTTAAAAGTAGAAACAAAAAACTTATCAAGCAATTGGTAAAATAAATAATCTACCAGCTTTGCAGTCCTCCCTACTATAAGGGGGGACTTTTTGTTTAGGACAACCACTTCCCCCTGCGCTATACTAGTAAAATACTATTTCCCATTCTGTTTATATTTTTACAAAATAAGGTATTTAATCTAGAGAAAAAGGTAAAAAGGGGTTGGTTAGGTTGGCAGAGGTGAAACAAAGAGAAAAAAGAGGCTGTCTGGAGATAATTCTTAGTAGCACTTCTAACCTATTCATCATCATTGTTTTTTTGGCAGTTGGTGTAATAACGGGGATTTCCTCTATTGAATTTTTCTCAAAAGCGAATTTCTTATATGGTTTGGGGCTTGGGGTACTTTGTTTATTTTCAGGGGGAATCATTTGGGTTTCCTGCCGCGAATTAATCGGGATAGAGTAGAAAGGAAGATCACGCTGTGGAATTTATTTTTGTTATTAGCTCCATTTATTCAGCTCCTTTTCTGTGGCTGATTTTCTCTGCAAAGGCTGCTGAAACAGGGAAACGGGAGAGGACAAATTGGAAAGGGCCCATCAGCTTTCTAGTTGGCGTCCTTGTGCTGATAGGCCTGTTGAATGCCCTGTTTTATTTTGAATATGGCTTGGCGTTTTTCCCCAGCATGAAAGAGAACATGATTGGAATCATCATTACAGGAAGCATACTTGTGGTTTTCGTCGGCTCAGTGCTGTTGGCCTCAAAAACAGTGAAAGGCGCTCCGTCCTCCCATTTTCATAAAAAAGCCGCGTGGACTGCAGTCGCTGGCTTCACTCTTTACTTTCTCCTATTATTTATGCTGGTGTTGCCTACTTCGGAAAAGGCAGCATACACAAAGAACCTTGAGGAAGCTATGAACACATTGACTAAAGCAGAGACCGACCTGGAATTTACCGTCGTAAAACAGGATACGGAAACTCGCTGCAAAAGCCGCGGCTCCTCGCAAAGATGTCTGGATTGGGAATATGAGCATTATTTTTTTATCAGAAATAACTTAGATGTTCCAAAAGAAGTTCAGGTGAAATTCCACATTGTCACGAAGAATGAGACGAAAACTCTCGATTCCTTAATTATGAAAATGAAGCCTGGGGAAACGAGGCTGGTGGAAACGGAAGAAACCCACAGTAGCAGCAGTATCTGGGGGAAGAACACCTTCACCACCCCACTTCAACTTTTGGATCATGATTATATGTACCGCTTTAGAGATGTAGAATAATAAACCCTCCCCGGGCTAGTTTGTGGGGAGGGCAAAAGATTGTTTTTTAATAAATAACCTTGACTTATTATAGATAAAAACCTTGAAGGCTTTCACCAAACAAGGTTTTTCATTACATATTTTTATTTGCTTAACTCTTTATATTATTAATATTTTTCTAACATTTCTAAAGAAAATACTAGTTTATCAAATTTAGTTTCAAAACCGATATCATTACATCCGTAAATTAATTCATTATCTTTTCGCTGTAGTACCATACCAGATGAATATGATTGAGATTGTTTTCCGTCACCTTTATCCCAAATATTATAAAAACTTAACACACCCTTACTTGTAAAACATTTTATATATACTTCTTTCGGAGCAGTATCCTCCCATAATTCAATTGAAGCATAAGTTTGCCCCATAACTTCTATTCCTTTATCTGTTTTAAGCCAAACACCTTGACGATAAGGAGAATCTTTCTTCAGAAATGTTATTTTCACTTCTTGTTCATCAAAAATTGATTGAACTTCCCATTTTATTACCTCGCCTTTACCTTTAAATCCTTGGTTTATTATTCGTTCAAAACTCAGCTTGTTTCCTCCTTTCAGGTTTTGAGGGTTCTTTAAAAATTCCATTTTGCTGCTATTATTTCTTTTGGCTGTTCTTCCTAGAGGACACTGACGAGAAAACAATTGATTTTTAGATATTTATTACTGATTTCCTAATATTAATTGATACTCATTTATCCCAGCAAAAGCTTTCATTTTTACACCTTTTTCGTAAGCATTTTTCGCTCCAATGGTAAAATAATGATTCTTATAATACTTCTTCACGCCTGACTTTGGAACCATAACCCATACCCCTTGGTGCATTTCCTCTTTAAATATTTTAATGACTTTTTTCCACAGTTTAATATTTTCAGAATTAGTTGCCCTTGTTCCTATGGTAGATTCTTTCATGCTTTCTTCTGTTCTCTCACCAATTTGTAGTACAAGGCTTTCCGCATTTTGGACTAAAAATTCATGATAATTATTCGATAATTGCCTGGGAGTTTCTTTCGAAAAAAAGATAAATCTAGCAGAATTAAGATACTCTTCTTTCATTGTATCGATTATCTGGTATTCAAAATCTGGCCAAAGTTTCACAGCTACTACTGTTAGTTGATATTGAAGCATTATACTATTTATTAATTTTACAACTTCATCTTTTTGTGCATGAAATCCAATATTAATATTCCCCATATATTACTCCTTCTTACGAATGCCAGGTACTTAAGTAAACGATATAAAAGCATCATTCTTAATATAATAATGAAATGCTTGAAACAACTCTAATTCTGAGCATTTTAAAAGTTGTTGCTGTGCATTATCAACAATATCTTGAACATCTGCCATAGATAACACATATATAAAATCACTATCTATTGCAAATTTAGGAAGATCTTCATCATCCTCTAAATCATCTAAGTTAAATAAAAAGCACTGAGAGCTTAGAGACCATTTTTCACTACTAGATAGAAATAGTGAATCTTCCCAATTGAAGTCCGTTGCATTCAATAAAACCTCTCTCAATTCTATTAATTTTCCCATAATTAATTCCTCCAGTAAATTATCGTCCACCACCCCAGTTTTCCATTCGACCACGTCCGCCTGGATGGAGAATTTGCTGTATTGGACCTTTTGCTTGATGTTGGTTCCTAGGTACTAATTGTAACACTCCTTCACGGTCTGCATGATGATGCCAAGTTTCCTCTTCTATAGGAGCATTACGTGAAAGTTTCCCTCTGCTACCTGGTTATACCCCTTTATTATTTTCTGGGTATAATCCTTCCATGATGTTCAGTTTGACTTCCATAACAACCATTATGATCTCTCCAATCTCGAAAATCATATTGTTCTACTTAAATATTAGCTGGTCTACTCTTTCAATCTCTAATCTTGCTTGTTCCTCAGAAACTCCAGCCTTCATGTAGAACAGGCCGGATGAGCTGTCGTGTACAGCGCCGGTGAACTTCACATCATTTAGGAAGCTTGAGGAGCCGACTTCCTTGGTATTTCCGAATTCGTCGTAAGTGTATCCTTTGACACGGGTTGCTTCGGAATCGATGATGCTGGTTACGCTGTTTCTGTTATCGTAAGTTGTAGTCGTATACTCCGTCACAGCTCTTGGAGGCAACGATGGTTCCGTTTGGCGTTAGGATGTTCTCTGTTCCCTTGCTGTTGTTGGTTTAGGTGGAATAGAGAAGGTGATGTCCTACCTTTCCATTCCATTTTACTTTTACTATCTCCTCTTTTTTCAGATTGATAATTATTAAGAAAATATCTTAATCTGCAAAAAAACCTTGAGTGACTCATTCGCCAATCAAGGTTATTACTAGTTAGTTTTCAAAATGGAAGTCTTTAAGTTTAGTACCCTGAGGAAGATCTTTAGACTGTGTAATAATTTGTGCACAAAGATTCCAATAGACATTCATGTCCACTTTCTCTAAATTAGAGATAGTGTCACTTCCTCCAAGAAATAATAATACTTTATAACCTATACATTCATCAGATAAAAGGTTTTTAGGGTCCTTAAATTTCCAATCTTCATAAAATGATGAGGCTAGACAAGCATTATGATACTCCACTATTTCTTCATTATGAAAATCAATAAAACTACAAGGAATTTCTAAAGCTTCACTAGTTCCAGGCTCTAGCATTAGAATTTGAGCTTCTCCTGCTTCTAATCTACCTTTATCAAGAGCAAACTGCCTCCCTAACCAATCATACCCAAAGCATTCGATTCTATTTTCAAACTCGGGAAAGGCTTGAAGTATAATTTTATTCCAATGCTCAATATTATTCAGTTTATGCAACCTATAAAGTCCACTTCCAAAAGTAAATCCTTCATACTTACTAAATAGTTCAATAAAACCTTTGGTGTTTTTCTGAAGGTTATTGAATTTCTTTGGTTCATTGTAGTTTTTTCTTAAATAATCTTTGATCCTAAAAAATTCTTGAAATGATTGAAACATTTATACTCACTCCTGATGGTTTAAGTGGATATATTGAGTTACAAGTCTATCTCATGTTTCTTGCATTTATTTTCTAATTTAAATCTCGCATGCTTTTATGTATTCTTCTTAGAATAGAAAAAACCTTGAATGGCTTCAAAAATGCCAGTTTTAGTTCCACCATCGCAAATGGACGTGTTTATGGAAACTTTAAGATACTGCCCAGTATCAATCTCTGATAAAAGACATCCCGTCTTTATCAAATGGGCTGTACTTCTTTAAAAATGTATTTTAAGTTCAAACCTTGTTCTTTACAGTACGCTTTAATTTCATCTTCTTGATTATTCAAGCTGTATCCATATTTTGCTTGCACTTGAGTGGAGACTCGTATATCCCCAACAACGTTCAATTTTTCACCCTCCCGTTACGAAAATTACAATTTTTGTAACGCTTATTAATCGAATAGCTTAAAAATACAACCTAAAATTTAAAAGCCTAAGCAATAACAGAACACCCTTTTACGTTACCCTATGGTTTATCGACACGAACTTTGTCCTCTTTATTTATCTATTTTCATACAAAGATAACCGTTTTATTATTTATTAATTCTCTATTTATCTGTTTTCTTTTCTAACTCTTTTAAAAAATCTGGGTCAACCCATACTTTTTTCACTTTGAAACCTTCTTCTGATTCCTTTAAGTCATCTCTCTGAATAGAATTTAAAAATTCATTAAATGTTTTTGCAATCAAATACAAATCATTAATAGTTATTTTTCCTTCTTCGTAGTTAAGTTCCTCTTCATGATCCCAAAAGTAAACATATCCATATCTATCTTCTGATAAATTTAAACATACCAAATTCCCCCCTGCATCTCTTCCAATTGGAATACAAGTATTTGGTGTTCTCATTTTATATGTTTCAAACTGGCTTAGTAAATCATCGTCTGCCCCTAATCCAAACATAGATGTCAAAATAAACTTTTGCATTCCATTTTTAAAATAACTACTAATGCTATTTTTTACATAGCCACCATTATGGTTTCGCAAAAATTCAATGTAATCCTTCGGTAAACAAAAACCAATTTTATCAGACAATGTAATTAAGTCATTTTCATTAAATCCTCCACTTGAAATTATGTTAATAATAAAACACCTCCAGTGTGCCTTACTGCTCCATGAATATCACTTGGAACCAACATCATTGTCTTTCCATCTTCTACATGATGCCATGTAAATCCTGCTGGATTATTTTTGAGTCCTAATGCCTCATTAGCTTTTTTGAAATCATAATAATGGTCACCAATTAATCCCTCTATTTCTAAATTTGCTTTTGAATACGGACTAAAGTCAGGAAAGCCTTCTTTCGAAAATTTGACACCTTCTGGATATTTTTCACCTAAATCACCACTTAGTTCATAGACTTCTCTTGCATATTTTTTATTTATTATTCTAACTTAGGTTTTGCACCTGCAATTGGAACAGTCGCGGACGGAATCAACGCCTTAATTTATCTGTCTGATGGCGACTATACAAATGCAGGAATTAACGCCTTTGCGATGATTCCTTTTGTGGGAGATGCCGCTAAAGCTGTAAAAATGTTGGGGAAGGGTACAGATAATGCTTTAGATGCATTTTGATATTCTTATTCCTTTTCCATTTGCTTCTGGAGCTCAATATAATTAACAAAAATAAAATTAACTACAAAAATAAAGAACCTTGTAAGCATTAAACTTATCAAGATTCTTTATTAAGAAAGCAAATAAATACTTTTATCTAGGACTCATTCCAACGTCTAAAATATATCTATATAAATTTTCATACTTTGTTTCTACAACTTTATTAATTTCATGGTCAAAGAAACTAACTTTTGAATCACAAACCCCTTTTTCAAACGTAAAACCATAATAATCACCCGTTTCCATATCAGAAAAAGCTAAAAATGAATGTGAGTTTCTAAGTCCAATTTGATTATTTAATTTGACAATATTCCAATCTCCAATTTCACTTACTGAGAAAATATTTGTGAAAGCGAAATAACCACCACCAAATTCTTTTACAAAGCGTTTATATTCATCTGGCAGGGAAAGTAATAAAGTTTTTTCGACATTCTGTATTTGAAAATCACTACCTTTAGGTTCAGATTCAATTCCAAACCAGATAGGCCTTTTATTTCGGGTTTCATTGATAATTTTAAGAAATTCATTATAGTTCATTTAACTCAACTCCAAAAGAAATTATTCATCATAGATCCATCCAGGTAAATACATCCCCACTTTGTTCCCTAGACTCTATATCACAAATGAAGTTGTCTGTCCGTTTGGCGCATTTCAGGTGTAACACCTTAATTATATCGATTTTGAATAACTTCTTGCCCCATGATGCAAACACGTATCAAGGTTTCTAGAAGATTTAACGCTTTAACTTTAAAACATATTCAAACGCTGATTCATACTTTTTTCTTAATCCAGGTCGTGAAAAGTTTTCATTTAATGTTTGTTCCGCTTTTTCTAAGTTTCCTATTGCAATATAAGATGCGGTTATATATAGTATCCACTTTTCTGATAATAATGGCCTTTTATCTCGCTGTTCATAACCTATGACAATACCTGCGGCTGAATTATAATCGTTAAGAAAAACAAAAACCCACTTACTAATAAATTCCCCTATTGTATTTCCTAACTCTATTGTTTCTTTTTCTCCAGATATAAGCCATCTACTTTGCTTCTCCTTAGGTAGTAAGGTATCGATTGGTTGTCTAATTGTAATTTCAGGATTGTTTGCAAGTAAAATTTTATCCTTTACCATGTTACTTGCATGTACGTTTACTTCTGGAATTTCAATTTTCACCCAAGGATATATATGGGCAATAGAATCAGGAGCATACTTTGGTTTATAAAACATATTCATCTCTATATATTGTCTTGTACTATCAATACTTCTTTTATATAGAATAGAATTTTTAGACCTTTTAAATTGCTGGATATCACATAATGGATCGATCTCTTCTTTTAACATTGTTAATACCCATTGTTTTACTTCTTTTTGCCCAACCAATTACCTACCTCCTAATTTGAATTGTTCTATTAATAATTATACCTTGACTTTGTCCAAACGCATTGTTGGATTTACTACTATTTAACCTTGTATCAAAGTTACTTTGTGCAGTTGTTTTTCTTGCAGTACCCTGACTTCACTTCTAGTCCTATATTTCTTCCTGAAGGACTTACTGCAACTCCATCATAAACCCTTAATTGACCGGTAGCATCTCGAACACAAACACGCCACTTAATTTTGATTCCCAATAAAAAACCTTGAAAGGCATTTAGCCAATCAAGGTTGATAAATCTTATTATTTCAAAAATACGAAAGTCAGGTACTTAAGTAAACGATATAAAAGCATCATTCTTAATATAATAATGAAATGCTTGAAACAACTCTAATTCTGAGCATTCTAAAAGTTGTTGCTGTGCATTATCAACAATATCTTGAACATCTGCTATAGATAGCACATACTTAAAACCATTATCTAATGCAAATTTAGGAAGTTCTTCATCATCCTCTAAATCATCTAAGTTAAATAAAAAGACTGAGAGCTTAGAGACCATTCTTCACTACTAGAAAGAAATAGTGAATCTTCCCAATTGAAATCCGTCGTATTCAATAAAACCTCTCTCAATTCTATTAATTTTCCCATAATTAATTCCTCCAATAAATTATCGTCCACCACCCCAGTTTTCCATTCCACCACGTCCGCCTGGATGGAGAATTTGCTGTATTGGACCTTTTGCTTGATGTTGGTTCCTAGGTACTAATTGTAACACTCCTTCACGGTCTGCATAATGGTGCCAAGTTACCTCTTTTGTAGGTGCATTACGTGAAAATTTCCCTCTGCTACCTGGTTGTACCCCTTTATTAATTCCTGGGTATAATCCTTCCATTGGTTGTGCAAATTTTGAATCCTTCTGAAATGCATTATAAAGTTGCTCATTAGCATTTTGAAAGTGTCTTGGCGAACTTAAATTAGGGTACATATCTTTTGGTAAATTCACTTCATACGCAACAGAGTATACCGCTTTATCAGAAGACCACTTACTACCCTTCGCCAACATCTTCGCACCTTTGGCGGCATCTCCCCAAAAAGGGACCATCGCAATGGCGTTGATTCCTGCATTTGTATAGTCGCCATCAGACAGATAAATTAAGGCGTTGATTCCGTCCGCGACTGTTCCAATGGCAGGTGCAAAACCTAGGTAATCCAAGCCAGTTTGAATCCAGGATTTGACAGAAGATTTTTTCTTCTTATTGTCCGTCTTCGCTGCTGGTTGTTTTGTTGAGCCTTTATCTATGGTGTCTTTATTAATATAGCTAGTAGGGCCTCCACCAGGACCTGCCATGAAGTGAGCCACATGTCCAGTTGGATCAATAAAATTAGTAGGGCTGTTCATGGTGTAGGTGTACAGGTGCTGGGTCCATGGGTCGTGGGCCTCGCCTTTGTACGAGTCTTGCGAGATGAATCTGCCTGTTTCCGGCTGGTAGTAACGTGCATACATGTAGAACAGGCCGGATGAGCTGTCGTGAACGGCACCTGTGAACTTCACATCATTTAGGAAGCTTGAGGAACCGACTTCCTTGGTGTTTCCGAACTCGTCATAGGTGTATCCTTTGACGCGGGTTGCTTCGGAATCAATGATGCTGGTTACGCTGTTTCTGTTATCGTAATGATAGAAGAAATAGTTGTTGTCGTATACCCCGTCAAAGCGCTTGGAGGCAACGATGGTTCCGTTTGGTGTTAGGATGTTCTCTGTTCCCTTGCTGTTGTTGGTATAAGTGGAATAGAGAAGGTCAACGCTATCGTAATAATATTTCGTCTTAAGACCATTTACCTCTTGTTAAACACGCTGCCCGGCACCATTATAATAATTTTTTGAGATGGATTTGGTGCCGCCGGAAACATCTCTGATGACTTTTTCCAGATGGTTTGCAAGGTCGTAGGTGTAGGTAGTTGTTACGTCTTTTGCTTGGACGTTGTTGGTTTCTTATTTTCACATTCCATTTAGTAGCTCCTATCTCCTCTTTTTCTCGGATAAACAATTGGAAAAATGTTCATACTATCCTTTCGTAATCACAAGTTTCAAAGGTAACAAACACCATTTCACCCAATATTATTAAAATTTTCTGCATATTTCTTTTTATTTAGTCGATTATTTATTATAATTACAATGTAAGAATTGATGTTGTCTCATTTTGTAGATTCGTACGTTGTAAGGCAGGTTTGTGTGCTATTGACTCTTCTAAAACAGAAAGGGGAAAAGATGTATGGACAATGAGAACGTTGGAAAGTGCCCGTTTACGGGGGAAAGTAGTTCTGAGAAACCGATTAGAGGAACGAAGAACAAGGACTGGTGGCCGAATCAGCTAGATATAAATGTGCTTCACCAGCATGACACGAAGACAAACCCACTTGGGGAAGATTTTAATTATGCAGAGGAATTTCAAAAGATTGATTATGCAGCCCTGAAAGAGGACCTACATAATCTAATGACAGATAGCCAGGATTGGTGGCCGGCGGACTATGGTCATTATGGACCGTTCTTCATCCGCATGAGCTGGCACGCGGCTGGTACATACCGACAAGCAGACGGACGCGGGGGCGGCGGAAGTGGCTCGCAGCGCTTTGCTCCGTTAAACAGCTGGCCGGATAACGGAAACTTGGACAAGGCGCGCCGCTTGCTTTGGCCGATTAAAAAGAAATATGGCAACAAGCTGTCTTGGGCTGACCTGCTCGTTTTTGCAGGGAATGTTGCGATTGAATCGATGGGTGGCAAGACGATTGGATTTGGTGGAGGCCGTGAAGATATTTGGCAGCCTGAGGAAGACGTGAACTGGGGTCCAGAGAAAGAGTGGCTTGGTGACAACCGCTATTCTGGTGAGCGTGACCTTGAAAATCCGCTTGCTGCTGTGCAAATGGGATTAATCTATGTGAATCCGGAAGGACCGAATGGTGAGCCAGATCCGAAGAAGAGTGCCTTTGATATTCGTGATACCTTCAAACGAATGGGAATGAACGATGAGGAAACCGTGGCACTAACTGCTGGTGGACATACCTTCGGGAAAGCCCATGGTGCAGGTGACCCATCTCATGTGACAGAAGAGCCAGAAGGTGCAGGCCTTGAGCACCAAGGTTTCGGCTGGAAGAGCAGCCATGAAACTGGTCATGGTGCATTTACGATTACTAGTGGAATTGAAGGTGCATGGACACCAACACCAACAAAATGGGATATGAGCTATTTTGACATGCTGTTTGGGTATGAGTGGGAGCTTACCAAGAGTCCGGCTGGCGCTTACCAGTGGGCACCAATCAATCCAGATGACGAGCATTTAGCTCCGGATGCCGCTGATTCCTCTAAAAAAGTGAAAACAATGATGACGACTGCGGACATGGCGATGCGCATGGACCCAGAATACGAAAAGATTTCTCGCCGCTTCCATCAGAATCCGGACGAGTTTGCTGATGCCTTTGCACGCGCCTGGTTTAAGCTACTTCACCGTGACATGGGGCCGCGCGACCGCTATTTAGGACCTGAAGTGCCAGAGGAGGAATTCATTTGGCAGGATCCAATTCCAAAGGTTGACTACACCTTAACCGATGCGGATATTGAGGACCTAAAAGGGAAACTTCTGAACTGCGGACTCTCTGTTAGCGAGCTTGTAAAAACAGCTTGGGCTTCTGCCAGCACCTACCGTCATTCGGACAAGCGTGGTGGCGCAAATGGTGCCCGCGTTCGCCTCTCCCCGCAAAAGGACTGGGAAGCAAACGAACCAGAGCAGCTTGCAAAAGCACTAAATGTTTTAGAAGACTTGCAGCATAGCCTGGATAAACAAGTCAGCCTCGCTGATTTGATTGTGCTTGGCGGAAGTGCAGCGGTTGAAAAAGCAGCTAAGGATGCGGGCTTTGACGTGAAAGTTCCATTTACGCCAGGTCGCGGGGATGCCACTCAGGACCAAACCGACGAAGAAAACTTCGAAGTGCTAGAGCCAGTGTCGGACGCATTCCGCAACTACCATAAGAAGGATTACTCCTTGAAACCAGAAGAGTTCATGGTCGACAAAGCGCAGCTCATGGATCTTTCTGCAAAGGAATTGACTGTTCTTATTGGAGGCTTACGTGTTCTTGGCGCCAACTACGGCGACACTAAGCACGGTGTCTTCACAGAACGAGTAGGTACACTCACAAATGACTTCTTCTTAACCCTGCTTGATATGGGTGTAGAATGGAAGCCGGTTGAAGGAGAAGGCTACTACGAAGCACGTGATCGCCAATCAGGTGAACTCGTTCGCACAGGTACAAGAGTAGACCTTGTCTTCGGTTCTCACTCCGTCCTTCGTGCCCTTGTTGAAGTGTACGCACAAGATGACAGCCAGGAGAAGTTTGTGAACGACTTTGTGGCTGCTTGGGTGAAGGTGATGAACGCAGATCGCTATGATGTGAAAATGAAAAAGTAAGACCTCATAAAAAATCCGGATGAAGCTCCACACTTCATCCGGATTTTCTCTTATTTAGCGGTCTTTTTTTCATACAGCTTGATGGAATCACCACCAACACCATATACGATTCCACTATGTTTCCAGCCGTATTGCTCATAATAGTTTTCTAGATCTGTCGTTAGATACAGATTTTCATAGCCATTTTCGGCCGCCACGCTTAATCCGTGTTCCAATAGCTTAGCGCCTATGCCCTTCCCTCTATACTCTTCAGCCACATAAAGGCAAGCTAACCATGGACATAAATCCTGCCGACTATTCAAGTCATTTCTCAAAATCGCATAGGTACCAATGATATTTCCTTCTTTGACAGCCACATAAAACCTCGGGATATCTGAAGACGTTGTTGTAGAATGACGTATCGCATCTTCATAAAACGTAACATTCTCCTCACTCCCCCACTGCTGCCAAAATACTTGTATTGCCTGATCAAGAAGTTGATCTTGCCCTCTTAGTTCGATGATTTCCATTGTTTTGCTCCATTCTCTCTTAAGATATAATACTATTTCAATGTAACAGGGCGGAATCCTGCCTAAATATGGTACATAATCTCTTATAACAACAAAAAAACACACGTTGTTCAAAATCTAAAACAACGTGTGTGTATTTCTATCATTTAGTTTTTTGCTTCCTCATTATTTTAAGAATGCATGGTAATACCTAGTCATCGCGACTGCGAAATCTCCTCGCTTAACCATTGCATTTGGCTCAAATGATGCCTTCACAACAGGTTGAAGGTCGTATGGACCTTGCTCGGTAGTAAAGTAGGCATTCAATATGTTTAAATCTAGCGCTAGTTGTACATATCCTTTTAAGTCGGACGGAACATTGGATGCATCAGCAATCGCTACTCTTTCGTCTTTATATTGTACTGTTAATTCTCCTTCAAACTGTTCCGCTTCTTCTTGTAGTCCAAGTGCTTGAACAAGAGAATAGGCTAGCTCCGCACGAGTGACCCCAGCGTTAGGGAGGAATTTTTTATTCTCTCCACCTGCTCGCATGACTCCGTTTTGATGATGGGTGACATCAGCGAAGGCTCCTCCTTTGGCAGTTGCCGCTTCGACAAAGGCTCTATCCGCACTTTTGACATCACTAAATGTGCTTGTAGTTCCAGTTGGTAAGGATTGGCGAACTTCAGCCCCCATCACCAAGTACCTTGCAAGATGTTTTCTTTCCAGTTTGGCATCGGGACGGAAATCTCCACTGGAGAGTCCATCGAATAGACGCTCGTTAATTCCTAACTGAATAGCAGATGCGGCTGGGTGGCCGTTAATATCATTAAGTCCTGTAAATCCGCTAACTTTTGTATAAGCTAAAGACCCCTTCACCATCTCAGGAAAACTTATGCCAAGTGGATTCGCACTATTCCCTTTTAGACCTCTTAGCTCCGCCTTCCAAACACCAGGCTGAGGAGAGTTAACAGAAACAGTACGATCAGTATAAAGAGGAAAAAGCAAGCTGATTCCTGAGCTGTATTCTTCCCCGTCTGGTGAAATCAAGACGAGATTGACAGGGTTTCCTGTTTCTTCTAAAATTCCTTTTGCGTTTACCTTAGCTGTAAGAGTGGAGATTCCTTCTTCGACAGTAAATTCATGCTGATTTTTCGATACAAGGGTTGTAGAATCATAGTCAATTTCAAAATCTTCTCTCGTTGTTTCTGATTCTACACTACTGTTGAACGCTTGGTTCGCTAGTAGAGTCTTCCCGTATTCCTTGTTATGGTAAATTGCATCGAGAGCCGCATACGCATTTACATATCCAGCGCCGACTTCCCATGTCTCATAACCAGGCATATTGGTTGCTGTCTGTTCTAGAAGAGCCTTGATTTCATCTGGTGCCAATGTTGAATTTGCTTCTAGCATTAGGGCTACAATCCCCGCTACGTGAGGGGTGGCCATAGAGGTACCACTCATGTTTGTATAATATGGGATATGGGCAGGGTCAATTGTTTCCGCATCCTGATCCACTCCTAGGCTTGAAACGGGAGCCAATACTCTCGTGGAGACAATATCGACTCCAGGAGCGGTGATGGTTGGCTCATCTTTCCATGTCCACTCTTTTCCATCCATTGAAAATGTGCCGCCAACTCCCTTTGTTCCTCTGGAGGAGAAATCCGCAAGTGTGCCGTCTTTCACACCAGCAGCTACGGATATAACCCAAGGTGCCTTAGCGTAAGGATTATGCGTGTTTTCCCCAGGCCCCTCATTTCCTGCAGCAAATAAAACAGTGATTCCTCTATCATAGGCTTTTTTACTGGCAATATTAATGGGATGGTTCGGATCAAAGTCACCGGAAGATCCCCAGGAGTTTGTGATAACTTTGATACCATATTGCTGTTGATGGATAATGGCATAATCAAAGCCACCGATGCCATCTAACACAAAGAGTGCTGCTCCTGATCCATACCCAATTAAGTCCGCTCCTGGTGCTGCACCTTCATACTTCCCAGATGACATCGCACCTGTTCCCCCAACTGTTCCTGCCACGTGTGTTCCATGACCAGAGTTTGTATCGGTGTTCGGGACATTTTCTTGGTAAGTAATCGGTAATAATGATGGCTCCAAAGCATTTAAATTTAAAGAAGCCATTACATTTTGAACTAGATTTCTTCCTAATTCATGATCTTTGTGCGTACCATCCACACCACTATCATTTACAACAACACCCACTCCTTCTCCTGTTACAGGAAATCCTCCATTTGATTTTTGGAAGGATTGGTCGGCTCTTGCTTTATCTACACCTGTAATAGCAGTAGCGTCCGCATTATAATATTCTAGCTTTTCATTTAAGTAGATGGACTGAACTCCTGAAATGTCTGCTAATTTTGTGATGGCAGATTGGTTTGCAATTACTCCTGCCATAGGTAAGGATTTCATTGTCACACCAGTCGTTACACCCGAAGCTTGCAGAAGGTTTAGCTGATCCGCATTTAATGGACCGTCTCCTTCAAATGTAACGATGACTTCCACTGTAGCTTTGTTTTCCAGAGCTTTCTCTATGGACGGATCAATAGACGCTTTGGAAACTGTGGGGCTTTGAGCAACCGCACCACCATTAAAGCTGGAGGAAATGACTAGCAACAACGCCATTAACATAAACATGATTTTCTTCATGAGTTTCTCCTCTCGTTTTTCCATTTTTTAATTTTGTGCATGTTGGAACGCTTTTTCTACGGAACGGAACGCGTCGATATAGCCCGCACCCGTTTCCCATACTTCGTAATCTTGCATGGACTTTGCTGTCGTTTCTAAAATATTTTTTACCTCTAAAGGGGTAAGAGTTGGATTTGCATCAAGCATCAGTGCAATTACACCAGCAGCATGTGGGGCAGCCATCGACGTGCCACTCATCGTGGTATAATATGGAATATGTCCAGGGTCAATAGCCGCTGCATCCTTGGTTGCACCAAGAAGTGGTAATGGGGATAATACCCTAGTAGAAATAATATCCACGCCAGGAGCGGTAATGGTCGGTTGGTCATTCCACGTCCATTCTTTTCCGTCCACCATCACCGTGCCTCCCTTCCCTTTTTCTCCTCTTGAGGAAAAGTCAGCAAGCTGATAGCTATCATCACCAGCAGCTACTGTAATGACCCAAGGTGCTTTTTTGTAATTACCGGAAATGGTCGCTGCATCAGGTCCGGAATTCCCAGCTGAAAAGACCGTAATAATTCCTCTGTCATATAGTTTCTTTGTAGCGATATTGATAGGATCGAAGGGATCAAATTCTTTTCCAGCTTGACTCGTATCTCCCCAAGAATTGGTGATTATGCGAATGTTGTACTCTCTCTGATGAGTTAAGGCATAATCAAATCCTCCAAGGGTATCTAGAATAGCGAGTGATGCACCTGAACCATATCCAATTAAGTCCGCTCCTGGTGCTACCCCTTCGTACTTACCACCTGACATTGCGCCTGTACCTCCAACAATTCCTGCAACATGGGTCCCGTGCCCTGAGTTATTATCGGTATTTGGAACATTCTCGATATAGGTAATAGGAAGAATAGCATCTATAGCATGAAGGTTGGTTGAACTGAGGACGTTTTGAACAAGATGATTGCCATATTCTAAATCCTGATGCGTTCCATCTACTCCGCTATCATTGATGACGACTCCAATTCCTGCCCCAGAAACGGGTAATCCACCATTTTGCTTTGTCATTTGGGAATTGGTTCGCACCTCATCCACTCTAGTGTTAGAAGTAGCATCTTCATTTTCGTACTGAAGCTGTTTATTAAGATAAATGGAAACAACATCTGGAGCTTGTGAAAGTGTTTTTACTTGATCATGAGTGGCAAGAACACCTGCCATTGGCAAGCTGTTTAAGAAAAGACCTTTCTGAATTCCAGCATCGTGTAGAATGTCTTTTCGACTGTCCATGGTTCCATCTTGGAAGGTAACAATGACCTCCACGGGTTCTAATGAGGTGGAAAATGCTTCTAGCAAGCTTTCGTCTACCATTGCCTTTTTTTCCGTGGAACTACCTGATGCGATATTCATGAAAAAAGAGGAGGAAAACATCGCCATAATTAAAAAACCTGAAACAAGGATCGCTTTTAGCTTCATAGGTTCATCTCCTTTCTATTTATTTCATTTTCTCACGTTCTTAATTTTCGAACTATTAAGCAAGCGTATTAAATGTAAAAGTCAGGAGTAATATTTTGCTACGACTTTGGTAGTATGACGGAGTAGTACCCAAAAAAAAGAGCTCCCCTAAAGGAACTCTTTCTTTTCCATATTTCCCCCCTCCCATCAAGAGCTAGGAGGTAAAGGAACTAGCTTATGTTGCACTGCGTAGATGACAACTTGTGACCGGCTCTTAACGTTTAGCTTTTTAAAGATTTTACTCACATGGATCTTGACGGTTTTGTCACTAACAAACAATCGCTCCCCTATTTCTTTATTGGTAAGACCTTCAACTAGACAACTAAGGACTTCTTTCTCTCTTTCTGTCAGGGAATTTTCATCCTTCTCTTGCTGTTGATGAAAAGTTAACAATTTTCTAGTCAAGGATGGATGGATGACCGCTTCTCCATGATAAACAGTCCTCACAGCATCTACAACTTGATTAGAAGGAGCATCCTTTAATAAATATCCATCTGCGCCCTCCTTAATTGCCGCCATAAAATATTCTTCATGGCTATGCATCGTTAACATCAACACTTTGATGTGAGGATATTCCTGTTTTAGAATCCTTGTGACCTCCACGCCATTCATATCTGGCATATTAATATCCATTAAAATGATGTCAGGCTGCAATTCTGCTACTTTTTTCAACGCTTCTTTACCTGATACCGCTTCTCCTACTATTAAAATATCTTCTTCCGACTCAATAATTGTTTTCAACCCATCACGTAGTACGGCATGGTCATCCACTAGTAACAATTTGATCATGTTGATTTCCTCCTTCCAATCCCTTCTTAGGGACGATAATGGTTACTTCTGTCCCTTCCCCTTCTTTACTATCAATTTGAAGAGATGCCTGAATTTTTTCCGCTGAATCATTGATTTGCAGAATACCAAAATGAGGGCGGTCCCTTGCCTCCAGCATCGCTTGGAAAAGGGAAAAGCCTACTCCGTTATCTCTAATCCTTAGCAATATATTCTCTGATTGATAGCTTAATAGGACATCTACTTTAGAAGCTTTCGCATGTTTAATGACGTTTTGTAAGCATTCCTGAAAAATATCAAACAATTCCTTTTCTACTATAGAATTTAACTCAATTTCTTGTCCTCTCAATTCAAAGGAAATAGGAAGGGAGAATTCTTTCCTGACAGTCTCCACTTTTACTGCAATTGCTTTTGACAAGCCAACTCTTTCTGTTGGATACGGTCGCAATGCATAAATAGATTCTCTTACTTCACGTAAGCTTTCTCGCAACCTACCTACACTCTCGTCCAAGAGCTTTAGGGTTTCTTCCGGTTTCTTATTGAATCTCTTCCCAGCTGTTTCTAATTTCATAACTGCTCCAGCCAGCGTTTGTGCAATTCCATCATGAATATCCCTAGCGATACGATTTCGCTCTTCAAGCAAGATTCGTTTTTCCTTCTCTTTAAAAAGCATTCTCGTCTTTATGGTGACCGCCAGCTGATTAGATAGGGTCGCGATCGATTGAACATCTTCATCTGTAAAGCTTTTGGTTCGGTTTTTCGCAGCTACCAGCATCCCGACCGTTTCATTCTCTACCCGAAGAGGCGAATAGACAAATGCCTTTAACCGCCCTTTAAATAAAGAAGTTGACTTTAATTCCCTTGACCGTATATCAGGATAGCAAATGGGTTCCTTCACATTTTCAAATTCCTCAATCATTTCTGGTTCCAATTCTTCACTTGAGCCATTACTTTGGAACTGCCTATACCACTTTCCATCTTCCTTAATCCATAACGAAAAAGCATCGGCGATAATATAGCTGTCGAGACTAGGCTTTAAGTCATTCATCCACTTTTCTCCAGGAACTAACTGATTTAGTTGCGAGGTAATGTAAAAGAGGTATTTTAACCGTTTCTTTTCTGAACGCAGTCGGACAATTGCGGAGCTTAGAAGCGACAGCCCCACCAAGGGAGAAAAGAAAAAGAAATAAGAAAACACATCTATTTCGCCTCTGTTCTGGCTTCCAAGTATGTACAACATTCCTCCATAAAGAAACGAGATTAACATACAATTTAATTCGGTCATCGTTTTCATTGCCCACGATTTGAGCGTATAAGCCTGTGGTCTAAGTAACAGCACGATATCTACAATGACATTGTTTATAATGAGAAAACATAGCTGGAGAAAGCAATACTGAATAATTCCTTGTAAAAAGGGAGCTTCTACTGCTTGCTGGATATAGGGGTCCACCATCTTGAGAAAATAGGCAGACACAAACAAACTCATGACTAGCTGAGCAGGATTAAATATGATAGCCCTAATTGGCCGGTGATGCTTAATATTCACTAATAGAACAGCCGCTGCATAAACAATAGCTGTGACCGAAAAGTCATATAAAAGAAAGATAACATAAACAATAGGAAAGGAAATGGCAGTAAACCCCCGCCAAACAGGCATGGGATAATATTCACTGACAATTAACAATACGAATAACAGGAAAAGTACATAAAGGTTGTCAACCGATTTAATTGATAGGAAAGCTGAAAAAATTGTAAACCAGCCAAGGAATGAAATAACAGACAAATAAACCTTCGAATACCATTCCCTCTTAGTTGGTAATGAGATTGCCATCTTATCACCTCTATTATTTGTAATATTCTATTAATTTTACCTTCAAATCATACAGAATACAATCCGTACACAGGACATGGAGATGCTTTCCAATGCTAATCTTCCGTTATTTTTTGAATGAACGAAAAGCTACTTCCTGAATCACATACCCTACATTATACCTAGAAAATGTAATAATCCTGTTATCCTCTTGTAAATCAATCTTAACTTCGTCTTAAGGGTAGCTTAATAGTTTCTCTATATAATTACTTCTGAAAGATTCATAAACTTATCATTCAGGAGGTTATTATGTTTTCTAAAAAACTATTAACTGTGACCATGGCTGCTACTCTTGCAGTTAGCGGTGTTGCTATAAATCAAGCTTCTGCTGACAAAGAAGATGATCGTAACAAAAAAGGAGAAATTCGAAACGTTATCTTCCTAATTGGAGATGGAATGGGTAATTCTTACACATCTGCGTACCGTTCCCTTAAAGATGACCCGAACACTCCAGAGGTGGAAGACACTGCGTTCGATCGTTATCTTGTAGGCATGCAGTCCACTCATTCTTCTGATGAAGAGGAAAGCGTAACTGACTCCGCAGCAGCTGCAACTTCCATGTCTGCTGGTATCAAAACGTATAACGGCGCAATTGCTGTGGATATGGAAAAGAAAGACGTAAAAACCGTACTGGAGCAAGCAAAAGAAAACGGCAAATCTACTGGTCTAGTAGCAACCTCCCAAATCAACCATGCCACTCCGGCAGCATTCGGAGCGCATGATGAATCTCGTAACAACTACAATCAAATCGCCGATGATTACTATGACGACCTAATCAACGGTAAACATAAAGTCGACGTTCTTCTCGGCGGTGGAACAAGCTATTTTGTCCGTGAAGATCGTGACCTTACAAAAGAATTCAAACAAGATGACTATTCTTACGTAACCTCTCGTGAGGATATGCTAAATGATGATAACGAGCAAGTTCTTGGACTATTTGCACCAAAAGGGTTAGATAAAATGATCGACCGTACGGAAGATCAACCTTCCCTTAAAGAAATGACCAACTCTGCACTAGGCCGTCTTGATAACAACAAAAAAGGCTTCTTCCTAATGGTAGAAGGAAGCCAAATTGACTGGGCTGGCCATGATAATGACGTTGTAGGTGCCATGAGTGACATGCAAGACTTTGAGGAAGCATTCCAAGCTGCAATTGACTTTGCGAAAAAGGACAAGCACACCCTAGTCATCGCGACAGCCGACCACTCTACTGGTGGAATGGCAATGGGGCGTGACGGAGAATACAAATGGGATCCAACTGCCATCAAAGCTGCCAAGAAAACACCTGACTTCATCGCTAAGAAAATTGCAGAAGGTGCACCTGTTGAAGAAACATTAAAGGAATACATTGACCTTGAATTGACGCAAGAAGAAATTCAATCTGTAAAAGAGGCAAAAGAATCAAGTGGCGAGGTTACTGAAATCGACAACGCCATCGAGAAAATTTTCGACCTTCGTACCGGAACTGGCTGGACAACAGACGGTCACACTGGGGAAGACGTTTCCGTGTATGCATACGGACCTGGAATGGAGAACTTCACAGGGAAAATTGATAACACCGACACGGCAAAAGAAATTTTCAGCATCCTGAAAAAAGCGCGAAAAGGGCATGACGACCACGAACGCGAAGACGACTAAACCCAAAAAGCATTCCGATCTCCTCGGAATGCTTGATTTTTAGGAGGGAATGTAGATGGTCTACAAACGTTATTTTATCTTAGGAATGACGGCCTTGCTTTTAAGCGGCTGCTCGATAGAAAATACAGCAAAAGAACAGAACGCACAAGAAACCGTTTCAGCATCAGAACACTCAACTAAGGGAGAGTCCACTAAGCCCTCTCCCAAAACCTTCCTAGATAGCCCACAAGCACCTGACGATTTAACGCTTAAAAAGGTGGGCGAAACACTCGAGGATGAGGACGGCATTATCACACTTAAGCAATATGCTGAACCTAACGAAACGAAACAACTAGGAGATATCACGATGACCATTGCCGAAGTGAAGGTAATGAACTACCGCCCATCTCCCGATCTTGTGGACTATTTTCACGGACTTACCCATGAGGAAGTCGAGTTTCCATATGTAAGAGTGAATGTAAAGCTGAAAAATAACAGCGATGAGCCTCTTCACTTTGCTCCTGTCGCCAAGCTTTCTACCGACCAAGGAGAATCCGTGACCTGGGAAGACGATTTCTATCTTGAAGAGCTAAACGGCGAAATAAAGCCAGGTGAAGAAAAAGTGGGCAGCCTTGGCCTAATTATCGACGAAAGCAATCCAGAAGAACTGAAGAACCTGAAGATCCAAACGAGTGAAGTAATCAATGGCGAGAAAAAGAAGGTGGAAGAGGCACAAGAGTTTTCTATTGATTTTAAGTAACAAGGAATAGGTTAAAACGGAAAAACCCTGTTGTATGATTATACAACGGGTTTTTTTCATCTATGTACATCTACATTCATTCTGCTATAGTATAACTAAAGGTAAATATTAACTATTCGAGGTGACCTTGATGAGAAAAATAAATTGGGCCATCATGATATTTTTTTTCATTTTAGTATCATGTGATACCAGTGAAAAATTAGATAGTGGTATCTCTGAGAACAGCCATTCAGTCATGCAAGAAAACGTCCCTGATGGTTATGCTCGATTCTCTACAGCAGAAACTTCACTTATAACGGGAACATATTCTTGGATTGATATTGAAGCTGATAGCGGTTCACCTAAAGAATTGACCGATCAAGTGGAGCCTCTAGAAGTTAAGCCAAATGGAGAAGTTCAAATTTATTTTAAGGGTAACAAAAGAAAACCCATTGATGTTAAATTATTCAGATGGGAAGAATTAGATAAAGGGAACCAAATAGAATTACAAGAAAACCATACATTTATAGCACCGAGTGAACAGGGCGAGTATGTATTTGGTTTGGTAACTAAATGGGTAGAAGGAAATGTATATTACGCATTGAAAGTGAAGGTGAATTAACTTTTCTTATAGATAAAGCCAGACAGCACTTAGATTTCAGCCACTCATAAAAAAGATTGAGTTAAAATTTCCACTCAATCTTCTTAATTGGTCATGTGCCTATTTGGTTCTCCTTTAGATTCATCCAATAAAAACCTTTCGCCGTTCATAGGCACAGAGAATCATCACCACACCTAAAATAGCACATATCTGATACATCGTTGAATATGAGAAGATGTCAGCTATCGGCCCCATTATGACACCACCAAGTGATACACCTAAATCAGCCATTGCGATAAATAACCCGAGTAGCACATTGCGGTTCAATTTAGGTAGGACAAAACTTAAATATGTGGTTAATGTTGGGTAGAGAATTGCCTGAGCTACTCCCAATAAGATTGCACCAACGTAGAAAAAAACGGATCCCCCGGTTATGGAATAGCTTACACATTGTGCCCCCAATGCTAATAGAAGCATCGTCCCCATCATAAAGTTTGCGTGCCATTTGCCATCAGAGGGAATCCTTTTTCTTAACGTAAATCGAGAGATTACAACAGTTGCCGCCATAAGCATCAAATAAATTCCGGCGTTCCCGTTTTGCATCTGTTCAGCATAAAGAGGGATGAAGACAGTAATGGCTCCAAATACAATCGAACCAACTAACATCAGTACACTGCATTTAAATAAATGTGGGTTTTTCACTAATTGACCAAATGAATGAAACATATTTACACCCTGCTCAGCACTTTTTGTACGATGCTCGGCTTCGGATTTGTCCATTTTGGCACTATAGCCAACCACCCCAGTAAAAATGGCAATTGCTATCATGAAAATTGCAAAGTATTCCATTCCCCCTTGCCAGATGCCTAACGCTAATAAAGGTCCAATAATGCCTGGTATATACGAAAATAAGGAATAAAGTGAAATTCCCTGAGAACGGTCTTTTTCTGGTAGTGCATCAATAATGCCAATCTGTAAAGCCATTGAAAAGAAAGCTGTTGATACCCCTTGTAACATACGAGCAACGAGGTATCCTCCTAGCCCAGTTACCGTATATAAGATTAAAGCGAAACCATTAATAATAAGAATAATGCGTAACACTTTTATCGGTCCATGCTTTTGAATAATCTGACCTGCCCATGGTCTAAAAAACATGGTTGTAAACAAATATGCCCCCATTATTAAACCTATCGTTGTATTGGTGGCTCCCAACGCTCCCCCTTGCAATGGGATAATAACATTTAGTATAGCGTTGGCACTGAAATAAAGTAGTACTAATAGATACAAACGTAGAAAAGGCCAGGACAAAGCTCCACTCACATGTTTTCCTCCATAAAAATTAATTCTATTACTTTAAGAGTTTAGTTAAAACGTTATCAATGATTGTAGTAATTTTCTTGCATAAGCAGACTGAACATCCTTTAATTGTTCCAATTCAACCATCTCTTCCATTTGTCCATCCCTAAAAATAATGATTCTATCGCAAATATAGGCAGCAGCCTGTATATCATGTGTGATAAAAATGTAACTCATGTTGTAGATTCTTTTTAACTCCTTAAGTAAATCAAGCACTTGCGTTTGCACAGATACATCTAATGAACTGATTGCTTCATCTAATATGATACATTTTGGTTCAGTTGAAATGGCCCTTGCAATACACACTCTTTGAACCTCTCCCCCTGATAACTCATGAGGATATTTCTTTCGATAAGAAGCTGGCAACCCTACTTGAGTTAACAGTTTTAAAACCTTGTCTTTATTTTCTTTTCTACTCTTTTTCTGTATTTTCATTGGTTCCAAGATTGCATCTTCAACAGTATAGAAAGGATTAATGGAAGATTTATAGTCTTGAAAAACAGCACTAATGCTACCTAATCTTATTTTTCTATCGTCTACATTCTTTCCCTCAAATAAAACCATTCCACTATCCGGCTTTTCAATTCCTAATAACAAACGTCCTAACGTTGATTTTCCACTTCCACTTTCTCCGATAATGCCCAGACATTCTCCATTCTTGCATTCAAAACTAACATTTTTTAAGACGTTCTGTCTCTCTGAAGAAAACAATCCACCTTTTTTATAAGCTTTCCCAACACTATCAACCTTTAGCAACTAGTAGCCCCTCCCCCATTACTTTCTTGAAATGATCACTCAGCGCAAGTCTAGTGGATACTAAATATTTTGTGTACTCGTGTTGCGCCTCTGAAAAAATGGCTTCCGTTTTCCCTTGTTCTATTATCTTCCCGTCCTTCATCACCAGGACTTCCTCTGCAATCTTTCTTACCACACCTAAATCATGGGAAATAAAAATCATCGAACATCCCATTCTTTCTCGCAACTTAATAAATTGCTCGACAACTTCATATTGTGAGATAGTATCAAGTGCTGTTGTCGGTTCATCCGCAATAATAATATCAGGCTCTAAGACAATGGCCAATGCTATCATTACTCGTTGCAACATTCCACCTGATAACTGATGAGGATATTTGTTCATAATATCTGTGGGATTTTTCAACATGACACTCTCCATCGCACTTGTCATTCTTAATGAGATTTCGTTTCTACTCCAATCGAAGTGCTCAGCAAGTGTTTCTCTTAAATGAACACCAACCACACAGGAGGGATCGAAGGCACTCATCCCATTTTGAAGAATCATGCAGAGGTTTTTCCCCCTCTTCTTTCTCATCTCTTTTCTAGAAAGTTTGCTAATGTTTTCCCCTTTAAAAAATATATCTCCTGATTGGTGAAGAGTGGGCCTGTTTAACCTCATGAGCGCTCTACATGTGACAGACTTTCCACTTCCACTTTCTCCTACAATCGCAAGACAGCTCCCTGCCTTTAAATGAAATGAATTATCATGAATAATTTCTTTTCCAGAATGGCTATCCCACACCTTTAAATTTTTGACTTCTAATATATTCATCATCTAATTGGCCACCTCTTTTTCTTGCACCCTTGTTTTCGAAAGTGGGAAATTATCCTTATGCTTGTTTTTAGAGCTTGCAAGTTTAGGATCTAGAGCAACTTGAAGCGAATCCGATAAAAAGTTGAATGCTGATACCACGATAATAATGGCTAAGCCGGGAGCTAACATTAACTCTGGTCTTGTAAACATTACTTCCCTTGCTTCATTTAACATCATCCCCCATTCAGCATTTGGGGCTTGAATTCCTAAGCCTAAAAATGAAAACCCTGAAATTTGCAATATCATCGATCCAATAGAGCCGCTAGAAATGACTGCAATATCAGAAAAGGTGACGGGAACAATGTGATTATAAATTATTTTCATATCACTAATACCTGATGCTTTTGAGAACTTCACATAATCTAATTCAGCATACTGCATGACAGAAGTCCTGATTACTCGAGCAAACCATGCCCATTTTATCAAGGCAAATGCAAGGAGAATGTTTTCAAGACCAACACCTAAAACCCCAATAATCGCTAGCGCCATAACGTATCCTGGAAAAGATAGCATCGTATCACACATTCTCATGATGACCGCATCTACTTTCCCTCGAAAATAGCCAGCAAAAAACCCTAAGATAGCTCCTATGAGAACAGAGATTAAAAGAACAACTAATACCCATAATACACTTGGTCGAATTCCATAGATGATTCTGGATAAAATACATCTACCAAGATGATCATTACCTAATAAGTATTCCCACGAAGGAGAAGCATATCGAAGACTCATCTTGACTTCATTAGGATCAGATGGGGCAAATAATGGCGCGAAGATTCCAACGATAATTGTGACAACAATGATTAATAAAGATATAGTACCTATTTTATCTTTACTTAAGTTTTTCCATATTCTCATTTAAAGATCATTCCTTAACTTAGGATTCATCGCAGCATTTATAATGTCGGAAATCATATTAAACAAAACAAAGGCTGCTGCTAATATAAGAACGTAGGCCTGTATAATTGGAAAGTCTCTGCTTAGAATTGCTTTAACACTTAAAGTACCTAACCCTGGCCATGCAAAAACGTTTTCTATAACAACGGTGCTTCCCAATATGATGGGTATAGACATACCAAATATCGAAATGGCAACCTGTAATGAATTTCTTAGGATATGCTTCGTAATTTTTAATTCTGATAATCCAGATGCCCTTCCATATAAAACATAATCCTCATGTAAATTGTTTATCATAGAGGTTCTAACATTTCTAAAATATAGACCAGCATAACTAACCGTGATGATAATAACCGGTAAGATATAACTTCTATACGACTCCATCCCACTTGTTGGTAATAAATCTAATTTAACCGATATGTACCAAATCATAATTGATGCCAACCAGTATGATGGCATTGCGGTTAAGAAAAACGAAATTCCTCTTACCGATCTATCCAATATTTTTCCTTCATTTAACGCACAAATTACCCCTAATAATATCGATATAAAGATAATAGAAAGCGATGAAACCAACGTTAACTTGAATGTATTCAAAAATGCCGGACCTATTAACGACCACACTGGTTTGCCATTAATATATGATTCTCCAAAATCCAACTGCAAGGTAGCATAAAGCCAGTCAAAGTATTGTAAAATAAATGGCTTATCCATCCCAAGCTGCTCTTTTGTTTGTTCTAATAAATCTTCTGTTATCTCTGGGACACCTTGAGCTTGTAATACCACTTCTGCTGGGTCTAAGGGAGACAGATTTATTAAGATAAAGGTCAAAAATGAGATGGTTAATAGTAAAGGGACTGAAATTAATATTCTTCTAATGATATAACTTCCCATAGATATTCTCCTTCCATTGCCATATCAAGTCTTTAGACGTTTATACTTCCTCAAAAGAACAAAAGCGCAATGCGCCCGTTTTGCGACGTACAAACTTTGTCTAGTTGCAGCGGCTAGCTCCTCGAGTCATAAGCCCTCTTTCCTCCGGAGGCAAGAACAGCCTCCTACAGAAAGCTGTCTTATGCTTGTCGGAGCTAAACGAGCCGCTTCACTTTTCGTGGCACTGAGCCGTATGAGATAAAGAAAACACGAAGAGCGATAGCGATTCGATGTTGCCTTATCGTAAGGAGGCGAGGGAAGTTTGCTAGTCGCTGGCGCATGGAGCTGGACGTTGCTACTTTTGTTCCAGATATCCACAGACATATTATTTATAATTTCCTAAACAAATAAAAAGGGGAAGATTCCCCTTTTTATTTTGTTTCTATTTGAAGTTCATTAATTCAAATGGCAGCTCAAATTGAGTTTGTTTGAATGATATTTCGTTTACATTTTTGGAGGCTACTACAGTAACACTTCCATTTGTAATTGGAATAAAAACCGCTTCTTCATGAACCATCGTCAGAATATCAGCGTACAAAGCTTTTCTTTTTTGCTCATCTGTAGATACCATCACTTGCTCAATTTTATTGTATAGTTCATCTGCTTTGTCCATGCCTTTTGTCGTATGCAAATAAGAAGCCTCTGATGTAAAAGCAGCAATGGTGCTCTGTGGATCATACGCTAGACCCCATGTTTGGTTGAATAATAAATCATAGTCACCCGTTGATCTTCTATTAGCGATGGAAGTTGACTCCTCACCAATAATGTCCAGTTGAAGACCAATCTCTTTTACTGAAGCTTGAATAAATTCAGCCTGTGTTTTTTGAGAAGAGGAATTGCTATCATAATAAAGCTCCATGGCTAATGTTTTGCCACCTTTAGTTCTAACTTTATTACCCTTCTCTAATTTCCAGCCATTCTTTTCTAGAATTTTCTTCGCTTTTTCTACATCATAACCTCTCTTCTTTAAGTCAACATCTGCATAATTTACATTAGGTGAAAATAGTGTATGAGCAACCGATTCTGTCCCACTAAAAATATCTTTACTAATTGTTTCTCTATCAATCGAGTACCAAATGGCTTCACGAACAGCTGTTTCACTTATTGGATTTTCAGCACTACTACTATTAGCTACTATCATTTTGGTGTTCATCGGTTCACTTCTTACAAGTTTGTAGTCTCCGGAATCTACCAATTGATTCATCGCCTCGACATTGAGGCTATCTGCGCCACGATCATCCGTAAATACAAAGTTTACTTCTCCTTTTTGTAAAGCTAACAATGTCGTTTCCCCAGCAGGAAGTACCTTAGTGGTAATCTTCTTAATTTTAGGCGATCCATTCCAGTAGTCTTCATTTGCTGTAAAAGTGGCAAACTCATCGGTTTTATGTTCATTCAGCTTATACGGGCCTGTACCGTTAAAACCACTTACGCCATCTTTAGTCTCCCCATTTTTAAAATCTTTTGGTGATAGAAATACAAAAGGTCTGGTCATGGACAACTCAACCAAAGTTGGATAATATGTATCGGATAAGACTAATTCAACTGTATGCTCATCTACAACATTCACACTTTTTATTTTTGTAGATAATTTAATCCAAGCATGCTTTTCTGCATTACTTAATACAGCTTCTATGTTTTTCTTCACTGCTTCCGCATTAAACGACTCACCATCATGAAATTTCACATCTTTTCTTAAAAAGAACGTGTATACTTTTCCATCTTCTGAAACTTCCCACGACTCAGCAAGTAAAGGCTTAATTCCGTCTTCCGTGTTCTCAACTAATGATTCATACACCATCCCTTGTGCCGGCATGGAGCCTGTGTAAAGATGAGGATTCATATCATTGATATCTTTAGCTGATGCATAAATCAACTCGTTTTCTCTTTTAGCTGCATCATCTTCCTTTTTATCATCAGTAGAACTTTCTGCAGAGCAGGCAACTAGTATTGATATAACCAAAAATATCAAACCCACTAACTTCCATTTTTTCATTAACAATCTACTTCTCTCCCTTTAGTTCTAACTTATTTTGAGGCCCTTTTTCAGGTCTATTGCTATATTTTAAAACAATGAACCTTACGTAAAACGTAATCATTACTATTTATATAGTATAATAAACTGTTAGATTAATACAAGTTCTATTTCATTGCTTTCCTGTGTCATACAAATGTTATGAATAGGTGCCTTTATTCCACCGTTCCAGCACATCCAAATCCATCTTCAACTTTTCTTTATCTAAATTACTTCCGATTAGCACTAAGTTTTTAGGGAAATTAACTGGCTGTTTATGCATGTAGGGTAATCCATAAGAATATTGAATTAAAAAGGTATGGGAATCCCCCTCAAATTGAACAAATCCTTTAACCCTGAAAATGGTAGGGGGAAGAGCAGTCAGCCACTTTTCAAATGCGGATTTTGAAATCTCTGATTGAAATTGATATGTCATCGTTTGAATGTGTAAGTGTTTGTGAACATGCAACTCTTCTTTGCCAGTGACTTCTATCTCATCACGGCTGATTCTGAGTTTCGACAAAGGGATATCCGCGAAAGATGTCATGAACTGTGGAGCTCTCGGATTTATCTCTGCGACTTCTGACTGGATTCTAGCTTGTTCTTCTGTTGATATGAGATCTGTTTTATTCAATAGAATCTGATCTCCATATCTGACCTGCTCTTCTAGTAATTTTTGAAGCTGATCGTTTAAATGGCTACGCTCTATCCATCTTTTTGAGTCCACGAGACTGATAATGGATTTCACATCAACATAAGGAGCAATGACCGGTGACAAACATGCATCAAGTATTTCTACAGGATGCGCAACACCTGTAGCTTCAATGTATATAACGTCCGGCTGCTCTTGTTGGTATAACATCAGAAGTTCAATCTCTACTTCATCTTTTATGGTACAACAAATACACCCATTTAAAAGCTCCTTTAGGGCAACATATGTCCCAACAATTCCGGTGTCAACAGAATATTCCCCAAGCTCATTCATTAACACAGCGACTTTTCGACCTTTTTCCTGCTCTTCTAGTAATAAATTCTTTAGCAATGTAGATTTTCCGCTCCCTAGAAAGCCAGCCAAGATATAGATTTCAACCTTTTTTTGCATACAATTCCTTCTTTCGTACATGAAAAATCATTCGTCCTATATAGTAAAAACCCTTATCAGGGTTTTTACTAGGCTCTTGACGGTATATTCCAGTCAAAAGGGTCTTTTAACGATTTCCAATCTAAGTCGAACTCTTCGCTTGTCAATAAGCAAGCATCAAGTTGCTTCGTTACTTCTTTTTCATTCAACTCTGTCCCAATGAATACCATTTGAGTGATTCGATCTCCGAATTCTGGATCCCACTTTTGTTGAATTTGGGGATTCTCCCGTAGGATGGATTCTTGTTCAAGCTTAGGCATGGTCGCCACCCAATAAGAGACTGGTTCTATCGTGATAGACGGACCTGCTTGAGACACAGAGAGAGCGAACTCATTTCTAGTCGCACACCAGGCAATTCCTTTTACTCTCACGACATTCTTAGAAAGAGAATGCATTAGCTCGTAGAAGCGTTGGCTATGAAAAGGGAGCCTTCTCATATAAACAAAAGAGCTTATGCCATACTCCTCTGTTTCCGGCTGATGACCCGCTGTTAACTCTTTAATCCATCCAGCAGACTCACTTGCTTTGTCAAAATCAAAAAGACCAGTATTAAGAATGTCACTTGATTGAATTTGGCCTTTACTTGTACGAATTATTCGTGCTGCAGGCTGGAGCTTACGAAGAACCTGTTCTAAATGGGCTAAGGCTTCTTCACTTACAAGATCGCATTTGTTTATGATTAATACGTCGCAAAATTCGATTTGATCTAGTAATAAATCCGCAATCTCGCGGTCGTCTTCCTCGCTTAAAGCCTCTTTCCTGTCAAGAAGGCTATCACCTGATCTAAAATCATGCCAAAAACGATTAGCATCTACTACGGTAACCATAGTATCGAGCGTGCAAAAACGCGTTAGATCAATTCCTAGTTCTTCGTCAATATAAGAAAAGGTTTGAGCGACCGGAACAGGCTCGCTTATCCCTGTAGATTCAATAACAATGTATTCAATGTTTCCTTCAACTGCTAGCTTTTCAACCTCGATAAGCAAGTCTTCTCGAAGTGTGCAGCAAATACAGCCGTTCGACATTTCCACTAATTTTTCTTCCGTTCTTTTTAAACCTCCACCTTGCTTTATGGTTTCCGCATCAATATTCACTTCACTCATGTCATTAACGATAACGGCTACCTTTAAACCTTCTCTGTTATTTAAAATATGATTAAGTATGGTGGTTTTCCCTGCGCCTAAATAGCCACTCAAAACTGTAACGGGTATTTTCTTCATCCAACAAAACCTCCTAAATCGTAATAATTACGATTTAATGATAATATAATTTTTATGTTGTGAAAAGTTTTACCTAAGTTATCATTGCTTTAATAAGAAAATATCACATTCATCCCCTTTCTTTTCAATCACTCACATCGCTTTATGACTGCAAAAAAAAATTAGCAACGTTGCTCTTTCTTTTCAGGCAGACCTGTCCATAAACCATTGTCTACGTTAACACGTCCTAATCCAGGATAAGTGGGTAATGTCCCTATCTGTAAAAACACAGGGCATACCTCTAAAGTTGTACTTCCTCATAATTATTTCTCTTAATACCTTGTGATAATGGAAATAAACTGTTAGATTATATTCATCATTATAAATCGTAATAATTACGTTTTGCAAGAAAGGGACTTTTTTTACTTTTCTCATCATTCTTTTGGAGGTCTTAATTATGATTCTATCGCTTGCATCCATTCAAAAAAAAATAGCTGAAAACGAACTAAAAATCCAACCAATTACTCAAAGTCAATATCAGCCAGCTTCTGTTGATTTACGTCTTGGCAACCACTTCTTAGCTATTGATGAAACATCCGTTCCCTACCTTTCATTAGAAAAGGCTGCACAATACAAAGAGTTTATGGAGGAAAAGATCCTTATTCCCCCACATGGTTTTGTTCTAGGCACAACCATAGAATGGGTCAAGCTACCTAACGACATAACCGCTTTCGTGGAAGGAAGAAGCTCTATTGGAAGGTTAGGGCTCTTTATTCAGAATGCAGGATGGGTAGATCCAGGATTTGAAGGACGCATTACACTTGAACTTTACAATGCAAATTCCGTTCCGATTGAACTTCATGCTGGCAGACGAATTTGTCAGCTTGTATTCGCCAATCTCGATCAAGCAGGTCCTGCTTATTCCGGTAAATACAATGGACAGGAACGAGCCTTTCAAAGTCGCATTTATCTGGATGAAGAATGCAACCACTCCTTATCTGCTCCTGAAAAGTTTTATAGTAGAGGGAAATAGAGACGTGTTAGTCAACATACTAAAAAAGATAAATTAAATGGTGATAATGTGGGAGAGTTTTTTTCTATTTTTATTTCCTCTTTAACCTTCTCCAACAAACGAGTGTTTTTATTCTAATTCTCATGCAAGAAAACACTTGTATCTTGATTTCACCTCGCAATAAGAACATAATAAATAAGAATTATTACGTTTTAACAAAAGGAGTTTTAGCTATTTATGAATAAACTAAACATCCCCTCTAAAAAAGAAAGACATCGCTACTTTGGTTCTGTTGAGCCTCTTATAGGAGACAAGCCTACCAATAAAGAAGATATGAAGGATTTACAAAATACAGAGCAAGATTACTTCTTTAAAATTGATCAAGTTGGCGTAAAAAATTTAACATACCCGGTTAAGATTACTTCCAGCATAGCCCCGTTTGAACAGCATTCAGTTGGAAACTTTACCCTTACCACCGGCTTATACCGGGAGCATAAGGGCATAAATATGAGCAGATTACCTGAAATACTTCATGAGTGTTATCAAGAAGGACTGCAAATGGAGTTCTCTTCTTTAAAAGATCTCACAAAACGCCTTGCTGAAAAGATGAAGCAAGAAAGCTCCACTATCCAAGTAGCTTTTCCGTGGTTCTTTGAAAGAAAAAGCCCGCAAATGCAGCTCTCCGGATTAATGAAGGCAGATGTAGAATTGGAATTGCGTTTTGATGTAAAAGCCGGATGGACAGAGAAAGTAAAAATGACTGCACTTACCACTACCCTTTGTCCTTGTTCCAAGGAAATTAGTGAATATAGCGCGCACAACCAGAGAGGTGTCGTTACGGTGGAAGTTGAAACAGCACCCGGTGAATATTTTCCTCAAAACTTTAAAGAAATACTCCTTGATATCATGGAATCCAATGCAAGTGCGAAGCTTCATCCTGTTCTGAAAAGACCTGACGAAAAGAAAGTAACAGAACAAGCTTATGAGAACCCTAGATTTGTCGAGGATTTAATTCGTTTAATTGCTGCCGACTTGTATCTTACAGACTGGGTGAAAGCTTTTACTATTGAATGCAGAAGCGAAGAATCTATTCATCAGCATGATGCTTATGCAAAGCTTAAGTATCAAAAATAGAAAATGATAAGATAGAATGGCTTCCCTTGTTATTAAAATTTATAATTTTTTTGAAGGTGACTATATGAAAATCCAAAAATTAGTAGACTCTATTCATTATTGGGACTCGAAGGTCTTAGCATTTGACATGAAGTATTTTGCAGATGAATTAATTTTAAAATGTGAACCAGGGATTTATATTTTTAAGGGGTGTTATAATTTAGAACTGAAACATACCCCTAAATTTGAAAAAGCTATCCCTCCTGAAAAATGGACATATGCTCAATTACCCTATACGATTCATGACATATCAATTCATGAAAATAATCGCGATTCAACTAGTAAATATAGTGTTACTATTACTATGCCTCCTATGTTTGTTGAACTTAGTTGTAATGAGATTATAGTAAATTCTACTTCCAATTAATCTATTTAAGGGAGCGCTGTTCTAATAACCTGAATAGCACCCCTTTTTTTCCTAATCACACTATCAACTTCCCAATAGCTTCCTTGCCCCTTTTGGTCTTGTCCTAAGAAATCTAGCTTCATCCATCCAATCCACATTGGCAATCAACGTTTTAGGCAATATACACCCAAAAATTATCCCCCATTTATATCCTTGCAAAGCACAGCCTCTCCATCTAAACCAACTCTATTGTCCGCTTAGATTAATTAGATACAGGCTTTACCGTTCCCTATCGCATACTTTGTTGAAGAACAATAAAGACTATAAGACAAAAATAAAAACCCCTGCATTAAGCAGGGGTTTGAAAAAATGTTTGATTCTTTTTTAAAATTATTCCACCGTCACACTCTTCGCCAAGTTACGTGGCTTATCTACATCACAATCTCTGTGAAGGGCTGCGTAGTAAGAGATCAGCTGTAACGGAATTACAGAAACTAGTGGAGATAGCAGTTCGTTTACTTGTGGTACAACGAAGCTGTCTTCTTCTGTTTCTAGGCCTTTCATGGAGATGATACAAGGGTTGGCACCGCGTGCTACTACCTCTTTGACGTTACCGCGGATGCTTAGGTCTACGTGTTCTTGCGTAGAGATGGCGATAACTGGTGTACCATTTTCGATGAGGGCGATGGTTCCGTGTTTTAGTTCTCCTCCAGCAAATCCTTCTGCTTGGATGTAGGAGATTTCTTTTAGCTTCAGGGCACCTTCAAGGCCAACATAGTAGTCCATAGTACGGCCGATGAAGAAGCAGTTTCTTGTAGTAGACAAGAATTTGCGAGCGATGTCTTCTAGCTCTTCTTTTGCATTACATAGTACTTCCATTGCGTTTGCTACGATACCAAGGTCTTGAACAAGGTCAAATTCTAGGTTGTAGCCTTTTGCTTCTGCTAGCACAGCTGCAAAGATAGATAGCACGCCAAGCTGGGCTGTGTATGCTTTTGTGGAAGCAACGGCAATTTCTGGGCCAGCGTGAAGAAGAAGTGTGTAGTCTGCTTCACGAGATAGCGTGGATCCTTGTACGTTTGTGATCGTTAGTGCTGGGTGACCTAGTTCTTTTACTTGAACAAGTACTGCACGGCTGTCCGCTGTTTCCCCACTTTGCGAAATGAAGATGAATAGTGGGTTTTCAGACAGAATTGGCATGTTGTAGTTGAATTCACTTGCTACGTGTACTTCTACAGGTACTTTTGCAAGCTTTTCGATCATTTGCGCTCCAACAAGACCTGCATGGTAGCTTGTTCCTGCTGCAACGATGTAAAGGCGGTCAGATTGTTTTACGGCGTTGATAATGTCCGCGTCAATCGTTAGGTCGCCCGTTTGGTTTTGGTATTTTTGGATGAGCTTACGGATTACTAGTGGTTGCTCATCGATTTCTTTTAACATGTAATGTGGGTATGTGCCTTTTTCGATATCGCTTGCGTCAAGCTCTGCTGTGTATGGCGCGCGCTCCACGATTTCTCCGTTAAGCTTTTTGATGGTAACCGATTCTTTTTTCACGATTACCATTTCTTTGTCCATTAGCTCAACGAACTGGTCGGTTACTTGAATCATCGCCATTGCGTCACTCGCCACGACGTTGAAGTCGCCTTTCCCTACGCCAACAAGTAATGGGCTTTTATTTTTTCCAACATAAATTGTGTCAGCATCTTCGTTGTCTAGTAGAGCAATTGCGTAAGACCCTTTTAGAATAGCAAGTGTGTTGCGCAATGCTTCCTCCACATGCTGGCCTTCGTTAGCAAACTTCTCGATGATTTGTACCACAATTTCTGTGTCTGTTTCACTTACAAGCTCTACGCCTTGTAGGTATTCACGCTTCAGTTGTGAATAGTTCTCGATTACACCGTTGTGTACGAGCGTAAAACGACCAGATGTACTTTGATGAGGATGCGCATTGACTTTGCTTGGCACACCATGCGTTGCCCAGCGTGTGTGACCGATTCCTGTTGAGGCAGCTACATCATGGTCCACCACGTCGCGAAGGTCTGCAATACGGCCTTTTTCCTTGAATACGTGGACGCCATTTTCGTTCATTACTGCAATACCAGCTGAGTCATAGCCGCGATATTCAAGCTTTTCTAGTCCTCTTAACAAAATTTCTTTTGTATCTTGTGTTCCGATATAACCTACGATTCCGCACATAGTTAATAATCCTCCCTAGGGTTGCAGGGACAAGAAAGCACATCTATTTGGGGACGTGTTCCTGCCCCCACATTACGTTTTGTTTTTTGTCCTCATAGTATCAGTTTTTGTACATAAAGTTGCCTTTATGCTTTGAACTGTTACTGTATCGGTTGTGAGTGGCAACCGGGAGGCATCCGCCGATAGATCGATAAACCTCCTCCTCGTCAACTAAGCATAGTGTCGTCCGTTGCTTAGTTCAGGCGCTTTAAGTTTTGTTGTTTTGTGGATTGATTAGTACTCCTTCCCATTTTATTAACAACAAATAATATCTTACCTTCCATGTTGAGTTTCGTCAATTAATTTGTGGTATTATGGGATTGTTTGGGATTTCTCGGTGTTGGGGTGCGGGAATTTCCTGGGGAATTTTGCTGAGATTTGTCGAATGGCAAAATTATTAGTGGAAGTGGCAAAATAAATGAAAACTTGGCAAAAAAATTGGTCCAAGTAGCAAAATCCACCACGCACTTTGCAAAATTAACACCAAAAGTAGCAAAATCCCTGCACATACCAATCCAAGCTACCAAAAAAATACACCAACCAACCTCAACAAAGAACGTAAATATAATAAAAGATATGCAAACACCGCAACAATCGTGCGATGTATGCATATCTTCCGCATTTTGCCTTACCTTTATTCCATTCCCATTTCTGCACGTACGACTGCAACGATTCTTTCCACGTATTCCGCACAAAGCTCTTGTGTTGGTGCTTCTGCCATAACACGAACTAGTGGCTCGGTACCAGAAGGACGAACAAGGATACGGCCATTGCCGTTCATTTCCGCTTCCACTTCTTCAATAACAGATTTCACTTTTTCATTGTCCGTCACACCATGCTTGTCTGTTACTTTGACATTCACAAGTAATTGCGGGAACTTTTGCATCTCACTCGCTAGCTCAGACAGGCTCTTCTTCGTTAACTTCATGATGTTCACAAGCTGAAGGCCTGTTAGCATGCCGTCACCAGTTGTGTTGTAGTCAAGGAAGATAATGTGTCCGGATTGTTCGCCACCAAGCAAGTAGTTGCCATTTTTCATTTCTTCTACCACATAGCGGTCGCCAACAGCCGTTTGCTTTGTTTCCACGTTGCTTGCTTCAAGCGCTTTATAGAAACCAAGGTTACTCATGACCGTAGATACGACTGTGTTGTGACGTAGGCGGCCTTGTTCACTTAAGTATTTTGCGCAAATGAACATAATTTGGTCACCATCAACGATATGGCCTTTCTCATCCACAGCGATGATTCGGTCGCCATCCCCATCAAACGCAAGACCAATATCGGCCCCTTTTTCAAGGACAAATTCAGCTAGCGCCTCCGGGTGAGTGGAGCCTACACCTTCATTGATGTTCAAGCCGTTTGGCGAGGAACCCATTGTGGAGATATCCGCGTCTAAGTCGGCAAAAAGATGTGTCGCATGAGAGGATGTTGCACCATGTGCGCAATCCAGGGCAATATGTATGCCAGTAAAGTCTTCATCTACTGTTTGTTTTAAGAACTGAAGGTACTTTTGGCCACCCTCGAAGTAGTCGTTCACTTGTCCAAGATCCGCTCCGACTGGGCGTGGTAGGGAATCTGTTGCTTCATCCATTAATGCTTCAATTTCTGCTTCTTGTTCATCAGAAAGCTTAAAGCCGTCTGGACCGAAGAACTTAATGCCGTTATCTGGCACAGGATTGTGGGAAGCAGAGATCATCACGCCCGCTTGCGCGCCAAGAGCCTTTGTCAAATAGGCAACTCCTGGTGTAGAGATAACGCCAAGTCGCATGACTTCTGCACCTATGGAGAGAAGTCCAGCAACAAGCGCACCTTCAAGCATATGTCCAGAAATACGAGTATCACGCCCGATTAACACTTTAGGACGAGTTTGATCCTTTGTTAACACATAACCACCAAAACGGCCTACTCTAAACGCTAATTCTGGTGTTAGCTCCGTGTTTGCAACTCCACGTACTCCATCCGTTCCAAAATACTTACCCATAAATAAATCTCTCCTTCACTACTCTTCATTAGTATCTTCTTCGTTCGTATCTATCAGTCTGATCTTGACATTTCGTTTTGGTAAATCCCATGAGACATTTTGTGGACCATTTATTTCAATCGGAACCTCGTGCTCTCCTGCTTTTAAATCGGTGATATTGACAAACATTTCCATGTCTTCACTTGTGATTTTTTCTAAAACACTGGGAGATCCGAGAACCGTTAAATCCATTAAGCCTGTTTCTGGATCAACAAACTCCATTTCCAGACCTTCTGATAGGCCGATATTGTTAATTGGCACATTCGTAAAGGTGACTTGCTCTTCTTTTTCTACTTCGACTTTGATTTTGACCTTCTCTGGTACGACCCGTTTCACTCCATCCGGAACAGGGACATCTACCTCCACTGTGGTGCTTTCGGTAATCTTCGTTAAGTCTAAATCAACTTTATCAATAAAATCTATCTCATCCAAAACATCTTTCGGTCCATAAATCGTGACCTCATTTGGTTCTGCAGTGACATTCGTAATGCTCAAGTTTTCCTTTAAGGAGCCTTTTCTGTTAATTCTCAGTGGAATTGATTTGTTTGGACTTGTAACAGGAACACTCACATCCACCACCGCAGGCTCGACTTCTACATTCAGGGCATTCCCTTCCCTATCATAGACGGTTACTTTAGATTGCTGTTCAATGGATTCATTGGCATCCTTCAGATCGACACGCGCCTTTACAAGAGCGATACTATCTATCAATTCACGAGCACCGGTTACTTTTACAATATTCGGTTTCACGATAGGTTTTTCTGCCTGATAGCCATTTTCCATTTGCCCTTGATTGATAAAATCAACATCCACAGGGAAGTCCTTTGTGATTCTTTCATGTATCGTCACACTTGCCTCAGATGGCTCAATGTTTACCTCAAGCTTTTCAGATAAATTACGATATTGCAGGGGCACCTGATGAGTCCCCACGCCAAGCTCAGACAAATCTGCAAACACCTCAAAGTCCTTTTGAAGCGCAGCTGGCTTCACAGACGCGGTTGGTCCTTCTAATGTTACTTTAACAGCTTGTGGAATACCTGAAACAACAAAGTTGTCTCTATCATAAATGGTTTCCACTGGTACATCAGTTACTGTTGCTGCATCATTGGACCCAGAAAACGGTGGAGGGCTAGTGGTTTCCCGCTGCTGCGTGGATGTATTTTCTATACTCACAGACATGTAGAGCATAAATGCCAAAAGCAAGGCAATAATTTTCATCACCCAACGATTGTTAATAAACTTATCCATCCTTTTTCCCCCTCCACTGCCAGCGCGTTGTTGAAGTCGTTTTGATACTAGAATCCAATTCTTTCATCAACAAATCACTGAATAGATCAGGTTCCAAATCACGGTGTAACTCGCCGTTTTTGGTCACAGAAATATTTCCTGTTTCCTCTGAAACTACAATTGTGATACTATCTGTTACTTCACTTATCCCCAATGCTGCCCGATGCCTTGTTCCAAGCTCCTTTGAGATAAAAGGGCTTTCTGAGAGCGGCAAATAACATGCTGCTGCAGACACCTGACTTTTTTGCAAAATAACAGCACCATCATGAAGTGGTGTATTAGGGATAAAAATATTAATGAGAAGCTCAGATGATACTTTTGCATGTAACGGAATGCCCGTTTCTATGTAATCGCCCATCCCTGTTTCTCTTTCAATAGAAATAAGTGCACCAATTCTTCGCTTGGCCATGTATTGGACGGATTTCACGACCGCCTCTACCATTTTTGCATGTTCCTCTTCATCATCAATGCCGCTCCTTGAGAACAGCTTTCCTCGGCCCAATTGCTCCAAGGCACGGCGTAGCTCTGGCTGGAAAATAATAATTATTGCCAAGAACCCCCATGTCAAAGCCTGGTCCATCAACCATTGCAAGGTGCTTAAGCCCAAAAAGCTGCTTATGATCCTTACAACAACAATCACTGTTATTCCCTTTAACAGCTGGACCGCCTTTGTACCGCGGATGACCATGATAAGCTTATAAATAACAAACCATACGAGTAAAATATCTACAATATTTGCTAAGTAACTTAAATATGGCATGTCTCCAAAAGGTATTTCAAAAGGCATCCTCACACTTCCTTTAACAGTACAAGATTCTTCTATCTAGTACGATAACCGTAACCATGCTATTATATCACAAATTGTCTTAATATGCGGTAGGCCTACATTCACCAGATTTCTGTCATAGATTTCCCTTTCATATAGAAAAGGATGCCTGACTTTACGTCAGACACCCTCGTTATTCTTTGGCTCTGTTAAAACTCAACAATCACCTTTATGAAGCCTATTCTTTAAAAATATCAATCGCGCTTTTAAAGCCATCTTTCATCGTAAACCAAATCCACTCAAACACTTGATTGATCTCTTCAATTTCACCTGTGACCTGACCGGCAGAAGCGAGATAATTCTCTCCATGAATTACTTCTCCATTAATCACCGTCACATTTCCTCTAACTTCCCCTTCAACCCGAAGGTTCCCGTTTTTCACAACCACATCGCCATCTACAACTTCGCCACTTGGGACAATGACGGTATTATTTTCAACTACCAAATTTGGTTGATTAGTAAACGCGAATTTATCCTCCTGCCAGCCGCCAAACAAGCTTCCTGTCATTAAGATAAAGAAAATTGCTGCCGCAACCAACATCGGATGCGTGTTTATCCATCTCTTCCACCCAACTGTCTTTTTCTCTTTAGGTAAGCGATTCATCACATTTTGCGTGAAATCTTTTGGTGCTGATATATGAGATGTGCTCTGTACCAAGGCTATTGCCTTCTCCATTTCATGAAACTGCTCATAGCATTCCTTGCATTCTTGGAGATGAGTCTTGAACTCTTGTACAAGTTCTTTATCTAAATCACCATCTAAATATTCATGCATATACTGGACGATATGTTCCGGACATTTCTTCAATTATTACACCTCCAGAATTAAACATGGCGCAACTGCTGCCTAAGTGCTTCTCGCCCTCTGTGTATGCGGGTTTTCACGGTACCAACCGGGATCTCCAGTATCTCACTAATCTCAAGTAGTGATAGCTCATCAATGTATTTGAGAACAATCACAGAACGGTACTTATCCGGCAAATTCAATATTTTTCGCTGAATTTCCTCCTGCAGCTCCATATTCTCCACGTCTTCCTCTGGTAGAGATACATCTGCCGCTACTTGTGAATACATGGTCAACCCTTCTGTACCCGCAACCTCCGCATCTAAATAATAATCCGGCTTCTTCTTGCGAATGCGATCAATGGTAAGATTTGTTGCGATCCGGTACAACCAAGTAGAAAATTTCCTGTTCACATCAAAGCTATTGATATTTACATAAGCTCTAATAAAAGCCTCCTGTGCAATATCCTCTGCTTCATGGGAGTTTCCAATCATCCGGTATACCAACTGATAAATCTTATCTTTAAAAAGCTCCACAATCTCCGCAAACGCGTCTTGATCACCTTTTTTTATCTGTTTTATTCTTTTTCTGATTATCTCTTCCATTCCGTTCCCCCGTTGTATGGCGGTCGACTAGTAATACGTGCCTTCGCCTGAAAGGTTTCATATTCCTAAAAAAAATATTAAAATAATCATTATTTTTTCTCTCTCTACTATTTTAACAAAAATTTACTGAAATTAGTTTAAAAAAGGGTGAATCAGGGTAAAAACCACTAGAAGTCTCGAAAAGGGGTGTAGTTTATGGGGATCTACGCATCCACTACATTGCAAGAAGCTATTGAAAGAAAAAGAGAAGAGATGATTCGGTTATCCCACACAAACCATTTACTATCAAAAGAAGTAATTGATGCAAGCACCACCCTGGATTCCTTAATTAATCAGCACTTGTACCAACAAACACAACGAAAACCAGCATCTTCTTCCTAAAAGAAGTGCTGGTTATTTTTATGGTTTAAAGTAATTTCTCTCCAAACAATGAGCCTATTAACGCAACAGCTACGGTCGCCGTTTTGTTTCTCTCATCTAATATTGGGTTTACCTCGACAAACTCTGCCGAAGTTAAGATATTAGCTTCCTCTAGCATCTCCATCGCCAAATGACTCTCTCGGTATGAAATACCTCCTAATACCGGTGTACCCACACCAGGTGCATCATGTGGATCCAACCCATCTAGGTCAAGGGATAGATGCACGCCATCGACGCCTCTTTCATTTAAATAGGAGATTGCCTCCTCCATTACCGCTGTCATTCCCATACGATCGATTTCATGCATGGTGAATACTTTAATGCCTTTTTCCTTAATCAGCACTTTTTCTCCTTCATCTAAAGAGCGTGCACCAATAATAACAATATTTTCTGCCTTAATTTTATTTTCATAACCACCAATACCCGTTAAGGTTGGATCTCCTAAACCTAGGCTAACAGCCAGTGGCATTCCATGGATGTTACCAGAAGGAGAGGTTTCTCCTGTATTTAAATCTCCATGCGCATCATACCAAATAACACCCATGTTCGGATAATGCTTTCCGAGTCCCGCAAGTGTGCCTATCGCAATACTATGGTCGCCTCCAAGAACTAAAGGAAAGTTCCCCTTCCCTACCACATTATCTACTTGCCCGGCTAGCGTCTCGCTCGCCTCTGCAACCGCTTTCAAATTCTTTAGGTTACTTTCGGTGGAAGCTGTTTTTTCCCTGCTGCCAATTTCAATATCACCAAGGTCTTCTATCGAGTGATTTAGATTTTCTAACCTTTCCACAACTCCCGCATAGCGAATGGCGCTTGGTCCCATATCGACTCCGCGTCGAGTTTGTCCTAAATCCATTGGAACACCAATAATGCTTATATTCTTTTTCATATCCTATGTCCCCCTTTTTTCGTCTATCTCTATTGTATAGGGAAATCCAAGAATGACTCAACTCGACATGGTTTTGAATATATATGCAAGGGTTAGCTGGGAGATTTTAGGTTATGAGGTATGGCGGAAAACGGGGAAAATTTCAGCGGAAGAAGGAGCGAGAGGCGGTATCTCAAAACATTTCATATTTTGCTCGTAAGGTCATCTATTTATCTCTAAAGCCTTCCTCATTTGCTAAAAACCTTCTCAAAAATGCTCACAAGGGATGCCTTTTCCCTCGAAAGCTTGGAACAGTGGGGACTTTTGTTAAGGAATTCATCTAAAAAAGCTTAAACAGAGGGGAGTTCGTTCCAAAATAGGTGAAGTTGATGCCAAAACAACCTGAGTTGATGCTAAAATGCATCGAGTTCGTGCGGAAATACGCCAAGTTCATGCCACACGACCATATCTTACTCCCCTACACCACTTAGAAAAAACAAAAAAGCCATAAACCCGAAAGTTTATGACTTATCTCAAATTTTGAATGGAGCCTAGCGGGATCGAACCGCTGACCTCCTGCGTGCAAAGCAGGCGCTCTCCCAGCTGAGCTAAGGCCCCTTAACAAAAAAAAATGGTGTGCCATGAAGGACTCGAACCTTCGACCCTCTGATTAAAAGTCAGATGCTCTACCGACTGAGCTAATGGCACATATGGCTGGGCTAGCTGGATTCGAACCAACGCATGTCGCAGTCAAAGTGCGATGCCTTACCGCTTGGCTATAGCCCATTGATGTGTTCATGCAACAACTTTTGTTTGCATGAGCTTACTTTCATTTCATACCCTATGTAAACCATTTGCTAACTTCACTTAGTATAACTTTTCTTAAAAAGAATATACATCATTTCAAACAAAAACTTCGGAATATATCATTTCGAAGTTAAAATGGTGGAGGGGGGCAGATTCGAACTGCCGAACCCGAAGGAGCGGATTTACAGTCCGCCGCGTTTAGCCACTTCGCTACCCCTCCAAGGTATATAATGTTCATTTTTTGTGATAAAAATGGTGGAGGATGACGGGATCGAACCGCCGACCCCCTGCTTGTAAGGCAGGTGCTCTCCCAGCTGAGCTAATCCTCCGTTATATTTCACTTATGTGAAAAATGGACAATTATTTTCACTAGCGTGAAAAAAGGATAACTATTTTCGCTCGCGCGAAAAAGTTTTGGTGACCCGTACGGGATTCGAACCCGTGTTACCGCCGTGAAAGGGCGGTGTCTTAACCGCTTGACCAACGGGCCAATTTTTACTATCTAAGCTTCCAACCGGGCTCGAACCGGTGACCTCTTCCTTACCATGGAAGTGCTCTACCTAACTGAGCTATGGAAGCAAGAATGGCTCCACCAGTAGGATTCGAACCTACGACCCTTCGGTTAACAGCCGAATGCTCTACCGCTGAGCTATGGTGGAATAGGCAAAAAAATAATATCTGCCTGGCAACGTCCTACTCTCACAGGGGGACAGCCCCCAACTACCATCGGCGCTGAAGAGCTTAACTTCCGTGTTCGGTATGGGAACGGGTGTGACCTCTTCGCTATCGCCACCAGACAAATTATATTATACGGTTTTTCAAAGGAAAATCAAGCTGTTTTTCAAGCTTTTTTGTTCCTTCAAAACTAGATAATGTGTTCATATCAAGATTTTCATATCGTGTCATCATGTAAATCATATTGGGTTAAGTCCTCGATCGATTAGTATTCGTCAGCTGCACGTGTCGCCACGCTTCCACCTCGAACCTATCTACCTGATCATCTTTCAGGGATCTTACTTACCGAAGTAAAAGGAAATCTCATCTTGAGGGGGGCTTCATGCTTAGATGCTTTCAGCACTTATCCCGTCCGCACGTAGCTACCCAGCTATGCCTTTGGCAAGACAACTGGTACACCAGCGGTGCGTCCATCCCGGTCCTCTCGTACTAAGGACAGCTCCTCTCAAATTTCCTGCGCCCACGACGGATAGGGACCGAACTGTCTCACGACGTTCTGAACCCAGCTCGCGTACCGCTTTAATGGGCGAACAGCCCAACCCTTGGGACCGACTACAGCCCCAGGATGCGATGAGCCGACATCGAGGTGCCAAACCTCCCCGTCGATGTGGACTCTTGGGGGAGATAAGCCTGTTATCCCCGGGGTAGCTTTTATCCGTTGAGCGATGGCCCTTCCATGCGGAACCACCGGATCACTAAGCCCGACTTTCGTCCCTGCTCGACTTGTAGGTCTCGCAGTCAAGCTCCCTTGTGCCTTTACACTCTGCGAATGATTTCCAACCATTCTGAGGGAACCTTTGGGCGCCTCCGTTACTCTTTAGGAGGCGACCGCCCCAGTCAAACTGCCCACCTGACACTGTCTCCCAGCCCGATAAGGGCTGCGGGTTAGAATTTCAATACAGCCAGGGTAGTATCCCACCGACGCCTCCACCGAAGCTAGCGCTCCGGCTTCCAAGGCTCCTACCTATCCTGTACAAGCTGTACCAAAATTCAATATCAGGCTACAGTAAAGCTCCACGGGGTCTTTCCGTCCTGTCGCGGGTAACCTGCATCTTCACAGGTACTATAATTTCACCGAGTCTCTGGTTGAGACAGTGCCCAGATCGTTACGCCTTTCGTGCGGGTCGGAACTTACCCGACAAGGAATTTCGCTACCTTAGGACCGTTATAGTTACGGCCGCCGTTTACTGGGGCTTCGGTTCAAAGCTTCGCTTGCGCTAACCTCTCCCCTTAACCTTCCAGCACCGGGCAGGCGTCAGCCCCTATACTTCGCCTTACGGCTTCGCAGAGACCTGTGTTTTTGCTAAACAGTCGCCTGGGCCTATTCACTGCGGCTCTCTCGGGCTTTAACACCCTAACAGAGCACCCCTTCTCCCGAAGTTACGGGGTCATTTTGCCGAGTTCCTTAACCAGAGTTCTCTCGCTCACCTTAGGATTCTCTCCTCGCCTACCTGTGTCGGTTTGCGGTACGGGCACCTCACTCCTCGCTAGAGGCTTTTCTTGGCAGTGTGAAATCAGGAACTTCGGTACTATATTTCCCTCGCTATCACAGCTCAGCCTTATAGGAGAAGCGGATTTGCCTACTTCTCAGCCTTACTGCTTAGACGCGCATATCCAACAGCGCGCTTACCCTATCCTTCTGCGTCCCCCCGTTGCTCAAACGGAGTGGAGGTGGTACAGGAATATCAACCTGTTATCCATCGCCTACGCCTTTCGGCCTCGGCTTAGGTCCCGACTAACCCTGAGCGGACGAGCCTTCCTCAGGAAACCTTAGGCATTCGGTGGAAGGGATTCTCACCCTTCTTTCGCTACTCATACCGGCATTCTCACTTCTAAGCGCTCCACCAGTCCTTCCGGTCTAGCTTCAACGCCCTTAGAACGCTCTCCTACCACTGTTCGTAAGAACAGTCCGCAGCTTCGGTGATACGTTTAGCCCCGGTACATTTTCGGCGCAGAGTCACTCGACCAGTGAGCTATTACGCACTCTTTAAATGGTGGCTGCTTCTAAGCCAACATCCTGGTTGTCTAAGCAACTCCACATCCTTTTCCACTTAACGTATACTTGGGGACCTTAGCTGGCGGTCTGGGCTGTTTCCCTCTTGACTACGGATCTTATCACTCGCAGTCTGACTCCCATGGATAAGTCTTTGGCATTCGGAGTTTGACTGAATTCGGTAATCCGATGAGGACCCCTAGTCCAATCAGTGCTCTACCTCCAAGACTCTTACTACATGAGGCTAGCCCTAAAGCTATTTCGGAGAGAACCAGCTATCTCCAGGTTCGATTGGCATTTCACCCCTACCCACACCTCATCCGCTCACTTTTCAACGTGAGTCGGTTCGGGCCTCCATTCAGTGTTACCTGAACTTCACCCTGGACATGGGTAGATCACCTGGTTTCGGGTCTACGACCACGTACTCATGCGCCCTATTCAGACTCGCTTTCGCTACGGCTCCGTCTCTTCGACTTAACCTTGCACGGGATCGTAACTCGCCGGTTCATTCTACAAAAGGCACGCTATCACCCATTAACGGGCTCTAACTACTTGTAGGCACACGGTTTCAGGATCTATTTCACTCCCCTTCCGGGGTGCTTTTCACCTTTCCCTCACGGTACTGGTTCACTATCGGTCACTAGGGAGTATTTAGCCTTGGGAGATGGTCCTCCCTGCTTCCGACGGGATTTCTCGTGTCCCGCCGTACTCAGGATCCACTCAGGAGGGAACGAAGTTTCAACTACAGGGTTTTTACCTTCTATGACGGACCTTTCCAGGTCGCTTCATCTACCCCGTTCCTTTGTAACTCCATGTTGAGTGTCCTACAACCCCAAGAGGCAAGCCTCTTGGTTTGGGCTAATTCCGTTTCGCTCGCCGCTACTCAGGAAATCGCATTTGCTTTCTCTTCCTCCGGGTACTAAGATGTTTCAGTTCCCCGGGTCTGCCTTCCATACCCTATGTATTCAGATAAGGATACTGCTCCATTACGAGCAGTGGGTTTCCCCATTCGGAAATCTCCGGATCAACGCTTACTTACAGCTCCCCGAAGCATATCGGTGTTAGTCCCGTCCTTCATCAGCTCCTAGTGCCAAGGCATCCACCGTGCGCCCTTAATAACTTAACCGTTGACCAAAATTGGTCTGTGTCGATATCAGCGATGATATCTATTAGAAAATTACTAAGATGAACGATATTTTGTGAATATCTTGATATTAGTTACATTATCTAGTTTTCAAGGAACAAATGAGACAAATCGACAGATTTGCCATTCATAATAGAGAGAATGCTCTCTCAAAACTAAACAAAACAACAAGCGTCTTTATCCTTAGAAAGGAGGTGATCCAGCCGCACCTTCCGATACGGCTACCTTGTTACGACTTCACCCCAATCATCTGTCCCACCTTAGGCGGCTGGCTCCAAAAGGTTACCCCACCGACTTCGGGTGTTACAAACTCTCGTGGTGTGACGGGCGGTGTGTACAAGGCCCGGGAACGTATTCACCGCGGCATGCTGATCCGCGATTACTAGCGATTCCGGCTTCATGCAGGCGAGTTGCAGCCTGCAATCCGAACTGAGAACGGTTTTATGGGATTGGCTCGACCTCGCGGTTTTGCTGCCCTTTGTACCGTCCATTGTAGCACGTGTGTAGCCCAGGTCATAAGGGGCATGATGATTTGACGTCATCCCCACCTTCCTCCGGTTTGTCACCGGCAGTCACCTTAGAGTGCCCAACTGAATGCTGGCAACTAAGATCAAGGGTTGCGCTCGTTGCGGGACTTAACCCAACATCTCACGACACGAGCTGACGACAACCATGCACCACCTGTCACTCTGTCCCCCGAAGGGGAAGGCTCTATCTCTAGAGTGGTCAGAGGATGTCAAGACCTGGTAAGGTTCTTCGCGTTGCTTCGAATTAAACCACATGCTCCACCGCTTGTGCGGGCCCCCGTCAATTCCTTTGAGTTTCAGTCTTGCGACCGTACTCCCCAGGCGGAGTGCTTAATGCGTTAGCTGCAGCACTAAAGGGCGGAAACCCTCTAACACTTAGCACTCATCGTTTACGGCGTGGACTACCAGGGTATCTAATCCTGTTTGCTCCCCACGCTTTCGCGCCTCAGCGTCAGTTACAGACCAGAGAGTCGCCTTCGCCACTGGTGTTCCTCCACATCTCTACGCATTTCACCGCTACACGTGGAATTCCACTCTCCTCTTCTGCACTCAAGTTCCCCAGTTTCCAATGACCCTCCACGGTTGAGCCGTGGGCTTTCACATCAGACTTAAGAAACCGCCTGCGCGCGCTTTACGCCCAATAATTCCGGACAACGCTTGCCACCTACGTATTACCGCGGCTGCTGGCACGTAGTTAGCCGTGGCTTTCTGGTTAGGTACCGTCAAGGTGCGAGCAGTTACTCTCGCACTTGTTCTTCCCTAACAACAGAGCTTTACGACCCGAAGGCCTTCATCGCTCACGCGGCGTTGCTCCATCAGACTTTCGTCCATTGTGGAAGATTCCCTACTGCTGCCTCCCGTAGGAGTCTGGGCCGTGTCTCAGTCCCAGTGTGGCCGATCACCCTCTCAGGTCGGCTACGCATCGTCGCCTTGGTGAGCCGTTACCTCACCAACTAGCTAATGCGCCGCGGGCCCATCTGTAAGTGATAGCCGAAACCATCTTTCAACAAGAAACCAGGAGGTTTCTTGTATTATCCGGTATTAGCTCCGGTTTCCCGAAGTTATCCCAGTCTTACAGGCAGGTTGCCCACGTGTTACTCACCCGTCCGCCGCTAACTTCTATAAAAGCAAGCTTTTAAGAAGTTCGCTCGACTTGCATGTATTAGGCACGCCGCCAGCGTTCGTCCTGAGCCAGGATCAAACTCTCCAATAAAGAGTTTGAGCTGTTGCTCAAAATTTGTTGCTAGCTTGTTACTTAAATTCGTTCATGTTAACCCCGTAAGGTCAACGTGGACGCTGTTGTTTTGTTTAGTTTTCAAAGAGCATTTTGTTTTCAAAATCGCTCAGAAGCGACTTTTCTAATTTACCACATTGACGCGTTCAATGTCAACATGTTTTTTTATTTTTTCGACTGCAAATTGTTGTGTGTCTTGCAGCGACGAATAATAATATACCATGCAGTTTCTTTTTCCGTCAACTGTTTTTTTCATTTATTTTTTAAACTTTTTTTCATAGGAAAACCGTAGCGATGATTCGCTACGGTTCAATAGGATTCTTTCTCTCTATACACTGCTTTAGAACGAATATATTTCATGCATTCGGTGGGAGGTGCGATACGGGTGAACATTTTATATAGGATTTGATAGCGTTCCTCCATTGCGTGCTTTACTACTCTGTCTATACGTTGATCCTCAAAGTCGTGGAGCAGCTCCTCCAACTCTCTTTTGAGAAGGTATTCCATTTCTTTTACTTCCTTGTTATTTAAAAGCATTCCTAACATTTCTTCACCTCTAAACATTACTTTATAATGTAGTTTTTCCACCAAAGTTCAATTTATGAAACATTTCCCTAAATATTTTTTGCATAAGATTTGTCCTTTAGAATATTTATGAAAGTAGAGACTGTGGACAAGGAGGCAAAGTATGAATGGTTTTTATGTGATAAATGGAAAAAAGCTTAAGCACTATTCCATCATTATTTTAGTGGCATTCTTTACTGCAGGTATCTTATATATTGAGAATTTTTCAAACATGCCAGTGTTTTCAACAAAGGACGGCCCAAGGGCAATTTATAAAGGCGAGGGAAATAATAAAGAGGTTGCTCTCTCCTTTGATATTAGCTGGGGAGATGAAAAAGCCGTGCCTATTCTTGATTTGCTAAAGAATAACGGCGTGAAAGGGGTCACTTTTTTCCTCTCTGCGTCCTGGGCAGAAAGACATCCGGATATCGTCAAGCGGATTGTGGAGGATGGGCATGAAATTGGGAGCATGGGATATACGTACGAGAATTACCGGGATTTAGAGGACTTAAAGGTTAAACGAGATATTTTACGCGCGGTGGATGTGTTTAATAAGCTTGGCATTCAAAAAGTTTCCTTGCTCCGTCCGCCAAAAGGGGCTTTTGATAAAAGAGTATTGGAAATCGCCAACTCCCTTGGATTTACAGTGGTGCATTGGAGTGTAGATTCTCATGATTTGATTAATCCTGGAAAGGACATCATCGTGGAGAACGTCACAAGCAAGCTGAGTAATGGAGATATTGTGCTGTTGCATGCTTCTGATTCGGCTAAGCAAACAAGTGAAGCCTTGCCAGATATCCTCCAGTACATTAAAAGCAAGGGGTATGAAATTAGCAGTGTAACGGAGCTCATTAACAATACAAAAGCGAAAAGCAAGGAAATTCAATAGAAAAAGGCGCTTCTCACCACTAAAGGTGAAGCGCCTTTTTCTATTTTGCTGCAGAGCTTTTATTCAGTCTGTGTAATAACAAGAGTTGATAGGAGTTACATGCGAGCAGTGGGAACAGCATGAACAAGAGCCATTCTGGTTGGTTTTCACGAAGCACCGGAAACCATTCCACCGTTGTCACGACTACCATAAAGAAAAGGGCTGGCACAAAGGCGTGTTTATTGGTTTGTGCGCTCTTAACGTAGGCTACTAGCAATCCGTATAGTAACAGAAATACAGGGTAAGCAAAGTACGGCAACAAGGAGTCGCCGTCATTGGCAAATGCAATGTAGCGGAAGTAGACTAAATCAAACAGAACAAAAATAATAAGAACCATTTGCACCGCGCTCCAAAGCGATTTGAAGATACCAAGTCCGAAGCGATGAATGGTGAGGTATGCGAAGAAACCCATTTGACTAATGATACTAAAGATCAAGCCAACACCGATATACCAAGCAATAACTGAGAAGAAATCCAAGTATTCTCCATTTGCGAATTCTGTAATATGTTGATCCCAACGAACTATAAACGCAACAATAACCGTACTTACTGCTCCGACTAGTAACGTGGAAAGAAATAATCGAACCCAATTACGACTGTTCACTGTTTCTTTTCCTCCATTATGACAGATTAAAGACACTATTACTGATTGTACCAATCCAGCCGGTAAAAATCCATATTAGGGCACTCGTAAATTTGTATATTTCCTTAACTTTGTCACATATTAAACGTATGCAAACCTGTTGGAAGGAGTTATTTTTGATGAAAAAAGTTACAATACCGCTTCTCCTTCTTTTCCTGTTGCTCACTGGATGTGCACAGGGCGAAAAAGGCGGACAAATGGATTATGAAGAAACCAAGAAAATGGTTGTTGATATATTAAAAACGGATGATGGAAAGAAAGCCATTGAAGAAATAATGGCTGATGATAAGATGAAGGCTAATTTTGTCCTTGATCAAGAGGTGGTCACAAAGTCCATTGAGCAAACCCTAGACAGCAAAAAAGGCGCAGAGTTTTGGAAAAAGGCGTTTGAGGATCCGAAATTTGCTGAAACCTTTGCTAAAAGTATGCAAAAGGAACATGAAAAGCTGTTGAAGGAGCTTATGAAAGATCCGGAATACCAAGGGATGATGGTGCAGATTTTGAAAGACCCTGAGATGGAAAAGCAAATGATTACTGTCATGAGCAGTCAGGAGTATAAAAAGCATCTTCAAAAAGTCATTACAGAGACCTTTGAAAGTCCGTTATTTAAGGCAAAACTACAGGATTTACTGTTAAAGGGCGCTGCTGAAATGCAAGGAGGACAAGGCGGCGGTCAAGGTGGCGGTGAGTCCGGTGGCGGCGGCGGTGGTTCAGAAGGTGGACAAGAAGGATCTGGTGGAGAAGGTGGAGCATAAAAAGAAAAGCAGGCACATCAAATGTCGATGGCCTGCTTTTTTTTATGTTAATTCTACAACCTTAGTTGCTATCTGCTGATAGATTTTCCCTAAATCATGGTCTGCTTGATAGACTGATGGCGCAAAGTCCTCGTCGTTCCAATCTGGCTGCTGCAAAGGTAGCTTCCCGAGTAACGGGGTTTGCAGCTCTTCAGCAAGCTTTTCCCCTCCGCCTTTTCCAAAAACGTATTCTTTTTCGCCAGTTAGCTTGCTTTCAAAATAGGCCATGTTTTCAATAACACCAATCACTTCATGATCTGTTCTGATAGCCATTGCCCCTGCTCTTGCAGCAACAAAAGCTGCTGTTGGGTGTGGTGTAGTGACAATTAGCTCCTTACAGGAAGGCAGCATAGAATGCACATCTAGTGCCACATCTCCTGTTCCTGGTGGCAGGTCCAGTAAGAGATAATCGAGATCGCCCCACTCTACTTCGTTAAAGAAGCTGTTAAGCATTTTCCCAAGCATCGGTCCTCTCCAAATAACAGGGGAGTTATCCTCTACAAAAAAGCCCATTGAAATGACCTGTACACCAAAGCGTTCTACGGGAATAATTTTCTCGCCGCGAACAACAGGTCTCTTCGTAATCCCCATCATATCCGGAACACTGAAGCCGTAAATATCCGCATCAATTAAGCCTACTTTTTTGCCAAGCCTTGCTAAGGAAACAGCAAGGTTAACCGATACCGTTGATTTCCCTACTCCGCCTTTTCCACTTGCAATAGCAAGGAATGTCGTTTTGTTGCTAGATAAAAGCGTTTCTTCTTCCTTCGGTGCTGCCGCTCCAAAGCGTTCGATCACTTCTTGTGGTAGCTCTGTAAAACGCAAGCCCACAGTTGCAGCACCTGCCTCCTTTAACAGGTTCACAATCGTGCTTTGTAGTTGCATCTGTTCAGCCGTGCCAGTTTTCGCAAGCGCGACCTTCACGCTGACGTGGTTTTTTTCTTCTTTTATCGAAATTTCCTGAACTGCGTTTGTTTCTTCAAATGTTTTATGTAAAAACGGATCGTGCAGATCTTTTAATAGCTGTAATACCTTTGCTTCTGTTAACAAAATGACCCCCACCTTTATCTATTATTCAAAATATATAATGTATTCGTTTACAATATCAGTATAACATAAAACCGAACAAACCTCCCTATTATAGGAAGGTTATTGAGGAGGATCGGGAAGTTCGCCTTCCTCCGTATAATGGCGCATAATTCCGTTGTAGATCGATGCTGCGATAGACTTTTGGTATTCCTCCGTGTTTAAAAGGCTCCTTTCAGCAGGGTTAGAAAGAAATCCAACCTCAACGAGAGCACCTGGTATGTCTGCGTTCTTTAAGATAAACAAACTGTTCATTGGTTTGGCATACCGATCGGTGTTCTCCAAATTCCCTCTGAACTCCTCTTGAATGAACTTGGCCAAACGTGCATTATCCTCATGCTTGCTTCGATGATAAAAGGTTTGCGCCCCCCTCCAGCGCGGAGATGGAATGGCGTTTAAATGAACACTGATAAATAAATCTCCATCCGATTCGTTTATCATCTCGATACGTTTTCGTAGATCCTCTACTTTTCTGCGACTGTAGCCTTTCGTGGCAGGATCTGCAAGGTCCTTGTCCTCCTCACGAGTCATTAATACTAACGCGCCTTGCTCTTGAAGGTAGTCTCTTACAAAAAGGGACACCTGAAGGGCAACATCCTTTTCTAAAACATCTCCTCCAACCGCTCCACCATCAGGTCCGCCATGCCCCGGATCAAGGATGATTATTTTTCCGCTTAGTGGCAAATTCCATTGTTCCCATGTATCTTCCGAAAACAGCTGATACTGAAATATCGCTGTCATTGCAAGGATTATTGTTAAGAAGCCCCAAAATTTCCACCTTCGCATAAAAAATATCCCTCCCGCATGTCCATTCCTTACACTATATGGGACAAGGGGAGGGATTATGATAATTAGTGCAGGCGCATTCGGTATCTTTTTTCGCCCTTTTGGAAGCCTTCACGCCACCAGTAATCGGTAAATGCTTCACATGTCATAAAAAAGGACTCATGTGCCAGGTCATTTTCTGGGATCAAGCCCCAGTAGAGAAAATAATTATATAGCGTATCAACTAAGTATTTTTCTTCTATATGACAGCGAGTTTTTACTTTTTCCACTGTTTCACCGTGATAGCCAAACTTACTATAGGATGCACCTAGTAAATATGCCTCAATCGCAACATCCAGGGAGCCTTCTTCTATAACGCTCACCTGTTGACGTTTATTTTTTAAATAAGGGGAGAAGAATTCCTTCACCTTATTGCGTAATACTTCTAATGAAATCTCACGGAGCATTTTGCGCTCATACTTCATTTGCTTTTCTAAGCGCTTCTCCTTGAAGGTGGTAACCACATTCATCTCTTTCACGCCCTTTCTCCCTTAGTTTCCTAATGGGGGAAGCCTTTCATGCGCAGAAAGAATGAGTACGTTTTTCCAAGTAAGAAAATGGCTTGGATGGTTATAAACTCGCTACTTTTTTGGCAAAATAAAGCGTATCAACGCCTTCCCCATGATGATGATCGAGTTTGGTCACTGTTTCAAAGCCAAACTGATGGAGAATCGACAAATGGCTATGATTCGTAGACCATGTTCTCGTGGTAAGGAATTTTTCTTGTTTGTGGGCAGGCAAGTTTCCATCAAGAATATAGCGGTAAAACTCTTTCGTGATCCCGTTTCCTCTATAGCTTTTTGGCACACAAACTGTAGTAACATAATTGCTTTTCGTTTTTAAATTGGCAAGTTCCTCACATTGGTAGCCATGCATAAAGGTCATAAAGCCCGCAACTTCCTCACTGTCCTCGTTAAACGCAACAATAAAGTCCTGTTTGATCATTTCTTCAAAATAAGCATGTGGCTTCACATCTGTAGTTACTTTTCGTGGTAGCAACTGACTTTTAACAGACAACTCTCGTGAAGACAAGGGAGGAAAGAACTCACTGTCCACTTCGCAGAGAATGTCCCAAATTTGATGCTTCACCGATTCTGTTATTGCACTAAGGTAAATCAGCTTCAAGTTTTTCATCCGTTTGATCGCTCCTTTTTATTTCGACAAAGGCAAAATGACGGCGCGTTCCTTTTCTTCTGCCAGACGGAAATGCATTTTCATTAATTTTCACGCAAGCCCTTTTCAAAAATCATTCCTATACCCTTCTGGATATATACTCAGACACCTTTAACAAAGCCCTTTTCTAAAAGATTATTGCAAAAACCTGGAAAAAGTTGTCTTTATGACTTTTTCCAATCAAGAAAAATTGCCACATGTTTAAAACTACCTCCAAGAAAAGAGACGACAGCAACGTTGTTCTTAGAAGTCTTAAATATCCACAGTTGTAACAAAGTTTGCGAAAACAAATCTTTTACAAAAGGTTGACCAATTCTCGTTAATAATCCTGCAAAGTCATATGTCGATTCACTATACGATTTAGAAACAATTCATACGTGTATGCAAAGAACAATAGAACTGCAATAACCTTTTCCATTACAAAGGGATAAAATCTATTAAATAATCTATCATTTATATCATAAATTTAACTATCACTATGATAATAATCTATACATTATTAATGCCTCCTCATATAATAATATATCTTGAAATTAGGGGGTGAATATTTATGAATAATAAGACTTACTATAGAAACAATAGTTCTCATGATAGTAAAGAATTGACTATCTGTAACTGCTGTGTGAAAGGGCTAGCAAAAACTATTTTAAGCCGCTTTCGTTGCGGTGATACAATCGGCATAACATTTTTCGGCGAAGAAAGTGCAGGTATTTTTATAGGTAGATTTAGAGGACTGGAAAATAATGTCGTTGAAATTGACGATTTACTCGTGCCTGGGACAACTAGTTTTGTTCCATTGTGTGGAATTGGCAGTGTCGAAAAAGGTCTTCCACTTCAGGTAGAACCTTTGCAAATTAGCAGGAAAAAATAGTAGCCGAGAGAGAGTCTTGATTTTGTAAAGTAATGAATTAGCATTATCTCCAAAATGACTACTTGCAACAAATAATATTCTTTATAGGGGGCCCACAGCATAAGTGATCCCCTTAATCATTACATATTATTACTATAGCTTCATTGTAGCAAGCAAATACAGACAAACACCCTATAATATGAAAATTTTAGCTAGGGGTATTTTAGAGGGGATTCTATTCTTAATTTGAATATAAAAAAACCCTCCCTGCTCCATTAGAGCAAAGAGGGCTAACCTTTGATATATAAGGTTTATTAACGTTTTGAGAACTGAGGTGCACGACGAGCGCCCTTAAGTCCGTATTTTTTACGCTCTTTCATACGCGCGTCACGAGTCAATAGACCAGCACGCTTTAAAGAAGCACGGAACTCAGGATCAGCTTGTAGTAACGCACGAGCGATACCGTGACGGATTGCACCAGCTTGACCAGTGTATCCTCCACCATTTACGTTTACTAATACATCGTAGTTACCTTCTGTTTCCGTAACTGCCAATGGTTGTTTCACTACGTTACGTAGCGCTTCGAATGGAATATAGTTTTCGATTTCACGGTCGTTGATTACGATTTGTCCGTTTCCAGGAACTAGACGTACACGTGCAACGGAGCTTTTACGACGACCTGTACCGTAATATTGTACTTGTGCCAAAGTTATACCCTCCCTATTAATTAACCGCGAAGTTCGTAAACTTCAGGTTGTTGTGCTTGATGTGGATGCTCGCTTCCAGCATACACATTAAGTTTTTTGATTTGTTGACGTCCAAGACTACCTTTTGGAAGCATGCCTTTGATTGCTAGTTCTAACATCTTTGTAGGATAGTTAGTACGCATTTCAAGAGCTGTTCTTTGTTTCAATCCACCTGGGTGCATTGTGTGACGGTAGTAGATCTTGCCGTTCAATTTGTTACCAGTTAAATGGATTTTCTCTGCATTAATAATGATTACATGATCTCCAGTGTCTACGTTTGGAGTAAAAGTTGGTTTATGTTTACCACGTAAAATGGATGCAACTTCACTTGCAAGACGACCTAAAGTTTGACCTTCAGCGTCAACCACGTACCATTTACGATTAATTTCGCTAGCTTTCGCCATAAACGTTGTACGCATTAAATTTCCCTCCTAAAAAAAATAAAGCTTTTATTTTTCATTTCTTCATATATTTTATTCAACACGATGAAACTCTTCCGGGGCTTAATCGTGGGGTTAAAATACATACCATGTGATATCTTATAACTTTTCTACGCGATTGTCAAGAAAATGTTACACCAGGATTAGTTGTCATCATATTCGACATTCCATAAGTACAAACCGTGTGCTGGCGCTGTTTTTCCGGCAAAGCTACGGTCATGTGCGGAAAGAATGGTTGGAATGTCTGTTGGTAATTTTTTACCTTGTCCTATTTCTAACAGCGTACCAACAATAATGCGGACCATATTGTATAAAAAGCCATTACCCACAATGCGGAATTCAAGACTATCGCCTTCTACTACCGCTTGTAAGGAATAGATGGTACGTACTTTATCTACTATTTCTGTTTTGGCCGAACAGAAGCTAGTAAAATCATGATCACCTAAAAAGAAGGAACAGGCTTCTTGGATAGCTTGATAATCAAGGGAATAGGGATAGTGATAGACTTGATTTCGGCGAAACACGTCAAAATCCTCCGCCAAATCAATATTATAACGATACTCCTTTTTGACCACATCGAAGCGTGCGTGAAAGCTATTCTCCACTCTCTCCACTTTTTTTACCCAAACATCCTTTGGCAGGTTTACGTTTAGCGCCTTCTGCCAGGACTCCTCTGCAATGTTAAGTGGGGAATCAAAGTGGAACACCTGTCCTACCGCATGCACTCTAGCATCTGTTCGACCTGAGGCAGAAATTTTCACCTCTTGGCCTTTATGAATCCGCGAGAGTGCCTTTTGAACCTCAAGCTGGACCGTTCGCTTTTCTTTTTGAATTTGATAGCCTTCAAAGCCTGCTCCATCATATGCAAGCGTACATTTGAATCGATTCATCACATCTAACTCCATTATGTTCGAGTAAGCAGTAGTATGATCGTTAATACTGCCATAGAAAGCATTAGCAGAGTGTCTTTTAGCTGCCAGTTTAGCTGGCGGAATTTAGTTCGGCCTTCTCCGCCTCTATACCCACGTGCCTCCATCGCTGTAGCAAGCTCTTCCGCGCGTTTAAAGGCACTGATGAACAATGGGACAAGTAAAGGCACTAAAGCCTTCACACGCTCTTTCAGGGGCCCTGTAGTGAAGTCTGCTCCGCGTGCACTCTGCGCCTTCATGATTTTATCTGTCTCCTGCATCAAGGTTGGAATGAAGCGGAGAGAAATGGACATCATCAGGGCAAGCTCATGAACTGGTACACCTATCTTCTTAAATGGGCCAAACAACGTTTCCATCCCATCTGTCACCTGAATAGGTGTGGTGGTTAACGTTAGGATAGTCGTAATCGTAATTAAAAATAAGAAACGCAAGGAGATAAAAATCGCTTGCTCTACTCCCTCTTCATATACCTGGATGAAACCTGCTTCAAAAAGCAACGTTCCATCCTTGGTGAGAAACACATGGAAAATCATCGTGAATAAGATAATCCATATTATTGGTTTCAGCCCTTTAAGGATGAAAGGAATAGGAATCTTCGTTAACAAGACCACCGCTATCGTAAAAATAGCTAGCGCAACATTTCCCCATACATTGTTGGCAAGAAAAACAATAAGAACAAAAATAAATACCATTAACAGTTTGGTTCTAGGATCCATTCTGTGTACAAGGGAAGTACCTGGGACATATCTGCCGATGATAAGGTTATTCATCTGTCTTCCCCCTTTTGCAGCTGAAAGACGATTTGTTCCACTAATTCATCTATGTTGAGACTCACTTCTGCACTTTCTGTCCCTGTTCTATCTTTGAGCTCTTGCATAAAAACAACCGTCTCTGGAACATCAAGTCCCAAACGTTGAAGCTTCTTTGCTTGAGAGAAAACTTCTTTTGGTGTGCCTTTCATTTCAATCGTACCTTTATTAAACACTACAATGGAGTCTGCGTATTTAGCCGCGTCATCCATGCTATGTGTTACTAGAATGGTGGTTAAGCCCTGCTCCTTATGCAAGGAATAGAATAGGTCCATGATTTCTTTGCGACCTCTTGGATCGAGACCTGCTGTTGGCTCATCTAAAACAATGACTTCTGGCTTCATCGCAAGCACTCCTGCAATCGCCACTCGTCGCATTTGTCCTCCGCTTAAATCAAATGGAGAGGATTCGAAGTAACGCTCCGGCAATCCAACCTTTTGCAAGGCTTCTCGTGCCCGCTTGTTTGCTTCGTCCTCCGGCACACCGAAATTGATTGGACCAAAGCAAACATCCTTCAATACGGTTTCTTCAAATAGTTGATGCTCAGGGAATTGAAAGACGATCCCTACGCGCTTACGGAGGGACTTGATATTTTTTTCCTTTTTGTTTGCTTCCAGCGTAATATCACCAAGCTGTAGCGAGCCTTTCGTCGGTCGGAGCAGACCATTAAGATGCTGTAGAAAGGTAGATTTTCCTGAGCCTGTGTGACCAATAACGGCTGTATAAGACTTGTCAGGGATGATAAGATTTACATCAAACAAGGCCATTCTCTCAAATGGCGTGTTGGCCTGATAGCGGTGTTCTAACTCTTTGATTGTAATTTGCATAGCTCATCCAACAGCCTTTCCTTGTTTGTGGGAATCGAAGGAAACTCTATCCCCTTTTCTATTAATTTATGGGCAAGCACAATCGGGAACGGTAAATCCAGCCCAATTTCCACAAGCTTATCTCCTAACAGAAACACTTGGTCTGGAGTGCCTTCTGCAAAAATTTCCCCACCATTTAACACAATCATACGGTCAGCTCTTGCTGCCTCTTCTAAATCATGGGTAATGGAAACAACCGTCACACCTTCATTTTTTCTGAGGTCCTCCATGGTTTCCATGACTTCCTTCCGCCCAATCGGATCTAACATACTTGTTGCTTCATCGAGGATAATGATAGATGGTCTTAGAGCAATTAAACCTGCGATGGCGACCCGTTGTTTTTGTCCACCTGAGAGCTGATGTGGCTCTTGGGTTAAAAAAGATTCCATCCCTACTTTTCGGATTCCTTCCTCGACGCGGGATACCATTTCTGTTCTTGGGACGCCAATATTTTCTAAACCAAACGCAACATCGTCCTCCACCGTAGAACCGACAAACTGGTTATCAGGATTTTGAAAGACCATTCCAACTTGTCTTCTAATATCCCATATGGATTCTTCAGTAAGCTTTATCCCCTGCACAGTCACTTCCCCTTCTGTAGGAAGCTGTAGACCATTAAGAATGCGAGCCAAGGTTGATTTTCCTGAGCCGTTATGACCTACAATGGCTGTCCATTGTCCATGCTCTATCGTAAAGCTTAAGTTTTTTAAGGTGTCTTCTTCTTGGTTCGCATAGCGGAAGTGCAAGTCTTTTACCTCTAAGATGCTCATACACCAACATACTCCTCTCTACTCAACTACATTCTCTTCTGATTTTTGAAATTATGATAATAATGAAATGTTGAAAATGAGTTTCTAGCTGTGGATTGTAGCAAAAGGCGTAGACTCCTTGAAAATGCGAGCATTTTCTGCGTGCGAGGTATCGCTGCCGCAGCTTTCCTTGTCCTGCGGGAATAGAGCGACAATCTTGATACCCCACAGGCGAAGCCGAGGAGGCTCAAGATCGCCCCGCGGAAAGTTTAGCCTTTTGCGGAAATCAACAGCGGTGTTATACAAGTTTTAAGCAAAAAAATAAAGGGCAAAGATCAGTCATTACAACTGTCCGCCCTTATTTGACTGATTGAAAGTTTCAAAAGACGATACCGTACTTTTAAACAACTATCTCAACAGATTAAAATTATACAAGTTCAATAATTACCATTGGAGCTCCGTCACCACGACGAGGTCCAACCTTCATGATACGAGTGTATCCACCTTGACGCTCTTCGTAACGTGGAGCGATGTCAGCGAATAATTTTTGAACTGCGTCTTGACCATTTTCTTCGTTCGCAACTTCATGACGAACATAAGAAGCAGCTTGACGACGTGCGTGTAAGTCACCACGTTTACCAAGAGTAATCATTTTTTCTACTAAAGAACGTAATTCTTTCGCACGTGCTTCTGTAGTTTCAATGCGCTCGCTGATGATCAAGTCAGTTGTTAAGTCACGTAACATTGCTTTACGTTGCGCGCTAGTACGACCTAATTTTCTGTATCCCATGTTGATGTTCCCTCCTTCTGTAGAAAGTCATGAAACGTTCAAACACATAAAGATGCCTAGTTTTCCTTATAAAAACTAGTCATCTTTACGCAGGCCAAGTCCAAGCTCTTCTAATTTATGCTTGACTTCTTCAAGAGATTTACGGCCTAAGTTACGAACTTTCATCATATCTTCTTCTGTTTTATTTGCTAGTTCTTGAACAGTGTTGATGCCAGCACGCTTCAGGCAGTTGTAAGAACGAACAGATAAGTCTAGTTCTTCGATAGTCATCTCAAGAACTTTTTCCTTCTGATCTTCTTCTTTTTCTACCATGATTTCCGCGTTTTGTGCCTCATCTGTTAAACCTACAAATATATTTAAGTGCTCAGTTAAAATCTTTGCCCCAAGTGCTACCGCTTCTTGTGGGCCGTTACTGCCGTCTGTCCATACATCCAATGTAAGCTTGTCATAGTTCGTCACTTGGCCTACACGAGTATTTTCAACATAATAAGAAACGCGGGAAACTGGAGTAAAGATGGAATCAATCGGAATCACACCAATTGGTTGATCTTCACGCTTGTTTCCGACTGCTGGTACATATCCGCGACCGCGCTTAGCAGTGAAACGGATACGGAGATGAGCATCTTTCGCTAACGTTGCGATATGAAGGTCAGGGTTTAGGATTTCAACATCACTGTCATGTGTAATGTCAGCAGCTGTTACAGCACCTTCGCCTTGTACATCAATCTCTAACGTTTTCTCATCATCTGAGTAAATCTTTAAAGCTAGCTTCTTAACGTTCAAAATAACTGTTGTAACATCTTCTACGACGCCTTCAATTGTTGAGAACTCATGCAGTACACCATCTATTTGGATAGATGTAACAGCGGCACCAGGAAGTGAGGATAAAAGAATACGACGTAAGGAGTTACCCAAAGTTGTTCCATATCCACGCTCAAGTGGCTCGACGACGAATTTACCGTAGTTGGCGTCATCGCTGATTTCAACCGTTTCGATTTTTGGTTTTTCAATTTCTAACATTCATAACCCTCCTTCAAAACGTCGAAACCCCGGATAGACAATGAATGTCTAACCGAAATTCCCCATAGGTATGTCCCGATTGTGCACAACAACAACATTTAACTTATCTGTATAAATTATACTGTATCATCAGCCATTATTGACATGTATACAATTTCTATACAGACAAATTAAACACGGCGACGTTTTGGTGGACGGCAACCGTTGTGAGGTACTGGGGTTACGTCTCTGATTGCTGTTACTTCAAGACCAGCTGCTTGTAAAGCACGAATTGCTGCTTCACGACCAGCACCAGGGCCTTTTACTGTAACTTCAAGAGTTTTCAAACCATGCTCCATACCAGATTTAGCTGCAGTTTCAGCTGCCATTTGCGCTGCGAAAGGAGTAGATTTACGAGAACCTTTGAATCCTAGAGCACCTGCACTTGACCATCCAAGAGCATTTCCGTGAGAGTCAGTAATCGTTACGATCGTGTTGTTGAAAGTAGAACGGATATGCGCGATACCAGTTTCTACATTCTTTTTCACACGGCGTTTACGTGTATTAGTTTTGCGTGCCATATTTCTTACCTCCTTACCTACTTAAATTATTTCTTCTTGTTCGCTACAGTACGACGAGGTCCTTTACGTGTACGTGCGTTGTTTTTAGTATTTTGACCGCGAACCGGTAAACCACGACGGTGACGAAGACCACGGTAGCATCCGATTTCGATAAGACGTTTAATGTTAAGAGATACTTCACGACGAAGGTCACCCTCAACTTTAACTTTATCTACGATATCACGAATTTTTCCTAATTCTTCTTCCGTTAAGTCGCGAACGCGAGTATCTTCAGAAACACCAGCTTCTGCTAAGATTTTCTCAGCTGTTGGACGACCAATACCGAAAATGTATGTTAATGAAATTACAACGCGCTTGTCGCGAGGAACATCAACACCAGCAATACGTGCCATATATGCGCACCTCCCTCAAGTTATCCTTGTTTTTGTTTGTGTTTCGGGTTTTCACAAATAACCATTACTTTACCTTTTCTACGAATAACTTTACATTTTTCGCAAATCGGTTTAACCGATGGTCTCACTTTCATCTTATATTACCTCCCTAGTAGTACGGAGTGCTAAAATAGGTTTATTTAAAACGATACGTAATTCTACCGCGTGTTAGATCGTATGGAGATAACTCCACTGTTACTTTGTCTCCAGGTAGGATTCGGATAAAGTGCATACGGATTTTCCCAGATACATGGGCTAATACTGTATGACCATTTTCCAATTCTACTTTAAACATAGCATTTGGTAAAGTCTCAACGACCGTACCTTCTACTTCAATTACATCGTCCTTCGCCATTATTAAGTTCTCCCTTCTTCAAATCAGTAACAAGCTGAATAGACAAACTTTGTCAGTGTATAACGCTGCTTTTTATTTGTCACACGGCCTGTTTCCTTCAACTGCTCTGAACTTCTGGAGACACGTTATCATAACATTAGCAATTAGACTTTTGTTAAGATCTCGTAGCCTGTATCTGTAATAGCGACCGTATGTTCAAAATGAGCACACATTTTTCCGTCAACAGTGACAACAGTCCAGTCATCTGCCAACGTTTTTACATAGCGGGTGCCTGCATTGACCATAGGTTCAATCGCAAGGACCATGCCAGGTTTTAAACGTGGACCTTTGTTTGGAGGTCCATAATGTGGAATTTGCGGGTCTTCATGTAAGTCTTGACCAATTCCATGCCCTACATACTCTCTTACAATTGAAAAATTGAGACCTTCCGCATACGTTTGAATCGCATGGGAAACATCAGAGAGACGAGCGCCAGGTTTTACTTGTTTAATGCCTTCATATAATGACTTTTCCGTAACATCCAGCAACGCTTGAGTTTCTTCAGAAATTGTACCAACGGCATACGTCCAAGCGGAGTCACCATGGTAGCCATTATATTTAGCACCGATATCTATGCTAATGATATCACCGTCTTTCAATACACGATCGCCGGGGATACCATGAACAAGTTCTTCGTTAACGGATGCACAGATACTTCCGCGAAAACCATTATACCCTTTAAACGAAGGAATTGCATCATGTTTGCGGATGAATTTCTCTGCAATATCATCCAATTGCTTCGTTGTTACACCAGGTACAATATGTTTCTTTAACTCTTGATGTGTCAGAGCGACAATCTTACCTGCTTCTCTCATGATGTCAATTTCACGTGGAGTTTTACAGATAATCATTTCGCATAACCTCCAAGTAGCTCTTCAATATCTGCGAATACTGTTTCAATAGCTTGTTGGCCATTGATGTTGCGAAGATAGCCTTTGGACTCATAGAAGTCTAGTAAAGGTTTGGATTGCTTCATGTTTACCTCAAGGCGGTTACCAACTGTTTCTTCGTTGTCATCTGCACGTTGATACAATTCGCCGCCACACTTGTCACATACACCCTCTTTAGCTGGTGGATTAAACACAAGGTGGTAAGTTGCTCCACAATCCTTACAAATACGGCGCCCTGTTAAACGTTCCATAAGAATACCTTGGTCCACATTCACGTTGATGACGTAATCAATGCTTCTTCCCATATCCGCAAGCATCTCTTCAAGAGCTTCTGCTTGAGGAACTGTTCTTGGAAAACCGTCTAATAAAAAGCCGTCCTTGCAATCTTCTTTTTCTAATCTTTCACGAACGATACCGATCGTTACTTCATCCGGAACAAGCTGACCTTGATCCATAAAAGACTTAGCTTTCATGCCAAGTTCAGTTTCTTCCTTCATAGCAGCACGAAACATATCTCCAGTAGAGATATGAGGGATATTGTACTTTTCGACAATTCGTTCTGCTTGAGTACCCTTACCGGCACCCGGAAGTCCCATTAGAACTAAATTCATCTTTTTGCCCCCTCAGTATCTTTAAGAAGTACATTGGGATAAAAGCTATCCCAATTACTTCATTACTTGATAAACCCTTTATAATGACGCTTCACTAATTGGCTTTCAAGCTGTTTCATCGTTTCAAGGGCTACCCCTACTACGATAAGTAAGCTAGTTCCGCCAATCTGCACTGCTGCAGGTAGGCCGGCAAAGCTCATAAAGATAATTGGGAGGATAGAAATAGCTGCTAAGAAAAGAGCTCCAACAAAAGTAAGTCGGTAAATAATCTTTGTCAAATATTCCTGTGTATTCACACCAGGACGAATTCCCGGTATATACCCACCTTGTTTCTTTAAGTTTTCTGCCATTTGTTCAGGGTTAGACTGAACAAATGTGTAGAAATAAGTGAAGGCAATTATAAGAGCTACGTAGACAACCATACCAATTGGATTTGTATAGTCAAAAGAACTAATAATCCATCTTGTTACTGCATTCTGTTCAAAGAATGAAGCGATTGTCGGTGGTGTAATGATAAAGGATACGGCAAAGATAACAGGAATTACCCCTGCAGCATTCACTTTTAATGGTAAGTGTGTGTTGTGTCCTCCACCAGTAGGTGTACGTCCAGCTGACTTTTTCGCATACTGGATTGGAATCTTACGTAACGCCTGCTGAATGAAGATAACTCCAACGATTACAGCCAAAATAGCAAGTACGATTAACGCAACAATCACAAGATTTAAGAATAGCTGATCACCAGCTCCCTCAATCATGGATGCATAAATCTGGTTGGCGCCATTCGGGATGGCAGCAACGATACCTGCAAAGATAAGAATAGAAATTCCATTCCCTACTCCATGCGCGGTAATTTGCTCACCAAGCCACATTAAAAATGCAGTTCCTGCAGTTAACACGATTGCTATCAGTACATAAGTAGCAATGGTCGGATTTGAAATCAATTGCCCTTGAGCCATTGTGTTAAATCCGATTGACATTCCAATTGCCTGAACAAAACCAAGTGCAATAGTAAAATACCTAGTGAATTGAGCAAGTTTGCGACGACCTGCTTCTCCTTGCTTAGACCATTCCGTAAATTTAGGAACAACATCCATTTGTAACAACTGTACGATAATGGACGCTGTGATATACGGCATGATACCCATTGCAAAGATGGAGAAGTTTTGAAGTGCTCCACCACCAAAGGTATTTAATATACCAAAAACGCTTAGTTCATCCTGGAATTTCAAAATGTCTGCGTTCACCCCTGGTACTGGGATAAACGTACCGATACGAAATACGATTAGCATTAGTAGGGTGAATACTATTTTGTTTCTTATATCACCCACGCGCATAAAATTGGAGAATGTCTGGAACATTAAATCACCTCAACTGAACCGCCAGCGGCTTCGATAGCTTCCTTAGCTGCTGAGGAGAATTTATGAGCACGAACTGTAAGCTTTTTCTCAACTGAACCGTTACCCAATACTTTAAGACCAGCGTTTAATTTGCTCACTAAACCTGTTTCTACAAGTAATTCAGGTGTAACTTCCGTTCCTTCGTCAAAGCGGTTTAGTGCATCTAGGTTGATAATTGCATACTCTTTACGATGAATGTTCGTGAATCCGCGCTTTGGTAAGCGTTGGAATAGAGGTGTTTGACCACCTTCAAATCCAGGACGAACGCCACCGCCAGAGCGTGCATTTTGACCTTTATGACCTTTACCAGAAGTTTTTCCGTTACCAGAACCAATTCCGCGACCTACACGGTTGCGCTCTTTACGAGATCCTTCGTTTGGTTTTAACTCATGAAGTTTCATTGTGGCACCTCCTTATTTAAAAAAACCGTTTCTAATTATTGCTCTTTCACAGTAACAAGGTGAGATACCTTGTTAATCATTCCACGGATAGCTGCGTTATCCTCATGGACAACTGTTTGGTGCATCTTCTTCAAACCTAAAGTTTGAACAGTCACACGTTGATCTTGTGGACGACCGATTACACTGCGAGTGAGGGTGATTGCTAATTTGTTCGCCATTTTGTTTCCCTCCTTATCCTAACAGTTCTTCTACCGTTTTACCACGCAATTTAGCAACGTCCTCTGCACGTTTCAATTGCTTTAATCCGTTTAGTGTTGCACGGATCATGTTGATTGGTGTGTTAGATCCTAAAGATTTAGAAAGGATGTCTTGTACACCCGCTAACTCAAGTACCGCACGAACCGGTCCTCCAGCGATAACCCCAGTACCTTCAGAAGCAGGCTTCAATAGGATTTCACCAGAACCGAACTCTCCAAGTACTTGGTGAGGAATTGTTGTACCAACGATAGGTACAGCAACCAAGTTCTTTTTCGCATCTTCAATTGCTTTACGGATTGCTTCTGGTACTTCTTGTGCTTTACCAGTACCAAAACCAACATTACCGTTTTTATCTCCTACTACTACAAGAGCAGCAAAGCGGAAACGACGTCCACCTTTTACTACTTTCGCAACGCGGTTAACCGTAACTACGCGTTCTTCAAGTTCTAATTTGTTTGGATCAATACGACGCATCAGTGTCCCTCCTTTGTCGATTAAAATTCTAGACCAGCCTCACGTGCAGCATCTGCTAATGCTTTCACTTTGCCGTGATATAAGTATCCACCGCGGTCGAATACTACTGATTTAATTCCTTTTTCGATTGCGCGCTTAGCAACTAGTTCTCCAACTGCTGTTGCAGACTCAACATTGCTTCCATTTAACGTTAACTCTTTATCAAGTGTAGATGCACTTGCAATTGTTACAGCGTTAGCATCGTCAATAACTTGAGCATAAATGTGTTGGTTTGAACGGAACACATTTAAACGCGGACGAGTTGCAGTTCCTGATAGCTTAGCACGAACACGAGTGTGTCTTTTCTTACGAGTAGAATTCTTATCAGGTTTTGTAATCATCGTGCAGTCACTCCTTTCTTTCTGCTTATGCCGTATTACTTAGCAGTTTTACCTTCTTTACGACGTACATGTTCACCTTCATAGCGAATACCTTTACCTTTGTAAGGCTCTGGTGGGCGAACGTCACGGATGTTTGCTGCTAAAGCACCTACGCGCTCTTTATCAATACCTTTAATAACGATTTTTGTGTTTGCCGGTACTTCCACTTCAATCCCTTGTTCAGGAGTGATTTCAACTGGATGAGAGTAACCAACGTTAAGAACTAGTTTATTACCTTGCTTGGAAGCACGGTAACCAACCCCGATAAGTTCCAATCCTCTTTCGAAACCTTTTGTCACACCTTCTACCATGTTGGAAAGAAGCGCACGAGTTGTTCCGTGGATTGTACGGTGTTCTTTGCTTTCAGATGGACGTACAACTGTTAGCACGTTATCTTCTAATGTAATAGCCATATCTTGGCTGAATGTACGAGTTAATTCACCTTTAGGACCTTTTACGGTAACTGTGTTGTTGTCGTTTGTGATTGTAACCCCAGTTGGGACTTCAATAGGTTTTTTACCTACACGTGACATAAGTTACACCTCCGTTCATTTAAAGAAATTAATTACCAAACGTATGCTAATACTTCTCCGCCAGCTTGCTTTTGGCGAGCTTCTTTATCAGTGATTACACCTTGAGAAGTAGAGATGATCGCAATACCTAAACCGTTTAATACACGAGGTACTTCATTTGCTTTTGCATAAACACGAAGACCTGGCTTACTGATACGCTTAAGACCAGTAATTACACGCTCGTTGTTTGTACCGTACTTCAAGAAGATACGAATAACACCTTGCTTGTTGTCTTCGATGAATTCTACGTCACGTACGAAACCTTCACGCTTTAAGATTTCGGCAACTTCTTTTTTGATTTTGGAAGCTGGAAGTTCAAGCTTCTCGTGACGTACCATGTTCGCATTACGGATGCGAGTAAGCATATCTGCAATAGGATCTGTCATAACCATTTAATTTACCTCCTTCCCATTTATCGGGTTTTACCAACTTGCTTTTTTAACGCCAGGAATTTGGCCTTTATAAGCTAATTCACGGAAACAAATACGGCAAAGCTTAAACTTACGGATTACAGAGTGTGGACGCCCACAACGCTCGCAACGAGTGTAAGCTTGCACGTTATATTTTGGTGTGCGCTTTTGTTTCGCAATCATTGATTTTTTAGCCACATTTTCGCCTCCCTCTACCACACGCTGGTATTATTTTTGGAATGGCATTCCGAAAGATGTTAAAAGCTCACGAGCTTCTTCATCTGTGTTAGCAGTAGTAACGATAACGATATCCATACCACGAACTTTGCTAACTTTATCGTAATCAATTTCAGGGAAGATAAGTTGTTCTTTTACACCAAGAGTGTAGTTTCCACGACCATCGAAAGACTTCTTAGAGATTCCACGGAAGTCACGTACACGAGGTAAGGAAATAGCTACTAACTTATCTAGGAATTCGTACATACGCTCTCCGCGTAATGTAACTTTCGCACCGATTGGCATACCTTCACGAAGACGGAAACCAGCGATAGATTTTTTTGCTCTTGTTACAACAGGCTTTTGACCAGTAATAGCAGTTAACTCTTCAACAGCAGCATCTAGCGCTTTAGAGTTAGCAACCGCATCACCAACACCCATGTTGATAACGATTTTTTCAAGCTTTGGAGCTTGCATCACAGATTTATAGTTAAACTTGCCCATTAGAGCAGGAATAATTTCACTTTGATACTTTTCTTTTAGGCGGTTCATCAGAAGTACCTCCTTTCTTCACGTTCTATTTATCTAATTGTTCACCTGATTTTTTTGCAACACGTACTTTTTTACCGTCTACTACCTTGTATCCTACACGAGTCGGTTCACCAGACTTAGGATCTAAAGGCATAACGTTTGATACATGAATAGGTGCCTCACGGTTGATGATTCCACCTTGAGGGTTTTCTTGAGATGGTTTCGCGTGCTTTTTAATCACGTTGATTCCTTCTACAAGAACACGATCCTTTTTAGGGTAAGACTCAAGAATAACACCTTGTTTACCTTTGTCTTTACCGGAGATAACTACAACTTTATCACCTTTTCTTACATGCATCCTTTCGCACCTCCTTGACAAACATCTTTTCTATTTATTACAGAACTTCTGGAGCTAAAGATACAATCTTCATGTAGTTGTTATCACGTAATTCACGTGCAACTGGTCCGAAGATACGAGTTCCACGAGGGCTCTTATCATCCTTGATGATTACGCATGCGTTCTCATCGAAACGGATGTATGAACCGTCATTACGACGAACACCGCGCTTTGTACGTACTACAACAGCCTTCACTACGTCACCTTTTTTAACAACGCCTCCTGGTGTTGCTTGTTTCACTGTACAAACAATAACATCACCAATGTTAGCGTAACGACGACCAGATCCACCTAGTACTTTAATTGCAAGCACTTCACGTGCACCTGAGTTATCAGCAACTTTCAAACGAGATTCTTGTTGAATCATGCATGGTACCTCCCTTCGGAATTAGATATCCGAACTTGTATATTAGATAATTACAGCTTTCTCTACTACCTCTACTAAACGGAAACGCTTCGTTGAAGACAATGGACGAGTTTCCATGATTTTCACGATGTCGCCAGTTTTAGCCGTGCTGTTTTCATCATGCGCTTTGTACTTTTTAGAGTACTTAACACGTTTGCCGTAGAGTGCATGAGTTTTGTAAGTTTCAACTAGTACAGTGATTGTCTTATCCATTTTATCGGAAACAACACGCCCAGTGTAAACTTTACGTTGGTTACGTTCACTCATTTCGCGAACCTCCTCTTAATTATTTGTTAGAAGCGATCTCTCTCTCGCGAACTACTGTTTTCATACGAGCGATTGACTTACGCACTTCGCGAATACGAGCAGTGTTTTCTAATTGACCAGTCGCTAATTGAAAGCGTAGGTTGAATAACTCTTCTTTTAAAGATTTCACTTTTTGTTCAATCTCGGCAGTGGTTAAGTCGCGTAGTTCATTAGCTTTCATTAGATTCACCACCAATTTCTTCACGTTTTACAAACTTACATTTAACAGGCAATTTGTGCATTGCTAAACGTAGAGCTTCACGAGCTACTTCTTCAGATACACCTGAAATTTCAAACATAACCTTTCCAGGTTTAACAACTGCTACCCATCCTTCTGGAGCACCTTTACCGGAACCCATGCGGACCTCTAGAGGCTTAGCTGTATATGGTTTTGAAGGGAAAATTTTAATCCAAACTTTACCGCCACGTTTCATATAACGAGTCATCGCACGACGAGCTGCCTCGATTTGACGGTTTGTGATCCAAGAAGCTTCAAGAGCTTGTAGACCGAACTCACCGAAGTGTACTTCTGTACCGCCTTTTGCGTTACCACGCATTTTCCCACGATGTTCGCGACGATATTTTACGCGTTTTGGTAATAACATAATTATTTTCCTCCTTCCTCAGTTTTCTTCTTTGTAGGAAGGACCTCTCCACGGTAGATCCATACTTTCACACCTAATTTACCGTAAGTTGTATCAGCTTCAGCTGTACCGTAGTCAATGTCAGCACGAAGAGTATGAAGTGGAACTGTACCCTCACTATAATGTTCAGAACGAGCGATGTCTGCTCCGCCTAAGCGACCAGATACCATCGTTTTAATACCTTTCGCACCTGCACGCATAGCACGTTGAATAGCTTGCTTTTGAGCGCGACGGAAAGATACGCGGTTTTCTAATTGACGAGCGATGTTATCAGCTACTAATTTAGCATCAAGATCTGCTCTCTTAACCTCTAAGATGTTAATGTGTACACGTTTACCAGTTAATTGGTTTAGTGCTTTACGAAGTGCTTCAACTTCTGTACCACCTTTACCAATAACCATTCCTGGCTTAGCAGTGTGAACAGTTACATTTAAGCGGTTTGCAGCACGTTCGATTTCTACTTTAGAAACAGATGCGTCATTTAGACGTTTTGTAATATATTCACGAACTTTGATGTCTTCATGTAACAGGTTAGCGTAATCTTTACCTGCGTACCATTTGGACTCCCAGTCACGAATAACTCCTACACGAAGACCGATCGGATTTACCTTTTGACCCACTGATTATCCCTCCTTCTTTTCTGATACCACGATTGTAATGTGGCTAGTACGTTTGTTGATTTGGCTCGCTCGACCCATAGCACGCGGGCGGAAACGTTTCAAAGTAGGACCTTCGTTAACGTATGCCTCTGTTACCAATAGGGAGTTTGCGTCCATTTCAAAGTTATGCTCTGCGTTTGCGATAGCGGACTTAAGAACTTTTTCGATAATTGGTGAAGCGGATTTTGGAGTTAACTTCAAAATCGCAACTGCTTCGCCTACTTGCTTTCCTCGAATTAAATCCATTACTAGACGAGCTTTACGAGGAGCAATACGAACTGTTCTTGCAACAGCTTTAGCTTGCATGTAAAAGCCTCCTCTCTAATTAGCGTTTTGTTTTCTTATCATCATTTGCGTGACCTTTGTAAGTACGAGATGGAGCGAATTCTCCAAGCTTGTGACCTACCATGTCTTCTGTCACATATACTGGTACGTGTTTACGGCCATCATATACAGCGATTGTGTGACCGATGAATTGTGGGAAAATAGTAGAACGACGAGACCAAGTTTTAACAACTTGTTTACCCTCAGTTTCATTTAACTTTTCAATCTTGCTCATTAAATGATCATCTACAAAAGGCCCTTTCTTTAAGCTGCGACCCATGTGGAAACCTCCCTTCGTGATTGCTCTACGGCTCCGTTGAACCGTAGTACAACCCCGTTATTTTTTACGACGACGAACGATAAATTTATCAGACTTGTTTTTCTTCTTACGAGTTTTGAATCCAAGAGTTGGTTTGCCCCAAGGAGTCATAGGTGATTTACGTCCGATTGGTGAACGTCCTTCACCACCACCGTGCGGGTGATCGTTAGGGTTCATTACAGAACCACGTACAGTTGGGCGAATACCCATCCAACGAGAACGTCCTGCTTTACCAATGTTGATAAGTTCGTGTTGTTCGTTACCAACTTGACCTACAGTTGCACGACAAGTGGAAAGAATCATACGAGTTTCACCAGAAGTTAAACGTACAAGTACGTATTTACCTTCTTTACCAAGCACTTGTGCAGATGTACCTGCAGAGCGAACTAATTGTCCACCTTTACCTGGTTTTAATTCAATGTTGTGAACAACAGTACCTACTGGAATATTGATTAGTGGTAATGCATTCCCTACCTTGATATCTGCTTCTGGGCCAGCCATTACAGTTAATCCTACTTCTAATCCTTTAGGAGCTAGGATGTAACGCTTTTCTCCATCTGCATAGTTGATTAACGCGATATTTGCGGAACGGTTAGGATCGTACTCGATTGTAGCAACGCGTCCTGGTATACCATCTTTATCACGTTTAAAGTCGATGACGCGGTATTGACGTTTGTGTCCACCACCTTGGTGACGTACAGTCAATTTACCTTGGTTATTACGACCACCTTTTCTGTGTAACGGTTGAAGCAAGCTTTTTTCTGGTTTGTCTGTAGTAATCTCAGCAAAGTCAGATACAGTCATGCCACGACGTCCATTAGAGGTTGGTTTGTATTTTTTGATCGCCATCATGTTCCCTCCTTTTCAATGATGTTATTTTATTTGTTATTAAACCTCGAAGAATTCGATTTCTTTGCTATCAGCTTTAAGCGTTACGATAGCTTTTCTACGACGGTTAGTTAATCCGCTATGACGACCTACACGACGGAATTTACCTTTGTAGTTCATGATGTTAACTTTTTCAACAGTTACGCCAAAGATTGCTTCAACAGCATCTTTCACTTCTGTTTTGTTAGCTCTAACATCTACTTCAAAAGTATATTTCTTTTCAGTCATTAAATCTGTAGAACGCTCAGTAATCACGGGGCGCTTAAGAACATCACGATGATCTCTCATTATGAAAGCACCTCCTCTAATTTTTGGACAGCGTCTTTCGTAAAGATGACCTTATCGTGGTTAACAACGTCAAGTACGCTTACTCCGTTTGCTGTAACAACTGTTACTCCAGGGATGTTACGAGCAGATAGAGCTACGTTTTCTTCAACGTCTGCAGTTACGATTAACGCTTTACGATTGATTTCTAAACCTTTTAATACTGAAGTCATTTCTTTTGTTTTTGGAGCATCAAAAGCAAGTCCTTCTAATACTAATAGTTCGTTTTCTAATACCTTAGATGATAATGCAGATTTGATAGCTAAGCGACGAACCTTCTTAGGAAGCTTGTAGCTGTAGCTTCTTGGTGTAGGACCGAATACGATTCCACCACCACGCCATTGTGGAGAGCGGATAGATCCTTGACGAGCACGACCAGTACCCTTTTGACGCCATGGTTTACGTCCACCACCTGCTACTTCAGAACGTCCTTTTACTTTAGAAGTACCTTGACGTAAAGATGCTCTTTGCATAAGGATTGCATCGAACAATACGCTGTTGTTTGGCTCGATACCGAACACAGCATCTGCTAATTCAACTTCACCAACGTTTGCGCCAGTTTGGTTGTATAATGCTACTTTAGGCATTTTGTAGTTCCTCCTTTCCTAGACAATTAGTTTGCTTTTACCGCACTTTTAATTGTGATTAAAGATTTTTTTGGACCAGGTACGTTACCTTTAACTAAAAGAAGGTTACGCTCTGTGTCTACTTTTACGATCTCAAGGTTTTGAATCGTAATGCGCTCTCCACCCATACGTCCAGGTAGTAATTTACCTTTGAATACGCGGTTTGGAGCAACAGGTCCCATAGAACCAGGACGACGGTGATAACGGGAACCGTGACTCATAGGTCCACGAGATTGTCCGTGGCGCTTGATAGAGCCTTGGAAACCTTTACCTTTTGAAATTCCTGTTACATCTACTACATCGCCTTCTGCGAAAATATCAACTTTGACTTCTTGACCAACTTCTAAGCCTTCTGTACTGATTTCACGAACGAAGCGCTTAGGTGCTGTGCTTGCTTTAGCAACATGTCCTTTTTCAGGCTTGTTCGCTAATTTATCACGTTTGTCGGCAAAACCAAGCTGAGCAGCTACGTAACCGTCTGTTTCAACAGTTTTCACTTGAAGTACTACGTTTGGAGTAGCTTCGATTACTGTTACAGGGATAAGATCGCCGTTTTCAGCAAAAACTTGAGTCATACCAACTTTTCTTCCTAAGATTCCTTTGGTCATCAGTCACACCTCCTAAAAATAATAAGTATTTATTGATTAAAGCTTGATTTCGATGTCCACACCAGATGGTAAGTCTAAGCGCATTAAGCTGTCAACTGTTTGTGGTGTTGGGTTGATGATATCGATTAAGCGCTTATGAGTGCGCATCTCGAATTGCTCACGAGAATCTTTGTATTTGTGTACCGCACGTAGGATTGTGTATACAGATCTTTCCGTCGGTAATGGGATCGGACCGGAAACTGTTGCACCAGAACGTTTTGCAGTCTCAACAATCTTTTCAGAAGATTGATCAAGAATTCTGTGATCATAAGCTTTTAAACGAATGCGAATCTTTTCTTTTGCCATTATTTTTCCCTCCTTTTTTCGCCTATATTATTGATAGACATTCTCCGTGAAAATTAACCTGACGCACTCGCCATGGCAAAGCGGCCGGGTGTGTCAGCAACCTTTCACATCATCGCAGTCAAAGACCAACATTATTTATTATACATGGAGATAATAGACAATGCAACTATATTTCTAATAAATCTCTGAGCACTTTTCCTATTATAACGAGAAGTGTTTTTTAATGCAACCAGGTGTTGAAAGATTTATTCGTTTCATTTTTTTCCAGCAAGAAAAATGGGGTGTGTTTGTGTTTTGGTGTGGGGGTGGACAGGGGATGCTTGGTAGGTGGGATGGAGTTGCTGGCTGGTGTGGGTTGGAAATAAGGATTTTGGTAGGGGGGGTTGGGTTATGTACGGACATTCGGCTGGATGTTTTAGGGGTTAGTCGGATTAGCATGTGGTTTTTTGTTGGTTAGCTATCTATAAGGGGCACGGGGTATGGATGATACATTTTTTCAGATGGTATTTTGGCGAACTCGGTAGGTTTTTAGTACTTAAGACGAATAGTAGTGAAATTTTAGTTAGCTCAGTAGTCTTTTTGCACTTTTTTGTATGGTGTATGGGGGATTGCAGCAGTTATCGATGTTATTGGAACACTTTTTGGGGTTATTGCATCACTTTTCGGAGTTATTGCATCACTCCCTTAGGTTATTGCAACACTTTTCGGGATTATTGCAACACTTCTCGGAGTTATTGCAACACTTTCTCCGGTTATTGCGACACTTCTCGGAGTTATTGCGACACTTTCTCCGGTTATTGCGACACTTCTCATAGTTATTGCAACACTTCCTCCGGTTATTGCGACACTTCTCATAGTTATTGCATCACTTTCTCCGGTTTTTGCAACACTTCTTGGAGTTATTGCAACACTTCTCAAATTTATTGCAACACTTTCTCCGGTTATTGCAACACTTCAAATTTGCCTATACCCCCCAACATAACAAAAGCAGTCCCTTACGCCTTTTAAGATATGACATTTATATAGAAGAAACTCAACAAACTAAAAAACCGGTACCCCTTAAAGGGATACCGGTTTGAAAGATCATAAAGGATCTTAGATTATTCTTGGATAGATGCTACTACTCCAGCACCTACAGTACGTCCACCCTCACGGATAGAGAACTTAGTTCCTTCTTCGATAGCGATTGGAGAGATAAGTTCAACAGTCATCTCAACGTTGTCGCCAGGCATAACCATTTCGATGCCTTCAGGAAGGTTACAAATACCAGTTACGTCAGTTGTACGGAAGTAGAACTGAGGACGGTAGTTTGTGAAGAATGGAGTGTGACGTCCACCCTCTTCTTTAGAAAGAACGTATACTTCAGCTTTGAACTTTGTGTGTGGAGTGATTGTACCAGGCTTAGCTAATACTTGTCCACGTTGGATGTCATCACGAGCAACCCCACGAAGAAGTGCACCGATGTTGTCTCCAGCTTCAGCATAGTCAAGAAGCTTACGGAACATTTCTACTCCAGTTACTGTAGTAGATTTTGCTTCTTCAGCAAGACCGATGATGTCGATAGTGTCTCCAACTTTAACTTGTCCACGCTCAACACGTCCAGTAGCAACTGTTCCACGACCAGTGATTGAGAATACGTCCTCAACTGGCATCATGAATGGCTTTTCAGTGTCACGCTCAGGAGTTGGGATGTACTCGTCAACAGCGTTCATTAGCTCAACGATTCTTTCTTCCCACTCAGCATCTCCTTCAAGAGCTTTAAGAGCAGAACCTTTGATTACAGGAACATCGTCTCCAGGGAAATCGTACTCAGAAAGAAGGTCACGAACTTCCATTTCAACTAATTCTAGTAATTCTTCGTCGTCTACCATGTCGCATTTGTTTAAGAATACTACTAGGTAAGGTACACCTACTTGACGAGAAAGAAGGATGTGCTCACGAGTTTGTGGCATTGGGCCGTCAGCAGCAGATACTACTAGGATACCGCCGTCCATTTGCGCAGCACCAGTGATCATGTTTTTAACATAGTCAGCGTGACCTGGGCAGTCAACGTGTGCATAGTGACGGTTGTCAGTTTCGTACTCAACGTGAGCTGTGGAGATTGTGATTCCACGCTCTCTTTCTTCTGGAGCAGCATCGATCATGTCGTATGCCATTGCAGCACCTTTACCACTGCGCTTAGCAAGTACAGTAGTGATTGCAGCTGTTAAAGTTGTTTTACCGTGGTCAACGTGACCGATTGTACCGATATTAGCATGAGTCTTGGATCTATCGAATTTCTCTTTACCCATTATTATATCCTCCTTAAAAATCATTAATTTTTTATTATATATGTTATTAATAAGTGATTTCCACTTATTAACCTACATACTATTTATAAAACAAGATAGGGTGAAAATCAATTATTCACCTTTATTTTTTTTGATGATTTCTTCAGAAATCGATTTTGGTACTTCTTCGTAGTGATCGAAATGCATCGTGAACACTCCACGTCCTTGTGTGTTAGAACGAAGAGATGTTGCGTAACCGAACATTTCAGATAGTGGAACCATTGCGCGTACAACTTGAGCGTTACCGCGAGCTTCCATACCTTCTACACGACCGCGACGGGAAGTGATACCACCCATGATGTCTCCCATGTACTCTTCAGGTGTCACTACTTCTACTTTCATGACAGGCTCAAGGATTACAGGGTTACACTTGGATACTGCATTTTTAAGAGCTAAAGATGCAGCAACTTTAAACGCCATCTCAGAGGAGTCAACGTCATGGTAAGAACCATCAACTAATGCAGCTTTCACATCAATTAGAGGGTAACCAGCAAGTACACCATTTTTCATGGAGTCTTCAAGACCAGCTTGAACTGCAGGTACGTATTCACGAGGTACTACCCCACCAACGATTTTGTTTTCAAATTCGAAGCCTGCTCCTTCTTCGTTTGGTTCGAATTCGATCCAAACGTGTCCGAATTGACCACGTCCACCAGATTGACGAGCAAATTTACCTTCAACCTTAGCAGATCCGCGGAACGTTTCACGGTACGCTACTTGAGGAGCACCAACGTTTGCTTCTACTTTGAACTCACGCTTCATACGATCAACTAGGATGTCAAGGTGAAGCTCACCCATACCTGCGATGATTGTTTGACCAGTCTCTTGGTCTGTATGTGCGCGGAAAGTAGGATCTTCTTCTTGAAGCTTTTGTAGAGCAGTTGTCATCTTATCTTGGTCAGCTTTAGATTTAGGCTCAACAGATAATTGGATAACTGGCTCTGGGAATTCCATGGACTCTAAGATAACTTGGTTCTTGTCGTCACATAGAGTGTCACCAGTAGTTGTGTCTTTAAGACCAACTGCAGCAGCGATATCTCCAGAGTAAACAACTGGAATTTCTTCACGGCTGTTTGCGTGCATTTGTAGGATACGTCCTACACGCTCACGCTTCCCTTTTGTAGAGTTGATAACGTAAGATCCAGAGTTTAATGTACCAGAGTACACACGGAAGAACGTTAATTTACCTACATAAGGGTCAGTCATAACTTTGAATGCTAGAGCTGCAAACGGGTTGTCATCTCCAGATTCACGAGTTACTTCCTCATCAGTGTCAGGAATGATACCTTTGATTGCAGGTACATCTGTTGGCGCAGGAAGGTAATCGATAACTGCGTCAAGCATTAACTGTACACCTTTGTTTTTGAAAGCAGAACCACAGATTACTGGGTAGAATTCAACGTTACAAGTACCTTTACGGATCGTAGCTTTTAACTCTTCAGTTGTAAGCTCTTCTCCTTCTAAATACTTCATCATTAATTCTTCGTCTAATTCTGCTACTGCTTCCACTAAGCGTTGACGGTACTCGTCAGCTTGGTCTTTGTACTCAGCAGGAATTTCTCTTGCGTCTGTACGAGTTCCTAAGTCATCAGCATAGTAGTATGCAACCATATCTACTAAGTCGATGATACCTTCAAACTCATCTTCAGCTCCGATAGGAAGTTGAATTGGATGAGCGTTTGCTTGAAGGCGGTCATGGATTGTCCCTACAGAGTATAAGAAATCTGCACCGATCTTGTCCATTTTGTTAACGAACACGATACGTGGAACACCATAAGTTGTTGCTTGGCGCCAAACTGTTTCAGTTTGAGGCTCAACTCCAGATTGTGCATCTAGAACTGCTACTGCACCATCAAGTACACGAAGGGAACGTTCTACTTCAACTGTGAAGTCTACGTGACCTGGTGTATCGATAATGTTAACACGGTGGTTTTTCCATTGAGCTGTTGTCGCAGCAGATGTGATCGTGATTCCACGCTCTTGCTCTTGCTCCATCCAGTCCATTTGAGAAGCACCTTCGTGAGTTTCACCGATTTTGTGAATACGTCCTGTGTAGAACAAAACACGCTCAGTTGTTGTTGTTTTACCAGCATCGATGTGAGCCATGATACCGATATTACGTGTTTTTTCTAAGGAGAACTCTCTTGACATAGTGTATTTCTCCTTCCTAAGTATCTTAGAATGTATTTATACCTAAAGCTGTTAAGTGGGTAACCTAACAGCTCCAGATAATATGTGATCTTACCAGCGGTAGTGAGCAAACGCTTTGTTTGCTTCTGCCATTTTGTGCATATCTTCGCGCTTCTTAACTGAAGCACCAGTGTTGTTCGCTGCATCTAGGATTTCGTTAGCTAAACGCTCTTCCATCGTTTTTTCTCCACGAAGACGAGAGTAGTTAACTAGGTAACGAAGACCTAGAGTTGTGCGACGGTCTGGGCGCACCTCTACAGGTACTTGGTAGTTTGCTCCACCTACACGGCGTGCTCTAACTTCAAGAACAGGCATGATGTTTTTCATTGCTTGTTCGAACACTTCCATAGGTTCTTGTCCGGAACGCTCACCAACTAGTTTAAATGCGTTATAGATGATAGCTTGAGATTTACCTCTTTTGCCATCGATCATTAATTTATTTACAAGACGAGTTACTAACTTAGAGTTATATAACGGATCTGGTAAAACATCTCTTTTTGCAACAGGGCCTTTACGTGGCATGTTATTTTCCTCCTTTCAGGTAGCTTTTTCTATGCTGTTAAGAAGCTATTACTTCTTAGCTGCTTTTGGTCTCTTAGTACCATATTTAGAACGACCTTGCATACGGTTGTTAACTCCCGCAGTATCAAGCGCTCCACGAACGATGTGATAACGTACCCCTGGTAAGTCTTTTACACGTCCACCGCGGATTAGTACCACGCTGTGCTCTTGTAGGTTGTGACCGATACCTGGGATATAAGCAGTTACCTCAATTTGGTTAGTTAAACGAACACGCGCATATTTACGTAATGCGGAGTTCGGTTTCTTTGGAGTCATTGTACCAACACGAGTACAAACTCCACGTTTTTGAGGTGAAGACACATCAGTTTGTGCTTTCTTGAAACTGTTATAACCTTTGTTTAAAGCTGGAGATTTAGACTTTACAACTTTACTTGTACGACCTTTGCGTACTAACTGGTTAATAGTAGGCATTATTGTTTCCTCCTTCCTAACTTTTTAAGACCACATATCCAGGTGGTTCATTTTTAGGTAAAAAACAAAGTCTTTGCAAACCTTCATTCGCAAAAACAGTTTTTATTGAATAATCGCAACAGCTGAGGCACCTACTTCAATTCCGCATGCTTTTCCGAGTTTTTTCATCGAATCGACTTTAGAGACTGGAGTATTGCTTTCATTGGCAACCTGGATTACCTTCTGTGTCACCATCACATCGGCATCCTCTGCAATGACAACCTCTTGTACTGTTCCGGTTTTCAGCGCCTTCACTGTTTGTTTAGTACCAACAATGAAGGTGTTTGCCTGCATTACTTTTTCATAAGACATTCACATATCCTCCAAAGCAACAGGTTATATAAGCACCTTTGCTATATTACCATCTCTATTTTTGATTGTCAACACTTTATAGAATAACATTGAAAAGATTGCCGGGGGTTACCCGGCAATCTCTCTATTCTACTGTTACCGGCTCTTCTTCTTGACCAACTGCTTTGGTTAGATCGAATTTACGGTAACGATTCATACCAGTACCAGCTGGAACTAGTTTACCGATGATAACATTTTCTTTCAGACCTAGTAACTCGTCTCGTTTTCCTTTGATTGCCGCATCTGTCAAGACTCTTGTCGTTTCTTGGAAGGATGCTGCAGATAAGAAGGAATCCGTTTCAAGTGATGCTTTTGTAATACCAAGCAACACTGGACGACCAGTTGCAGGTGTTTTACCTTCAAGAAGTACTTTTTCGTTTGCATCGGTGAATTGGTGTACATCAAGTAGTGTTCCTGGTAATACATCTGTATCACCCGCGTCAATTACACGTACTTTACGTAGCATTTGACGTACCATAACCTCAACGTGTTTATCTCCAATTTCTACCCCTTGCATACGGTATACTTTTTGAACTTCAAGTAGTAGATACTCCTGAACAGAAACCATATCTTTTACTTTTAGTAGCTCTTTAGGGTCAATAGAACCTTCTGTAAGCTCTTGACCACGAGCAACTTCAGCGTTCACGCCAACTTTAAGACGTGCAGTATATGGAACGGTGTAGTTTCTCGTTTCCACTTCACCTTGTACGGTGATTTCTTGTTGACGATCGCGGCCTTCGTTAATAGAGGTTACTACCCCATCAATTTCAGAGATAACCGCTTGCCCTTTCGGATTACGCGCTTCGAAAATCTCTTGAATACGCGGTAAACCTTGGGTAATATCGTCTCCGGCAACTCCACCTGTATGGAACGTACGCATCGTTAACTGTGTACCTGGCTCACCGATAGATTGGGCAGCGATGATACCAACTGCTTCTCCAACTTCAACTTCTAAGCCGGTTGCAAGGTTGCGACCGTAACATTTTTTACATACACCATGGCGAGTATTACATGTGAATACAGAGCGAATCCAGACGTCTTCTACTCCTGCTTCCACAATGATTGTTGCAATATCTTCTGTAATCAAATCGTTTTCCGCTACAAGAACTTCTCCCGTATCCGGATGCTTAACAGCCTTTCTAGCATAACGGCCAATTAAGCGTTCTTCTAGCTTCTCTACAACCTCTGTGCCATCTTTAAGTGCCGTGATGTGTAGACCGCGGTCTGTTCCGCAATCTTTTTCACGAACGATGACATCCTGCGCCACGTCTACAAGACGACGAGTCAAGTAACCTGAGTCAGCAGTTTTCAGTGCCGTATCGGCAAGACCTTTACGAGCACCATGGGTAGAGATGAAGTACTCCAATACGGTTAATCCTTCACGGAAACTGGATTTGATTGGAAGCTCAATGATACGTCCAGATGGGTTGGCCATCAGACCACGCATACCAGCTAGCTGTGTAAAGTTAGATGCGTTACCACGGGCACCAGAATCACTCATCATGAAGATGTGGTTGAGACGTGGTAAGGACTCCATCAATTTGCCTTGGATTTTATCCTTCGCTGCACTCCAAATAGAAATAACACGGTCATAGCGCTCTTCCTCTGTGATTAGACCACGGCGGAATTGTTTTAAGACGGTATCTACTTTTGTTTGTGCTTCAACTAGGATTTCTTCTTTCTCTTTAAGAACAACGATATCTGCCACACCTACGGTAATACCGGCTTTTGTGGAGTAACGGAATCCAAGGTTCTTCATGCGGTCAAGCATTTCAGATGTTTGTGTAATCTTGAAGCGCTTGAATACTTCCGCGATGATGTTTCCAAGGATTTTTTTCTTAAATGGATCAACCAATGGTCTTGATTGAATGATTTCTTTTGCGTTTTCCCCTTTGTCTACAAAATACTTGTCTGGCGTTTCTACTTCCAGATTGAACTTTGTAGGCTCGTTGATATATGGGAATGACGGTGGCAGGATTTCATTAAAGATCATCTTACCAACAGTCGTAATTAATAGCTTTTGTTTTTGCTCATCAGTGAACGTTTCGTTATTTAAAGTGCCTGCATGAACGGCAACACGAGTGTGCAGGTGAACGTAACCATTTGCATAAGCAATTAATGCCTCGTTCGTATCTTTAAAGATCATTCCTTCACCAACTGCATTTTCACGCTCAAGTGTTAGGTAGTAGTTACCTAATACCATATCCTGAGATGGTGTTACAACAGGTTTTCCATCCTTAGGGTTAAGGATGTTCTGTGCTGCAAGCATCAGGATGCGCGCTTCTGCCTGAGCTTCTGCAGATAATGGTACGTGAACGGCCATTTGGTCTCCATCAAAGTCTGCGTTGTATGCTGTACATACAAGCGGGTGAAGACGAATTGCGCGTCCTTCCACAAGCGTTGGTTCAAACGCTTGGATACCTAGTCTGTGAAGCGTTGGTGCACGGTTAAGTAATACTGGATGTTCTTTAATGACAGATTCTAAAACATCCCAAACTTCTGGTTGTACGCGCTCGATCTTACGCTTCGCACTCTTGATGTTATGCGCAAGGCCGCGCTCTACAAGCTCTTTCATTACGAAAGGTTTGAAAAGCTCTAGTGCCATTTCTTTTGGAAGACCGCACTGATACATTTTTAGGTTCGGACCAACTACGATAACGGAACGACCAGAGTAGTCAACACGTTTTCCTAGAAGGTTCTGACGGAAACGTCCTTGTTTTCCTTTCAGCATATGAGAAAGAGATTTCAATGGACGGTTACCAGGTCCTGTTACTGGACGACCGCGACGACCATTATCGATTAATGCATCCACAGCCTCTTGAAGCATACGTTTCTCGTTTTGCACGATAATGCTAGGAGCACCAAGATCAAGTAATCTTTTCAAACGGTTGTTACGGTTAATGACACGACGATATAAGTCATTCAAGTCAGAAGTTGCAAAACGGCCACCATCAAGCTGTACCATTGGACGTAATTCTGGTGGAATAACCGGAAGTACATCAAGGATCATCCATGATGGCTCATTTCCGGAACCACGGAAGGACTCTAATACTTCTAAGCGTTTGATTGCTCGAGTACGTCTTTGTCCTTGAGCAGTTTTCAATTCTTCTTTTAGCGTATCTACTTCTTTTTCCAAGTCGATATCAAAAAGTAATTTCTTAATTGCCTCAGCTCCCATGGAAGCTTGGAATGTCTGTCCGTACTTTTCACGGTACGCACGGAATTCTTTTTCTGAGAGCAATTGCTTCTTTTCTAGTGGCGTATCGCCTGTTTCTGTTACAACATAGGAAGCGAAATAAATAACTTCCTCAAGCGCACGTGGAGACATATCAAGGACAAGACCCATGCGGCTTGGAATGCCTTTAAAGTACCAAATGTGGGAAACAGGAGCAGCAAGTTCAATATGACCCATGCGCTCACGGCGAACCTTTGCTCTTGTTACTTCTACACCACAACGGTCACAAACAACGCCCTTATAGCGGACGCGTTTGTATTTACCGCAGTGACACTCCCAGTCCTTTGTAGGACCGAAAATACGTTCACAGAACAACCCATCTTTTTCTGGCTTTAATGTACGATAGTTAATGGTTTCAGGTTTTTTCACTTCTCCGAAAGACCAGGATCTGATCTTGTCCGGAGAAGCTAGACCTATCTTCATATACTCAAAATTATTAACATCTAGCAAGGGGCCTACCTCCCTTATAATCTACAGGTTCTACCCAAATGCTTCATCTTAAGACCTGTTAGCATCAGTCTTTTGCAACGGTTTCTTTTACATCTTCCGCTTGATCGGAATCAAGGGAAATACCTTCAGATGATTGTTCTTCATCATCTTCTAGGTCTCTCATCTCTATTTCTGTTTCATCGCCTGAAAGAATTTTCACATCCATACCCAAGCTTTGAAGTTCTTTAATTAGTACTTTGAAGGATTCAGGAACGCCTGGCTCCGGAACATTTTCACCTTTGACAATCGCTTCGTATGTTTTCACACGACCGACAACATCATCCGATTTAACTGTTAAAATCTCTTGAAGTGTGTACGCAGCACCATAAGCTTCAAGTGCCCATACCTCCATCTCACCGAAACGCTGTCCACCAAATTGTGCTTTACCACCTAGTGGCTGTTGCGTTACTAGGGAGTATGGTCCAGTTGAACGAGCGTGCAGCTTGTCGTCAACCATGTGAGCAAGCTTGATCATGTACATGATCCCTACAGACACACGGTTGTCAAACGGCTCTCCTGTTCTTCCATCATAAAGAACAGTTTTTGCATCTCTTGCCATCCCAGCTTCTTCTAAGGTGCTCCACACATCTTCCTCACGCGCTCCATCGAATACCGCAGAAGCAACATGAATACCAAGTGTTCTCGCAGCCATCCCAAGGTGAAGCTCAAGCACCTGACCGATGTTCATACGGGAAGGAACCCCCAGTGGGTTAAGCATGATGTCGATTGGTGTACCATCTGGTAAATATGGCATATCTTCTTCCGGTAAAATACGGGAGATAACACCTTTGTTACCATGTCGTCCAGCCATCTTATCTCCTTCAGAAATTTTACGCTTCTGAACGATGTAAGCGCGAACGAGCTGGTTAACACCTGGTGGTAGCTCATCGCCATCTTCACGGTTAAACACTTTCACATCAAGGACAATACCGCCGCCACCATGAGGAACTCTTAATGACGTATCGCGTACTTCCCTAGCTTTTTCTCCGAAGATTGCATGTAATAGACGTTCTTCTGCAGTAAGCTCTGTAACCCCTTTAGGTGTTACTTTCCCTACAAGCAAATCGCCATCTTTTACTTCTGCACCAATACGGATGATTCCACGGTCATCAAGGTTCTTTAACGCTTCTTCCCCGACGTTTGGAATATCACGCGTGATTTCTTCAGGTCCAAGCTTTGTATCACGAGCTTCTGATTCATACTCTTCAATATGAATAGATGTATAAACATCATCCTTCACAAGGCGTTCACTCATAATGATGGCATCCTCGTAGTTGTAACCATCCCATGTCATGAATCCAACAAGAACGTTACGACCAAGAGCCAATTCACCTTTTTCCATAGAAGGACCATCAGCAAGGATTTCTCCTTTTGTTACTACATCGCCAACGGAAACGATTGGACGCTGGTTGTAGCAAGTACCTTGATTGGAACGAATGAACTTAAGCATTCTGTACTTATCAAGATTGCCTTTTACCTGCTGACCATCTACTTCCTCCATGCGGCGTACCCATACTTCACGAGCTTCTACACGTTCTACTACACCAGGATGCTTACAGATTACAGCTGCACCTGAGTCTTTAGCTGAAACGTGTTCCATACCTGTACCTACAATTGGAGCTTCTGGCTGCATCAATGGAACAGCCTGACGTTGCATGTTCGCTCCCATTAGCGCACGGTTGGAGTCATCATTTTCTAAGAACGGGATACACGCTGTTGCAGCGGATACTACCTGTTTAGGAGAGACGTCCATATAGTCGATACGGTCACTTGCAACAACCGTGTTCTCACCGCGGAAACGGGATACAACATTGTCATCAAGGAACGCACCGTCATCACCTAAGCGAGCATTTGCTTGGGCTACCACATAGTTGTCCTCTTCATCAGCTGTTAAATAGTCAATTTGATCCGTTACTTTCCCTGTTTCAGGGTCTACTCTTCTATATGGTGTTTCGATAAATCCAAATTTGTTTACCTTCGCGAAGGAAGATAAGGAGTTAATCAAACCAATGTTCGGACCCTCTGGCGTTTCAATCGGACACATACGGCCATAGTGAGAGTAGTGAACGTCACGTACTTCAAAGCCTGCGCGCTCACGCGTAAGACCACCAGGTCCAAGCGCTGAAAGTCTGCGTTTATGTGTTAATTCAGCTAATGGGTTTGTTTGATCCATGAACTGAGATAATTGAGAACTACCAAAGAACTCTTTTATAGAGGCAATAACAGGTCTGATATTAATGAGCTGCTGTGGCGTGATAGTGTTGGTGTCTTGAATAGACATTCTTTCACGAACCACACGCTCCATTCTGGATAACCCGATGCGGAACTGATTTTGTAAAAGTTCCCCAACTGAACGTAAACGACGGTTACCTAAATGGTCGATATCATCTGTGTCGCCAACTCCGTGCAGAAGGTCAAAGAAATAACTGATAGACGCGATAATGTCAGCAGGTGCAATGTGCTTCACCTTTTCATCGATAAATCCGTTACCAAGAACAACAATTTCTTTTTCTCCTTCTGAATCGTTTGGAGAGTAAATCTTAATAGATTGCATTGGAACCTCATCTTCAATGACACCACTATGAGGGTGGAAAGAAGTTAGTCCAACACCATCTTCAATAAATGGCAGAATACGATCTAACGTTCTGCGGTCAAGTAATGTACCCTTTTCAACAATGATTTCTCCTGTTTCAGAGTCCACCAATGTTTCCGCAATACGCTGATTGAATAATCTATTCTTAATATGAAGCTTTTTATTAATCTTGTATCTTCCAACGCTTGCCAAATCATAGCGTTTAGGATCAAAAAATCTTGATTCCAATAGACTTTTCGCGTTTTCTACCGTTGGTGGTTCACCAGGGCGAAGGCGCTCATATATTTCAAGTAATGCCTTTTCAGTGCTTTCTGTGTTATCCTTATCTAAAGTATTGCGCAGGTATTCATTTTCCCCGATAAGATCGATAATCTCTTGGTCAGATCCGAACCCAAGGGCACGCAAAAGAACCGTTACTGGTAGTTTACGAGTACGATCGATACGAACATAAACAACATCTTTCGCATCTGTCTCATATTCTAACCATGCACCACGGTTTGGAATAACAGTAGCTGAAAAGCCTTTTTTACCATTTTTATCTACTTTTCCGCTGTAATACACACTTGGAGAACGCACTAACTGAGATACAATAACACGTTCTGCACCATTAATAACGAACGTACCAGTATCCGTCATCAACGGGAAATCACCCATAAATACATCCTGGTCTTTTACTTCACCAGTTTCTTTGTTAATGAGACGAACCTTCACACGTAAAGGAGCTGAGTATGTAACATCTCTTTCCTTTGATTCTTCAACAGAATATTTAGGTTCTCCTAAGCTATAATCGATGAATTCTAAAGATAGATTTCCAGTGAAGTCTTCAATCGGAGAAATATCATGAAACATTTCTCTTAGCCCCTCATCAAGGAACCATTGATAAGAAGCAGTTTGAATTTCTATTAGATTTGGTAAATCTAATACTTCACTAATGCGAGCATAACTTCTGCGTTGGCGGTGTCGTCCGTATTGAACTAGTTGACCTGTCAACTGATTCACCCCTCGTATCAAGCGTTATTAAAGAAGATGTTCAAAAAAACACAACAAAAATGACAGTAAACCTTCCTTTTAGAAAAGTTTCCTATATCAATTCAAGCCTTTTTTTGAACAGCCTTTCTAGCCAAACAAAAAATATTTAACACAGAATCCATTATCAGAAACTATGTCAAAAATAAAAAATGGTTTCAATACAGAAAACCACATTTTTTTACAATCGCTCTATTGATTTTACTATCTTTTCCAAGCATACTAATTTTATACATGTAAACATCATAAAATTATTATTGCTCAGAAAAATACATATTGGCATTAAACAATGCTACCATAACAAAAAAGACTAGTCAACCTTTTTTTGACTTAATAATATAGTAGCCTTTTTTCTTTGTCACTACTTCCACTTCTTCATACAGACTCTCTAATCTCTCTAGTGCAGAAGGAGCTCCTTGCTTTTTCTGAATAACAATCCAAAGCTCTCCTCCAACCACAAGATGATCCTTTGCTTTTTCCAAAATTTCATGAACAACCGTTTTGCCAGCGCGAATGGGTGGATTAGATAAGATGGCAGCATAATTAGTAGAGGTTACCTTTTCATAGCGATCACTCATGAATACAGAAACATTTTCTACATTATTCGCTTTCGCATTTTCCTTCGCCAATTCCATTGCCCGTTCATTTACATCAACCATATGAACTTCTCGGCTTGGAAATGCTTTAGCTAAGGATAACCCAATCGGGCCGTAGCCGCAGCCTACATCTAAAATTTCACCAGCAACTTCCGGCAATTCAAACGCATCAATTAATACACGCGAACCGAAATCCACTTCTTTTTTAGAAAAAACACCTGTGTCTGTGGTGAAATGTAAACGATGACCTTTTAGTTCGAAATCCCACTGCTGGCGATTACTTTCCACAGAAGGTTTGTTTGTATAATAATGATTAGTCATACTTAGTCTCCTTATCTGATTAACAACCTTTACTTTGTTAACCAACAACTCAACCGCATATTCCAGGTTTCTAGCATACTTGAAAAAAACAGTAACGAATCGTTTAAAAAAAGCCCGCTAGGTAGCGAGCTTTTTCTTTTAAGAGCCTGTATTACTTAACTTCTACAGAAGCTCCAACTTCTTCAAGTTTAGCTTTGATTTCTTCAGCTTCTTCTTTTGCAATGCCTTCTTTAAGAGCTTTAGGAGCATTGTCAACTAGTTCTTTTGCTTCTTTTAGTCCAAGGCCAGTAAGTTCGCGAACTACTTTGATAACCTTGATTTTTTGTCCACCAGCGTTAGCTAGTACTACGTCGAATTCAGTTTGCTCAGCAGCAGCTTCAGGAGCAGCAGCACCAGCAGCTACAGGAGCAGCAGCAGTTACACCAAATTCTTCTTCGATTGCTTTTACTAGATCGTTTAATTCTAAAACAGTCATATTTTTAACCGCTTCAATGATTTGTTCGTGTGTCATTGTTAATTTCCTCCTTAGATATTATAAGTTTTATTGTTTGTCTTACTTAACTTGCTAGATTGAAATTATGCACCTTGTTCTTCTTTTTGATCTGCAACTGCTTTTGTAACAAGAGCGAGGTTGCGCATTGGAGCTTGAAGAACGCTAAGCAACATAGAAAGTAGACCTTCGCGGGATGGAAGTTCAGCAAGAGCTTTCACTTCTTCAACCGTTGCAACGTTTCCTTCGATGACACCAGCTTTGATTTCTAACGCTTCGTGTTTTTTCGCGAAGTCGTTAAGGATCTTAGCAGGAGCTACTACATCTTCAGTAGAGAATGCGATAGCGTTTGGTCCTGTTAATGCATCGTTAAGTCCGTTGATTTCAGCTGCTTCAGCCGCACGGCGAGTTAAAGAGTTTTTGTAAACCTTGAACTCAACACCTGCTTCACGAAGTTGCTTACGAAGTTCTGTTACTTCCGCTACGTTAAGTCCGCGGTAGTCTACTACGATTGTAGATACAGACGCTTTGAACTTGTCGGAGATTTCTCCAACAGCTTGTTTCTTTAATTCAACTGCTTTGCTCATCGTTACACCTCCTAAAAGTTGGTTACTACTCATACCGATCGGTGTACATTAAAAATGCCCCCACGCAGGTGGAGGCAGAAATTTTATCGCATAAAAGCACAAGGCTTTTGTTCGTAAAAATTCACACCTCGGTAGGAAATTAAGCTTTTTCAAGCACCTACTGTCTACGGTACAAACAATATCAATTTATAAACACAACGATTATTATAATCGTGTTGTTCTGTAATGTCAATATGTTAGTTTTTAACAGGTACTACAGTAGAAGTATCTACTTTTACACCAGGTCCCATTGTAGAAGTAACAGCAACGTTCTTCATGAATGTACCTTTTGCAGCAGCAGGCTTCGCTTTTTGTAGTGTTTCAAAGATTGTAGCTAAGTTATCAACTAGCTTGCTATCTTCGAAAGAGATTTTTCCGATTGGTACGTGGATGTTACCGGATTTATCAAGACGGTATTCAACTTTACCAGCTTTGATTTCGTTAACAGCTTTTGTCACATCAAATGTAACTGTACCAGTCTTAGGGTTTGGCATTAAGCCTTTAGGACCTAATACGCGTCCAAGCTTACCAACTTCACCCATCATGTCAGGAGTAGCAACGATTACGTCGAAATCGAACCAACCTTGGTTGATTTTCGCGATCATGTCAGCATCTCCAACATAGTCAGCTCCAGCAGCTTCTGCTTCTTTCGCTTTTTCGCCTTTAGCGAATACTAGAACCTTTTGTGTTTTACCAGTACCGTGTGGTAGTACTACTGCACCACGGATTTGCTGGTCGTTTTTACGAGGGTCAACTCCAAGGCGGAATGCAACTTCCACAGTAGCGTCAAACTTCGCAGTGTTTGTTTTCTTTACTAATTCGATAGCTTCGTTAACAGTGTAAGCCGTTTGACGGTCTACAAGCTTCGCAGCTTCGATGTACTTTTTACCTCTTTTAGCCATTTTAAATGTCCTCCTTATGTGGTTTTAGCGGAATAACCTCCCACGAATAAAGGTTGCGAATGAGCATAAGCAAATCCGCAACCCCAAACAGCAGTTAAATCAAAAGCGATGGGATTAGTCTTCGATAACGATACCCATGCTACGAGCAGTACCTTCAACCATGCGCATTGCAGCTTCTACGCTTGCAGCGTTAAGGTCTGGCATTTTCGTTTCCGCAATCTCGCGTACTTTATCACGCTTAACTGTTGCAACTTTATTACGGTTTGGTTCACCAGAACCAGACTCAATACCAGCTGCTTTTTTAAGTAAAACTGCAGCAGGTGGAGTTTTCGTAATAAATGTAAAGGAACGGTCTTCAAAAACCGTAATTTCAACAGGAATAATTAATCCAGCTTGATCTGCTGTACGAGCGTTGAACTCTTTACAGAAGCCCATGATGTTAACACCTGCTTGACCTAGTGCTGGTCCAACTGGTGGTGCAGGGTTAGCTTTCGCCGCTGGAATTTGTAGCTTTACCATTTTGATTACTTTTTTAGCCACGAGACACACCTCCTTAAGTCCGTGATGTGGTATCTGGGATTGCTCCCTCCCACTCAACTCATTCTTTATATATCTAATAAAGAATATTTTTTGTATTAATAGTCTCCATTCAGAGACATACTGACCTTTGAAATAATATCATTTTTACAATACGATTTCAAGTTTTTTTACATTATAATTTTTCAATTTGTGTAAAATCAAGCTCTACAGGCGTTTCTCGCCCAAACATATTCACTAGTACTTTGACTTTATGCTTCACTTTATCAAGCTCCACAATATGCCCTGTGAAGTTCGCAAATGGTCCTTCTGTAACCTTTACAGATTCTTTTATCTCGAAGTCTACCTCGACTTGCTTTTCCATCATGCCCATTCTCTTTAGGATAAAAGCAATTTCATCATCCAAAAGTGGAGTAGGCTTGGAACCAGAACCACTGGAACCAACAAATCCAGTTACTCCTGGAGTGTTTCTTACAACATACCAAGAATCGTCGGTCATGACGATTTCAACCAATACATAACCTGGGAACACTTTCTTTTTTGTTACTTTTTTCTTGCCGTTTTTAATGTCGGTTTCTTCTTCTTCAGGAACTACTACACGGAAGATTTTGTCTTGCATTCCCATCGATTCTACACGTTTTTCTAAGTTTGCTTTTACTTTATTCTCGTAACCGGAATAAGTATGAACGACGTACCAATTTTTTTCCATCCTCAAGGACTAGTGTCCGTCCCTCCCTTTTCTATCATTTCTACTATGATTTCTCTTAGTTTGACTTTTAAAAAACACCGTTTAACGCCGATGTTGGTTTCCGCAAAATGGCTTCGTGTCCTGCAGGGGCGAGTTGTGAGCCTCTTCGGCTTTCGCCTTTAGGGTCTCAAGATTGTCGCTTCATTCCCGTGGGAGTCTCCGCCATTTGCTCCAATCACCAGCTTGAAACAAATTAATAAAAAGCAAAACTAGTAGTATGGATTTTTTTCCAAATGAAAAAACCCGTTGAACGGGCTTTTGTCAGAAAGTAATATTCACATTATACCATGATATATCATTACTTATTCAAGCGCAAAAGGAATTATTTAATCACAGCGCGCAATAACTCGGAGATTCCTAAGTCCACTGCCCAGAAAAACAAAGCCATAACTACTACAGTTGTTACCACTGTAATTGTGTATCGAGTTAATTCTTTGCGTTTTGGCCAACTTACTTTCTTCATTTCACGAGCTACATCACGAAAAAAACCAGACAAACGTTGCATCCATGTAACCTCCAACCCCAGAAATACTGATCTATTTTGTCTCCCGATGAACGGTGTGAGCATTACAAACCTTACAAAACTTCTTTATCTCTAGACGCTCGCCACTTTGTGATTTCCCTTTCACTGTTGAATAGTTACGGGAAGAGCACGCCGCGCAAGCCAGTGCTACCTTACTTTGCATGAGTAACACCACCTACACATTGATGTCCATAAAAATGTAACATAGATGTAATAATTAGTCAATGTCAAGTGAATTGCTCACATGCTAAACTTCTGTAAAATTTCGAAGCGTTTACAAGGTAATTTCTCTTAGCTCTAAATATCTTTCAAGTTTTCTTTTTACTCTTTGTAACGCATTATCGATTGATTTTACATGCCGGTTTAAATCTTCTGAAATTTCCTGATAGGATCGGCCATCTAAATAAAGGGCGAGGACCTTTCTCTCCAGGTCACTTAAGAGTTCCCCCATTTTTACTTCTATATCATCAAACTCTTCTTGATTAATAATAAGCTCTTCAGGGTCCATCACTTTTGCACCGGAAATAACATCCATTAGTGTGCGGTCTGATTCTTCATCGTAAATAGGCTTGTCCAGTGATACATACGAATTTAATGGAATGTGCTTCTGCCTAGTCGCTGTTTTTATGGCAGTAATAATTTGACGCGTGATACAAAGCTCGGCAAACGCTTTAAAGGAAGTAAGCTTGTCCTCTTTAAAATCACGAATTGCTTTGTACAGCCCTATCATTCCTTCTTGAACAATATCCTCACGATCTGCACCAATGAGAAAATAGGATCTGGCCTTTGCACGGACAAAGTTTTTGTACTTGTTTATTAAGTAATCAAGTGCTTCACTATCTCCTGTATGCACAAGCTCTACCATTTGTTCGTCTTCCATAAGCTCTAATGTCCTGTTGGCATTTCTCGGTTCGCTTAATATCACACCTATCCCCCCGGATGAATCAGTAGATAGAAATATTATACAGTAGGCGTAAATTGACCGTCAACCACTCATCGCTGTCCTCGGCGCCATTTTTCGAAAATTGCAGAAATTTCATGATCTAATTCAATCCGTTTGGACGGCTTCTGATTTGTGAATTTTGACACCCGTTTCTTAATGCGCTCTTCAATGTTATTGGATTCATTTAACAGTTCCCTGGCCGACTTTCTTAAAGCTCCCTGGCCAAAAATAGCCCATTGTTCCGTAAAGTCCGATGTAGCTACGTGGATCTGCGTCCGAATATCACTGAGACTGATTGCAAGCTTTTCAATTCGCTCATCTGCGGTTTCATTTTCCTTTGTATAAATAACTTCTATTCTGTGATTTTTATATTTTGTTTCTATTCCTTGTGAAAGATGGGCATCAAATACAATAATTACTTTATAGCCTGTGTAAGCTTGGTATTCTGCCATTTTGGAAATCAGGATGTCACGAGCCAGAGCGAGATCCTGATCTTTCCATTTCCTAAGCTCTGGCCATGCTCCAATTATGTTGTATCCATCCACCAATAGAATATCCATCCCGCTTACTCTCCTGCCGGCATTCTTTTACGAAAAACCTCATACATTAATAGACTTGCTGCCACAGATGCATTCAATGAGGTTACCTTACCAACCATGGGCAAAGAGACAAGAAAGTCACATTTATCCCGTAAGAGTCGTGCCATTCCCTTGCCCTCACTTCCGATAATGAGGCCAACAGGTAAGGAGCCATCCATGTTTCGGTAATCCACCTTCCCCTTCGCATCTGTACCGAAAATCCATACGCCTTTTCCCTTCAACTCATCCACCGTACGGGCAAGATTCGTTACACGAACAACAGGAATATGTTCAATGGCGCCAGTGGAAGCCTTCGCCACCGTTGCAGTAAGCCCTACCGCTCGTCGTTTTGGAATGATGATTCCGTGTGCACCAACGGCATCTGCTGTTCTCATGATGGAGCCTAAATTATGCGGATCTTCTATCTCATCTAGTATCAAAAAGAAGGGATCTTCGTTTCTTTCTGCAGCTACTTGAAATAGATCATCCATTTCTGCATAGTCATACGCAGCCACAGACGCTACTACACCTTGATGATTTCCTTCCACCATCTGATCTATTTTTTTGCGCGGCACGAATTGCACCAACACGTTTGCTTCTTTCGCCATTGCGATAACCTGTTGGATCGAACCTTTTTGTCCGCCTTCTGCTATCCAAAGCTTATTAATTTCACGGTTTGACTTTAAAGCCTCCAACACTGGATTGCGCCCCATGATAAATTCTTGTGTCATCCTTCCTCACCTCTCTTACCTTCTGCAAGCTCTATGCAAGTAACTATGATTTCTTCCATTCTTTCCATTTGTCCTCCTAAATACAAGTAGCCAAGCAATGCTTCAAACGCCGTAGAATAACGATAGGTTTGAACATCTGTGTTTTTTGGAACGGTCCCAGATTTGGCATTCCTACCTCTGCGGATGACCGCCTGTTCCTCCTCTGTGAAGAAACCCTTGTCCATTAATTGATGAAGGTGCTGTGCCTGCGACTTTGCAGACACATAACTTGTAGCAGCCCGGTGTAGCTGATTCGGACGAACCTTACCTGCTTTCAACAGATGATGCCGGATATACCCTTCGTATACGGCATCTCCCATGTAGGCAAGCGCTAAACTATTTAGCATCTTCACATCTATTTTGTTGTTCATGAAGGTCTATCCTCTTTTCCAACGTGTACCTTGAGCTGTATCTTCCAAAATAATATTTTTTGCCTTCAGCTCATCACGAATTTCATCTGACCTAGTAAAGTCACGATTTTTACGTGCTTCTATTCGTTCCTGAATTAACTTTTCAATTTCCTCATCCAGCAGCTCTTCCTCGGCGGTCAATGATACGCCAAGCACCTCAAATAATTCTTCAAACTGTGTAATAAATGCTTCTAACACCTTTTTAGACGTGTTTTTCTCGTTTAAGTAAACATTGGCCTGTTTCGCCATTTCAAAAAGCACTGATACTGCATTAGCCGTATTAAAATCATCATCCATCACTTCAACAAATTCGCGATTGAACCCTGCTATCTTCTCTACCCACTCTGCTTCATTCTCAGCAAGGTCTGCTGTGTTTGCTAAGCGATGCTTAAGATTTTCATAGGCTGTGCGAAGTCTGTCCAAGCCGTTTTTTGTGCTTTGCAAAAGCTCCTCGTTGTAATTGATAGGATGACGGTAATGAACCGATATCATGAAAAAGCGAAGCAGCTGTGGATCATACTTTTTGATAATATCGTGTACAAGCACAAAGTTCCCAAGTGACTTGGACATTTTTTCGTTATCGATATTAATATACCCATTATGAAGCCAGTATTTTGCAAAGGTTTTTCCTGTCATAGCTTCAGACTGGGCAATTTCATTTTCATGATGTGGAAAGGATAGATCCTGGCCGCCTGCATGAATATCAATCGTATCACCTAAGTATTTTCGTACCATAGCTGAGCATTCAATGTGCCAGCCTGGACGTCCTTCTCCCCATGGGCTCTCCCAAGCAATTTCCCCTGGCTTCGCCGCTTTCCATAGTACAAAGTCCAATGCATCTTGTTTCTTTTCCCCTACTCCGATTCGTGAGCCCAGCTGCAGGTCCTCAATAGGCTGATGAGATAGCTTTCCATATTCTTTAAACGCTTTTGTACGATAATAAACGTCGCCACCTGACTCGTAAGCATAGCCTTTGTCTATAAGCGCCTCAATAAACTCAATAATAATATCGATGTTTTCGGTTACTCTTGGATGCACGTCGGCTTTTTTGCAGCCAAGTGCGGACACATCCTCATGATAAGCAGCAATAAAGCGTTCTGCAATCGTCGGAACATCCTCCCCAAGCTCTTCTGCTGCTTTAATCAGCTTGTCGTCTACGTCGGTGAAATTTGAAACAAAATTCACTTCATATCCACGGTACTCCAGATACCTTCTTACCGTATCAAATACAATGGCAGGCCTTGCATTTCCGATATGGATATAATTATAAACGGTCGGTCCGCAAACATACATTTTTACTTTTCCTTCTTGTAGCGGAACGAATTTTTCTTTCTTTCGAGTTAATGTATTAAAAAGATGAATGCTCATCTACGTTCTTCCCTTCTTTTAAAAGTTGCAGTTCTTTTTGTAGGTTTGCAATTTGCATTTCCATATTCGCACACCTGTCCCCTAAAGGATCTGGAAGGTCATGGTGATCTAAATTCCTCATTTTCACCTTAACTCCATCCTGTATGACAATTTTTCCTGGAATCCCAACTACAGTGGAATTTGCCGGCACATCCTTCAACACAACAGAGCCCGCTCCCACCTTGGAATTTTCTCCAATGGTGATAGAGCCTAACACTTTCGCTCCCGTTGCAATCAAGGCATTATCCAGGATGGTCGGGTGTCTTTTTCCTTTTTCTTTCCCTGTCCCGCCAAGTGTCACACCTTGAAATACAGTTACATTATTCCCAATTTCACAGGTTTCTCCTATAACGACACCCATGCCGTGGTCAATAAAGAAGCGACGACCTATCTTTGCTCCTGGATGAATTTCGATACCTGTAAAGAAACGGCTCACTTGTGAAATGATTCTAGCAATAAAGAACATTTTCCGTTTAAAGAAACCGTGTGCAAGCCTGTGTGCCCAAATAGCATGAAGGCCTGAATACGTTAATATTACCTCAATATAGCTTCTAGCCGCAGGATCCTGTTCGAATACCACTTCGATGTCTTCCTTTAACGTTCGGAACATATTCGCTCCTCCTTTCCGAATACGCGCATTCTTCTGTGATATGTTGCATGTTAATGCACGAATAGAAAAAGCGCCCCTGTGTCCATGACACAGAGACGCTTTTTGCGCGGTTCCACTCTGTTTGGATGAATATCAATCTTTCATCCCTACTTAAACCCTCATAACGGGAGGTACCGCCATTACCTAGTAGACATTCATGCCGTTCAGCAATAGACTCAGAGGTGCATTTCAAAGAATTCATACCTTAAATCGCTTGCAGCCCATGGCGATTCTCTCTAAAAAGGATGATGTTCTTTTACTCTCCTCTTCTACATTCTATATAGGACGTAACTAATCGTTAAAAATAAGATAGTTATATCATATTACGTTTTATTAAAAATGTTAACCAATAAGTTTTGATAATCTAGCAAGAACCGTATCTTTTCCTAAAAGATGTAGGGTTTGTGGTAAATCACGGCCATGTGTCTGCCCAGTTGTTGCTACACGAATTGGCATAAATAGCTTTTTCCCTTTATGTCCTGTTGCTTTTTGAACAGCTTTCGTTGCAGCTTTGATTTCTTCCACCGTGAAGTCCACAGTTGCCTCTAATTGCTCTTTAAAGGATGCCACTACCTCTGGCACCTGCTCTTCGGCTAGCACTGCTTTTGCCTCTTCATCATATGCAATATCGGTTTGGAAGAACATTTCTGTTAGCTCAACAATTTCCGCTCCAAAGCTCATTTGTTCCTGGTAAAGGGCGATTAACTCCTTTGCCCACTCTTGTTGCTCTGGCGATAAATCCTTCGGCAAACGTCCTGCCTTCATAAGATGCGGCAAGGATAGTTCCGTTAGTTTATCCAGCTCTAGTGTTTTTATATACTGATTGTTCATCCACATTAGCTTGTGTGTATCAAAAACAGCTGGTGATTTAGACAAACGTGCTGTATCAAAGATTTCGATAAAAGTCTCCTTCGAGAACACTTCCTCTTCTCCAGCCGGTGACCACCCTAGTAATGCAATAAAATTGAACAAGGCCTCAGGAAGGTAGCCTAGCTCTTCATACTGCTCGATGAACTGAATAATCGACTCATCACGTTTACTTAGCTTTTTGCGGCTTTCATTTACAATCAGTGTCATATGACCGAATGTAGGAATGTCCCAGCCAAGCGCATCATAAATCAAAATTTGTTTTGGCGTATTGGAAATATGATCATCTCCACGAAGAACATGAGAGATTTTCATTTGATGGTCATCTACCGCAACAGCGAAGTTGTAGGTTGGCGTACCGTCCTTCTTGACGATTACATAGTCTCCCATGCCATCTGTTTCAAAGGTTACTTCCCCCTTCACCATATCGGTAAAGGTAACATCCTGACCTTCTGGTACACGGAAACGAATGCTTGGCTGTCTGCCCTCCGCTTCAAAAGCTTGCTGCTCTTCTTGTGTTAAATCGCGATGCTTACCAGAATAGCGCGGGTTTTCCCCCTTTGCCATTTGCTCTTCGCGTTCTGCTTCAAGCTCCTCTTCCGTACAATAGCATTTATAGGCAAGACCTTTATCTAATAGCTCATTATAGTACTTTGCATAGATATCGTTTCTTTCCGATTGGCGGTATGGTCCGTACTCTCCGCCTACATCGACACTCTCATCCCAATCCATTCCTAGCCATTTTAAATATTTCAGCTGACTCTCTTCTCCGCCAGCAATGTTTCTCTTTTTATCGGTATCTTCAATACGGATAATAAATTGGCCATTTTGGCTGCGCGCAAAAAGATAATTAAATAGCGCAGTTCTGGCATTTCCTATATGTAAGTGCCCTGTTGGACTTGGGGCATAGCGAACACGAACTGTCATCGTTTGTACCTCCGTTTTCCGCCCACTTTCCTCCGGCGGTTATTTCAAAAATTCCTTGCATTATTTTAACACAAAAAATGCCGCTCGTATCTATTTCTTTCGTAACAACACAGCAGCCTGGGCAGCGATTCCTTCTTCTCTACCCGTAAAGCCCAGCTTTTCCGTTGTGGTGGCTTTAACATTGACACACTCCACGTCTGCTTCTAACAGCTCCGCAATTCGTTTTCGCATCGGTTCAATATAAGGAGCCATTTTGGGCTTTTGTGCAATAATCGTACAGTCTACATTCCCAAGCTCATAGCCTTTTTCCTTTACTATCGCCCAGACCTGTTGCATCAACACCGCGGAATCTGCATTTTTAAAGGCTGGATCTGTATCGGGAAAATGCTTGCCAATGTCTCCTTCGCCTATTGCGCCAAGACATGCGTCAGAAATCGTATGTAAAAGAACGTCTGCATCCGAATGACCAAGCAGCCCTTTTTCATACGGTATGGTAATTCCTCCAATAATTAACGGCCGGTTTTCTGCAAATTGATGTACATCAAATCCTTGTCCAATTCGAAACATTACGCCCTCTCCTTTTGTTTTTCTAAGATAGCTTTAGCTAATATTAAATCATCTGGTGTGGTTAATTTTATATTTTCATAATCGCCTTCTACTATTTTAACGGGGAAGGATATTTTTTCAACAAGACTCGCTTCATCTGTTCCTAAATAGCCTGTTTTCTTTGCTTTGGCGTGAGCATCCATCAAAACCGGATAGCGAAATGCTTGCGGAGTTTGAATAGACCACAGGCTGGATCGTTCCACAGTTTCCTCCACCATTCCCTCTTGATTCACTCGTTTAATGGTATCTTTTACAGGAACAGCAACAATCGCCGCTCCTTCGTTGGCAGCTTCATGGACCAGTCTGTGGATGACTTTTTGCGTGATAAAGGGTCTCGCGCCATCATGCACAAGCACAATTCCTTCTGGAGTCGTCGCCTTGAGCCCATTATACACACTATCTTGACGTTCTTTTCCACCATACGTTACTTCTTTTATTTTTTGGAACGAATAGGTGGTAAGAAGCTCTTGAAAAATGGTGGTTTCTTTTTCGTTGATGACGAGCTTGATTTCCATGCAGGCTGGGTCTTGCTCAAAAACAGACAAGGTGTGAATGATGACGGGCTTGCCTGCAAGTTCGATGAATTGTTTGTTCATGCCTGCGTTCATGCGTTTACCTTGTCCTGCCGCTAATACGATGACATTATACTTCATTTTTGCCTCTCCCATAGCATTTCTATTTTTATGGCTGTTGTTTCCGCTAAACAACATCAACCCTCTTATATGGTGTTAAGAGGGTGAGGATGTTGGTAGTATTCTCTTATAATGCGGCCCGTTCTAGTTGCTTGGGCTTGGCGAAAATCATCCGACCTGCGGAAGTTTGCAATACGCTCGTAACCAAGACTTGAATATGCTTTCCGATATAGTCGCGGCCTTCCTCTACCACAATCATCGTGCCATCATCTAGGTAGGCAACTCCTTGATTATGTTCTTTGCCGTCTTTAATCACTTGAACGGTCAGCTCTTCACCAGGAAGGACAACCGGTTTTACCGCATTGGCCAGATCATTAATATTTAGCACTTCCACATTTTGCAGTTCACACACTTTATTTAAGTTAAAGTCATTTGTGACGACTACCCCTGAAGTGAGCTTGGCCAATTTTACAAGCTTACTGTCCACTTCCTGTATATCCTCAAAATTACCTTCATAAATTTCCACTTTTATGGCTAGTTCTTTTTGAATTCTATTTAAGATATCTAATCCTCGTCTGCCTCGATTTCTCTTTAACACATCCGATGAGTCGGCGATGTGCTGAAGTTCTTCTAGAACAAAGCGTGGGATGACAATCGTTCCTTCTAAAAAGCCTGTCTGACAAATATCTGCTACTCTGCCATCTATAATCACACTAGTATCCAATATTTTTAGCTTCTTAGAGGACAAGTCTAGCTCATCATCCTCTATAGATTTTTTCTTTCCAAACTTGGATGAGATAGAGAATAGATTCACCAGTTCGTCTCGCTTTTTAAAGCCGACCTGAAATCCAAGATAACCTAATAGAATAGTAATAAATATAGGGAAAATAGCGCTGACAAATGGAATCCTTTCCAAAGGAATGACAGCCAGATAGGCAACAATCAACCCGAAAATAAGGCCGAGACTTCCGAATAATACATCGGTTACTGGTGCTTTTACCAGCGATTCCTCTATCCATTTAATAAATCCAACTACATAATCCACTAACCAAAAAGTAAGGATAAAAAATATAATTGCTCCTAATATCGCAACAGTATAAGGCTTTGTAAGAAAAGGAATGTCTCCTAGATTTAAGATGGAAAAAAGCTCTGGAATAAAGAATATTCCAAGGGTCCCACCAAGAATTAAAAAGAAAAGTTGAACCATACGCCTTAACATTATTGCCTCACCTCCCTTTATTCATTATAAACAGTTTCGCTTAAATAAAACCTGCAAAAGGCTATTAATTTTTTTTGTTATGAATTTGTCACATTCCCTACATCTGACGGTCTATTAAAAGCTGGTCCTGAATTCGCTTCAGGCCTTCTTTTATTTTTCTAGCGCGCACCTCGCCAATCCCATCTACTTCATCTAGTTCTTCTACCGTAGCGGTGAGGATATGCTTTAATTTTTGAAACTGACAAACAAGATTTTCAATAACAAGGGGAGGAAGTCTCGGAATCTTGTGCAATACTCTATAGCCTCTTGGCAGCACCATTTCATCCTGATTCATAAAACCTGAGTATCCTAGCATCTTCAAAATAACAGCATCATCTAATAGATCGGTATTTGCCATATCCTGAAGCCTCTTTAAAATGAGGAAGGCATCCATATCCTTGTCTGCACAATAATCTTTAATCAGCAAGATTGCTTCTTCCTCAATATGTGCCAATAGCTCGGTCATTTGCAATCGAATGAGGCGCCCTTCTGTTCCCAGCTCATTAATATAGCTAATAATCTCATTTTTAATTCGTAATACCATTTCTATACGATGCACAACCTGTAAAAGTTCCGAAAGTGAAACTTGTTCTTCAAATTCCAGCGCACCAAGCGTAGTTATCCCTTGGTCCAATACGGTTTTGTATTTTTCTAACGTTTGGATTGCTTGATTGGCTTTGGTAAAAATAACCCCGATATCCCGGAGTGCATACCGAAAATCGCCTTTATAAAGGGTAATGACATTTCGGCGCTGAGAAATAGCAATCACAAGACAGCCCGTTTGCTTGGCCACACGCTCGGCCGTACGGTGCCTCATCCCCGTTTCTGTGGAGAGAATGGTAGGATTTGGGGTTAATTGGGCATTAGCATAAAGGATTTTTGTTCCTTTTTCATTTAAAATAATTGCGCCGTCCATCTTGGCCAATTCATATACATAGGCAGGACTGAACGAGCAGTTAATCGAAAAGCCACCATCGACCATATCACGAACCTTTTCATTAAAGCCTACCACGACGAGACCACCCGTTTTCGAGCGAAGGATATTGTTAATCCCCTCCCGTATTGGCGTTCCTGGGGCAATAAATTGCAAGGTATCTGCCATTACATCTTTTTTCCTTTGTTCTTCCATCTCTATCCCCCTAGAGTATATTGAAGAGCCTGGTCAATTGTTGCAACACCTATCACGCTAATCCCTTCTGGAGCTGTCCACCCTCCTAAATTTTTGGAAGGGATGATAACACGCTTAAAGCCTAGTTTGGCTGCTTCCTGCACTCTTTGTTCTATACGAGATACTCGCCGTATTTCTCCTGTTAAGCCTACCTCTCCAATGACTACATCGGTTGGTTCAGAGGTTTGATTTCGAAAGCTTGAAGCAATACTCACAGCCACAGCCAAATCGATCGCAGGTTCATCCAGCTTTACCCCGCCTGCCACCTTTAAATAGGCATCCTGGTTTTGTAGAAGCAGACCAACCCTTTTTTCCAACACTGCCATAATTAACGAGACTCTGTTATGATCAATGCCTGTTGCCATTCTTCTTGGGTTTCCGTAGCCTGTTGGCGAAATGAGCGCTTGAATTTCCACAAGCACTGGTCGGGTACCTTCCATTGAGGCAACCACGGTCGACCCCGCCGCTCCTTTAGAACGCTCTTCTAAGAAAATTTCAGAAGGATTTTTCACCTCTGTTAATCCTTCTTCCTTCATTTCAAAAATTCCTATCTCATTTGTGGAACCGAATCGATTTTTTACGGACCGAAGTATCCGGTATGTATGATGTCGTTCCCCTTCAAAATACAAAACAGTATCCACCATATGTTCTAAAAGTCGAGGTCCCGCTATTGAACCCTCTTTTGTCACATGTCCAACTATAAAGACAGCGATATTTTTTGTTTTGGCGATGCGCATCAATTCTGCGGTACATTCCCTTACCTGAGATACACTTCCTGGTGCGGAGGTAACAGCAGGATGATAGACTGTTTGGATGGAGTCTACTACGAGTAACGTAGGCTGTACATCATCCACCGCTTTTGCGACTAGCTCAAAGTCCGTCTCTGATAACACAAACAGTTCTTCCGCTTGCACGCCTAGTCGGTCTGCACGTAGCTTTGTCTGTTGAACAGATTCTTCTCCTGAAATATAAAGAACGCGATGCTTCTTTAATGCTAGCTGACAGCATACCTGAAGCAATAAGGTAGATTTGCCAATACCGGGATCTCCCCCAATAAGAACGAGGGAGCCTTGAACAAGTCCTCCACCAAGCACGCGATTACACTCTTCCATATCTGTATGAATTCTTGTTTCATTTAGCTTCTCTACTGTGGTTATGGATTCTGCTTTTTTTGCAAGCGTCGAAACAGAAGTGGTAAACCCTCCCCTTCTTGGGGTCCTGGATTCCTCTAGCTCTTCTGTCATCGTATTCCATGCATGACACCCTGGACATTTCCCCATCCATTTGGGAGACTCATAGCCACATTCCTTACACATGAATTTCGTCTTTCTTTTTGCCATCCAAAAAATCCTCTCTATTCTGGTGGCATGTCTCTCTTTAGCTTCGTATTGTATTCCACCAATTATTTTATTCCATTCATTCCTCTCCTTAGAACAAAAAAGGAATGAAATACCATTGTTTTCCTTAATCTAATGATACATTATTTCTAGCCTGTTAATCCATTGTAAACCCTTGGAAAATATAAGAAAGGGAGGAAAGCCTACGGTGTTATGGCTTCCCTCCACTTTCTATTTCGTCGGTGCGACGGACATCCTTTATTTCACTTTCTCTGCTGAGCGGACAGCAAATTCTCCGTCCACCACATCTAATAAGATCTTTTTCCCCTTTTCAATATTGCCACGTAGAAGCTCCTCAGATAACTTATCTTCTACATGCTTTTGGATCGCTCTGCGCAATGGTCTAGCTCCATACTCTGGATCATAGCCCTCTTCAGAAATTTTCTCTTTCGCAGCATCTGTTAATTCCAGCTCAATATCCTGTTCTCTCAAACGTTTAGTTAACTGATCAGATAGCAGCGTAACAATTTCCTTCAAGTGCTTCTTCTCTAATGAATGGAACACAATCATTTCATCGATACGGTTAAGGAATTCTGGACGGAAAGCTTTTTTCAGCTCCTCCATCACTTTCCCTTTCATATCTTTATAGTTTTGATTTTCATCCTGAACATTAAAGCCAACATATTTGTTGCGTTTCAATGCATCCGCCCCAACGTTTGAGGTCATGATGACAAGTGTATTGCGGAAATCAACGGTACGACCCTTTGAATCCGTTAAGCGGCCATCCTCTAATACCTGCAAGAGAATGTTAAATACATCCGGGTGTGCTTTTTCAATTTCATCTAATAAGATAACAGAGTAAGGCTTACGGCGAACCTTTTCTGTTAACTGTCCACCCTCATCATATCCTACGTATCCTGGAGGGGACCCCACAAGTCTTGAGGTCGCATGTTTTTCCATATACTCCGACATATCGATGCGGATCATCGCATCCTCATCACCGAAGATGGATTCTGCTAACGCTCTTGCAAGCTCCGTTTTCCCTACCCCTGTAGGACCTAGGAAGATGAACGAACCAATAGGGCGCTTTGGATCCTTTAAGCCTGCACGTGCTCGACGAACGGCTTTGGATACAGCTTTTACAGCTTCATCCTGCCCAATCACTCGAGAGTGAAGCAATTCTTCCATATTTAAAAGCTTATCCGTTTCGGTTTGTGCTAGCTTAGATACTGGAATACGCGTCCAGCTAGAAACAACCATCGCAATATCTTCGACTGTGACCTCTGAATTTTCTTGGCCTTGCTTTTCTTTCCAAGTTTTCTTCGTTTCTTCTAATTGCTCGCGCAGTCGTTGCTCGGTATCTCTTAAAGAAGCAGCTTTTTCAAATTCCTGACTCTGTACAGCAGCATCCTTCTCATTGCGAACGGACTCAAGCTTTACTTCCAGCTCTTTCAGATTTGGCGGTGTCGTAAAGGAGCGTAAACGAACCTTCGAGCCTGCCTCATCAATTAAATCAATCGCTTTATCCGGTAAGAAGCGGTCAGAAATGTAACGATCCGATAACTTAACCGCCTGCTCAATTGCTTCATCGGTAATGGATACACGGTGATGCGCTTCATAGCGATCTCGCAATCCAGTTAAGATTTGAATGGACTCTTCAATGGTTGGTTCATCCACTTGAATTGGCTGGAATCGACGTTCAAGAGCCGCATCCTTTTCGATATATTTACGATACTCATCTAACGTAGTAGCACCAATACATTGTAATTCCCCACGTGCAAGAGAAGGCTTCAAAATATTCGATGCATCAATCGCACCTTCTGCTCCTCCAGCTCCAATCAACGTATGCAACTCATCAATGAACAGAATGATGTTTCCTGCCTGACGAATTTCATCCATGACCTTTTTCAGGCGGTCCTCAAATTCGCCACGATATTTCGTTCCAGCAACCACTGTTCCCATATCGAGCGTCATCACGCGCTTATCACGAAGGATTTCCGGCACCTCATTGTTGACAATCTGCTGTGCTAAACCTTCTGCGATCGCTGTTTTACCAACGCCTGGCTCCCCAATTAACACTGGGTTATTTTTCGTTCTTCTGCTTAATACTTCAATTACACGTTGTATTTCTTTGCTTCGGCCAATCACCGGATCAAGACTTCCTTCACGAGCAACAGCCGTCAAGTCTCTTGCCAAACTATCCAGAGTAGGGGTGTTCACGTTATTAGAGGACCCACCTTGATGACCTCCGGAGGATTCATTGCTGCCAAGTAGCTGCAACACTTGTTGGCGTGCTTTATTTAAGCTTACGCCCAAGTTATTTAAAACGCGGGCAGCAACTCCTTCTCCCTCACGAATTAACCCAAGCAGCACATGCTCTGTTCCAACGTAGGAATGTCCAAGCTTTCTTGCTTCATCCATGGAGAGCTCGATCACTTTTTTCGCTCTTGGTGTATAGTGCGGAATGGATTGTCCGCTATCTTGTCCTCTACCAATTAAATTTTCTACTTCTTTTTGTATTTTTTCTGGTCCCAAGCCAAGGGCAATCAACGCTTTCGCCGCAATACCTTCTCCTTCTCTTACCAATCCAAGAAGAATATGCTCTGTTCCAATATTCGTATGACTTAAGCGCAAGGCTTCTTCCTGAGCAAGCGCTAATACTTTTTGAGCTCTTTCTGTAAATCGACCAAACATCATACAAAATCGCCTCCTAAAGTTTTTATCTCTTTAATCTCATTCTTTCCCGAATTAAGCTCGCCCTTCGAACATCTCGTTCCTTTGGCTTTAATGGTCCTCCAGCATATTGCTGCAGAAAACCAGGCTGCGTTAAAATCATTAATTCATTTAAAATAGATCGGGATATATCTTCAATAAATCCTAAGTCAATGCCAAGCCTTACATCTGATAAACATTTTGCTGCCTCTTTCGTCTCCATAATCCTGCTGTGTAAAAGTAACCCGTATGAGCGAAACACTCTGTCTTCTAATTGTATGTTGGAAGTTTTCACTAATGCTTCACGGGCAGAGCGTTCCTGAGTTATCAGCTGATTCACAACACCAAGCAAATCCTGAACAATATCCTCTTCACTTTTACCGAGTGTCATTTGATTAGAAATCTGAAAGATGTTCCCTAATGCTTCGCTACCTTCCCCATAAATTCCTCTAACAACTAATCCTAATTGATTAATTGCTGGAACAATTCGGTTCATCTGCTGCGTAAGAACCAATGCTGGAAGGTGCATCATGACCGAGGCCCTAAGCCCCGTACCCACATTAGTCGGACAACTTGTTAAGTATCCTTTTTTCTCCTCAAAAGCATAATCAATATTTCCTTCTAACCAATTATCAAGAGAATTTGCCATTTGCAATGCTTGCTCGAGCTGCAAACCAGGATACAAGCACTGAATTCGGATATGATCCTCTTCATTTATCATAATGCTCACTTCTTCATTCGGTGATAATAAACATGCACCATATGATGAATCCTCCGCGAGCTGTGGACTTATCAGATGCTTTTCCACCAGCACTCTTTTTTCTAAGTTGTTTAGCTCCTCCATCAAAAGGAACTCCATTTCACCAAGCTCGTGAAAAGTCTTTCCTCCAAAATGCTGCTTCATAACATCCACAACCATTTGTGACTCTTCATTGCTAGCTACAGTTGGAAAAACCATTTTCTCTAGATTCCTAGCTAGCCTTACCCTGCTGCTTAACACAATATCAGATGAGGGCCCTTCCTGCTTCATCCAGGAACTCACCGCATTATTTAAAAAGTGTTCAAGAGACATCTAGTGCTCCCCCTCTCTTTTATCACTTAATTCTCGCTCAAGCTCTCTGATTCTATCTCTCGTATTGGCTGCACTCTCAAACTCCTCTTGCTGTATCAACTCCTGCAGCTCCTGCTTCAATTGCTCTATTTCTTTACGAACATGCAAGCTTCCACCAATTCTTGTTGGTATTTTCCCAGCATGCTCTGTATTCCCGCTATGAAGCCTTTTTAAAATAGGCTGTAATCTATCGGAAAAAGTTTTATAGCACTCCGAACAACCAAAGCGGCCAATTTTTGCAAACTGCTGATACGTCATTTTACAGCGTTCACACTGTAACACCTTCTGTGGCTCCAAGTTTTCCTTTTTCGGATTTGCAAGCGGCTGTTCCGTATTTAAAAGTCCTGCTAATAGGTTATTGATGGAAAATCCAGATCCACCTGTAAACATTGCCATATTCCCCTTTTCATGGGCACAATGCTCACAAACATGAATCTCAGACTTTTCTCCATTGATGATTTTCGTAAAATGCAAGGTAGCCGGTCGCTCATTACACTCCTGACACACCATTGTTTATCCCCCCTACCTATATTTCAACGTCGTTAACATCGCTATTAACATCCTAGCACGCAATTCATCCCGTTCAGGCAGCCCCAAGTACAACACGGATCGGTCCATCACACTCAGCATAATCTTAGCCTCCCGCGGGGAAATCACCTTCTCTTCCACCAACCGAAATACAACATCCTCAGCATTCGATTGTGTTACTCTTGCATCTATTAATTCAATAATTTGATTGATCATTTGCAACTGGTCATGAGGTTTTATTTTTATTATCCTAATATAGCCCCCGCCACCACGCTTGCTTTCTACTAAATATCCTCGTTCCATCGTAAAACGAGTATTTATCACATAATTAATTTGAGAAGGTACACATTCAAACCTGTCTGCAATTTCACTCCGCTTGATTTCTGCAGCATTTTCCCTGCTTTGCTCCAGCACCTGCTTCAAATATTGTTCAATCACATCAGATATGTTCCGCATGCTCTCCCTCCAATCTGACCTTGACTATCTTTGACTATAATTAAAATATATAAAACCTCTAAAAAAATTTCAACAAATAACCTTCGCTAAATTTTGGCATCAGCAGCTTTTAAAGACCATATATGTAATCCTATGTAGAATCGTTGGGAATCTTCAAGCCCATTATACTATCAGAATTCCACTTTTTTTCGGTCTCTAAACGTGTATTGGTCAAATTTGTTCAAAGTGGTGAGAATGGGGGGGTGGCGGGCAATGAGTTTGGGAAGTGGAGGTAGAGAAGTGGTGGATATTTAATGGAGATTGTTATACCGGTATGCAGTTTTGACCATCTAACTCCATACTTTACCCCATCTTTTCATTGTAAAATAAACAAATGAAGCACTTGCACTTGAACTGTTCCCATACAATATTAATCGCACAGTCCGAGCTCATTCACACCTTCTATTGCAGCAACCTTGCGTTTGTTCATGATTTCTTGGAAGTAAGTTCAACGAAAATTCCTTTTTATATTCATGGCTTTTTGATGCATGTGTTAGGGGTGGGTGGAGTAGGTTAGGGGGATGGGCCGGACTGGGGCATAGAATGGGTGGCTGGGATGGCGGCGAGGATACCTGTGGATTGGTGCTGTTTTGGTTGCTTGACCTATTTTTACGGTGCGGACGCTTTTTTGTGTCTTCCAGACTAACTGCTCGACCTATTTTTTCTAGCTCTACTCATTTTTGCGTCGTCCACCACCTCTGCTCGACCTATTTTTACGAGTGCTGCTCATTTTTGCGTCGTCCACCACCTCTGCTCGACCTATTTTTACGAGTGCTACTAATTTTTGTGTCGTCCACCAACTCTGCTCGACCTATTTTTACGAGTGCCACTCATTTTTGCGTCGTCCACCACGTCTGCTCGACCTATTTTTATCAGCTCATTTCATTTTTAGGTCGTCCGATCGAGAAAATTTGTGACTAAAATAGGATCGGCATCAACTCGGGGCTTTTTGGCATGAACTCGACCAATTTTGGCACGAACTCGGACCGTTTCGGCATCAACTTGCCTGGTTTTGGCACGAACTTTTGAAAAAGATTATTTTGATTACCTTTTTTTGTAATAAACACCTAAATTCCAGGCATTTTTACCACGCAATGTCTCATGAGCACGTCAAGCTTGGCTATCTAACTAAAATAATCACCCCAAACCCCATCTTTTCATGAAAAATAAGCAAATTTTGCACTTAAAAACACAAAAAAACCAGCGCCTACTCACATAAGCACTGGTTTCTCTCATTTGCCTGGCAACGTCCTACTCTCACAGGGGGACAGCCCCCAACTACCATCGGCGCCGCAGAGCTTAACTTCCGTGTTCTAGGCGTCCTCATAGGAGCGGCGCATTTCTGCGTCAGCTCGGTCGGTCCGGTCCTGGTGTACCCAAAGAACGTACACTCCGGTCCTCCCTCGGTCGCTTCCTTGATCTACTTGCTCCTCTGAGCCCGCCACTCGAGCATCGGTTTTCTAGAAAAACACATCGAGTATTTCCAATTAGATGACCTAACGGTCCGTCCCCTTAGCTACCTTTCCTTCCCTCATACCAACAAGAGAAAAGAAAACACAAAAGAACCAGCGCCTACTCTCATAAGCACTGGTTCTTTTCATTTGCCTGGCAACGTCCTACTCTCACAGGGGGACAGCCCCCAACTACCATCGGCGCTGAAGAGCTTAACTTCCGTGTTCGGTATGGGAACGGGTGTGACCTCTTCGCTATCGCCACCAGACAAATTATATTATACGGTTTTCCAAAGGAAAATCAAGCTATTTTTCAAGCTTTTTTGTTCCTTCAAAACTAGATAATGTGTTCCTATCAAGAATTCTATCGTGTCATCATGTAAATCATATTGGGTTAAGTCCTCGATCGATTAGTATTCGTCAGCTGCACGTGTCGCCACGCTTCCACCTCGAACCTATCTACCTGATCATCTTTCAGGGATCTTACTTACCGAAGTAAAAGGAAATCTCATCTTGAGGGGGGCTTCATGCTTAGATGCTTTCAGCACTTATCCCGTCCGCACGTAGCTACCCAGCTATGCCTTTGGCAAGACAACTGGTACACCAGCGGTGCGTCCATCCCGGTCCTCTCGTACTAAGGACAGCTCCTCTCAAATTTCCTGCGCCCACGACGGATAGGGACCGAACTGTCTCACGACGTTCTGAACCCAGCTCGCGTACCGCTTTAATGGGCGAACAGCCCAACCCTTGGGACCGACTACAGCCCCAGGATGCGATGAGCCGACATCGAGGTGCCAAACCTCCCCGTCGATGTGGACTCTTGGGGGAGATAAGCCTGTTATCCCCGGGGTAGCTTTTATCCGTTGAGCGATGGCCCTTCCATGCGGAACCACCGGATCACTAAGCCCGACTTTCGTCCCTGCTCGACTTGTAGGTCTCGCAGTCAAGCTCCCTTGTGCCTTTACACTCTGCGAATGATTTCCAACCATTCTGAGGGAACCTTTGGGCGCCTCCGTTACTCTTTAGGAGGCGACCGCCCCAGTCAAACTGCCCACCTGACACTGTCTCCCAGCCCGATAAGGGCTGCGGGTTAGAATTTCAATACAGCCAGGGTAGTATCCCACCGACGCCTCCACCGAAGCTAGCGCTCCGGCTTCCAAGGCTCCTACCTATCCTGTACAAGCTGTACCAAAATTCAATATCAGGCTACAGTAAAGCTCCACGGGGTCTTTCCGTCCTGTCGCGGGTAACCTGCATCTTCACAGGTACTATAATTTCACCGAGTCTCTGGTTGAGACAGTGCCCAGATCGTTACGCCTTTCGTGCGGGTCGGAACTTACCCGACAAGGAATTTCGCTACCTTAGGACCGTTATAGTTACGGCCGCCGTTTACTGGGGCTTCGGTTCAAAGCTTCGCTTGCGCTAACCTCTCCCCTTAACCTTCCAGCACCGGGCAGGCGTCAGCCCCTATACTTCGCCTTACGGCTTCGCAGAGACCTGTGTTTTTGCTAAACAGTCGCCTGGGCCTATTCACTGCGGCTCTCTCGGGCTTTAACACCCTAACAGAGCACCCCTTCTCCCGAAGTTACGGGGTCATTTTGCCGAGTTCCTTAACCAGAGTTCTCTCGCTCACCTTAGGATTCTCTCCTCGCCTACCTGTGTCGGTTTGCGGTACGGGCACCTCACTCCTCGCTAGAGGCTTTTCTTGGCAGTGTGAAATCAGGAACTTCGGTACTATATTTCCCTCGCTATCACAGCTCAGCCTTATAGGAGAAGCGGATTTGCCTACTTCTCAGCCTTACTGCTTAGACGCGCATATCCAACAGCGCGCTTACCCTATCCTTCTGCGTCCCCCCGTTGCTCAAACGGAGTGGAGGTGGTACAGGAATATCAACCTGTTATCCATCGCCTACGCCTTTCGGCCTCGGCTTAGGTCCCGACTAACCCTGAGCGGACGAGCCTTCCTCAGGAAACCTTAGGCATTCGGTGGAAGGGATTCTCACCCTTCTTTCGCTACTCATACCGGCATTCTCACTTCTAAGCGCTCCACCAGTCCTTCCGGTCTAGCTTCAACGCCCTTAGAACGCTCTCCTACCACTGTTCGTAAGAACAGTCCGCAGCTTCGGTGATACGTTTAGCCCCGGTACATTTTCGGCGCAGAGTCACTCGACCAGTGAGCTATTACGCACTCTTTAAATGGTGGCTGCTTCTAAGCCAACATCCTGGTTGTCTAAGCAACTCCACATCCTTTTCCACTTAACGTATACTTGGGGACCTTAGCTGGCGGTCTGGGCTGTTTCCCTCTTGACTACGGATCTTATCACTCGCAGTCTGACTCCCATGGATAAGTCTTTGGCATTCGGAGTTTGACTGAATTCGGTAATCCGATGAGGACCCCTAGTCCAATCAGTGCTCTACCTCCAAGACTCTTACTACATGAGGCTAGCCCTAAAGCTATTTCGGAGAGAACCAGCTATCTCCAGGTTCGATTGGCATTTCACCCCTACCCACACCTCATCCGCTCACTTTTCAACGTGAGTCGGTTCGGGCCTCCATTCAGTGTTACCTGAACTTCACCCTGGACATGGGTAGATCACCTGGTTTCGGGTCTACGACCACGTACTCATGCGCCCTATTCAGACTCGCTTTCGCTACGGCTCCGTCTCTTCGACTTAACCTTGCACGGGATCGTAACTCGCCGGTTCATTCTACAAAAGGCACGCTATCACCCATTAACGGGCTCTAACTACTTGTAGGCACACGGTTTCAGGATCTATTTCACTCCCCTTCCGGGGTGCTTTTCACCTTTCCCTCACGGTACTGGTTCACTATCGGTCACTAGGGAGTATTTAGCCTTGGGAGATGGTCCTCCCTGCTTCCGACGGGATTTCTCGTGTCCCGCCGTACTCAGGATCCACTCAGGAGGGAACGAAGTTTCAACTACAGGGTTTTTACCTTCTATGACGGACCTTTCCAGGTCGCTTCATCTACCCCGTTCCTTTGTAACTCCATGTAGAGTGTCCTACAACCCCAAGAGGCAAGCCTCTTGGTTTGGGCTAATTCCGTTTCGCTCGCCGCTACTCAGGAAATCGCATTTGCTTTCTCTTCCTCCGGGTACTAAGATGTTTCAGTTCCCCGGGTCTGCCTTCCATACCCTATGTATTCAGATAAGGATACTGCTCCATTACGAGCAGTGGGTTTCCCCATTCGGAAATCTCCGGATCAACGCTTACTTACAGCTCCCCGAAGCATATCGGTGTTAGTCCCGTCCTTCATCGGCTCCTAGTGCCAAGGCATCCACCGTGCGCCCTTAATAACTTAACCGTTGACCAAAATTGGTCTGTGTCGATATCAGCGATGATATCTATTAGAAAATTACTAAGATGAACGATATTTTGTGAATATCTTGATATTAGTTACATTATCTAGTTTTCAAGGAACAAATGAGACAAATCGTCAGATTTGCCATTCATAATTGAGAGAATGCTCTCTCAAAACTAAACAAAACAACAAGCGTCTTTATCCTTAGAAAGGAGGTGATCCAGCCGCACCTTCCGATACGGCTACCTTGTTACGACTTCACCCCAATCATCTGTCCCACCTTAGGCGGCTGGCTCCAAAAGGTTACCCCACCGACTTCGGGTGTTACAAACTCTCGTGGTGTGACGGGCGGTGTGTACAAGGCCCGGGAACGTATTCACCGCGGCATGCTGATCCGCGATTACTAGCGATTCCGGCTTCATGCAGGCGAGTTGCAGCCTGCAATCCGAACTGAGAACGGTTTTATGGGATTGGCTCGACCTCGCGGTTTTGCTGCCCTTTGTACCGTCCATTGTAGCACGTGTGTAGCCCAGGTCATAAGGGGCATGATGATTTGACGTCATCCCCACCTTCCTCCGGTTTGTCACCGGCAGTCACCTTAGAGTGCCCAACTGAATGCTGGCAACTAAGATCAAGGGTTGCGCTCGTTGCGGGACTTAACCCAACATCTCACGACACGAGCTGACGACAACCATGCACCACCTGTCACTCTGTCCCCCGAAGGGGAAGGCTCTATCTCTAGAGTGGTCAGAGGATGTCAAGACCTGGTAAGGTTCTTCGCGTTGCTTCGAATTAAACCACATGCTCCACCGCTTGTGCGGGCCCCCGTCAATTCCTTTGAGTTTCAGTCTTGCGACCGTACTCCCCAGGCGGAGTGCTTAATGCGTTAGCTGCAGCACTAAAGGGCGGAAACCCTCTAACACTTAGCACTCATCGTTTACGGCGTGGACTACCAGGGTATCTAATCCTGTTTGCTCCCCACGCTTTCGCGCCTCAGCGTCAGTTACAGACCAGAGAGTCGCCTTCGCCACTGGTGTTCCTCCACATCTCTACGCATTTCACCGCTACACGTGGAATTCCACTCTCCTCTTCTGCACTCAAGTTCCCCAGTTTCCAATGACCCTCCACGGTTGAGCCGTGGGCTTTCACATCAGACTTAAGAAACCGCCTGCGCGCGCTTTACGCCCAATAATTCCGGACAACGCTTGCCACCTACGTATTACCGCGGCTGCTGGCACGTAGTTAGCCGTGGCTTTCTGGTTAGGTACCGTCAAGGTGCGAGCAGTTACTCTCGCACTTGTTCTTCCCTAACAACAGAGCTTTACGACCCGAAGGCCTTCATCGCTCACGCGGCGTTGCTCCATCAGACTTTCGTCCATTGTGGAAGATTCCCTACTGCTGCCTCCCGTAGGAGTCTGGGCCGTGTCTCAGTCCCAGTGTGGCCGATCACCCTCTCAGGTCGGCTACGCATCGTCGCCTTGGTGAGCCGTTACCTCACCAACTAGCTAATGCGCCGCGGGCCCATCTGTAAGTGATAGCCGAAACCATCTTTCAACAAGAAACCAGGAGGTTTCTTGTATTATCCGGTATTAGCTCCGGTTTCCCGAAGTTATCCCAGTCTTACAGGCAGGTTGCCCACGTGTTACTCACCCGTCCGCCGCTAACTTCTATAAAAGCAAGCTTTTAAGAAGTTCGCTCGACTTGCATGTATTAGGCACGCCGCCAGCGTTCGTCCTGAGCCAGGATCAAACTCTCCAATAAAGAGTTTGAGCTGTTGCTCAAAATTTGTTGCTAGCTTGTTACTTAAATTCGTTCATGTTAACCCCGTAAGGTCAACGTGGACGCTGTTGTTTTGTTTAGTTTTCAAAGAGCATCGGTAATATTGAAGGTTGTTTTCACTAGTAGATGAAAACATCCTGGTGGAGCCTAGCGGGATCGAACCGCTGACCTCCTGCGTGCAAAGCAGGCGCTCTCCCAGCTGAGCTAAGGCCCCTTAAACATATGATTTTCTACTGGTCGGGAAGACAGGATTTGAACCTGCGACCCCTTGGTCCCAAACCAAGTGCTCTACCAAGCTGAGCTACTCCCCGTAAATGGCGCGCCCGAGAGGACTCGAACCCCTAACCTTTTGATCCGTAGTCAAACGCTCTATCCAATTGAGCTACGGGCGCATTATCTATTAATTTGAAAAAGATGGTGCCGAGGACCGGAATCGAACCGGTACGGTAGTCACCTACCGCAGGATTTTAAGTCCTGTGCGTCTGCCAGTTCCGCCACCCCGGCAATTCAATGGAGCGGAAGACGGGATTCGAACCCGCGACCCCCACCTTGGCAAGGTGGTGTTCTACCACTGAACTACTTCCGCTAACTATAATGCGGGTGAAGGGACTCGAACCCCCACGTCAAAGACACTAGATCCTAAGTCTAGCGCGTCTGCCAATTCCGCCACACCCGCATGATAAATGGTGTGCCATGAAGGACTCGAACCTTCGACCCTCTGATTAAAAGTCAGATGCTCTACCGACTGAGCTAATGGCACAAGATGGTGCCGGCGATAGGAGTCGAACCCACGACCTACTGATTACAAGTCAGTTGCTCTACCAACTGAGCTACACCGGCATATAAGAAACTTTCACTTCGTGAAAAAATAATGGTGGAGGATGACGGGATCGAACCGCCGACCCCCTGCTTGTAAGGCAGGTGCTCTCCCAGCTGAGCTAATCCTCCATTTTTAATCCGCCTGGCAACGTCCTACTCTCACAGGGGGACAGCCCCCAACTACCATCGGCGCTGAAGAGCTTAACTTCCGTGTTCGGTATGGGAACGGGTGTGACCTCTTCGCTATCGCCACCAGACAAATTATATTATACGGTTTTCCAAAGGAAAATCAAGCTATTTTTCAAGCTTTTTTGTTCCTTCAAAACTAGATAATGTGTTCCTATCAAGAATTCTATCGTGTCATCATGTAAATCATATTGGGTTAAGTCCTCGATCGATTAGTATTCGTCAGCTGCACGTGTCGCCACGCTTCCACCTCGAACCTATCTACCTGATCATCTTTCAGGGATCTTACTTACCGAAGTAAAAGGAAATCTCATCTTGAGGGGGGCTTCATGCTTAGATGCTTTCAGCACTTATCCCGTCCGCACGTAGCTACCCAGCTATGCCTTTGGCAAGACAACTGGTACACCAGCGGTGCGTCCATCCCGGTCCTCTCGTACTAAGGACAGCTCCTCTCAAATTTCCTGCGCCCACGACGGATAGGGACCGAACTGTCTCACGACGTTCTGAACCCAGCTCGCGTACCGCTTTAATGGGCGAACAGCCCAACCCTTGGGACCGACTACAGCCCCAGGATGCGATGAGCCGACATCGAGGTGCCAAACCTCCCCGTCGATGTGGACTCTTGGGGGAGATAAGCCTGTTATCCCCGGGGTAGCTTTTATCCGTTGAGCGATGGCCCTTCCATGCGGAACCACCGGATCACTAAGCCCGACTTTCGTCCCTGCTCGACTTGTAGGTCTCGCAGTCAAGCTCCCTTGTGCCTTTACACTCTGCGAATGATTTCCAACCATTCTGAGGGAACCTTTGGGCGCCTCCGTTACTCTTTAGGAGGCGACCGCCCCAGTCAAACTGCCCACCTGACACTGTCTCCCAGCCCGATAAGGGCTGCGGGTTAGAATTTCAATACAGCCAGGGTAGTATCCCACCGACGCCTCCACCGAAGCTAGCGCTCCGGCTTCCAAGGCTCCTACCTATCCTGTACAAGCTGTACCAAAATTCAATATCAGGCTACAGTAAAGCTCCACGGGGTCTTTCCGTCCTGTCGCGGGTAACCTGCATCTTCACAGGTACTATAATTTCACCGAGTCTCTGGTTGAGACAGTGCCCAGATCGTTACGCCTTTCGTGCGGGTCGGAACTTACCCGACAAGGAATTTCGCTACCTTAGGACCGTTATAGTTACGGCCGCCGTTTACTGGGGCTTCGGTTCAAAGCTTCGCTTGCGCTAACCTCTCCCCTTAACCTTCCAGCACCGGGCAGGCGTCAGCCCCTATACTTCGCCTTACGGCTTCGCAGAGACCTGTGTTTTTGCTAAACAGTCGCCTGGGCCTATTCACTGCGGCTCTCTCGGGCTTTAACACCCTAACAGAGCACCCCTTCTCCCGAAGTTACGGGGTCATTTTGCCGAGTTCCTTAACCAGAGTTCTCTCGCTCACCTTAGGATTCTCTCCTCGCCTACCTGTGTCGGTTTGCGGTACGGGCACCTCACTCCTCGCTAGAGGCTTTTCTTGGCAGTGTGAAATCAGGAACTTCGGTACTATATTTCCCTCGCTATCACAGCTCAGCCTTATAGGAGAAGCGGATTTGCCTACTTCTCAGCCTTACTGCTTAGACGCGCATATCCAACAGCGCGCTTACCCTATCCTTCTGCGTCCCCCCGTTGCTCAAACGGAGTGGAGGTGGTACAGGAATATCAACCTGTTATCCATCGCCTACGCCTTTCGGCCTCGGCTTAGGTCCCGACTAACCCTGAGCGGACGAGCCTTCCTCAGGAAACCTTAGGCATTCGGTGGAAGGGATTCTCACCCTTCTTTCGCTACTCATACCGGCATTCTCACTTCTAAGCGCTCCACCAGTCCTTCCGGTCTAGCTTCAACGCCCTTAGAACGCTCTCCTACCACTGTTCGTAAGAACAGTCCGCAGCTTCGGTGATACGTTTAGCCCCGGTACATTTTCGGCGCAGAGTCACTCGACCAGTGAGCTATTACGCACTCTTTAAATGGTGGCTGCTTCTAAGCCAACATCCTGGTTGTCTAAGCAACTCCACATCCTTTTCCACTTAACGTATACTTGGGGACCTTAGCTGGCGGTCTGGGCTGTTTCCCTCTTGACTACGGATCTTATCACTCGCAGTCTGACTCCCATGGATAAGTCTTTGGCATTCGGAGTTTGACTGAATTCGGTAATCCGATGAGGACCCCTAGTCCAATCAGTGCTCTACCTCCAAGACTCTTACTACATGAGGCTAGCCCTAAAGCTATTTCGGAGAGAACCAGCTATCTCCAGGTTCGATTGGCATTTCACCCCTACCCACACCTCATCCGCTCACTTTTCAACGTGAGTCGGTTCGGGCCTCCATTCAGTGTTACCTGAACTTCACCCTGGACATGGGTAGATCACCTGGTTTCGGGTCTACGACCACGTACTCATGCGCCCTATTCAGACTCGCTTTCGCTACGGCTCCGTCTCTTCGACTTAACCTTGCACGGGATCGTAACTCGCCGGTTCATTCTACAAAAGGCACGCTATCACCCATTAACGGGCTCTAACTACTTGTAGGCACACGGTTTCAGGATCTATTTCACTCCCCTTCCGGGGTGCTTTTCACCTTTCCCTCACGGTACTGGTTCACTATCGGTCACTAGGGAGTATTTAGCCTTGGGAGATGGTCCTCCCTGCTTCCGACGGGATTTCTCGTGTCCCGCCGTACTCAGGATCCACTCAGGAGGGAACGAAGTTTCAACTACAGGGTTTTTACCTTCTATGACGGACCTTTCCAGGTCGCTTCATCTACCCCGTTCCTTTGTAACTCCATGTAGAGTGTCCTACAACCCCAAGAGGCAAGCCTCTTGGTTTGGGCTAATTCCGTTTCGCTCGCCGCTACTCAGGAAATCGCATTTGCTTTCTCTTCCTCCGGGTACTAAGATGTTTCAGTTCCCCGGGTCTGCCTTCCATACCCTATGTATTCAGATAAGGATACTGCTCCATTACGAGCAGTGGGTTTCCCCATTCGGAAATCTCCGGATCAACGCTTACTTACAGCTCCCCGAAGCATATCGGTGTTAGTCCCGTCCTTCATCGGCTCCTAGTGCCAAGGCATCCACCGTGCGCCCTTAATAACTTAACCGTTGACCAAAATTGGTCTGTGTCGATATCAGCGATGATATCTATTAGAAAATTACTAAGATGAACGATATTTTGTGAATATCTTGATATTAGTTACATTATCTAGTTTTCAAGGAACAAATGAGACAAATCGTCAGATTTGCCATTCATAATTGAGAGAATGCTCTCTCAAAACTAAACAAAACAACAAGCGTCTTTATCCTTAGAAAGGAGGTGATCCAGCCGCACCTTCCGATACGGCTACCTTGTTACGACTTCACCCCAATCATCTGTCCCACCTTAGGCGGCTGGCTCCAAAAGGTTACCCCACCGACTTCGGGTGTTACAAACTCTCGTGGTGTGACGGGCGGTGTGTACAAGGCCCGGGAACGTATTCACCGCGGCATGCTGATCCGCGATTACTAGCGATTCCGGCTTCATGCAGGCGAGTTGCAGCCTGCAATCCGAACTGAGAACGGTTTTATGGGATTGGCTCGACCTCGCGGTTTTGCTGCCCTTTGTACCGTCCATTGTAGCACGTGTGTAGCCCAGGTCATAAGGGGCATGATGATTTGACGTCATCCCCACCTTCCTCCGGTTTGTCACCGGCAGTCACCTTAGAGTGCCCAACTGAATGCTGGCAACTAAGATCAAGGGTTGCGCTCGTTGCGGGACTTAACCCAACATCTCACGACACGAGCTGACGACAACCATGCACCACCTGTCACTCTGTCCCCCGAAGGGGAAGGCTCTATCTCTAGAGTGGTCAGAGGATGTCAAGACCTGGTAAGGTTCTTCGCGTTGCTTCGAATTAAACCACATGCTCCACCGCTTGTGCGGGCCCCCGTCAATTCCTTTGAGTTTCAGTCTTGCGACCGTACTCCCCAGGCGGAGTGCTTAATGCGTTAGCTGCAGCACTAAAGGGCGGAAACCCTCTAACACTTAGCACTCATCGTTTACGGCGTGGACTACCAGGGTATCTAATCCTGTTTGCTCCCCACGCTTTCGCGCCTCAGCGTCAGTTACAGACCAGAGAGTCGCCTTCGCCACTGGTGTTCCTCCACATCTCTACGCATTTCACCGCTACACGTGGAATTCCACTCTCCTCTTCTGCACTCAAGTTCCCCAGTTTCCAATGACCCTCCACGGTTGAGCCGTGGGCTTTCACATCAGACTTAAGAAACCGCCTGCGCGCGCTTTACGCCCAATAATTCCGGACAACGCTTGCCACCTACGTATTACCGCGGCTGCTGGCACGTAGTTAGCCGTGGCTTTCTGGTTAGGTACCGTCAAGGTGCGAGCAGTTACTCTCGCACTTGTTCTTCCCTAACAACAGAGCTTTACGACCCGAAGGCCTTCATCGCTCACGCGGCGTTGCTCCATCAGACTTTCGTCCATTGTGGAAGATTCCCTACTGCTGCCTCCCGTAGGAGTCTGGGCCGTGTCTCAGTCCCAGTGTGGCCGATCACCCTCTCAGGTCGGCTACGCATCGTCGCCTTGGTGAGCCGTTACCTCACCAACTAGCTAATGCGCCGCGGGCCCATCTGTAAGTGATAGCCGAAACCATCTTTCAACAAGAAACCAGGAGGTTTCTTGTATTATCCGGTATTAGCTCCGGTTTCCCGAAGTTATCCCAGTCTTACAGGCAGGTTGCCCACGTGTTACTCACCCGTCCGCCGCTAACTTCTATAAAAGCAAGCTTTTAAGAAGTTCGCTCGACTTGCATGTATTAGGCACGCCGCCAGCGTTCGTCCTGAGCCAGGATCAAACTCTCCAATAAAGAGTTTGAGCTGTTGCTCAAAATTTGTTGCTAGCTTGTTACTTAAATTCGTTCATGTTAACCCCGTAAGGTCAACGTGGACGCTGTTGTTTTGTTTAGTTTTCAAAGAGCATCTTGTCAAAAGAGCGACTTTATTATCTTACCAAAACCAAATGATTAAGTCAACATCTTTTTTCATGTTTTTTAAAACTGATGTGTTGTCGTTTGTGACAACGAATATTAATATACCACCCTCTGAAACTAAAGGCAATAGGTTTTTTCTATTATTTTAAGAAAGTGATAATGTTGTAATAGTCTTATAATTCTAAGAGAAGATACGAATGAAAAAACACGACCTCAGATTGTCCCCTGAGGTCGTGTTGTGGTGTTCCTTATTAACGATGTCTCATCTGTGGGAATAGTAGTACATCCCTAATAGATGGAGAGTTTGTTAAGAGCATTACTAGACGGTCGATACCGATACCGAGTCCGCCAGTTGGTGGCATTCCGTATTCTAGGGCTTCAATGAAGTCATGATCCATCTCATGCGCTTCGTCGTTTCCTTGTTCCTTTTCCACAAGCTGGGCTTCAAAGCGCTCTTTTTGATCGATTGGATCATTTAGCTCTGTGAAGGCATTAGCGTGCTCACGACCAACAATGAAGAGCTCAAAGCGATCTGTGAAGCGTGGATCTTCTGCGTTTTTCTTTGCAAGTGGAGAAATTTCCACAGGGTGACCATAGATAAAGGTCGGCTGTATCAACGTTTCTTCCACTTTTTGCTCGAAGAATTCATTAACAATATGACCAAATTGCATGTGTTCGGTTACGTCTACGCCATGTTCTTTTGCAAGAGCACGCGCTTCTTCGTCGGTCATTTGTTGCCAGAAATCGACACCCGTTGCTTCTTTTACCGCATCTACCATATGCAGTCTTTTCCATTGAGGTGTAAGATCAATTTCACTGTCTGCATATTGTACTTTTGTAGTGCCTAATACTTCTTGTGCGATGTGCGCAACAAGGTTTTCTGTTAGTGCCATGATATCCTTGTAATCAGCATAAGCTTCATATAACTCAATCATCGTAAATTCTGGGTTATGTCGCGTGGATACTCCTTCGTTACGGAAGACGCGGCCAATCTCATACACTTTCTCGAGACCACCAACAATTAGGCGCTTTAGGTGAAGCTCAATAGCAATACGCATATATAAAGTCATATCTAGTGTGTTGTGATGCGTAATAAATGGACGTGCAGATGCTCCGCCGGCAATGGAATGCATCATAGGCGTTTCCACTTCTAAATATCCGTGGTCATCTAGGTAGCGACGCATTGCTTGGATGATTCTTGAACGAGCAATAAATGTTTCTTTGCTTTCTGGATTGGTGATGAGATCTAGATAACGCTGACGATAGCGTTGTTCCACATCTTTTAAGCCGTGGTACTTTTCCGGTAGCGGACGTAGGGCTTTGGATAGCAATTCAAAGGACGTTGTTTTAATAGACAGCTCCCCTACTTTAGTTTTAAACACATAGCCTGTTACGCCAACGATATCTCCAATGTCGATAGAATTGAAAATTTCATATGCGTCATCTCCAACTGCATCTTTTCTAACGTACAATTGGATTTGTCCTGTTAGGTCTTGGATATGCGCGAATCCAGCTTTCCCTTTTCCGCGTTTGGTCATGATCCGACCAGCGAGGGTAACTTCGATTGGCTCTTCGTCTAATTGTTCTTTTTCAATTTCGCCATATTTAGCGATTAATTGTTTGGAATCAGCATTGCGCTCAAATCTTGCGCCAAATGGATCCAACCCTTTGTCGCGATGCTTTTGCATTTTTTCCCGTCTTACTAGCAACTGGTCATTGAGATTTAATTCTTCTTGACTCATTTTATATCAACTCCAACTGTGAATTTATCTACTGGTCTATGTAGAATCGTTTCTTTTATCTATCATATAGACTTTCCAACTAATAATAAAGCTAAAACTGCCAGCAATCACTTACTGGCAGTTTCATGGGGCTTCTTGCGTGTAAACCATTAGACTACTTGAGAATTCATTGCTTCTTTTTGTTCCATCTCTTCTACTAATTGATCAACCAGGGTAACAACGTCCAAACGGGTATTACACTCATTAATGGCATTGCGAGCCTTGGCATTTCCTCGAATTCCCTTCAGGTACCATGCAGCATGCTTCCTCATTTCCCGAACTGCCACATTTTCCCCCTTAAGGTCAATGAGACGGTCAAGGTGCAGCTTGCATACATCCATTTTTTCACGTACGGAAGGTTCTCCTACAAGTTCGCCGGTTTCAAGGTAATGAACGGTACGGTAAATCATCCACGGGTTTCCAAGGGCTGCGCGACCAATCATCACACCGTCTACACCAGTTTCATTTAGCATACGCTTTGCATCCTCTGGGGTTTGGACGTCTCCGTTACCGATTACTGGAATGTTAACGGACTCTTTTACACTCTTAATGATATTCCAGTCAGCATGACCTTCATACATTTGCACACGAGTACGTCCATGCAACGCTACAGCCTTACCTCCCGCACGCTCGACTGCTTGGGCGTTTTCAATAGCAAAGATGTGATCCTCATCCCATCCTGTACGCATTTTCACAGTAACCGGTTTGTCCACGGCATCTACAACCGCTGCTACCATTTCATAAATTTTATTTGGGTCTAAAAGCCATTTTGCCCCTGCGTCACATTTTGTGATTTTCGGAACTGGACAGCCCATATTGATGTCTATAATGTCTGCCGTGGTATTTTTATCGACAAATTTAGCCGCTTCTACAAGGGTGTCTTTTTCGCCACCAAAGATTTGCAGGCTTAATGGTTTTTCGCGTTCGTCAATGTAAAGCATGCCCATTGTTTTCGCGTTTTTATAAAGGATCGCTTTATCACTTACCATTTCCGCACATACTAGTCCCGCTCCGAACTCTTTGACTGTTAGGCGAAAGGCAGCATTACACACGCCTGCCATCGGCGCTAAGACAACTGGGTTTTTCATGGTGATATCGCCAATTTTCAGCATTAGTGTTTTACCTCCTCTCTAACTAAATCCGGTGGAGTGAGTTCTTCTACTGTGATGTTTAATTCTTTTGCAATCGATAGAATTAACTCATCATTGGGTAGCCGATTCCCCCGTTCTACTTCTCCTAATACAGAGACGGATATATGAAGATTCTTTGCAAATGATTCTTGGGTATATCCTTTTAGCTTTCGGTATGCCCGGATACGTCTTCCCCATTTTTCGGCTTCCATATGCGTACCCCTTCTCTTTCTTGTAGTGCAAGAAGTTCTTGTTCATTTATTTTTTCGGGTAGATCCTGTCTATCCGCAATCTCTAGTAATGGAATAAAAACAAAAGCCCGCTCCCACATACGTGGATGGGGGACAATAAGCTCTTCATTTTCAATATTTTCTTGGTTAAACAATAAAATGTCAAGGTCTAACGTTCGCGGACCCCAACGAATCACTCTTTTTCTGCCAAAGAATTGCTCCAGCCCCTGCAGAACCGTTAATAAATCAATAGCAGGGAGATCTGTTTTAACTTTAATTACCATATTCAAAAATTGATCCTGATCTGTGTAGCCCACCGGGTCTGTTTCGTAAATGGAAGACCTGGCAAGCAAAGAGATTTCGGCGTGTTGGTCTATTTCTCTAATGGCGTTCTCTAGGTAGGCGGCTCGGTCCCCTTGGTTAGATCCTAGAGCGATGTAGGCAACCTTCATTTCAATCGGCCTCTTGTAATCTCCACTGCTACTGATTCATAGTGACCAGGGATAGGTGGATCGGGTTTTATCACTTTAATGGTGCAGGTTTCAATGATAGAAAATCCACCGAGAACCTCCGCGGCAATTCTCTCGGCAACGGTTTCTACTAGTTTATAGGTTTCGCCCTCCACTACCTTTTTACAGGTATTATAGAGGTCTGCATAGTTCACAGATTGGGTAAGGTCATCGGATGTACCGGCTTTAGAAAGGTCCAACTCTATTTCTAAATCAACGATAAAACGTTGGCCAAGCTTTGTTTCTTCTGGAAAAACACCATGATAGCCATAAAACGTCATCTTGTTCACATAAATTTTATCGATAGGTACCCTCTCCTTTACTAAGCATGGCGTCCATCATTTTTGCCATGCGTGATATTTCTTTCACATCGTGTACACGAACAATCTGGCAGCCCTTTTGAATACCAAGACACACGGTCGCACCTGTGCCTTCCATTCTTTCCTCTGCAGGAAGATCTAAAACATGACCGATAAATCGTTTTCTAGATGTACCGAGTAACAAAGGATAGCCGAGTATGTGGAACTGGTCGAGTTCTCTCATCACCTCAAGATTATCCTCAAACGTTTTGGCAAAACCGATACCAGGATCTAAGATGATATTTTCATTCTTCACGCCGGCTTTTCTCACAAGTGAGATGCTTTCGTATAAATCAGCTATCATGTCAGGAATCAATTGCTGGTAATTTCGCTCTTCGCGGTTTTGCATTAACACAATCGGCACGCCAAGCTCTGCAGCAACACGCGGCATGGCCGGGTCACCCTTTGCACCCCAAACATCATTGATAATATGGGCTCCCGCCTTAATGGCTCTTCTTGCGACTTCCGCTTTATACGTATCAATGGAAATGGGTACGTTTACTTCTTTGGCAATCGCTTGGATGACTGGAATCACCCTCTCTAGCTCCTCAGACTCTGATACCTTTGTCGCACCAGGCCTGGTGGATTCGCCGCCAATGTCCAGAATGTCAGCACCCGCTTCGACTAGTTCCCGTGCCCGCTCCACCGCTTTTTCCGGCAAATTAAATTTCCCACCATCAGAAAATGAATCTGGGGTAACATTCAAGATGCCCATGATAAGCGTTTTTTCGCCAAGTGGGAGTTCATGGGGCCCACATGTTATTTTAGTTTGATATAAGTTGATATTTCCCATTTTTCTCTTCCACTCTCTTTACTTCCTGATAAGTAAGCAGCTGCTCACCTGTACTTTCTTCATATAAACGCTGCAACTTCTTTAACCATTGTGACTCTATTGAAAAAGCTTTGTTGGAAATGCTGCTGATTGGTACCAACTCCTGTGTGGAATTTGTAATGAAAACAGCATCCGCCGCTAATAGGTCTTCTTTTGCAAAAAAACCTATTTTAACCGTTAATCCAATCAGCTTTGCTAGATGAAGGACGAACTGTCGTGTAACTCCCTTTAAAATTCCTGTTTCGAAGGAAGGGGTATACAAGGTATCCTCTTTGATCCAAAAGACATTAGATACAAGTCCTTCCGCAATATAGCCCTCCGCTGTCAAAAAAATCCCTTCAACATCAGGCTTGCTTCCAAGCTCTCTTTTTCCTAAAAGGTTATTAAGATAGTGATGCGATTTTAGCCTGTATTCACCTTCAGGAGTATTGCGTCTGAGATTTAAAAATTCAGCTGTTTTTGCAGAGCCAGGCAATGGCGGAACGGGTCGTGTAAATAACAGGAGAGAGGGCTTGTCATATGTTTCTGTTGGCAAGCCCCAGTTGCTGATCCCCGCAGTTACATTTAAACGAATAATTCCTTCTTGTACCTTGTTATGTTTTAAGGCTTGTGTTACTAGATCTCGTAATTCTTGCTCCTCGTAATGCCAATCTATAAAAACGGACTGCAGTCCTTCTGTTAATCGTTGGAGATGATCTCTGAACAAAAACGGGACCCCGTTATACGTTCGGAAGGTTTCAAATAAGCCCACGCCATATAAAAATCCATGATCCATCACCGATACCTGAGTCTCTTCAATTGGCTTCCAGGCACCATCCTTATAGACAATCATGCTACACCTTCTTCTTAGAGTAAGTGTTGATAAAATTCCTCAGCAATTCTTTGCCTACAGAGGTCATGATGGATTCAGGGTGAAATTGAACACCTTCGATGGGAAGTTCCTTATGACGAATTGCCATGATTTCATCTTGATCTGTCCATGCTGTTATCTCAAAGCATTCCGGTAGGGTCTCTTTTTTAACAATAAGAGAATGATACCTCGTTGCCACAAAAGGATTATCCAGCGAGCCGAAAATTGTTTTTCCATCATGATGCATTTCTGAAGTTTTACCGTGCATTAATCTTTCTGCTCGTACTACGTCTCCGCCAAATACCTGTGCAATGGACTGGTGACCAAGGCAAACGCCAAAAATAGGCTTTTTTCCTGCAAAGTGTTCAATCACATCCAGGCTGATACCTGCTTCGTTTGGAGAGCAAGGCCCGGGTGAAATCATAATAAAATCCGGGTTAAGCTCTTCTATTTCCTTAATGGTTATTTCATCATTTCGTTTTACGATTAACTCTTCCCCTAGCTCACCTAGGTATTGTACTAAGTTGTACGTGAAAGAATCGTAGTTATCAATCATTAGTATCATACTCTCACCTCTGCTCGTTTTTTGTGCTCTTCTTCACTCAGCTCTTTTGCTTTCCATAGGGCTGCCGCTTTTTTCAAGGATTCCTTGTACTCGCGCTTTGGAACAGAGTCGATGACCACTCCTGCCCCAGCCTGCACATAAGCCATCCCGTCTTTTGCAATCATGGTTCTGATAGAGATGTTTAATTCCATCTCGCCATCATATCCAATCCACCCTATGGAACCAGTATAAACAGAACGGCGCACAGGCTCAAGTTCCTCGATGATTTCCATCGTCCGAACCTTAGGTGCACCCGTTATTGTTCCTCCCGGGAAGGTAGCCGCAATAATGGCTGCATTATCCTTATCAGGAGAAAGTTTCCCTTGTACATTCGAGACGATGTGCATGACATGGGAGTATTTTTCAATCACCATAAATTCATTTACTTCTACTGTTCCATACTGACAGACCCGGCCAAGGTCATTTCGCTCGAGGTCTACAAGCATCACATGCTCGGCCCGCTCTTTTTCATTGTCCATAAGCTCGTTGGCGAGCAGTTGATCTTCCTCATCATTGTTGCCCCGTGATCTTGTACCCGCTATCGGTCTCGTACTGACAACAGTCCCTTTTTTCTTTACCAAAAGCTCTGGGGACCCGCTGACGAGCTGGAACTCAGGAAAATGCAAATACCCCATGTACGGGGATGGGTTGATGTCACGGAGTGCCGTGTACACTTCCATCGGGTGTGTTAACAGAGGTTCTGCCTGTCTTACAGAAAGGTTCACTTGGAACACGTCCCCCTGCGCAATGTAGTGTTGCACTTTTTTTACCGCTTCATGAAAAGACTCTTCTGTTAACGAAACCTCTCGCTCTCTCGATGGGGTCCCATCATAATGATAAGGATAAACAGTAGCTTCCTTCCCAACTTCTGTCCATTGCTTTTGGTAAGCTTCTAATCGTAATCTGCCTTCTTCTTCCTGACCTTTTTCTACATGTACAATAAAAAACAGCACTTGCTCGTGTTTGTCATAGACGAATACATCATCAAACAACAAGAAATACAAGTCAGGTATCCCGAGGTCATCGTTTGCAAGCGCTGGGAGTTTTTCAATGTAGCGCACACAATCATAGGATAGGTACCCTACTGCACCGCCTGTGAAATCCGGAAATCCAGAAAGCTTTTCAGAAGACCGCTCAGCTAGTACCTCCTGTAAAAGAGTGAGGGGGTTTCCCTTTCTGATTTCAACAGATGCATCAGGATAGGATATTTCAAGCTCTTCCTCTTTACCTTTTAACGAAGCAATCGGATCAAGGCCGATAATATGATAGCGCCCACCTCGGCCGCTCTCTAATAAAATATGGCTGGGCTTGTCCTTTGCAAGCTCTTTATATTTTGCAAACCATTGATTTTCATTCATCTCTATTTTCAGACCAACAGGTACCTTTTGCATTCTTGCTGTCACGCTCCTACATTTACAATCTACCTCTATATTACATGAAACGAAAAAAGGAAAACAGAACTAAGTCTGTTTTCCTTAAGATAACCTATTCTTCAAATTGGTATAATGGAGTACTTAAATAACGTTCTCCATTACTTGGAATGATTGCAAGAACCTTTTTGCCTTTTCCGAGCTCCTTTGCTACCTGAAGCGCGGCAGAAATGGCAGCTCCTGAAGAAATCCCGCCAAGCAGCCCTTCTTGTCTTGCAGCAAGGCGTGCATATTCGAAAGCTTCTTCATTTTTGATAGTGATTACTTGATCGTATACCGTTGTATTTAAAATAGAAGGGACAAACCCCGCCCCAATTCCTTGAATTTTGTGAGGACCAGGCTTTCCTCCAGATAAAACAGGAGAGTCTGCCGGCTCAACTGCAACGATTTTAATGTCAGGATAGGCTTTTTTCAATACTTCTCCTGCACCGGTAATCGTGCCGCCCGTTCCGATACCAGAAATGAAAGCATCTAGACCATCTGGGAACTGTTCGACGATTTCTTTTCCGGTTGTATCTCGGTGGATTTTTGGGTTAGCCGGGTTATTAAATTGCTGCGGCATAAACAGGCCTTTTTCCTTTGCCAGTTCTTCTGCCTTTCTAATTGCACCGCCCATTCCCTCTGGTCCAGGTGTGAGAACCAGTTCCGCTCCATAGGCACGAAGGAGATTGCGACGCTCCATACTCATTGTTTCCGGCATAACGAGCAACGCTTTTAGCCCTTTAGCAGCTGCGATCATCGCAAGGCCGATACCCGTATTTCCACTCGTTGGCTCAACAAAGGTGTCGCCTTCCTTGAGCTTTCCTTCCTCTATCGCTGCTTCAATCATAGAAAGAGCGATACGGTCCTTTACACTGCTTCCAGGATTCATAAACTCTAGCTTTAAATAGACATCTGCCATATCTTCTTCTACCATTCGATTTAGCTTTACGACAGGAGTCTTTCCTACTAATTCATCAATAGAATTTGCAACACGTGTCATTTACCTTCCCCCAGTCTGCCAAAATTAAAACTTAGTATTCTTGTCGGATTAATCCAACTTTAACACCGCTTAATCTGAATTGTCAAATTATTCGTCTCTATCTACTCTGCAGATGATACATTCCACTCCACGCCAGCTTCCTCCCAAAATATCGAGGCATCCATCGATCCATCCATATGTTCGAGGGCGAGGTGTCGTCTGATTTGATCTTTTACATCCTCATAAGAGTATACGGTCCCTTCCACTTTTTCATGCAAATATAGCACTGCAAAACCTTCATCGACCTTCACTGGCTCACTCCAGGACTTTTCTTTAAGTTTTTTTGCTTCTGTTAAGTAAGCTTGTGGATACACCTGTGATTCATGCGTCAAAAAACCAATATCGCCACCTTGGTTAGCGGTAATCTCATCTGTTGAGACTTCCATTGCAAGTGAGGAGAAGTTGGAGCCATCTTTTAACTCTTTTATTACCGCCTTCGCAGCTTTCTCTTTTTCTAGTACAATGTGGGATAAATGATACGCATCCTCAAAAGTGTATAATGCTTTATTTTCTTCATAATAGCTTTTGAGTTGTTCTTCCGGAATCGTAACATCTTTGATCAGCAATTCCTCTAACAAAAGGCCAGAGCGAATTTGTTCCTTTATGAGCTCATCTGATGTATTGGTGTGTAGCGGCGATCTGCTGTACATCGTTTTAATCATCTTCCATTCCCGATCAACAGATTGATCAGACACTTCGACTTGATACTTTTTCGCCATTTGCTTGACTACTTCATTATTGATCATTTTCGTAAGCATTTCTTGTCCATACATACCTTCTAGCTCTTTTAGCATATCTTTTCTCGTTATCACCGTATCGCCTACCGATGCAAGGTGATTCGAATCTCCGTTCACAAAAGCACTTGCTTCGCTAGCTTCTTTTAACGAAAAGCCCTGCTTCACCACAATGGCTAAAGTCAAGCAGTTGATAATAACAAGGCCAAAAATAATGCGCCAAATCCACTCTTGCTTTAATCTCCTTTTTTGTTTCATTGGAGCCCCCTAATGTTTAAGTTGATCCCTCATTGCTTCAAGTTCCGCTTTGCTGAACATAAATGTAGCATTACAGAAATGGCAGTGAGTTTCTGCTTGTCCATCTTCTTCAATAATGTCGGTAATTTCATTTTCCCCAAGAGAGATAATTGCCTGTTCAAAACGTTCTTTGGAACATTTGCATTTAAACTCTATAGGCATCGTCTCTAAAAACTTAATATCCTCGCCACCTAGCACTTCTTCTAAGAGCTCTTCAGGTGTTAGTCCCTTTTCAATGAGCTTAGAAACTGGTGTCATGTTGGTGATTTTTTCTTCAATGATAGAAATGGTTTCATCCGATGTCCCCGGAAGAAGCTGAATGATAAATCCACCAGCTGCTAGGATACTGTTATCTGGATTCACCAATACTCCTACTCCAACCGCCGAAGGAATTTGTTCAGAAGAAACAAGATAATAGGTAAAGTCCTCTCCAAGCTCCCCTGAAACAAGCTGGGTTTGGCCGGAAAAATGTTCTCTTAATCCAAGGTCTTTTACAACGGATAGGGTTCCATTTGTACCTACTGCCCTCGCTACGTCCAGTTTCCCATGCTGATTTAAATCAAAATGAGTTTGTGGATTTGTTACATAGCCTCTGACATGTCCCTTTGCATCACTATCAACAAGGATGGCACCAATTGGCCCGCCGCCTTCAATTTTCACCGTTAATTTATTTTCTCCTTTTAACATGGCACCCATCATGACAGAAGCAGTCATTGCTCTCCCTAATGCTGCAGAAGCAGTAGGCCATGTCTGGTGCCTGCGTTGTGCCTCACTTACTGTATCTGTTGTTCGAATTGCATATGCTCTCACCTGGCCATCAAAAGCCAAGGCTTTCACAAGATAGTCTGACATTCGTACTTGCCCCTTTCTTAGACTCCATCCTCTTTCGTATTTTTCATATAGATTAAATGAAGACCTTTTAATGTTAAAAATGGATCAACTGTATCGATCACTTCTGACTCATTCCCGATAAGAGTAGCCAGGCCACCTGTTGCAATCACTTTCGGTGCTACCTTGCTTTGTTTCTTCATACGATTTACAATGCCCTCAACCTGACCAACATAACCGAAAAGAATTCCAGCCTGCATCGCACTGACTGTATTTTTTCCAATCACTCCATCTGGACGAGCAATTTCAATTCTAGGCAACTTGGATGCCCTAGAGTAAAGGGCTTCAGTAGAAATACTAATACCAGGCGCTATCGCACCGCCCATATATTGCTTATGTTCATTGATGTAGCAATACGTTGTTGCTGTCCCAAAATCAACGATAATTAATGGGCCACCGTACTGATGAATGCCTGCCACTGCATTGACAATTCGATCCGCGCCCACTTCTCTTGGGTTTTCATATTTTATGTTAAGACCCGTTTTTATTCCCGGCCCGACAATTAACGGTTTCAAATGAAAATATTTTTGGCACATTCTTTCTAATGAAAACATAATTGGCGGAACAACGGAGGAAATGATGATTCCTTCAAAGTCTTTGAAGCTAAGTCCCACATGTTCAAGCAGTGATTTGAAGATCATCCCAAATTCATCTTCGGTTTTATTGCGGCTTGTTTCGACACGCCAATGATGCTTTAATTCTTCTCCATCGTATACACCTATTACCGTGTTGGTATTTCCAACATCTAAAACAAATAACATCTACAATCCCCACCATGCTTTAAAATTAGTTTTATTATACTATATGGTAACCGTACAAACCCAATAGAAATTGTTAGTTTTCTAAGCTCTTTTCTAAAAGATGGTTGCTATTAACGATGAAAAAGTCAGCTTTAAGACTTTTTCTACTCTTTAAGGAAGGCTCTTTTCTTAATGATTGTTGCCTTTAACCAGAGAAGTGTAGGCTTTAGGACTTCTTCCAATCTGAAGGTAAGCTAAATTGCCACACATTTATATCTCCTCTCTTCGAAAAGAGAAACAACCTTTTTCTATTATTGCTCGGGAAATTTCGACACGGTTGGTCATATCCCATTCTTATCATTATTTTACTGGATAAAAAGAAAAGATGCCTGAGTTTCCCCAGGCATCTTTTTAGTTATTCCGGTTTTTTATCGTCAGATTCTGGTTTATCAGAGTCTTTTTTCGAGTTGATGTTTACTTTCACATCGTCTCCACCATCTGTTTTCAAAGGTAGCTCTGGTAGCTTCCCATGCTCATAAAGGTTTTTGATTTGATCTGCATCCAATGTTTCCACTTCAAGTAATGTTTTTGCAACGAGCTCCAGTTTATCACGATTTTCCGTAAGAATCTGTTTTGCACGCGCATAGGATTCTTTAATGATGCGTTGGATTTCTGTATCAATGTCGTGAGCAATCGCATCACTGTAGTTTTGCTCATTTTGAATGTCTCGACCGAGGAATACTTGGCCTCCTGATGCTTGACCAAATTGAAGCGGTCCAAGCTTTTCGCTCATTCCGTATTCAGTCACCATCTTGCGGGCAATTCCTGTTGCGCGCTGGAAGTCGTTATGTGCGCCAGTACTCGCTTCTCCAAACGTAATTTCCTCCGCAACACGGCCTCCTAAAAGACCAGTGATCTTATCAAGCAATTCTGGTTTTGTCATGAAGTAACGGTCTTCTTTTGGAAGCATTACCGCATATCCACCAGCCTGGCCACGTGGTACGATGGTAACCTTATGTACCATATCCGCTTCATCTAGGACAACACCAATAATGGTATGACCCGCTTCATGGTACGCCACAATATTACGTTCTTTTTGCGAGATGACTCTGCTCTTTTTCGCAGGTCCCGCAATGACACGGTCAATGGCTTCATCAATATCGAGCATATCAATGCGCTTTTTGTCCTGTCTAGCCGCGACAAGAGCTGCTTCATTTAACAGGTTTTCAAGGTCGGCACCAGAGAATCCTGGTGTGCGCATCGCGATGGTTTTCATGTTGATATTTTCATCAAGCGGTTTGTTTCTTGCATGTACTTTAAGCACTGCTTCACGACCTTTTAAGTCAGGACGATCCACGGTAATTTGACGATCAAAACGGCCTGGTCTTAACAATGCCGGGTCAAGAATGTCCGGTCTGTTTGTCGCTGCAACGATGATAATACCTTCATTTGCACCGAATCCGTCCATCTCCACAAGCAATTGGTTAAGGGTTTGTTCACGCTCATCATGTCCACCGCCAAGGCCAGCGCCACGCTGACGTCCAACGGCATCAATTTCATCGATAAAAATGATACATGGAGCATTCTTTTTTGCATTTTCAAACAAGTCACGTACACGGGATGCACCGACCCCGACAAACATTTCCACAAAGTCTGAACCACTGATAGAGAAGAATGGTACACCAGCTTCCCCAGCTACCGCTCTTGCAAGCAAGGTTTTACCAGTACCAGGAGGTCCAACAAGCAGAACTCCTTTTGGAATGCGAGCACCAAGCTCAGAGAATTTGCGTGGATCCTTTAAGAATTCCACAACCTCCACAAGCTCTTGCTTTTCTTCATCCGCACCAGCTACATCCTTGAACTTCACCTTTTTCTTTTCTTCACTATAAAGCTTCGCCTTACTTTTACCAAAGTTCATCACACGACTACCGCCGCCTTGCGCTTGGTTGAGCAAGAAGAAGAATAAAATAAAGATGATGACAAACGGAATGATGGAAGTAAAGAAGGTTACCCAACCACTTGTTTCTTCCGCTTCTTTTACTGTCATTGGTATATCTTGTTCATCAGACACGTTTTCTACACGCTCTAACGCACTTGCGCTGTTTGGGAATATCGCTACGAATGATTCCCCTTCTTTCGCACCAACAAGGGTACCGCGCGCTTCATATACAGAACGGGTAGGCTGAATCGTAAATTTCTCTACCTCGCTGCTTTCAAGTTTTTGGATGAATGTATTGTAAGTAATCGGTTCTTCTTTCGGATTAGGGTTATTAAAGAAGCTGACAACACCGATAACCACTAAAAATATTAATAAATAAAAGATGGTATTTCGAAATATTCTGTTCATCCCTTACCTCCTCCCACAATAGACAAACTAAACCAATAGTAACATAGTAAATTAATCCAATTCAAGGAATCTGTGTTGGGTTGCTTACTCTTCCACATTTGTATAAATTCTTGGCTTTAACACACCAATGTAAGGTAGATTGCGGTATCTTTCTGCAAAATCAAGACCGTATCCAACCACAAACTCATCGGGTACAATAAAACCAACATAATCAGCAGTGATATCCGCTTTTCTTCCGCTTGGCTTGTCAAGAAGCGTAACGATTTTAATTGTTTTAGCTTTACGGTAGCGGAACAGTTCCACAAGGTAACTTAGTGTTAAACCACTATCAATAATATCTTCAATAATTAAGATGTCTCTTCCTTCTACAGACGTATCTAAATCTTTTAGAATTTTTACTTCTCCAGAGGAAACAGTGGAATTTCCATAGCTTGAAACATCCATAAAATCCATTTCTAAGTATGTATCCATTCGCTTAATCAAATCACCCATAAATGGCATGGCACCTTTTAGTACACCAATTGCCAAAGGAAAACGATCTTTGTAATCTTCTGTTAATCTTGCACCAAGTTCTCTAACCTTTGCTTGTAGTTCTTCTTCTGAAAAGAGTACTTTTTCGATATCTTTGTTCATTTCTTTGTTGCCTCCCAGACTTTTTGACTCATCATGCATGTTAATACTAAAACAGGACCCATCGTTTCCTCTGTAACCTCATAAGATGAACGTGTAAGCATTGGAACCCACAAAATTTCGTTAGTAGCATCTGTTACTAGTGGCCAACTATCCCTTTTCGTTCGAGGGATTTTGTCATCAATGAAAATACGTGATAATTTTTTTGAACCCTTAGTTCCCTTGAGCCTCACCTTATCTCCTTCTGCTCTTGTCCTAATGATAAGAGGAAGGGTGACATTGGCAAGATCAATTGCGGCTTGGTTTCTTTTTAAGTCAGACATCTTATAGTGTGTCCAAATCTCGCTTTTGATAACGGCCCCAGTTGGCAATTTTACTTCCCCAGGTGCACTTAGCACGTATTCGTACGCTTTTGGCTCTGACCTATTAAATGCCAATGTACATTCATCATAAGATCTGAGAACCTGTAAACCTGAAGGGAAATCCAACTTTCCAGAAGGGTGTTCACTTTCCAATAAGGATAATAAATTATCAATATGTATAGAGGAAAGAGATGGAGGAATTTCATTATTATAGAGATAGTTTAATATTAGTTGAATCCCTCTTCTTTGTAAAGGTTTAGCCATTAAAAGCAACGGCTTTCTCATGAAAACGATAGCGGAATCCGTTTTGCTTTTAATAACTTTATTCCATTCCTCTTGTGTTAATGCTTGTAAATAAGTTTCATCTTCATGGAGTTGCTCGCTAAAGGATTGGAATTTCTCATGAAGATTTGGGAATTCTTCTTTTAACAACGGAAGAACCCGATGTCGCAGACGATTTCTGCGGTATAGGTCTTTATCATTGCTAGGATCGTGCCTATATGGGACATCATGGTTCTCTAGATACGTGAAAATCTCCTCTTTTGTTACAGAAAGTAAGGGCCTTATAATCACACCCTGACCAAAATCCCGCTTTGGCAAAATGCCAGCATACCCTTTCATTGAGGAACCCCTGCCAAGCCTCATCATGATGGTCTCGATTTGATCATCTGCATGATGCCCAAGTGCTAAGATATCTGCTTCATATTTACCCATAACATTTTGATAAAAAACATATCGACACTCTCTAGCTGCTACTTGCGCGCTAAGCTTATGCTCTATTTGATAGCGAGAGACATCCACTTGAACTCCCTCAAAAAGCAAGCCTCTTTCTAAACATTGCTCCCGAACGAAATCCAGTTCTTGCTTTGACTGTTCTCCTCTGAACATATGATCCATATGTGCGCCGATAAGTGTTAAGTTCTTGGTGTTTTTCAAGGAATGTAAATAATGGAGTAAGCTCATGGAATCGGCACCACCGCTTACCCCGATCACGATCGTTGAATTATCAGGCAGCAACTTTTTTTCTTCTATAAATGCAGCAACTTTTCCCCACATATCGTTCTCATTCCTTTAATCTACACGTATATTTTCTATCTTATCCTACCATTTGCATACTTTCCCTGCAAAAATAGATGCTTGAGGAGGTTGTGGAAAATACACCCACCTTCTACCCAAAGTTTACATCATTTGACCATATAAATAGAAAAAATAAGCGAAAAGAACAATCGATAATAAAACAGCTGTTTCCATCCATCCCTTTTTACTAGAAGCGGAAGGAGTGTTCGTTGCAACAGAAGCTTGGTGATGTTTCAGACTGCCTTTCCCTTTAACAGACTGGGTTTTCTTTGCTGAATTAGGTGCTGCAGCCTTCGTTGTGCTAGTGGTAGCGCCTGATTTTTTCTGACTCATGTGCGAAAGCATTTCTTTTTTCATGGTCTCTGCAGAAGGGTAGCGACCGGTAAGAGCTTGAACCAATACCGGTTCATATTGCATTAACCAGCTGTTCTTTCGGATATATCCCCTCAGTTGCTCTAGCCCGTGCTGCCCATTTTTCTGAAATTGCTTTGGATAGCAAATATGAATCATGATCATCGCAACAGCAAACAAATCGTAAGCGCTGTCTGCCTTACGAGAACCGAGCCCCCAATAGCCTCTGTCAAAGAACTCGGTGAATTCCTTTATAGCGCGTCCATTCAGTGTGGTTCCTCCAACATCCAATAACCTTATTTTTGGAGGAGAGGAAGTAACAATTAAATTATCCGGCTTTAGATCTCCAAAGACCCACCCTTCGTTGTGTAAGGTTTGCAGGTCGGTTAACAATTGCAAGATGAGAATTCCTGCCCATTCCATGCCTCTTTTTTGCAGAAAAATGTGGAGGGATTCTCCCTCTAAATATTCCATCACATAAAAGGAGTATGTCTTGTTGGTACCTTTCATTTCCCAATCATCCACATCTAACAAAGAAGGCCCTAGGGAGAACCCTTGGACCTTTGAAAAGTGACGCAGAACATTCACTTCGGACGTGATGGACGTACTGTTCTCACTAATTTTTAAAGCAGCAAAGCCCTTTGGACCTTTTGTTAAATAGACATACCCTGTTGCGCCATAGCCAAGCGTTTTCCACACTGTATAGCTTTGGTTATGCCATTTACCAAGTAGGACAGTCCCTTTTGGAAGATTAGCCACCGAATTCTTCATCGAATTGTTCATCATCGGAAATCATGCTCCTTAAGGCTCGCGTTTCTTTAAAATATGGAATAGCTTCTTGCAGCGCTGGTCCAGTAGGCGTAATACCTCCCGTTGTCAATTTAGGGAAGATGGAGGACAACGACTCAAGCTTTGGCGTCCAATCCAAAATCTTCTCTACTTCCTGACGTTTCCCCGGGAAAACAAAGGCAGAAAATAGATTATCTCCCATTCTTGCATTTAAGCTTAAGGCTAAATCTAATAATGCTTCCTTCACAGTAGGAAGCTTAGATTTCATACTTGCACTAGTATCTACAAGAATTAGCACATGTAGGGCAACGGTCTCCCCTAGCTCATCCACCACTTCCATTACCTCGCCACGCTTTTCAGGTGGAAGATCCTCCATGGAGGTTTCAGAGCCTAAAATTTGCTGAAGCTCTTTATTGATAACCCCTTGTAAGGTTTGGGTCATTGCCTTTCTTGTGACCATTTGCACGGTTTGAGATAAATTTTTTGCATATACAACCTGGCTTACCCCACCGCCAGACATCGCAATGCCATCAATCTCACTCATGCCTTTTTCATCTATGGTATCTTGATCCATTACCCCAATGACATTAACAGTAATATCCTGCTCCTTGGCCAATGCTGCCATTGCAATGGGATCTTCCCCAGAGTTGGAACACCCATCCGTAATTAATAGAATTTGCTTTAACGTTCCTTTATACACGTTTTGTCCCCTCCTAATGCGTATAGTAACATTAGCCATCATGGACGAGATGGGGAGAAAATATACCTTTTTCAAACCAACTAGCTTATGTATTTACTAGACTTTTTTCTTCATAATTGTTGCGTTTAGCCAGGAAAAAGTCGCTTTAGGACTTTGCCACATATATATCTCCCTCTTTGAAAAGAGCACGACAGCCACATCGTTTACGGGATTCTTTAACATACGTAGCAGCAACAAAGATTGCGAAAACAGCCATTTACTATTTTTTATGTATTCAAGAGGGGGGTGGGGTGGGGAAAACGCCGAAATGGGGATTTATCTGCTAAAAATAATCTGGAGATACTAACATGATATCAGCCAAAACGGCCTATTTATCGGACAGGGTACAAATTTATTGGTTTTTCAACAGGGGACCACGAACTGCCGGGTCCCCCCTGGCCTTTCCTTTAACAATGAACTCGGATGCGGACAGATTTACTTTTTTCACGTTTAAAAGGAACATGTTTACCATATTAAAGCGCCTCCTTCATCCGTTGCGGATTTTTTGATAGATAGTGATAGGCAGGAATGGCTGCCCATTTTGGAATATTTCTCTCTATTTTTGCGACCACGACCGTCATGTCATCCTGAATTTGTCCTGATCTTGTACGGATAACCTCCTCCATAATTAAATCGGCCATCTCTTGCGGATCATCTGTTCTGATTTCGGATACTTTGCGCTTCATCCATAAATCATAGTTTTCTACGTGCTTAGGTCCTTCAAAAATTCCGTCGCTCATCATAATCAGCAAATCTCCAGCCTTTAACTGGGAACTAACGACGTCCACATCGAACTCTTGAATGATGCCCATTGGTAGATTACTAGCTTCAATCTTGATAATCTTTTCTCCCCTTTTTATAAAACTAGGGGTAGACCCGACCTTCAAAAATTTCGCGGATGCATCCTGCAAATCAATCATCGCCAGATCTAATGTTGTAAAAATTTCATCTGTCGTTCGTAAGGAAAGCACCGAATTGACAGATTTGATGGCAACCTTCTCCCGGATGCCAGATTGTAAAATTTCTTGGAGCAGACGCAAAGTTTCTTTGCTCTCGTAATGCGCACGCTCTCCATTACCCATGCCATCACTAATGGCAATGGCATATTTACCATGACCCAATTCTATGGTGGAATAACTATCACCTGAAATCAGCCCTCCTCCTTTTGCAGCATGAGCTACGCCAGTTTCCACTACAAACGCTTTCGCAGACCCAAAAGATACGTGACAGTACCCATTGTTGTCTGTATTGCACTCCTCTTTTTTCACAATAATATTTTCATGCAATATATCTGAAAGCATTGGGGCGATCAGCTTTTCGCATTCTCCCCGCCCTTCGCAGTATGGAACGGTCATTTCAATGTCCACATTCCCCTGCTCAACGCTGTATATTTCCACTTGCTCAATTTCAATCCCAAATGCACTGAGAGCATCTAAAATCTGCTCTTCCTGCACATAATGATTTTCGCGCTCACGCTGAATTTCTCTAGCAAAATCCTCCATTACTTGTGAAACTCCTAATAATTGATCAGCTACCAACCTCCTACTCTCCATTAATTGGCGTTTTAATTTTTCATTCGCGTGGAACTGGGCTAATTCGTTTTTGATAACCGACCTTACTTTTTCGGATTTTACGCAATGTCGATCCCACTCCTTTTTTAATTTGACATTTAGATTGATGGTGCCCTCTTCTGTATCTGCCATTAAATGTGTCATGTAATCATAGGTTTTTTGGAAGTTTTGCGTCCAGCACTGCTCCTTTTTGAAGCAATTTTGACATGTCTTCTCTGTCACATTGCTTAAGAATAGGTCCACTTCTTTCTCAGAGTCTGGATGCTCAGCTTGAAATTTGGAAAAACTGTTGGACAGAGCTTGGAATACATGGGAAAACTGCTCTACTCTATTTGCGGTAACATCGCGCACTTTTCTCATATATTGTTGCTGCTCTGCGTTATATTCAGCTGTTCCAGGAATATATTTAGCGAGATTTGAAATTGCCTTTTGTGGTGTAATTAAAAATATAGCAACGGCTACCATCGATTCCATAATGGTAGGCACAAGTAGCGTCATCCCCTCCCCATAAATGCCAATCAATAAGGTTCCTAGAAGTAATCCCACCGATACGCCCAGCTTGTTGCCTTCTCGTAACAGCCCACCTAATAACCCAGCAAAGGCCAGTAAGCTCATTTGATATAGATTAGATACCGTTGCCAGGCTGAGGATTAAGCCTGTTACCACTCCCACAGTGGAGCCAATGGTCGCTCCGGCAATAAAAGCAAAGAGAAGTACTAAATACCTCGACATAATATGTTCGATACTCATATCGTAAATTGCCCAACCTATCGTGCCTGTTAACACAGAGGCAAGCAAAATGATAAGACAAATGATTTCTTCTGTTTTATAGGACTGCCGCTTTTTTCTGCCGGTAATTAACGGAATGCTTTGGAAGAAGATGAGGGTGAGAATAAAGCCGAGCCCTGCCTCTACTCCGATCATCAGCCAGTCATACGTGACAATCCCGGTTGTAAAATACAGCATCGTAGTTTTTGAGAGAAATGCCGAGATGAACACGAGAAACGGTAGGGACTTAATGGGTTCCACCTTAAGTGCTTGGGCCCATTTGAATAGAAGCATGAACAGAATCATTCCACCCAAAATATAAATGCCTGTCATGGCTGAAACAGTGACCGATCCCCCAAGCAGCGCAATTAAAGTTAACCCTGCCCGCTTTTTCTTCATAAAATAGACTGCTGCAAAAAATGGTAAAGCAAATGGGGTAATTTCATTTAGAATTAATGCTCGTCCTAACAAAAATCCGATAAACACTAGCAAAAATCCTTGATGAAATAAAATAGAGGAAAGCTTCGTTTTGGTAAGATGTACTGACCTCATCATGGAACCTCTGAGTTTCCTCAGATGATCATTTGCTTGTACAACTGGTTCAGCTTCTCTTTCAAGACCCTGCATCATATCCACTCCCAAATATTATCTATTGGGGTCATTATACAAGCTGAAAAGAAAAACTTTTGTCAAACGAACAAATGAAAAAGACTGAAAAGTTCGACTTTTTACATGAAAAAGACGGAAAAGCTGTCACGAAACCATCCCATCTGTCATTCACTTCCATCATTATTTGTTAATTTGTAAGATAATAGCTAGATAAATGTTCTAATTTTTCTTACATTTTATTATTCTATTGACATATGCAGGATAAGTTAGTATTATAACTCTTGTGTCTTCTAGCAGAAGAAGGGACATACTTCAACCTTATAACGCCTACAATGGGGCGTAGATTAACATGGCGGTGTAGCTCAGCTGGCTAGAGCGTACGGTTCATACCCGTGAGGTCGGGGGTTCGATCCCCTCCGCCGCTACCATATTTTATTTGGCCCGTTGGTCAAGCGGTTAAGACACCGCCCTTTCACGGCGGTAACACGGGTTCGAATCCCGTACGGGTCATTCATATAAAAACTGTCAGTGCTTATGCGCTGGCAGTTTTTTTTCGTTCTAAAAGTAACAAAAAAACACGCCCCACACCGGTTGTGGGACGTGCCGTAAATATTATATAGGTATTCAGCAGCAAGTTAGCCTCTTCTTGCTCCGCGACCTCCGCGTTTTGATTCCGTGTTACGCTTAAGGGAAGTTAAGCGGTCTTCACTATCTTTTAAAAACCTTGCCATTTTCTGTTCAAAGTTTTCCTTTGGACGGAATTCTTCTCTTTTTCCACGTGGTGGTCGCTGACTTGAGCGTTGTTGGCTGTTTGGGCGTTGTGTTGATTGAGCTGAACGTGGTTGCGGCTCGCGGTACGTGTCACTTGCCTTTTTAATAGAAAGACCGATTTTTCCGTCCTTCTCCACGTTAATTACTTTTACCTGGACTTCATCACCTACTTTTAAGTGATCGTTAATGTCCTTAACATAATTGTCAGCTACTTCACTAATGTGAACAAGCCCTGTTGTTCCTCCAGGCAATTCAACAAACGCGCCGAAATTAGTTATTCCTGTTACCTTACCCTGTAACTTGCTGCCTACTTCGATTGACATAAAAAAAATGCTCCTCCTTAAAATCATAAAAAATAAAACTCTTCCTTACCTACCATTATACCTACAGCAAAATTAAGGTGTCAATATCACCCTAATCTGATGAGGAGTCATCTGGAACATTGAAGATGATTTCATCGTCCTCAGACATGAAATAATCACGACGTGCTATCTTGGCAATATAGTCATCATCGTTTAACTTCACAATTTCCTCTTCTAAATGCTGTTGTTCTTTTTCTAGTTTTCCTAGTTCCTGTTCCACAACTGTTTTTCTATCCTCTTTTTCCTGGAGGATAGCGCGTTGGTCTAAGAGTGTTTTCCCCATTAAAACGGCAGTGACAAGGGCTAAACAAAAAAATAATGATAAACGGCGATATAGTCCACGGCGTCTTTTTTGTTGCTTTATCTGCTGCTCCTGCTTTTGTTTGGAATAGTCTGAATGGATTTTTGCTACTTTTTTATCCCTAGCCGCGCTCATCTTATCATTCCTCTCCTAGCGCTTTTTCCAAAATTTTTTAACTCTGTCCACTATACTATATTTTCTATTCTTTATTGTTGTGAAAAAACCTTCAAGATTTTTGAAAATTTTGTATAAATATTTTTGGAGTACTTTCGGAAGCAATCTCCATCCTAACACAGCGATCCATCTTAACGGCAGTGTACAAAGTTTGATTATTCTCCATGCCAAAAGAAGGGTAAATCGCAGGGTAGAAAGGATGAATTTCCATAATCCAATTATTACTATTATACCTGCTTGTACCAATATTTGTATAGGCTTAATCACTAGCATTCTTACAACTTTTGCTAGAAATTGGTATACCTGCACCGTTACATGAATAATGGTTTCTAGTAGGTTTAAATAAACGTACCGTAAAATGCTTTGATAAGCGGCAAACCCACAGACAAGTGCAATAAGAATATAAAAGCGCAGCGCTCCTTCGTTTACTAAAAGCAGGACATAAAACGCGATGAGGCCTTGTAAAAGCCAAAAGAGAACGTCGTGGACAAAGACAACCCATTTGGCTCTTTTTTCACGCTTTAGAAAGCGACCATAAGTATCTATGGCCGCTCCCAGCCATGCACCAACACCAATCATGGCAAGCATAGTATAAAGCTGGGTCGTTAAGGTCATTTGAACAGCTTACTAAAGAAGCCTTTAGCTTTCTCCCCCTGTTGATCGTCCAAGTAGATAATCTCCATTATTTTACCCTTGATGGAGACTACGCCCTTTTCTACATCGAGGTTTTTCATTTGCAAGTTTTGGCCTCTGACAGCAAGAAAGCCCATCACCGTTTCTAGCAAAAATTCTTCATTATCAAAGCTTTCCACTTGCTTTACTCCGGTGATGTCGAGCATTCTCCGGCTTCGCATGACAATGTCCTGTTCTTGAACAACCGTTTTGTTTGCTTGATTCTGATCATAATATTGATTCATCATCATCCCTCACCTATCCATTACTTCAAGATAGTACATGTATATGAGAGGGAAATTTATTTAGAACAAGCCTTCTATTCTTCTGATTGTTGTACTCTTTCTTCCTTTATGATGGTATACATCATCGCGGCTTCTTCTTTTTTTGCATTTTCCTGAATGCTGTCAACAGATGCGGTGACTAGCTTTTGTCCAAAATGGATCGTTAATTCATCGCCGGCTTTTACATTGCTGCTCGCTTTGGCTTGATTCCCATTAATGAAAATACGGCCTTGCTCTGCCACTTCCTTTGCAAGAGTCCGACGTTTTATTATTCTTGATACCTTTAAAAATTTATCTAAACGCATGCCTTCTGCTCCCCCTTATAGTCCTTGCTTTTTTGCTTCTTCCCAAATCGCATCTAGTTCTGTTAATGAGAATTCATCAAAGGTTTTCCCCGTTTCTTTTACCTTCTTTTCAATAAAGGTAAACCTTTGGTAGAATTTGCGGTTCGTCATCGCCACTGCTTCTTCTGGGTCAATCTTATAAAACCTTGCAATGTTCACAAGTGCGAATAACACATCGCCAAATTCTGACGCAACACGCTTGGAGGTGGCGTCTTCGTTTATTTCCTCTTTTAATTCATTCAGCTCTTCAGACACCTTTTCCCACATTGGCTCTACTTCCTTCCAGTCAAAGCCAAGCTTTCCTGCTTTTTTCTGGTATTGATAGGCCTTTGTTAAGTTTGGCAGTCCTTTGGCGACAGCATCTAGGATAGATTGCTCCAGACGTTCGCCTTTTTCTTCCGCTTTAATCTGTTCCCAGTTTTGCACAACATCGTCTGCATCCTCAACAGAAACCTCGCCGAAAACATGAGGATGGCGACGAATCATTTTTTCATTAATGCCTTCTATCACATCGTCTATGGAAAAATACCCGTCATCTTCCCCAATCTGTGCGTGTAGCATCACTTGCAATAAAACATCCCCAAGCTCCTCGATGATTCCGTCTGTGTCTTCCTCATCGATGGCATCCAATAGCTCGTATGCTTCTTCAATCAAATATTTCATTAGCGAGGTATGTGTTTGCTTTTGATCCCACGGACAACCATCAGGTCCCCTTAATGTAGCAATGGTTTGTCGGAAGAAGGAAAAACGTTTATAGAGTAACTCTTCTTCTTTTACTGGAGGTACATACACGCTTGTTAGGTTATTGATTTGTGTCACACGGTCTAGCTCATACAGTGGTACTTCGATGATGGATTCCATGGAAGACCCCACGGCTGTCACAACCGTCACCGGATAATCATCAGGCAAAAGCTCCATTAACGTAAGCTTCACCTCTGAAGCAATAAAGGAATCATAAACCTGGCAAAAGATCATCGCTTGGGTTGGCTCGATTGCCTCTTTCACAAGTGCGGTCGCATCGTGAAATTGAAAGCCCTCAATTGGATCCAGTCCGATGGCCGTAAACATTGGATCGAGAAAGCTCTGTCCCCCTTTAATTTCAAGGGACACCTGGCCTTCTTTTTCCTTTTGGAGTAATAACTGTACCGTCATCTCTGCCACCAATGGATGACCAGGCACGGCATAGATAATGGGTTGGTGCTCACTTTTTGACAGTAGCTCCTGACAAATCGCTTCATACACCGAGTCAAAAGCGTCGTTTTGCTCATAGATCGTATCAAAGGATTGATAGTTCAACCCTTCTTTTTCTAATTCTCCTATAACAGGATGTTCTTTTGTTCGTAAAAACAGGTGCTCCGCATTCATCAGCTCTCTATAAACACCGATGGGCAGCTGCTCTAAATCTCCTGCACCAAGACCTAATACGGTAATTTTTCTCATCGTTTCCATTCACCAACTTCACAGGTTTATTTGCAAAGCTTTGCCAGCTTTTTTCCTAGCGGCAAAAGCAATAATTCTTCTTTTGTAAAATACTGATTTTTTATCATTAATACTAAGTATACCGCTCCGCCTACCATCACACCCAAAAGTCCCTGCACGGTGGCAAAAAGCCGTCCATCAACTGTCATGAAGCTGGTGACATATAGGTAAACCATTAATGCTACTGACATGATGGTGAGACTTACAAGCAACGGCGTGAGGCCAATTCTCTTTAAGATGGAGGTACCTGTTTTCTTTTTTAACGCCAGCAGCAACAAGAGAGCAACGATGGCAAATGCAGCCAAGGTACTAAAGGCTGCACCCAAGGTATAAAGCGCTGGAATGAGGAGTGAATTTAAGAAGAATTTCAATCCTATGCCGATTGTCACAAAGAGTGCTGGCAAATAGGGATGTCCAAGTCCCTGCAAAATAGCCGCTGCGGTTAGCGAGATACTGCAAAAAAGGATAGAAAGCCCGAGCACAAGCAGTACATCCGCTCCATTCGCGTCTGAAAATAGCATCGTATTAACAGGTGTAATCAGAAGAGCAAGACCAAGCGACGCCGCAGCCCCAATAGAAATACTCACGCGAATAGCTAAGTTGATTTTCTCCTGTACATCCCGCTTATCGTTTCGGGCGAGAATAACAAAAGGCACAAGAGATAGCGAAAAAGCAGTGGCAACTACTGTACCAAGCTGAATTAAGGGCTGCCCACGATCATATACCCCTTTTAATTCCTTAGCTACCAGCTCGTTCATCCCGCCATCCACTAAAGTCGCATAAATGGTAAAGGCATCGACCATCTGGAATAGAATTAGTAAAAGACTTGTAATACAAATCGTGAAACCTTGAAAACTTAGTGCTTTTATTATGGACATTGCTTTTGGCAACACTTGCGCCGGAGCATTTGGAATGTGTAGCTTCTGCAGCTTCGTTTTTTGATAGAAATATAACAGAATGATCACCGCACTTATTCCACCTGCCACCGAACCAAAAATGGCACCTGCACCGACTTCATATAGACTATGGCCCGCACCTGTTAGCGTATACGCTAACAGTAAGATGGTCCCCACCCTCACCAGTTGTTCTCCTATTTGGGAGGCCGCTGTTGGTCGCATGTCTCCTAAACCTTGAAAGCTTCCTCTCCAAACAGAAACAAGTGGCACGAGCATAAAGGAAAAGGCAGCAATCTTTATTAGAACAAACAGCTCCTTATCTCCCATCATCGCTGCTAATGATTCTGCTCCAAAATAGAGCAATAGAAAGCCAAGAACTCCTAGGCACGATAAAAAAAGAAAAGAAATCCACCTTATCTTTCTTGCCGCCGCACTACGATATTTTGCGGGCTGTTCTGCAACTATCTTCGAGATGACAACGGGAAATCCATATGTAGCTAAAATCATCGCTACCCCAAAGAACGGGTAAACTTGCTGGTATATATAAAAACCAACATCCCCTACAATATTTTGAAAAGGCACACGATACGCAGCACTTAACACCTTCGTTAGGATCCCTGCTATCGTAAGGATCATCGCGCCTTTCCACACTTTTTGGTAGGAATGAGGAGATTGAACATTCATCACTAAATCCGCCTTCAATAAGAATCTTACAATTGTATAATTATAGCATATTCGCTTCTCTTGCTGCCGAAAAGAACAAAAAGAAACAGCAGAGAGCATTCCCTGCTGTTTCTTCTTTTTATTGTTCCATTTGTCTCGCTAAGAAGCCTGCAGCCGTTTCCACTGCCTTTTGTTCTACTTGACCAAGAGACTTGTCCTTGGACATGATGACCACTGCCCCAATCGGATCGCCATTTGCGACAATAGGTCCGATCGTATAGGACGCAAGTGTTTCTACATGTCCATCCACAATTGCCAGCTGTTGCTCGTCTGTTTTTAAAACAGAGTTGCGGTCTTCCATGGATTTCTCCACAACTTCGCTGATGTTCTTGTTCAGATACTCTTTTTTGGAGCTGCCTGCAACCGCAATAAAGGTATCACGATCACAGATAAGAACAGGGTGACCAAGGCTGTCATAGAGAGCCTCCGCATATTCTTTCGCGAAATCACTTAGCTCGCTAATAGGAGAGTATTTCTTTAAGATTACTTCTCCATCACGATCTACGAAAATTTCCAATGGGTCTCCCTCACGAATACGCAAGGTTCTTCTTATTTCTTTAGGAATTACAACGCGACCGAGGTCATCAATACGTCGAACAATACCAGTTGCTTTCATTTCTTAGGTTGCCTCCTTCATCCGATGATAAAAAGAGATGAGTTAAATTGGTGGAATTGATCAAGATGTCCTGCTTTTGAAGAATTCACCATTTCTTTGAAGTTAGTATCTTACACTCAGGGAGTTATATACATGTTGGAAAAGTTTTTTTCTGCTAGTAAAATCCCCCAGTATTTATATAGACATTATTCGATATACTCAAACCTTTTATGACGCATTTACGCTTTCTTTTTTGACTTTTCGCAATCCTTTTATCATCGCGTCCGCGATTTGCAACCATTCATCAGCTGATATGTTTTTCGTTTGAATAGCGATCTTTAAGCTTTTCCCTTCCATACCAAGGCTTACTTTCCTACCGTATTCATTGCCTAGAAGGAACAGTTTATGGCCATCAATGTTATTGCTTGCTTCCTCCGATATAACTATAGCCACATCCTGTTTCCCTTGTTTAATGGTATCGACTTTTTCTTTTCGTCCATGAACCCTCAGGCTTGATACATAGAAAAGATAGTCCACTTCCTTAGGGTAGGCCCCAAATCTGTCCTTCATCTCTTCTTTCAGCTCTTTGAGATCTTCTTCTGTTTCAAGTCCTCTGAACCTTTTATACATATCAATTTTTTGTTTGCTGTCTGGAATATAAGATTCTGGAATATAGGCATCCAGTTCTACATCGATGGTAATCTCATGCTCAGGCTTTGTCACCTTATGTCCTTGACGCTGTTCAATTGCTTCTTTTAACATCTGGGAGTACATATCAAATCCAACAGAATCAATAAATCCATGCTGCTGTGCACCAAGAAGGTTTCCAGCTCCTCTAATGGAAAGGTCACGCATCGCGATCTTAAAGCCTGAACCAAGCTCTGTGAACTCTTTGATGGATTGCAGACGTTTTTCAGCTACCTCTGTAAGGACTTTATCTTTTCTGTACGTAAAATAAGCGTAAGCCACACGATTAGACCGCCCTACACGTCCACGAAGCTGATAAAGCTGAGACAACCCCATTCTATCAGCATCAAAGACAATCAACGTATTTACATTAGGAATGTCTACCCCTGTTTCAATGATCGTTGTGCTGACTAAGACATCCGCTTCCCCTTCTAGGAATTCAATCATCACAGATTCAAGCTCATTTTCGGTCATTTTTCCATGAGCATACGCGATTCTAGCTTCTGGAACAAGCATGGAGATCTCATCTGCTTTCCGTTCAATATCTTCCACCCGGTTGTATAAAAAGTAAACCTGACCTCCGCGTGCCAGCTCCCGCTCAATTGCTTCCTTCACCAGATTTCCGTTGTACTCCATTACATACGTTTGGACAGGAAACCTGTTTTCAGGCGGTGTTTCAATGACAGAAAGGTCTCGCACACCAAGCATGGACATGTGAAGTGTCCTTGGAATTGGCGTGGCAGTTAGGGTGAGCACATCAATATTGGCCTTCAGCTGTTTAATTTTTTCTTTATGTGTCACGCCAAAGCGTTGTTCTTCATCAATAATTAATAGCCCTAAATCTTTGTATTTGATATCTTTCGATAATAATCGGTGTGTACCAACGACAATATCCACCGTTCCGTTTCCAAGACCTTTGATGGTTTCATTTTGTTGTTTCCTAGAGCGAAACCTGCTCATCAGGCCGATATTTATTGGATAATCTTGAAATCTTTCACGGATTGTTTCATAATGCTGCTGCGCCAGAATCGTGGTTGGCACTAAAATCGCCACTTGCTTGCTATCGGCAATCGCTTTAAAGGCTGCGCGTATTGCTACCTCTGTTTTCCCATAGCCAACATCTCCACAAAGCAGTCGGTCCATCGGGCGAGTTCGTTCCATATCCAATTTGATTTCGTGAATGGAGCGTAATTGGTCCTCTGTCTCCTGATAAGGGAAGGTTGCTTCAAATTCTCTTTGCATTTCACCATCAGGGGAGAATGAATAGCCAACACTTGCTTCTCTTTCGGCATATAACTTAATCAGGTCATCGGCAATATCTTGAACAGAGGATTCGACTTTCGTTTTGACCTTCTTCCAGTCCGTTCCGCCTAATTTATAAACTTTCGGTTCTTTTCCTTCTGAGCCGACATACTTCTGAACCTGATCAATCTGCTCAACCGGTACATAAAGCTTATCGGAGCCCTGATATTTAATATGAATATAATCCTTATGAAGGCCGTTAATATCCAAGGTTTCAATGCCTAAATATTTCCCGATTCCGTGGTTAATATGGACCACATAATCGCCAACATTTAATTCAGTGTAATTTTTTATTCGTTCCGCGTTGGTAAGCTTTTGGCGGCTTTTCGGCTTCTTTGCCTTCTTTTTAAAGAGCTCTTCTTCTGTAATGACTGCCAGCTTCTGCATTGGTAGCTCGAAACCAGAATGGAGATCTCCTTCTACGATTTGCACCTCGCCATGAGCAAAAGCGGAGCCCTTTGAAAGCTTACGGATATCCATTTCATAATCAGCAAACACAGATTCTAGCTTTTCCATGCGTTCCTGATTGGATGCCAGGACCACGACGGCATAATTGGCCTTTCTCCATCTTTCCACCTCAGATTTTAATAGATGCATCTGACCATGGAAGTGCTGCATGCTTTTTGACGACATGCTAATTAAATTCTCTGGGTGCGTATGTGGCACCCCTCTTAAAAATAAGGACAAATACAAAAATGGATGATCGCTACTGTGAATGACTTCCGCAAAGGAATGGGAGAACGTCAAATCGTGCACCGCTTTCCCTTCCTCCAACAGCTCCACAAGCCACTCTGCCTCTTCTTTATCTAGGTTTTCAGCTGTTTCATGAATACGGCTGATTTCATCAAGCACTACAAGACCACCCTCAGGAAGATAGTCTAGTAAACTAGCGGGGGTATGATAGAAAAAGGAAAGATATTTATACAGCTCAGAAAACACTTGTCCGTTGTTTAACTGCTCAATTTCATAAGATATGTTTTCGGTTAATAGCTGCTTCACCTTTTCATTTTTAACTTTCTTCAATGTTGTTGCTAGTTCACGCTCGAGCTTTTCCTTGCCCATAGCGATTTCTTCGTTGGTAAGGATGATTTCCGTTGCTGGTCCAATCGTTACCTTGTCCAGATTACCTTGAGAGCGCTGATCCTCCACGGTAAAATAACGAATGGATTCTACTTCATCATCAAATAGCTCTATTCGAATCGCATACTCCTCGGTAATAGGATAAACATCAATGATACCTCCCCTAATACTGAAATCTCCAGGGGTAGACACCATGCCGACTCTTTGATAGCCCAATCTGACAAGCTTTTCAGCCAGATTATCCAATTCCAATGTTTTTTCTACTTCAATGGTTAACAAGGTTTGCTGCCATTTGGCTTTAGTCGGAAGGATTCTCTTCAAACCCGCAATTGGCGCGATAATGATCCCTGATTTCTTGGTTGCCCAGTGGTTTAACGCCTCAATCCGCTGTGCTTTAAGCTCAGGACTAGCAATCCCAATTTCTGCAGCTAACACGTCATTTACAGGATAAAGATAGAGATCTTCCTCTGGTAAAAATCCGACAAGATCGTCATACACCTTTTGTGCATGATATAAATTATGGGTAATTAAAAGAATGGGCCCTTTTCTTTCCTCATAAATAGAGGAGATGAGCATGGAACGAGCAGAATTGGATATCCCGGATACAAGCTGCTCTTTCATCCCTTCCTGTAGCCCTTCCATAATGGATTGGAAGTCATCATTTTCTGTAAAATATGGGATAAATCCATTCATATCAGTATCCCTCCTCTCCTAAATCTCTCTTTCTGGAAGCGCCTCTACTTCCAGCATCGTCTAAAATACGCAAAAAGGCCTTGGTATTCACCAAAGCAACTCTATTGTATAAACTGTTCTTGTTCATGCCACGAAGGGTTTCGCTCCAACGCCTCCTGACAATCCTCACAAATTGTTTTAACATGTACATCACCATTTTGTTGATATGAAATCATTTCTTGGCGGTCGGTATCTGATAACTGATGGAAGCCTAAATCAGCTGTATAGACAGATGCGGCATCGATTTTCCCTATTTTGTAACCACAATGCCTGCAATGATAATGAATAGCCATCATCTTCCCCCCTGTTTTTTTACCAATAGTATGAACAGGGAGAAACATTGTTATACTTGCCGACCTTTTTGACTACTTTATATTTTATTACATGTTGGCTGTTCTTATCACTCTCTTACTTTTACGTAAATTCATGAACATGCACCTATCCAACGTGGCTGTTGTGCTCATTTCACATATACATTATTGATGATTGGTTCCACTTTTAGGCCATATACTTGTATCAAAATCAAAACCGACTTAGTTACTAGCAATAATCCTTTAGAAATGAGCTTATTTGTTAAAGCTGTTCATAACCTGCAAAAACTCTTTTGATACGTTTGCCTCACAGGCTTCTGTTGCTTTTTTTATGCTGTCATCAATCGCCGGTCTTTCCTCTGTATGAAATTTCCCAAGCACATAATCAGAGATGGATGGACCATTTTTCGGCCGGTCAATCCCCATTCTAATCCGATTAAACTCTTGCGTTTGCAAGTGCTGTATTAACGACTTAATGCCGTTGTGTCCTCCTGCGCTCCCTTTTTGGCGCAAGCGTAGTTTTCCTGCCGGAAGGTCAAGGTCATCATAAATCACAACCAAATCCTCTACATCAAGCTTATAAAAGTCTAATAAGGGACGCACACACTCACCGGATAAATTCATGTATGTAAGAGGCTTTACTAACAAAACCTTCTCTCCTTGTACGATACCTTGGCCGTATAACCCTTTAAATTTAGACTGGGAAAGGGATATATTCCACTTCTCCGCCAGCTCATCTATCACCATAAATCCAATATTATGTCGCGTTTCTTCGTATTGTCGTCCAGGGTTGCCTAAACCAACAAAAACCTTCATTATCTTTCCTCCTGAATCCTCTTCCTTTGTTGCAAACAAGGAGCGTAAAAATTTCTTCATGAAATCCTCCAAACATAAAGAGATTATCTTTTATTTTACTTGAATCAAGAGGGAAAGCAAAATGGTTTGCGAAAAAGAAAAGACGCAACCTAAACGGTTACGCCTCCTCCTTGTTTTCTTCTGATCCTTCTCTGCCTTCTACACGCTCTGGTTCACCAGGCTCTTGCTCTTCCCCGCTGTCAATTTCTTCTTCCACTCGAGGAGGCAGGATGGATACAATCACTTCATCCTCTTCATGATTGAAGCTGTATTTACCTGATGTATCTAAATCGCCAATAGAGATATTCTCATTCACTTGTAGCTCAGAGACATCGACATCAATAAAATCTGGTACATTGTTTGGTAGCGTTCTGACCGATACTTCATGAAGCACCTGCTGCAATACGCCACCGTCCTTCACACCTTGCGCATCTCCGACAACATGTACGGACACATCCACATCAATTTCCTCTTTAAAGTTAACCACGTGGAAATCTAGATGAACAAATGATTCACTCTTTAATGGATCTATTTGATAATCATATAGCATTACTTTACGTTTATCAGAACCGATTTCTAGTGAGATGATTCCATTTCGGCCTGCCTCACGAATCGTCTTAATAAAATCCTTGCTATCTACTGTAATTGATTTATTCTCAGTATTGTTCCCATATACTACCGCTGGAATTAACCCTTCCTCGCGGATTTTTGTTCGTGAAGATCGTTTGAACTCTGTACGCTCATTCGCATGTAATACTGTCATTCTAATCACCTTCCTGGGAAAATAAAATACTTGTCTTACTTCAATTTCCCCAATTTACAGAAGGTTAAACATAAATGTTGAGATTAATCGAATAAAGTACTTACGGATTTTTCTTCATGCACACGCACAATTGCTTCTGCAATAAGCTCTGCCACAGAAAGCTCCGTAATTTTTTCAATCTTCTTTTCTTCTGATAGTGCGATTGTATTCGTTACAACCAACTCTTTTATTTTTGAGTTTTGGATGCGCTCAATAGCAGGACCAGACAGTACTGGGTGTGTACAGCATGCATACACTTCCTTTGCACCGTTCTCGATTAAGGCATTAGCAGCAAGAGTAATGGTTCCCGCTGTATCAATCATGTCATCAATTAAAATAGCCGTTCTTCCTTCAATTTGACCAACAATGTTCATCACTTCTGCCACATTTGGACGAGGGCGGCGTTTATCAATAATCGCAATTGGCGCTTTTAAGCGGTCCGCAAGCTTTCTCGCACGTGTAACCCCACCGTGGTCAGGTGATACGACAACAATATCACTAAGCTCTTTGCTATCGAAATACTCTGCTAAGATAGGAACACCCATTAAATGGTCAATCAAAATATCAAAGAACCCTTGAATCTGTGGCGCATGTAAATCTAACGTAATAACACGGTGCGCTCCCGCTGTTTCTAACAGGTTTGCAACTAATTTTGCCGTGATTGGCTCACGAGCACGAGCTTTTCTGTCTTGTCTGCCGTAACCATAATATGGCATTACAATGTTAATTGTTTTCGCAGAAGCACGTTTTAACGCATCAATCATAATAAGAGTTTCCATGATGTGTTCGTTCACTGGTGCGCTCGTTGATTGAATAACGAATACATCACAGCCACGGATACTTTCCTCAATGTTGATTTGCACTTCCCCATCACTAAAACGGGAAACTGAGCATTTTCCAATCGGTACTCCTACATTTTGGGCAATCTCTTCCGCTAGGGCAGTATTAGAGTTCAAGGTAAAAATCTTTAAGTTAGAATCGGTATACTTTTGTGACATGATAGATAAAATCCTCCGCTAGATTTATTTATTGTGAAGCTTTTCAACATAATTTTCTTTGTTTACTTGTCGTGCACGTGCAATCGAAAGCGCTTCTCCAGGAACATCCTCCGTAATCGTGGATCCTGCTGCTACATAAGCATTCTTTCCAATCGTTACAGGTGCAACAAGGTTTGAATTACAGCCTACAAACACGCCATCTTCAATCTTTGTTAAATACTTCTTCTTTCCATCATAGTTTACAGTAATAGAGCCACACCCTAAGTTTACATCAGCTCCTACTTCTGCATCGCCAATATAACTAAGATGAGACGCCTTGCTTCCTTTGCCGAAAGTCGCTTTTTTCACTTCCACAAAGTTTCCAAGCTTTACTTCGTCTCCAATTACAGAATTCGGTCGCACATGTGCAAATGGCCCAATGTTTACTTCCTGGCCAATTTCACTGTTATGCGCAACGGAATGCCTAATCGACGTTTTATTCCCTATTTGGCAATCGCTAATTTCTGTGTTTGGACCAATTTCACAATCTTCCCCAATACGGGTTGCACCAAGAATTACTGTTCCAGGATGGATAACAGTATCTCTTCCAATTTCCGCATCTGCAGAAATATAGGTATTGTTTGGGTCAATGATACTAACTCCATTAATCATATGTTTTTTATTTATCCGCTTTTTCATGGTGATTTCAGCCTGTGATAGCGCAACTCTGTCATTTACACCAAGTGTTTCATCAAAGTCCAGTGTTTGGAAAGCAGAAACAATATCTCCACGCTCTTTTAAAATTTCAACTACATCCGGAAGGTAGTACTCCCCTTGCACATTATCATTGGAAACATTGTTTAGTGCTGCGAATAATGCTTCGTTATCAAAGCAATACGTACCCGTGTTAATCTCGGTAACTTTTCGCTCTTGTTCATTGGCATCTTTATGCTCCACAATCTTCCCAACATGGCCTTCTTGGTTGCGGATAATCCGTCCATACCCTGTTGGATCCTCCGCATATGCAGTTAGAATGGTTGCCTTTGCCCCTGTTTCTTCATGCAAGTCTAACAACTTTTGCATCGTTTCTGGGGTGATAAGCGGCGTGTCGCCACAAATTACTAACGTCACACCTTTCTTACCTTCAAGCATTGGCGCAGCTTGCATCACAGCATGAGCCGTTCCTAGTTGCTCCTCCTGCAAGGCATAATGACTTCTATCTCCAAGGTGTTGTTTCACCATTTCTGCACCATGCCCAACAACGGTAACAATCTCTTCAAAATCCAGGGCAGATACATGATCCACCACATGCTGTACCATTGGCTTGCCACATACAGGGTGTAACACTTTATATAATTTTGATTTCATTCGTGTACCTTGACCAGCTGCTAAAATTACGGCATAACGATTTATCATAACAGGCCTCCATTTTCACCTAATTATCCATTACGAATATATATCAAAATGGGGCCCATTTCAAGGAAGGACACGAAAGTACATTATTTTGACAAAAAATGAGGGGTATTAGGGATTACGTTTTACATGTTGAGGAGGTGGTGGTGAGACGTACGGACTTGTTTTAGGTATTATGCAAAAGAGAGTTTAGTGGACTCTTTTGGTGGATTCTTAGGAGAGGTCTTGAAGGCTTTTTTGTCGGACAATTTTTTGGTTTTTTCCCAGAAGAGGTCTTGAGCACATCTATTTCGGACACTTTTGACGCCTTTTCCCCAAAAGAGGTCTCGAGCTCTTCTATTTCGGACACTTTCGCCCCCCTTTCCCCAAAAGAGGTCTTGAGCTCTGCTATTTCGGACACTTTTGACGCCTCTTCCTCAGAAGAGGTCTTGAGCACGTCTATTTCGGACACTTTTGACGCCTTTTACCCAAAAGAGGTCTCGAGCTCTTCTATTTCGGACACTTTTGACGCCTTTTCCACAAAAGAGGTCTTGAGCTCTTCTATTTCGGACATTTTTGACGCATTTTCCCCAAAAGAGGTCTTGAGCTCTTCTATTTCGGACACTTTTGACGCATTTTCCCCAAAAGAGGTCTTGAGCACGTCTATTTCGGACACTTTTACCCTCTTTTCCCCAAAAGAGGTCTCGAGCTCTTCTATTCAGGCATTCTCTCGGAATTATCCCTAAAAAGGTACGTAGTAACCGACCATAGTTTACAGGTGGGCGCCCACACTACTCTTTTAGCCATTCCCCTCAAACTAACCTTTAAATTTGCCCAAAAGAAAAAACAGGCTGCAAATTGCATTGCCTGTTTTAGCTTATTAATTAAGAAGCACCTGCTTCTTCGTATTCTACTTCTAATTCGCCTAAGCGGTGATATTCTGATAATACCGCTTCCTGGATTTTTCCACGCGTACCGGAATTGATTGGATGAGCGATGTCGCGGAACTCTCCATCAGGAGTACGTTTACTAGGCATCGCAACAAATAAGCCATTGTTCCCATCAATTACACGGATGTCATGAACAACAAATTCATGGTCCAACGTGATAGATGCGATAGCTCTCATGCGACCATCGGTATTTACGCGGCGTAATCTTACGTCAGTTACTTCCATTCTGTTCACCACCTTTTTGTCCCAATAAAAAACTTAGTATTATAAATTCTCTAAATTTTCTTGGATTCCTTCTTATTTTCAAAAATTTTTTTGAAAAATTTGGACAAATTGGTGTAAAAAGAACAGATTCTATTTTACTAGAGCAATAACCTCGATTTCGACAAGAACATCTTTCGGTAAACGAGCAACTTCGACACAAGATCTAGCTGGTTTATGGGTGTGAAAATACTGTCCATATACCTCATTGATCTCACCAAACTGATTCATGTCCTTAATAAAAACGGTTGCTTTTACTACTGTTTCTAATGAAGCGCCTGCCTCCTCTAGTACCGCTTGGAGGTTTTTGAATACTTGGTGAGTTTGTGCTTGTACATCTCCTTCAAGTAGCTCTCCATTTGGAAGCAACGAGATTTGCCCGGAGCTGTAAAATAGATTGTTGACAACTATTCCTTGTGAGTAAGGTCCTATTGCTTTTGGCGCAGCTTCAGTATGAACAACTTTCATGATTCAGCACATCCTTATTTAAAATTTATGTCTGTTAAACTACGCTGTTGATTGCCTCATTTGGATCCGCGTCCTGGGAGGAGATGCTGGAGCCTCCTTGACCACGAATGTGGAGTCTCAAGTCTATCGCTTCGTTTCCCGCGGGAGTCTCCGTTTTTGCTCCAATCAACAGCTAAAAACTTCTCTAAATCAAACTGTCCTCTTTAAAGCCTAAAGTTAAAGTTATCCTTCACGTGTTGAAGGTAATTGCCTGCTTGTACTTCGATTTGTTTTTCTCTTTCGCTTACTTTTTCAAGTTTCACCAAAGATACGTAATCATCGATCAAGCGTTCTTCTATGTTTTCAGACTCGACAAGGATTCCAATTCCGGCCACTTCTGCCTGGAATTCAGCTAGCAAATTAACCATCCCATTGACCGTTCCGCCTGCTTTCATGAAGTCATCAATGATTAATACATTAGATCCCGTTTCTAGACTTCGCTTTGCAAGCACCATCGTTTGGATTCTTTTGGAGGAGCCAGACACGTAATTAATACTAACGGTCGAACCTTCTGTCACTCTGCTATCGCGTCTGACGATGACAACTGGTACATTTAAATAGCTTGCAACAGCGTGTGCAAGTGGAATCCCCTTTGTTGCCATGGTCATTACTATGTCCACCTTTTTATGACTAAAAGCTGTGGCAAACATTTTTCCAACCCTATTTAAGACCTTTGGGTTTCCAAGAATATCTGTCATGTACAAATAGCCACCAGGTAACAACCTTTCGGGCTTTGCGATAATGTCACAGAGCTCATTCAAATAAGCAGCAGCTTCTTTGTGGCTCACATAAGGAATATATTTCACTCCACCTGCTGCACCTGGAACGGTGATAAGAGTTCCAATCCCTTGTTGTTCAAAGGTTTGCTTTATTATCCCTAAATCTTCACTGATAGAAGACTTTGCGGACCCATAGCGATCTGCAAAGAAAGAAAGCGGTACCAACCCTTGTGGGTGCTGCAGCAAATAGTGTGTCATATCTACAAGACGACCACTCCGACGTAATTTCATGCTATTTCCTCCTAAAATCCGAATATTCTAAAGTAAATATAACATTAATATACGGATTTAATCAAGGGCGTTACGCTCTCCTAGGATTCTCACTGCAAACACCTGATCACAAAATCCTCTCAGGCCATTATACATACGGTGCATTCTTGAATCATATTCGACAATTCCAAACACCGTTGGACCACTTCCACTCATCAACACCGCATCTGCCCCAAAGCGCTTCATCTGGTCTTTGATGTGAGAAACCTCCGGATATAGCTTCAACGTAACAGACTCTAAAACATTGCCTACAAGGCTAATCATTTTATCATAGTCATTCTCATGGATTGCCTCTACCATTCCCTTCACATCGGGGTGGCTTACCTTATCCAAATGAAGGTTATTATAAATCTCCGCTGTAGAAACCCCTATCGTTGGCTTTGCAAGCACAACCCAGCAATGCGGTGGCGCAGGTATATGCTTGATGATTTCTCCTCTGCCTGTTGCAAGGGCCGTTCCTCCATAAACACAAAAAGACACGTCAGATCCAATTTCCGCTCCAATGCGAGCTAGTTCATCTAGTGACAAATCCAATTTCCATAGTTTGTTCAATCCTCTTAAGGTTGCTGCTGCATCGCTGCTACCTCCTGCAAGACCGGCTGCTACAGGAATCATTTTTGTGATGGCAATCGACACGCCCTTTTGAACCTTGTACCTTTCCTTCAACAGCGCTGCTGCCTGATAAGCCAGATTGCGATTATCATCCGGAACATATCGGCTATGGGAAATAATGCGAATTTGTCCGTCTTTACGCTCAGACAGTTCAATGCGGTCCGCAAGGTCGATGGTAGTCATGACCATCTCTACCTCATGATAGCCGTCCGGACGCTTATGTAGCACATCGAGCGACAGGTTTATTTTCGCTGGTGCCTTTTCTAACAGTCTCACTTTCTTCACCTACTTTTTTCGTCTCCAATTATTAATGTATTGTACCATATTCGAGGAAATAAATATCTCCATGATTGGGAAAAATTGATGCTACGCTACAAACTCACTAAAAAACCGAAGTGATTTACCACTTCGGTTTTCATCAAGCTATTTATTTTGTTGGCCTAGTTGTCGCTCCGCTATTTCAATTGCACGCTTAACCATGTTTCCTGCATCCTTTGCTTTAATGCCACCCCAGCCCTCGCTTTGGACGACATCGTAAAAGCCTAGCTCTTTTGCTAATTCTTCTTTCAGTTGATGTGACATGATGCTTCGTCTTCTGCTCATGATAAAAGCCTCCTAATTGATAAAATTAGCGACATTCTTAGTATTAGGAGGGATGTGATGTTTTACAAGCGGATAAATATGTATGTTAAACAACGTACGGATTAAAAAAATGTTATTAATTTCTGCATATGGCTCCACGTCCTCAGGAGCGATGCTTGAGTCTACTCGGCTACGCCTGTCGGGCCTAAAGTCTATCGCTTCATTTCCGTGGAAGTCTCCTACAATCAACAGCTAGGTAAAATTTGGAATACGTATCATTCACCTATAATATAATTCAAGGCAAAATAAAAAGCAGCAAACGTTTTGTCGTCTACTGCCCACTTATTGCCATATTTCCTTCTTCAAAAAATGTAAGTTGTACCGTCTCTGTGAGGACATCTGCATAGCTGTAGGATACACGCTCAAAAGCATTTTCGTCTTGATCTAGTTCTATTACAAATACGGATGGATAAGTTTCTGCCAATACCCCGATGCGTTCAATTGTCTTTCTGCGACCACCGTTTGCGCGAAGAGTTAACTTTTTCCCTAAATTAGAATCTAACGTTCTTTTGATATCAACTAACGTTTTTCCCATTTTACTCCACCTCACTATACTAAAGTTAGTGTAACATAATTTTAATAATAAATCAAATAAAACTTAAAATTATAACAACCAGAAAAGCAACATGTCAATACATTTCCTTCAACAATTATCTTCATATGTCTACATTTACTATGCTCTATGGGAGGAAAATTTATGTATAAAAATTGAAAACTACTGAAAAGCTTGATTTCATCGCATTATTTTAATATAAAAAAACGACAAAAAACCCTTAACTTTTTAGTTAAGAGCTGCTTTCACTATTAGAATCTTCCTCGTCCACGTAAGTGTGAACAGGCATTCCAGTTCGTAATACGCCTCTTGTTTCTATTCCGCCAAGTCCCTTATCTCCGGTTAAAGTATTTCGCAATATATCCCATACATTCACTCTTTCCATAAAAGGGGTATAACAAATCCTTCCGACAATATAGACCGGGTCAAGGGCATGTATGTTGACACGTGAAGGGGAGCTTGCAAAATTTGCTCCAGCCTGTATTAATGACTCAAAATGAGATTGACAAGCTCCAGCAAAAATAACGAGCTGATCAAGATTAGGTTGGATTTTCCTTGCTTCTTTAACCGCCTGAACAAAATGCCAGGAATGGCGATATGCTTGGAGATCTGTGACCTTTCCCTTACTTTTGGAATAAGCATCATGACCAGTGATGACAAGAATATCTGGACGGTATTTCTCCATGAGGCTTTTCACCTTGTTTGGCATTTCTTTTTCGTTAGCATGTACACCGTATACCGGTACACCCACTCTTTCATAAAGCTCTAAGCATTTTTTTAAGTAAAGGGGGTCCCCATCTAAGTGCAATACTTTTCCTGGTACTTGGAAAAAATTTTGATCGGTACTATATCCATTTGTTGCTTCATATTCATTCTTTTCGCGAATGAGCTGATAATCCTGTTCTAGTAGCTGTAACGATCGATTTATCTTTGACTCCGCTCTTTGCTTTCGATGCATCTGCTCTCTGCCATCTACGATCTTTAAATCGTGAATGGGTGCATCTGCTATTAGCCTGACATCTTCTCCATAGAGGATGACGATAGGCTCGTTATGTTCATTATGAGAGATATCGATTACACGGAATAACAAATCGAACCCATGCGATTTTCGTGCTACGATGTCGCCAATTTTTATATTCATCTTTTTCCCTCCAACTGGGGGAAGGTCATTACCCCAACTGTCTATCTAACCTAGAGTATGCAGTTTATCGGGGGTGTGTGTGCATTTTCAGCGCCTTGGGTGTTCTCCTACAATATTTTTACACCTCTTACTTAAACGAATAAAAAAACGGCCCGCTATAGGCCGTTTGATTTGTTATTTAAAATGGGCGATGAGCTCGTCACTTAGCGCGCCAAATTCTGCTATTGAGAGGGTTTCTCCTCTTCTTTTTGGATCAATGGAGGCATTGGCAAGCGCAGCCTCAATTTGTTGTTTCTTTTGCTTTCCATCTGGTAAATTGCTTGTAAGGTTATTGAGGATGGTTTTTCTTCTTTGTGCAAAGCTTGCTCGAACGACTTCAAAGAAGAAATCTTCATTTTTTACCTTAACTGCTGGTACTTCCCTCTTGATAAGGCGAATCACAGCTGAGTCCACATTAGGTTGAGGAACAAAGACTGTTTTCGGTACGATCATGACGGTTTCTGCTGTTGTGTAATATTGAACGGCGATGGAAAGAGACCCATACTCTTTTGTACCTGGCTTTGCCGCCATCCGTTCTGCAACTTCTTTTTGCAGCATTACCGTAATACTTGTTAGGGCAATATTCTCCTCTAAAAGCTTCATGATAATCGGTGTGGTCACATAGTATGGCAAGTTTGCTACCACACGGACCTCTTCAAAGTCTTTTAATTCGTTCCCAATTAGCTCCTCAACATTCGCTTTTAAAATATCCTTATGAATCACCTTTACGTTATCATAAGGGGATAGCGTGTCTTCTAGAATAGGTAAAAGGCGCTGGTCAATCTCAAAGGCGAAAACCTTGCGAGCTTTTTTTGCAATTTGTTCTGTGAGGGCGCCAATTCCAGGCCCAATTTCTATCGCTACTGTTTTCTCAGAAACCTCCCCGTACTCCACTATGTTTCGAAGGATGTTTGTGTCAATTAGAAAGTTTTGTCCTAAGCTTTTCTTAAAGGAAAAACCATATTTATCAAGAATTTCTTTTGTTCTTTTCGGTGTGGCAATATCTCTATGCATTTAATGCTCCTCCTGAGTCATTTTGGTCATGGCTTCTTCCAGCTGAATCAATGGTATATGAAACATTTGCAGGCGTTTTTGCAGCTGCTTGCCATTGGTGTACCCGATATTCAGCTCTTGACCAAGCTTTTCCCGTCTGCTTTTCGCTTGTGGTCCTGCTATTAATCCATAGTCTATCAGAACCTCATAGGGGATAGCTTCGATTTCTTGTTCATATTCCTGATGCAGACCCTCCAATGCTTGCTTAATATCGCTTGGAGTGGCATGCTCCACACCAATTCCTTTGCCATGTTTTGGACGTGCTTTATGTTTAGGCAAAAAGGCATGCTTACAACCAGGAACGGCCTGGGTAATCGTTTGCCGTATTTTATCACCTGGAAAATCTGGATCAGTAAAAACAATCACACCCCTGGTCGATTGGGCGTGCTTTATTCTGTTTAGTATTTCATCATTGATGGCAGAACCGCCTGTTTCGATGGTATCAGCGTCAACCGCCCGTTTAATCGCTACCGTATCATCTTTTCCTTCCACCACAATTATTTCTTTTATTTTCATTTTTTCCTCCAAAAAGGTGAAACTTTTATACTGTTACAAACGTCTAATGTTATGAATAGCCCACAGGACGTTTCTTTCTCCTTTAGCAGTATGTATTCTACTGTATTTTCCCTGGTTTGACCATCACGTATTATTTTATCCTAAAACGAAAAAGTTCTTTTCTAATAGTTTGTTGTGATAACTAGGAAAAAGTCAGGTTTAGGACTTTTTCTACTCTTAAGTATAAATAATTTTATGAAGGAAGCAAAATCACTCCACAATCTAAGCATGCGAAATCAGATAACACAAAAAAGCAGAGGCATGAAAACCCCTGCTGAGTTTGAATTAATCTAACACTTTGATTTTTACTTTTTTCCTGCCCCAACGATATGCAGAGTCTTTGTCAGCAAAGAACACATCAATTTTATGTCCTTTAATAGCGCCACCTGTATCCCCTGCAACAGCGTAGCCATAGCCCTCTACATACACCTTCGTTCCTAGTGGGATGACTGATGGATCGACAGCGATCACTTTAACATCAGGATTGGTTCTCAGGTTTATCCCTGTCGTCGTTACGCCACTGCACCCATTGCAATATGCCGTATAGGCAGTTGCCGTCACATAGAATTCCTTGGAGCTTGACGCTGTGCTTCTTGACACCACCTGTTGAGGCTTTGGTGGTGGAGGGGACTTTGTACCTACAGCAACAACGCGATCAAGTGATTCTTTTACTGTTTCTGTTTTCACTAACTCACGGGACACTTCTTTGCCATTCTCAAGAATTACTTCATAATGGTTTGCAACTGTCCCAGCTTTTCCTTCCTGAACAACTTTCTCTTTCCCTTTATCCAGGTTGCTATCATTTCTCGTAACGACAGCGAAATCAATAGGCTCTTCCACTACATCGGTGACCTTTTCAACTCTAGTTATTTTCACTACAGAATCTTTTGCTACTAATTCTTCTAGACTAGGCTCTACTCGATCAAGTTTATTTACTGCGATATCGTGCTGTTCTAAAAAGTCAGCGACCGTAGTCGAAGTGGACCATACTTGCTTCTTTTCACCACCGTCATTCAAGGTGACTTCAAATGCTTTATTGATTTGTATCACCAAATCATTTTCAATGGCGGTGTTCAAGCTATGATTTAATTGATCATGCTCTTTTACATCTATATCTTGCTCGGTAAGTAATTGTTTTACTGTCTCTGCCGTGGTGAAAACTTTCTGTTCCTTCTCATCCATGACAATCGTCACTTCTTTTGCTTGCATCCACGTAATATTCATGGAATTTGTGACGGCCGTATCTTTTGAAGGTTCTAACTGATCTTGCGGGTGAACAGATATATCCAGCTCTTTCAAAATATCTGCTACAGTTTTCGCGTGCGTGCGCAACGTGACTTCCTCACCGTTGGCATTCACAGTTACAGCAGCCTTTGTGCCCTCAAAGACACTCAAGCCAAGTATCGTTGACAAGACTATGAAACTAGTAATTATCATTCCCAGCTTCGTCCTGCTTAACGAACCAGAAAACAGTTTTTTCATGCTATTTAACATGCAAAAAAACGCCTCCTTCTCCTCGAATGGATTATATAGACAGTTATGTAACTTGTCAACCCTTTCCATCAGTTCGACGGTAATGTCTATTATGCAGAAAATTCTCACAAAAGAAAAGTGAAAACTATCGACACGATTATCCTATGTAGAGAAGGAGATTGGTAGAACTCTTTTGTTTTTGCCCGATTTTGGACAAGTATCCGCTTATTTTGACATGTTTCTTTGTCAGTTTATGCCGAACAATTTTTTAGCATTTGCTGTTGTTTTTTCTGCTACTTCCTCTACTGACATCTCTCTCAGCTCAGCAATTTCATTTGCCACCAACCGCACATAGCTTGGTTCGTTCCTTTTTCCCCTGTACGGATGTGGTGTTAAGTACGGACAGTCTGTTTCAATTAACAATTTATCAAGCGGGATCTCCTTGACGACTTCTTTTGGCTTTTTGGCATTTTTGAACGTAACAGGACCACCAAAGGAAATATAAAAATTCATCTCCATACATTCCTTCGCAACCTCCAGGCTACCTGTAAAGCAATGCATGATTCCTCCTACTTCTTGTGCGTTTTCCTCCCGAAGTATTTGGACCACATCAGCTGTTGCATCTCTGTTATGAATGATGATTGGCAGCTTCACTTTTTTCGCAAGGGCAATTTGCTTACGAAATACCTCTTTTTGCACATCCTTTGGTGACTTGTCCCAATGATAATCAAGCCCCATTTCTCCAATGGCTACTACTTTTTCATGATGAGTTAGCTCCTCGATCCACGCCAGGTCTTCCTCTGTCATATCAATTGCGTCTACTGGGTGCCAGCCGATAGCGGCATAAAGAAAATCATAGGCCTCCACTAGCTCCATTGCCTTGTTAATGGTCTTTTTATCAAAGCCCACGACCACCATGTTTTCCACTTTTTCCTCTTTTGCTCTATTGATGACTTCCTCTAAATCTTCGCTATACTGATCTGCATTTAAATGTACATGTGTATCGAATAACAATGAAAACACTCCCGTTTTTTTGTTTTCTTAATATAATATCTACAAATAATATTCTTAAAAAGAAAAGAAGAGATGCAACCCGTTGTTACACGTGGAACACCTCTTTTTTAATAAAAATATTTTTCAAAGAAACCTTTTTATTTCACTTTTGCACCAAGTGGTAGAGACTCATCAACAGATGCTAAGGAGAGCACTCCATCCTTTTGACCTGCCAAAATCATCCCTTGTGACAGCTCACCGCGAAGTTTTACTGGCTTTAAGTTTGTTACACAAATGACCCGCTTGCCTACTAATTCTTCAGGAGTATAGAATTTTGCAATTCCTGAAACAACTTGGCGTGTTTCATAGCCAAGATCCAATTGAAGCTTTAATAATTTATCAGCTTTTTTTACAGGCTCACAATGCGTTACTTGGGCTACTCGTAAGTCTACCTTCATAAAATCATCAATTGTAATTTCTTCCGATTCAGGTGCCGCTTCTACTGGCTTTTCTTCTTGCTCTTTTTCAACAACAGGTGGCTGCATAACTGATTTAATATGCTCCACTTCCTCTTTTACATCTAGTCTAGGGAAGATTGGCTCTGCCTTCGTTGTTTTTGTACCCGCTGGAATTTGACCGAACTGCGCGAGACTATCCCATTCTGTTTGCGCATCCGCTACTCCAAGCTGGGCAAAAATTTTCCCAGGTGTTCTTGTTAGGAATGGCTTTAGTAGGATACCGATAAAACGAAGAGATTCTGCTAAATGACCCATTACAGATGCAAGCTGATCTTTCGTTTCTTCATTTTTAGCTAAAACCCAAGGCTGTGTTTCATCAATGTATTTGTTTGTTCGGCTCACAAGCTGCCAGATGGAGGATAACGCAACGGAGAATTCCATATTTTCCATCGCTTCTTCATACTGCTGAACAATATTTGTTGCGAGTTTGCTTAGAGTTTCATCAAATTCCGTAACATTCCCATTATAAATAGGAATTTCCCCATCAAAGTACTTATCTATCATTGCCACCGTGCGATTCAACAAGTTCCCAAGATCATTAGCGAGATCATAATTCACACGCTCCACAAAGCCTTCAGGCGTGAACACTCCATCGGCTCCAAATGGAACCTCTCTTAATAAATAGTAACGAAGTGCATCTAAGCCGTAACGGTCAATCAACGTGACAGGGTCTACGACATTCCCCTTTGATTTAGACATCTTTCCATCCTTCATTAATAACCAGCCATGGGCAAACACCTTTTTCGGTAACGGAAGGTCAAGAGCCATCAGCATAATTGGCCAATAAATAGTATGGAAACGGACAATTTCCTTTCCTACAAGATGCACATCTGCAGGCCAATATTTTAAATATTTCTGATCGTTGTCGGTACCATAGCCAAGAGCGGTAATATAATTGGACAACGCATCAATCCATACATAGATAACATGCTTTGGATCACCAGGAACTTTTACTCCCCAGTCAAAAGAAGTACGAGAAACGGCCAAGTCCTCAAGTCCAGGCTTAATAAAGTTATTCACCATTTCATTCTTCCGGGACTCCGGCTGAATGAACTCAGGATTTTCTTCGTAATACTGTAGCAATCTGTCTACGTATTTGCCCATTCTAAAGAAATAGGACTGCTCTCTCACAAGCTCTACCGGATGCCCGCTGTCAGGACTTTTCCCTCCAACGACTTTTCCGTTTTCCATAATTGGATCGACAAGCTGATGTTCACGATAATAAGTTTCATCTGGAACAGAATACCAGCCTTCATATTCATCAAGGTAAATATCGCCTTGATCTAGTAGCTGCTTGAAAATCTTTTCGACTACCTCTTTGTGGCGACTCTCGGTTGTACGAATAAAATCATCATATGAGATATCTAGTTTTTGCCAAAGATCCTTAATGCCTGACACTATTTCATCCACATATTGCTGTGGTGTGATGCCTTTTTCCTCTGCTTTACGTTGGATTTTTTGGCCATGTTCATCTGTACCTGTTAAATACATAACATCATAGCCCTTTAGTCGCTTATAACGAGCCATTGCGTCTCCCGCAACTGTCGTATAGGCATGACCAATATGTAAATTACCACTAGGATAATAGATAGGCGTCGTAATATAAAAAGTTTTTTTATCGGCTACCATCAAAAATTACCTCCCTAAAGTCGAAACATATAAAAGTAGAAAACTCCCGCCCAATGGACGAGAGCGATGAGCGTTTTCAAGTTCATAAGTATATAACAACATCATAACCTATTTGTATTTATTATTATACATGGTTTTATGCGGTATTGTTAAGGATTGAGCAAAAACTTTTTGCAAATCATTTGAGAGGATTTCTAACGTTTCGCTCCCCTTTCCCCTATTCGACAAAAAAGAAGAAAATTGTCGAATGACAAAAGTCGAATTATGTCGAATAAACAAGAATAATAGGTTGACACTTTATTGAAAATTAGTCACTATCTGTAAATGTTAACCAAATGTCTATTCAGGTAAACCCTTATTACATAGCTATTTCTACGTATAAAAGATACATTTTTTTTAATAAATACAAATATTTTCAAACAAAAATGTTGACGAATTTTGTAAAAATTGTTATGATTAAATCACGTTAGATTTGTCGAATAATGACGAAAATGATAGATTTATAGAAACAAGCTATTTTATCTTTAGAGAGGAGAATTTTTTTATGAAATCTACTGGTATTGTACGTAAAGTTGATGAACTAGGTCGTGTGGTTATTCCTATCGAGCTTAGAAGAACATTAGGCATCGCTGAGAAGGATGCTTTAGAAATTTATGTAGATGACGAAAAAATCATCTTGAAAAAATACAAGCCAAACATGACTTGCCAAGTTACTGGTGAAGTATCTGACAGCAACCTTTCTCTTGCAGAAGGAAAAATCATTCTTAGCCGTGAAGGTGCAGAAAAGATTATCCAAGAAATCCAAAACAATCTTCAAACAAAATAATGACCATGTAAAAAAAGGTTGCCTCGGCAACCTTTTTTTATGTTCTTTTCTAAAAGATTGTTGTTAAAACCTAAGAATAAGTCGGCTTTAAGACTTTTTCCAATCTCTATCCAAAGATAAATTTCCACATGTTTAAAGCTACTTCCACGAAAAGAGCACGACTGCAACGTTGATTACGATATCCACAGTAGCAACAAAGGTTACGAATAGAGATTTTTTATTCGTTCACATGATAAGCTTGGTATACTTCTCGTTTAGAAATTCCTCGATCCTTTGCCACCATTTTTATCGCTTCCTTTGATGAGACACCCTTTGATTCTTCATAGTGGTGGACATGGGCTTCTAGTGAAAGATTTTCCCACCAAGTGGCATCCTCATCGGAAGTCGTTTCCTTGTTTCCTTCTATTATAAGGCAGCATTCACCCTTCACTCCCTGCTCTTCATAAAGAGCTAACACCTCAGAGATTTTTCCACGCGTAAACTCTTCGAACTTTTTTGTCAGCTCCCTGCTCACAACAATCGAGCGATCACCGATGATTTCTAGCATCAGCTTTAACGTGTCCTTCAAGCGATGAGGAGACTCATATAGAATAAAGGTTGCCTCGAGCTTTTTTAAGGTTTCTAATTCCTTTTTCTTGTCTTTTTTCTGACGATCCAAAAAACCATAAAAATAGAACGGCTGCGACACTAATCCTGACGCAATTAAGGCAGTTAAAGCAGCGTTCGCACCAGGGAGAGGGACAACAAAAAGCTTTTGCGCTAAAGCTTCTGTTACGATTTCATAGCCTGGATCGGAAATAGAAGGCATGCCAGCATCGCTCACCAGCGCCACATCTTTTCCTTCTACAAGCAGTTCTATTAGCTTTCTGCCACTCTTTTCTTTATTGTGCTCATGGTAGCTTAGAAGCGGAGTTGTTATTTCAAAATAATTACATAGCTTCTTTGTTTGTCTTGTGTCCTCTGCAGCAATAAAATCAACTTCCTTTAATATTCTTAAGGAACGATACGTAATATCCTCCAAATTACCAATGGGAGTAGGGACAAGATAGAGTCTTCCTTTCGTATAGCTGTCTGAAAAACTATTCTGCTGCCATAATTCCATTGTTATCCCTCTCTTTCTTGCCTTTCTGGTTGGTCCCCAAAAAGGAGCTTCTTCACTTCAGCAGTATAGTTGCCTTCCTCATCATATACAAGCAATGGCGGCAATATAGTTAAATCCGCATTTCCTTGTTTAATTCCTTCTATTAATATGGTGTTTGCTGGCTTACCTAGCTTTGCATGAACGAACTGCAGTCTCTTAGGTTCGATACTATATTTTCTCATTAAAGTTACAATATCAAGAAGCCTTCCTGGTCGATGCACAAAGGCTACTTTTCCCCCTTGCTTTACGATTTTGCTGCTCACCTGCACCACATCCTCTAACGTACAAGCAATTTCGTGTCTGGCAATAGCAAAATGGGTATTGGCATTTATTTTCTCCCCTTTTTCTGCAACCGGAAAATAAGGAGGATTACAGGTGACCACATCTACCTTTTTATTACCAAGCATAGCAGGTAGTTCTTTTAAATCCATCGGTAGTACCTTCAGACGATGCTCTAATTCATTGTACTGAAAACTACGCTCTGCCATATTTGCAAGCCGCTCCTGAATTTCTACCCCCGTAATGGTTGCTTTTGATCGCTTGCTTAGCAATAGAGGGATGATGCCATTTCCTGTACATAAATCGATAATGTTGCCTTGTTGTATTGGTACATAGGCAAATTGAGCAAGAAGCACGGCATCTAGAGAGAAGGAAAAGACAGAGGGACTTTGAATAATTCGGAGATTCTCTGCCAATAAATAATCCAACCGCTCGTCATCCAATAATCTAACCATTTCCAAAATCCTTTCCAATCATGTTCTTTCGTTAGTATACCTTATCGTGCATAAAATAAAGCCGCTGCTCTGGTGTGAGAAGCGGCTCATTTTTTATTAAGGAAAGATAAGCAAAACATGCAATCTCCTTCTTTTCTAGGACTGCCGAAATTAAGATTACAAATATGAAAGCCTTCTTGATATAATCTTGCCAGATTATCATAGCCCTCACCAATATCGGTTTGCTTGTTTGTTTCCTGCTCTTTTTTCTTTTGCTTTTTTCCCTTAGGGGAGAGGTGCTCTTCCGTTGCTGTCATCTGTTCTAAGCGTTTTCTTAAATGGCTATTTTCCACGAGCACGCTATTGTTTTCTTCTATTATAAGAGCTAAATGCTCCTTTAATTCTCCGAGCTGCTTATATAGACTTCCTATCTGTTCTTCCATGTTGCTGACAGAATCGAAAATTTCCTTCTTGTCCAAGTTTTCCACCTCTTAATCTGTGGCTTGCGTTGAAAGGGTTCCTTCTTGCATCAGTTCATCAAGTGAATATTCCACTACCCGTTCCTTGCCAGATAGCTCCACCTGTAATACACGTTCAAGAATATTAAGTCCAACTACTCGTCCCATTCCACTTGGAGTTTTAACTACCTCATCCAAATCAGGTAATTGTTCTTTAGCTGACTCATATTCGTCATTCTCATACTTTAGGCAACACATAAGTCTGCCACATAAGCCGGAAATTTTGGAAGGATTCAATGACAAGTTCTGATCTTTTGCCATTTTAATCGATACTGGTTCAAAATCTCCAAGAAAGGTAGAACAGCACAGCATCCTGCCACACGGTCCAATTCCACCAAGAAGCTTGGCCTCATCCCGCACACCAATTTGTCTAAGCTCAATTCTTGTACGAAAAATGGATGCTAAATCCTTAACAAGCTCTCTAAAATCCACTCGTCCGTCTGCTGTAAAGTAAAAGATAATTTTATTGCGGTCAAATGTATATTCCACATCAACAAGCTTCATATCAAGCCCATGATCATTTACTTTGGAAAAACAGACATCAAACGCCTCAGATGCTGCCTTTTTATTTTCATCGACAATCAGACGATCCTTTTGGTCCGCTTTACGTAGCACCTTTTTCAGCGGAAGAACCACATCGTTCTCCTCCACTTTTTTCTTACCAAGTACAGCTTTTCCAAATTCAACGCCTCTTACCGTTTCGACAATGACAAATTCATTATCATGTATATCAAGCCCATTTGGGTCAAAATAATATATTTTACCTGCCTTTTTAAATCGTACTCCAACTACTTCATACAACTAATATCCCTCCTGCAAGTTTAACGCTAAATGTTCCATGAGAAGGTGCGGGTTCACATTGGATGCTAGCCGAGACTTACTTTGCAATATATAGGATAAATGCTCGGTAACACGATGCTGGGTCGTCTGGAGAGCCAACTTCTGGACTAATTCCTTACAGTCGACAAACACCAATTGCTCCTCTTTCGCTAACTGAGCATATAGCATATCTTTATAAATATAGAGCATTAAATCTAAACCTATCTCTAATTGCTTTCTCTCTGAAAAATGTGGCATCCACTTTTCTTGAACAAACAATAAGGATGCTTGTGGGCGATGAAAGATCGCTTCATACAATTTTATCACTAAGCTTCTTGCTTCTGCAAACCAATCATCTCGACATAATTCTACTGCTTCCTCAAGACTGTTCGTTAATGCGGCTGCTGACTTTGCTAATGGAAGCGAAATTCCTTCCTCAACTAGCTTGTCTACCAAGCCATCAGACGTTAAAGCACGGAACGATAAAGGCTGACATCTAGAAATAATGGTGTTTAACATTTGATTCACATTTTCCGTTAGCAAAAAGGCAAATGTTTCCTGATTTGGCTCCTCTAAAAACTTCAGCAAGCTGTTGGCAGCATTCGTAGTCATCTTATCCGCATGCTCCAGAATATATACCTTACGCTTTGACTCCAGGCCTGTTTTCGTAAACTCCTCTTGCAAAAATTGAATCTGCTGCTTCTTTATTGAATTACCATCCGGCTCGACCACATGAACGTCTGGATGATTTCGTGAATCAATCCGCTTACAATTGGTGCATTCCTGACACGGATGAACGCCTTGCCTATTTTTACACAACAGGCTTTTTGCAAAAAGATAACTTACCTCTTTCTTGCCAGTTCCTTTCATTCCGTCCAGCAAATAGGCATGAGCAATTCGATCGCGTTCTAAACTATTCATCACTATTCTTGCCACTGTAGGCTGACTTTCTAGGTCGTTCCAATTTTTCAACACCATTTTTCACTCACTACCTTACATATAGAGATTGATGAGTAAACCTTTAATCTCACCAATACTGCTTAATATGTTTATTCTCGATTCCTCTTGATTCATCACTGATTCGGTAAGCCGAATTAGTTCTTCATCCACTCGCTTCACTAGATGTAGCTGCCGTGATTGGCCATCCTCTGTCCAATGGTGGGATTGGTTTAAGTTCATCCCAAATTCCACGGATTCCTCCATAAAGCGTTTTATGAGTGTTTTGTATTTGGCCAAGTCCTGTAAAGAGCGGGAATTACTTAATCTATTTCCAGCAACATCGATATTGGCCAACAAGCTATGCAGCTGTTGATGATGCAACTTATTTGCATGCTTTTGCATAACCTCACCAAAGGGTAAATGGGAAGAAGAACCTGCCTTTTGGTCTGTTCTCCCTTTATCTAAATTTGTACGGTAATCCGTGGATATTTTCATCGTGTTGTTCCCTTTCCCAAAGTACTAAGAATTTTCTAGGGGAATAAAAGTATCGTAAAAAAGCAGCCTTTCAGCCGCTAATGTATTAAACAACATATGTGTATCAATCAAATGTTTGTAGCAGCGAAAGCTCCATGCACCTGTGACTTTAAAAGTGCATACCACTCTTGAGTTTAAAACTGATGGAATTGCTCAATTGGTAGGACAAACACCGTTGCGCCGCCTACTTCCACCTCAACTGGATACGGAACGTAGGAATCTGCGTTTCCACCCATAGGGGAGACAGGAGCGACTAGCTGTTGACGATGCTGACAATTGTCCTTAATAATATCCAACGCCTTTTGAACACGAACATCTTCCGTCCCAATCATAAACGTTGTATTTCCAGATTTCAAAAATCCACCTGTACTTGCAAGCTTTGTCGCCCGGAAATTATTTTCAACTAGAGCATTCATCAAGCGGTTACTATCTTTATCTTGAATCACAGCCATGATCATTTTCATCTTATAGCGCCTCCTTTATTTTACCATTAATTAAGTAGAACTTCATTATTAATACCCGTTTTCCGTAAGATAGGAAATGAGGATGTTCTTTGTTTGTTCATAAACCGAATGAAAGTCTTGCGCGGCATCCACGTCCACAAATCTATTTCGATATTTTTCTTTTACTAAATCATACCCTTCTTTCACCTTGTAATGAAAGTCGAGTTTTTCTTGATCTAAACGGTTTATTTCACGTTTATTATTCGCTGCAATTCGCGCAAGTCCTGCCTCTGGCTCAATATCAAAGTAAACAGTTAAGGAAGGAAGCATCTTTTCTGTAGCAAATTCATTAATGCTAAGCACATCCTCCACCCCTATTCCACGCGCAAAACCCTGATACGCTAAGGAACTATCAATAAACCGATCACATAAAACCACTTTGTTTTCCCTTAGTGCAGGCATTACCCGTTCCACTAAATGCTGACGGCGTGCTGCCGCATACAACAAAGCTTCTGTTCTTGCATCCATCTCGGTATTATCGCAATCTAATATTACGTTTCTAATTTGTTCTGCAATCGCAATACCACCTGGCTCGCGAGTTAACAGCACAGGATACCCTATTTCCTGAAGCTCTTCTGCTAGCTTCTGAATAACAGAGGTTTTCCCTGCTCCCTCTGGACCCTCAAATGTAATAAATAATCCCTTCACTACTTCTTACTCCTTTTCCTTATATATATTCATATATCCTTTATATAATTGTTCATTTCCTTGAAACCTAGCACCAAGCTCCACAAGTTGCTTTAAGTACTCCACTATACTCGCTGTCACCCGTTCTCCCTTTAACACAACCGGTATCCCTGGTGGATATGGAATAATGCTCTCTGCCGCAACTTTACCCACTGCTTCCTCTAGGTGACATTTTACAGCCTTATAGTTCTCCTGCTCCCCCAATGGAATCGCCAATTGACCTAACCCGTTTGGTGGTGTAGGCAACTTCACTATTTCCACTTCAGGGGTCTTTTCATGCTGATGTAAAACGGCTCTCGTTAATTTTTCGAGCAATTCCTGTTTCCTATCATTTATTGCCAAAGGCAGGACGAGCAAAACATTTTTGGCGTCTGCCAATTCTACAAATATTCCTTCTTTCTCCAGAAGCTTTTGTAACGAGAATCCACTTATTCCTTGCGTAGAACGTAACACTAGTTTTAACGGATCCTTCTGCAACAGCTTATTCTTTGGAACTACTACTCGTATTTCTGGCATTTTTCCTATCTGTAATTGAAGATCCTCCATATCATGAAGCAATTCCTGGATCGCTTGTTTATCGAAGGAAGCAAGATAATACCGTGCTAAATCTAAGGAAGCCATGATAGGGTAAGATGGACTACTCGATTGCAGCATCTTCAAATAATAAGCTAGCTTTTCTTTCTTTACTCGCTCTCCATTAATATGTAAATAAGAGCCCATCGTCATCGCGGGCAGCGTTTTATGAGCAGAATGAACAACCACATCTGCACCACAATCTAACGCAGAATTAGGAAAACCCTCACCCACCGTAAAATGTGCCCCATGCGCTTCATCCACCAACACAGGTACGTTATAACGATGAACCAAATCAATTATTTCTTTCATTTCATAAGAATGTCCATAATAATTAGGATTGGTTAACACCACTGCTTCAATGCCGGAAACCGAGTCTAAAGCTTCTCTCAGTTCTTTCAGCGAAAAATGAGTGGCTACTCCTACCTCGCTATCTGTCTCACATGATAAGAAAATAGGATCTGCCCCGGCAAGCTCCACTCCATGTAAAATAGATTTATGGCAATTGCGCTGCACTAGTACCTTACTTCCCCTTTGACAAGCAGCTAGAATCATCGCAAGATTTCCAACAGTGGAGCCATTCACAAGAAAAAATGTAGCCTCCGCACCGTAATAATTCGCTGCTAACCTTTGCGCCTCATCAATCATACCTTCTGGATCATGTAAATCATCTAGACCAGAAATCTCCGTCGCATCCAGCTTTAAAATTTCTTGAAAATATGAGTAACCAATCTCCGGAAAAACCTGTCCATACTTATGACCTGGCACATGCCCAGAAACCGGATTTGCCTCCCAATGCTTCTTGAGCCCTTCAAACAATGGGGCTTTTTTTTGATTCACCAATCGCACATCCTCTATCTTAAGAATTCGCCTTCCTTCTATTATAACGGATATACTCCCTTACTTATAGTCGAGGACGGGTAATACTTTTATGGGTATGTGAAGATTGCGCAGGAACAAGTGAACATCATTCCAAAACCTTTGCTTCAAAAAAATAAAAGCCCTTGTAAAGGACTTTTCGTGAAGCTTATTTCTGGATTAGGAATATATTTTCGGTATGGTAATCTTCTTTAATTGCTGCAAATAAAACTTATACAGCGGATCCTTCACATCAGTTTGCAGCATTGCTGTTTCACATTCGGTACAAATAAACTCGGTATAAAGATGTATGCCACGTTTTTTCTCCTCTTCGCACACAATACACATTTTCCCCTCAGATGAATGAATGGTTGACTCCATATCTCTCCCCACCTCCATCCATTATTCTAACCAAAACAACAATTTGTATACCAAATTAGCAAAATAACAGCCTAGTAATCTTCTACATCTAGTGTATGTTACGTCAACTAGTCTGTGTCTGTCTTGAAATGAAAAAAATGGTGAGGATGGCTGACCCAAAAATTGCTTCGGCATCAACTTGGGGGTTTTTGGCAGGATTTTGGCATGAACTCGCACCCTTTCGGCATCAACTTGCTTGGTTTTGGCACGAACTTTTGAAAAAAAGCTTTTTGATTACCTAATTTTATAATAAAAATCCTATTTGCTGTGGGGTTTTGAACTCTATGTTATACCGGTATGCAGTTTGAAGGGTGGCTGGGACGGACTAGGAGCATAGGATGGGCGGCTGGGATGGCGGCGTGGATACGAGTGGATCGGTGCTGTTTTGGTTGCTTGACCTATTTTTACGGGGCGAATGCTTTTTTGTGTCGTCCAGACTAGCTGCTCGACCTATTTTTTTGACTGCTACTCATTTTTACGTCGTCCACCACCTCTGCTCCACCTATTTTTACGAGTGCTACTCATTTTTGTGTCGTCCACCACCTTTGCTCGACCTATTTTTACGAGTGCTACTCATTTTTGTGTCGTCCACCACCTCTGCTCCACCTATTTTTATCAGCTCATTTCGTTTTTCGGTTGTCCGATCGAGAAAATTTGTGACTAAAATAGGATCGGCATCAACTCGGGGCTTTTTGGCATGAACTCGACCAATTTTGGCACGAACTCGGACCCTTTCGGCATCAACTTGCCTGGTTTTGGCACGAACTTTTGAAGAAAATCATTTTGATTACCTTTTTTTGTAATAAATGCCTATATTACAGGTGTTTTTACATCGCTACGTCTCACCAGCACATCAATCTTGGCCATCAAACCAAAATAATCACCCCAAAACCCGTCTCTTCATCAAAAATAAGCAAATTTTTCTTTTGAAAAACACAAAAAAACCAGCGCCTATTCACATAAGCACTGGTTCTTCTCATTTGCCTGGCAACGTCCTACTCTCACAGGGGGACAGCCCCCAACTACCATCGGCGCTGAAGAGCTTAACTTCCGTGTTCGGTATGGGAACGGGTGTGACCTCTTCGCTATCGCCACCAGACATATTCAGTTGAAGGTTTATTCCTTCAAAACTAGATAATGTGTTCATATCAAGAATTCTATCGTGTCATCATGTAAATCATATTGGGTTAAGTCCTCGATCGATTAGTATTCGTCAGCTGCACGTGTCGCCACGCTTCCACCTCGAACCTATCTACCTGATCATCTTTCAGGGATCTTACTTACCGAAGTAAAAGGAAATCTCATCTTGAGGGGGGCTTCATGCTTAGATGCTTTCAGCACTTATCCCGTCCGCACGTAGCTACCCAGCTATGCCTTTGGCAAGACAACTGGTACACCAGCGGTGCGTCCATCCCGGTCCTCTCGTACTAAGGACAGCTCCTCTCAAATTTCCTGCGCCCACGACGGATAGGGACCGAACTGTCTCACGACGTTCTGAACCCAGCTCGCGTACCGCTTTAATGGGCGAACAGCCCAACCCTTGGGACCGACTACAGCCCCAGGATGCGATGAGCCGACATCGAGGTGCCAAACCTCCCCGTCGATGTGGACTCTTGGGGGAGATAAGCCTGTTATCCCCGGGGTAGCTTTTATCCGTTGAGCGATGGCCCTTCCATGCGGAACCACCGGATCACTAAGCCCGACTTTCGTCCCTGCTCGA